>CALEWY010000012.1 GCA_937925335.1 uncultured Acidimicrobiales bacterium
TCATTCGAACCGTGTTGATGTGCGCTTCCTCATCTTCGAAACCGAAGGAGAGGCCGAACAGGATCTCGTTGTCGTCTGGCATGTCGGCGATCTCGCGCACCGGGCCTGGGTATCCAGCGAGCGATCCCTGGGCGATGCAACCGATCCCCTTTTCGACCATCACGAGCATGACCGTCTGCAAGAAGATGCCCATATCGACGGCCTGCGGGTAACCCATCGTTCGGGGCATCGAGAAGAACGCGACGTGGGGTGCGCCAAAGAACTCGAAGTTCTTCCGAGCGATCCGGATGCGCCCCTCCTTGTCCTGTCGCTCAACGCCCATCGTTTCGTAGTAGCCAAATCCACACGCCCGCTGTCGATCGAGGTAGACCCCTTCTGACTTCGCGCCACCGGGGAATCCGCGCTCTTGTGCAGCACCGGCATCAAACAACTCGCACAACTCCTCACGAAGCCGGTCGCACGCATCACCCGAAACGATTGCGACGTGCCACGGCTGAGTGTTGGTGCCCGACGCGGCAAGACGAGCGGTGTCGAACACGTCGCGAATCAGCGCATCCGGCACGGGTTCAGGCAAGTAGCCACGAACCGAATAGCGGGTTTGCAAGATCTCAGAGACGTTCACTCCAGCATTCTGATCGCTCCATCGCACGCATCGCGAAACCTTGGGCGAGGAGAAACCAGCGGGCCGCGTCGCATCGGCCGCTCACTGTGCGCTGTTTCGGACGCAGCGACGTGGCTCGGCTCCTCTACATCTGACCCGCATGGCCGAAGTCGGATCATCTCGCCAGAAACTCGAAGCAAGATGTACCCCCGGCGAGCATCGACGCTCTTGTGTGGCGAGGACCGACGAAGTCGGACCCGCCACCAAGGAGTGAGGGAATGAGCAAGGAAGACGATCGATTCGACGCGCCCATTTTGGCGAAGCAACTCGGACGCAAGCTTCGCGACCGCGACGCCATCTCGAGATTCGCAGATCAGAAACTCGCCGAGCAGTTGTTCCGGGCGGGCCCTGGATTGGAGGAAAACCCATTCGGGCATCGCGCCTTCGCCGAGGGCGTCCTGGGCACAAAGCTCTCCGGCCGACGCAAGCTGCTCGACGAAGCACAGCACCAGGATCTGCTGACCGGCTACTTGCCTGACCATCTTGCGCTTCGCACAGCTCCAGCCACGCTCGAACGAAAGTTCAGGCGTTGGTCCAAGATCGACGCGCTGGCAGACGTCGATCCAGCGACCCGATGGGCGACGACCGTCTTCTCCCCCGAAGATCGCTACACATTCAGCGACACGGCGTTCCCTTGGTGCACGGCTGGCAGGGTTGAGACCTCGGCCGGCGGGTGGGCGTCCGGCGTCATGATTGGCCCGCGTCACCTCCTGACCTGCAGCCACGCGATTCAATGGATCTCGGATCCCGATCCTTTCGTTGCCGGATGGATCAAGTTCATGCCGAGCTACTTCGACGGCAGCACACCGTTCGGCACAGCCTGGGCGACACACATCTACTGGCAACAACAGGTCTCCGGGCCAACGATTGATGGCACCGAGGCGCGCAACGATTACGTCGTCGTCGTGCTCGATCGCGAGATGGGTGCGGCGACCGGCTGGATGGGATCGCGGACGTATTCCGATTCTTGGGACGGCGGCAACTACTGGAGCCATATCGGCTACCCCGGCGACATCTCCGGTGGCACCCGACCCACGTTCGAAAACGACTTCAGCCTCGACGGCGACGATGGTCAGCCTGCAAGCCATCAAGCGATGTATCACCAAGCCGACGTCTGGCCAGGACAATCGGGAGGCCCGATGTTCGGTTGGTGGGAAGACGAGCCCTGGCCTCGAGTCGTCGCTGATCAGAGTTGGCAGAACACATCAACGAACGGAGCGAGCGGAGGCTCCCGCATGGTCGACCTGATCATCCGAGCCCGCAACGAACACCCCTGACCGACTGTCAGCCATACCAACGATGTGGCGGCCCGACCAGGAAAATGGGCAGCGCGCGCTCACCGGCGGCCAAATTCGGACCATCCTGTGATCGCACTCGACGAGGAACGCAGCCACAACGTTCTTCGCTGATTGGGATGACATGACGAAGGCTCCAATCGAACGACTCAGCGGTGACCGGGTGGCGCGTTGGTTGGCGTGGCTGGTTCTCGCCAGCTGGTGGGTCACCGGTGCGTTTTTGTTGGTGGGCTCTCGTGGTGACGAAGCCGCGTGGATCAGCGTTGGACCCTGGACGGCGGCTCCGATCGGAATCGCCGCCGTCTACTTCGCCGTGAAATCGACGAGGACTGTTCTCAACACGGCGAAAGAACGTACGACGAGTTCGTGGATTCTTCTGGGCGCGCTCGCAGCATCTGCCTCCTACGTCGGGTTCTTCGTTTCGTTCCTCACAACTCCACTCGACCAATCGAGCAGCGCCTATCTTGCGATCATTCCGGCCTTGCTCGGCGTGCCGTTCTTCATCATCACGGGGCTCACGGTCGTGGTGTCGGCCGCAAAAGTGCTTCGCGAGCGTCGGCTCCCCGCCAGCTGACATCTCGTCGAAGGGCGAAACCGCCGAGCACCCGCCCCACGCATTCGCAACACTTGTCGTCATGGGTTGGGACAGTCTTCAGCAATGGGGTGATGTCGAGATCGTCGAGCGCCTGACGGGCGGCGTCGCCAACGACGTGCGCAGCGTTCGCATCAACGGCCACCTCGCCGTTGGACGTCTGGGGAAACGAAGCGATGCCGATCTCGCATGGGAAACCGAGCTCCTGATGCACCTCGATCGCGAAGGACTGGCAGTCCCGGTGCCTCTCTCAACGACCGACGGCCGCTTCTTCGTCGACGGGCTTGTCGTCATGACCTACCTCGAAGGTGTCCCACCCTCCTCGAAAGCGGATTGGCAACGGGTCGCCGCCACCTTGCGCACACTCCACCAACTCACCACCGGTTGGCCTCAACGCCCGGGCTGGCGATCATCGGTCGATCTTCTCCATACAGACCGGGGCACGAAGGTTGACCTCGCCGCGATGCCAACGGCTGGTGTCGATCGATGCCGTGCCGCGTGGGCTCGATTGGCCGACCACGATCAATCTGGAGTCGACCAGCACAGCGTGATCCACGGCGATGCAAACAACTTTGGCAATGTGCTCATGACCACCGACCGAGTCGCCCTTATCGACTGGGACGAAGCACACGTCGATGTCCCGTTCCTCGACCTCGTCCTGCCCCACAACGGCGGCGAGCTCAACCCCCAGAACAGCGAAACTCTCGAACACGGCTTCAACAGCGGCTCCAACCGCGACTGCGAAGTCGGTCCTGAACTCGGCTCCGAACTGGACATTGCCAGCCAAGCGTCCGCAGCGTGGGAGGCCGCTGTGTGCTGGGACGACGACCACTCCCGTACTCGCCTCGCCGAAGTTCGATCAAGCTGAGCGGTTCGCGTTCTCTAGCCGGCGTTGACCATGAGGTAGCCGTCGATCGTCGAAAGATGTTCCGAGACTGGATCAGGCGGGAGATCTTTGCCGTGCTGCTCGACGCGCACCTCGCCCACCCATTTGCTGTGCTGATACTCGTGGTTGATCACCGCGATCATCAACGTGTTGGCAATCACCCGCAGCTGGGCTGGTGCCCCAACCTTGCCATCGTCGATGTTGCCGATGAGATGGCGAACACGTTCAGCCACGACACCTCGGTAGTCGATGATGCGATCGACGGCGGGCAACTCCCGATCGGATTCGGGTGTTGCCGAGTCCATCAACGTGTCGAGTTCGGCGTCGATCGGTCGCTCAGCCGACGTGAGGTTCCGAACCATGTAGTGACCAACCGCGGCCTGGTGGCCGAGATGCCAACCGATCGCTGAAGACTCAGCATTCGGCCGCCACGCAATCTCGTCCGCGGTGAGATCAGCCGTGAGATCGCTCGTGTAAGCGAGAGCCCGGTCGTATTCGGCGAGGAGCCCTGAGAGTGTCGGCTGCGTCATTGGTTTGCTCCTTCGAGAGCTGTGGGATCTGCGTTGGCTGAGGTTGGGGCGGGCTGAGCTGAGTCGGGCTGAGCTGGGTCGGATGAGAGGATCGCAGCGACCACTCGTTCGGCCGCGGCAAGAGCACCTTCGATGTGGCCGGGGGCAACGGTGGCGGTTTCGGTCGATGTCCAGTGAAGCCTGCCGTCGAGTGCCGGCCGTTGGAAGAGGTCGTGCCCGAAGGCTTGGTACGCCTGCAGTTGCTCAACGCCAGGCGGGGAGGTGGCCGCTTCGCTGCGCCAGTCGGCGATGATGATCTGGATCGGGTCCGCGGCGGCCGGACCGAACATTTCAACGAGTTGATGGCGAATCGCCTCCTCGGTCGGTGCAGGGCTGGGGCTGTTGTTTGGGACGAATCCAAAGATCGCCGCTGGCTGGCCGTCGGGTCCACTCATGTCGTGGAGCTCGCGCATTGGCCCGATGTGGCTCACGGCGCTTCCGGCCAAGCCCTCGTTGCGCCAGAAGGCGTGGTCGAAGTGGGCGACGACCTTGACGGTCGACCCCATCCAGACCGGAGTGAGCGCGGCCAAACCAGCAAGCCGATCGGGAAGCGCCGGTGCGAACTCGATCTGGCTGACAGCAAGCGCCGGCGGCAGGGCGAGCACCACATGGCGGGCCGTCAACGTTCCACCCGTGTGTTGAATCTCGCAGACATCGGATGCGCTCACGCGAATCACCCGAGCCTCGAATTCGATGAGGTCGTCCGGCAACGAAGCAGCCAAGCCTTCAGCGAGACTCTGCGCGCCGTCGGCGAAACGAAATGAAGGAACATCGATTGGATTGCCCTCGATGCGCTGTGACCCGCTGGGTTGATGAAAGACGGCATCGCCATCGAGGTACTGCCGATGAACGGCGATCCCGAGTTCATCAACGAGTGCGGCGACACGTTCCTCACCCGGCCAGAACCACGTGGCTCCAAGGTCGACCCGACCCGTTCCATCGCTCAGCTCGGGGCTGAGCAAACGACCGCCGACTCGATCCCGACTCTCGAGAACAGCAACCGAGCGACCAGCGGCGAGGAGGCCCTGGGCAACGGCAAGTCCGGAAATGCCTGCTCCCACGACAACAGCGTCAACATCAACCTCGACGGTGACCGCATCGCTGATGGCCGTGGCGACATCGGGAGTGGCATGATCGTTCATTTTGATAGTCTATGGATTAGTAGACTCTCTCCAACGTTGCTCGAAACTGGAGCCCTCGATGACCGAACACTCAACTGAAGCCAACTCGCGGGCCGCACTTCCAGCGGCGCTCCGACAGCCCGATTCGCGCAATGTCCAACTGCTTCTCGAGTCGCGAATCCCCGCTCGAATCGCGTGGGTCGATGGCGACGGGCATCCACAGGTAGCCCCGATGTGGTTCGAGTGGGATGGTGCAGAGCTCTTGATCTCCACCTTCGCCGGCTCACGCAAGCTGGAGGATCTCAACGACGGCGCGAAGGTTGCTGCGACGATCGACACGGCTGACTTTCCCTACCGAAGCGTGCGGATCAGCGGCCCGGTCACGCTCGAATCGTATGGCGGCCTCACCGACTCGTATCGACGCGCCGCAAAGCGCTACCTCGGCGAGTCGGCGGCCAATGCCTGGTGCACGATGCTCGAAGGCAAACCACAGGTGCTCATTCGCTTGCAACCCACCAGAGCCAGCGCCTCAGACATGTCGACGATGCCGTTCGTCGCAAACGCGCCCGGGCAGACCTAGTGGCCCGGCCATCAGGGCGCGACATTCGCGTCGCAACGATCGAGGCGGCAACCGCCGCCATCAAAACGAGCGGTGTCACCGGCTTCAGCTACGGCGATCTCGCCGAACGAATCGGTGTTCGAGCACCCTCGATTCATCACCACTTCCGGGTGAAGGATGATCTCGTCGCCGAGACCACCGCTCGGTACCGCCAGTCGTTCCGTCTCGCCGTCGACAACATCGACGAGAAGCGGGCGCTCGATCGCCTTCGTTCCTACGGCGAGCTCTTCCTTCGCCCAGCCGACGCCGCCGAGCTCTGCCTGTGCGGCGCCGCAGTCGCTGGATGGGACGACCTGAACGAGAACGCCCAACGCGAGATCATCGGCTTCTTCGACGACGAGATCACATGGGTCACAACCCAACTCGCCAACGGCGTGGAGGAAGGTGACATTCGAAGCGACCTCAACCACGAAGCCTTTGCACTGAGCTTCATCGCCGCGCTCGAAGGAGCTCTTCTTTTGGCGAGAACCCAAGACAACAGCGTGGCGGCTGCTGCAATCCCAACGACCCTTCTCGAGCTCATCGCGCGCTGAACCGGCGGGCTTCAGACCAAACTCCGGCGAGCCGATACACCGGGAAGATCATTCGCTGCCTCAGAGGAGTTGTCGTGCCTGTCCCCATCGTTCGCAAGGCTCTCGAAGGCGCTCGCGGTGTCTACACACCTGACGACTACAGCGTTCTTCAGGTGATGGCCGAAGTCGGAGAGTCTGACAAGAACGACCTCGTCGCCGTCGGCGCCTACGCCTTCTTCCAGATGTATGCAGGAAGCCTTGGCTACTGGACCTACGAGGGCGGCACGCCGTTCATGGGCGTCGCCAACCTTCCCCACCTCCTCAACTTCGTACGCACCTTTGGATGGCCCGAGTTCGAAGCGGAGCTCGAGTCTGTTGCGGCAGGACTGCAGCGCTTCACCGCTGAACAGTTCAAGGCCTACGAGCGATTCACACTCGATTCGAGCACCCACGGCGAAATCGACGCAGTCGCGTTCTCCGAGGCGTTGATGAACATGATGAGAGACGATCACAACGGCGGAAACCTGAAGTTCCGAGCGGCCAGTGAGCACCTCGAAGCCACCGTCGACTTCATGGTCTTCGATGACATCGCTTCGTTGAAGGCATGGCGCGACGGCCAAGCCTGACCGTCAGTCTTCGAAGAGCTCCGGGACGAACTCACCCTGAAGGTGGCGCTCGAGAAGCGCGGCGGAGTCATCGTCGAACATGCCCAGCGCTTGGCCGACAGCAGTCGTGAACTGAATCGTTGCGTTCGGCAGAGCCGTGATGACCGTCGCCCCTGATGCGCCACGGTCAACACACACAACTTCACCGAAGGTTGGTTCGACTTCGGCTGCACTCTCGAGCAGCGGGCGCACGAACGCTTCGATCTCGTCGCCCGCCCACGGCGCCCGGTAGTTGTGCGTGATGTGGCGACCGGCGAGCACACCAGCATCACCGAGCACGAGGACACCGGCACAGATTCCAGCGACCACTCCGCCACCGTCGACGACAGCAGCCAAGAGCCGCTTGACCGACGCATCACCGATGATCGCCTCGGGGTCGCCACCGGGAACGATGACGACGTCAACCTTCGACCGATCGATCTCGTCGATCGGGCGGTCCGGCACCATCATCAGCCCGGACTGGTCGATCACATCGCTGCCGTCCGCGCTGACGAACTGCACAGCAACCTCGGCACCGTTGAGGCGCGTGACCACCTCGATCACTTCGGCGAGCGTGCAACCCGGATAGAGCAGCACGACGCAAGACCTTGGGCCACTCATGCGCTGCCTCGTTCCGCCAAGAGTTGCTCCACGATCTGAGCGACACCGTCTTCGAGATGATGCGGCGCTCGATGGGACGCCGCCTCGATTGCCTTGTCGTTTGCGTTGCCCATCGCGTAACCCCGCCCGGCCCAACGAAGCATGCCAAGATCGTTCGGCTGGTCGCCGAACGTCACCGTCTGCTCCTGATCGACACCGAGGCGTTCACACAGGGACGCAAGCGCAATGCCCTTGTCAGCTTGGGGTGACGTGAGCTCCACGAAACCCATACCTGACGTCGCGAAGTTCAGGTCTGAAGGCACATGTGGGGCGGAGGCTTCGAACCACTCCATGTCGGCGAGTGCCGGATGGAGGATCATCAACTTCGCGAGGTCCTCGACGCCGGCAACGAACTCGTTCGTCGACCGTTTTGAGAGCTTCACCGATGGGAACAGCGTCGAACGGATCGCTCGGAAAGCTTCGTTCTGGAAAACGCCCTCAGGGGTCTCCCACGAGTAGCCAAGTTCACCAAACTCGCCTTCGAGCGACGAGACGACCGACCCAACCACCCCACCTTCGAGCGGGAAGCTGCCAACGATCTCGTCGTTTTCAAGGTCGTAAATCGTTGCGCCGTTGGATGCCACCAACCACCGAACGCAGCCGATCGGTTCGATCAACGGGATGGCGCTCCAATGAGAACGTCCGGTCGCCGCGACCACTTCGACGCCAGCGTCAGCAGCCCGGCGAAGTGTCTCGATCGTTCGCTCGGTCACGATGTGATCGGGCCCGAGCAGCGTGCCATCGATGTCGGAGGCGATCAGTTGGAGCTGCACCTGGACTCTTCACTTCGTTGATCAAACATCATGTCGCCCCACCCTACGAGGACGAGGTGATTCACGACCCCCGACACCCAGCGCTCGGCCAACGTAGGCACCTTTATGCGCGAACGTGCGACCTGCCGCACCTCTGAGGTGCTGCAGGTGCCGTTTTCGACCAGTCATCACGCGGAAATCGCGGAAACCCACTATCTACGCAACATTCCCTCGGGCGCGGGTCGGGCGCGAATCGGGCGCGCACCTGCTCGCCAACCTGCCGCACCTCAGAGGTTGATGAGGGTTCGCGGGGCGTGGGCTCGGTGCAGGGTGGCCGACGTCAGCGAGCTACTGGACGATGAACTCGGTGTAGGTGTGGATTGGCTTGTAGCCAAGGCGGCCGTAGAGGCGGTGGGCGACGTGGTTGTCGGCGTGGGTGTTCAGCACGACCGTGCGACCTTCGTCCAGCAGCCGCTCGGTGAGCAGGGCGGTGACGTCAGCACCCAGACCAGTTCCACGTGCCGTTGGAGCGGTGAAGATCGCGCCGAGGGCAGCGACACCGAACTCGTCGTTGCGGACATGGGTGCCGCCACCGGCGATGAGATTTGGACCGTCCCACACGCCAGCGAAGAGACCGTCGTCGAGCATCGACGGAAGGAAGAACGCGGCGCCTGGATCCGTGGCATACATGGCCAGGAGGGCATCGAGGTCGGCTTCGCGCAACACCTCGGCTCGGGTCGTTCGCTCTGGCTTCGTGAACGTCTCCGGAGTCACCACCATTTTGACGTGCGCTCCAAGGCGTTCGATGTCATGCGTCGATCCCACCAAGTCGTCACAACCAGTCGGTCCGACGATCAATGCGCCGGGCGGGAACTCGTCGTAGAGATCGAGGACGAGCCGTGAAGTCTCTTCGGGAACGAGCTCGTCGATTGCGTAGATCGCAATCACGCCCTCGGGCCCGGGCAGCGGCACTCGGCCAACAAAGGCACCGTTGCGATGCCACCACTGTGAGGCAACCCAGAAGCGTTGTTCGAGATCGGCCAAGCCGTAGGCGTGCAGCGCAACGTTGTGGTTGAAGTGCTCGATGAGCGTGCCGCGATCGGTGACGATCTCGATCGAGCTCACGTTCGACGCCAGCGTTCCACGCCACCGATCACGGTGAGCACACACGTGCCCGCGCCCGAATCGACGATCGCAGCTTCGTAGCCCCGACCGCGCTCGTTCTTCACCGAGACCTCTTCATCGGAGCGATCGTTCACGTTCACATCGAAGACCGCGAAGTCGGCGCGTTTGCCGACGGTCAATGATCCGAGTTGGTGCTCGAGGCCCATGGCTTGCGCTCCGCCGAGCGTCGCTGCTTCAAGCAGACGGCGATCCAATCCGCTCGGGTCCGCACCTTGTTCCAACGCAAGTGCCTTGAGCCGAGCGACGTCATCGAGCGGGTCGAGCGAGGGAGACGAACTCAGCGAGTCGGTCCCGACGGCAAACGGGATGTCCTCGGCCAGGTAGTCAGCAATCGGTGGCGCGTCGACTCCAACGATCACGTTCGAGCGCGGACAGAGTGTGACCACCGAACCAGAGTCGGCAATGATCCGGCGTCCATCTCGACCGAGATAGACGCCGTGGGCGAGGTGGCTGTCCGGACCGAGCAAGCCGAGCGACTCGACCAGCTCGGCGGCCCCCATCCCAACTCCGCCTCGTTCGAGGATCTCAACTCGCCGGTTCGCAACGAACTGCACACGCTCGGCGAGACTGCCCGTGCCAGTTCGATAGAACTCGTCTTCGCCGTCGGACTCGCCAACGTGGGTGTGCAACCGAACGCCGAGCTCTCGAGCGAGGTTCGCCATCGCTCGCAGCACCGGCATCTCGATGCTGTAGGGCGCGTGCGGCGAGATGCCGACCGAGGTGGCCTCGGTCGTCGGTCCGGTGCGAACAGCATCGGCCAGCCGAGCACCATCGCCAGCCTCCCAATCCGCTGGGACGGTCCCGATCAGCTCGAGGTAGGCAACCCCCGGAATCTCTCGTTGAAACAAGACGTCACGGGCTTCGAAATCGGTGACGATGTCGGCGATACAGGTGACACCCGCAGCAAGGCTGAGGTCGACACCAGCGTGGCACGCTGCGACCCAATCTTCGCCGGGCCGAGCGTCGTACTCCTCAACGAACCGAACCGACCATGCCGTGTAGTCCTCGAACGGCGTGTGGCCCATCGCCGCAAAGGTCGTGTATTGCAGATGGGTATGGGCGTTGACGAGGCCCGGCATCAAGATGCCGCCGTGCTGGTTGACAAGGGCGTTCGGGTGCTCGGCCCGCAGATCAGCCTGCGAACCAAGCCCGACGATGCGGCCATCGACGACGGCCACCGCACCGTTCTCAATGACACCGTTCTCAATGGCACCGTTCTCGATGGCGCGACGATCGACGGCGCGCTCTGCGCCCTCGTTCTGATCGAGCGGGAGCACAACGTCGGCGCACCACAGCACCACGTCGGATGAGCTGACCGATTGGTCGAGCTCGGTCACCAGCTTTGAGCAGCGTCGCGCTGGCTCGGGCTTGGAACATCGATCTCGATACCGGCGGCAGCGAGTTGGCTCGCGGCAACCGCATCGTCGATCTCTGGCGGCAAGAGGTGCACGCCGACGGGAAGGTCTGCTTCGGCCAGGTAGTCGAGGGCACGAAGCTGCAATGCGAGCGAAAGGTCCATCACCTCGATGGGGTTGCCCTCCCCCGCTGAGGTATTGGCGCAGTAGCCATCCGCAATGACGAACACGGTTGGCCCATCGGGCACGATCAACTCGCGCACGTTTGGTCGCACCACATCACCGTGAATCAGCTCGGGCCCTTCGTCCGGATCGAACTCACCAAGACCGGCTCCGCCGACGGCGACGATCGCTCCATCGGGCATCGCAGCGACATGGGCTGCAGTCAGCGAATGATCGATGCCGGTTGCCGTGATCACGATGTCGGCCGTCATCACCGAGGTCGCAAGTTGCGCCACGTCGTAGCCGTCGTGATGGGCGACGAGTGCTTCGACCGGATCGATCTCGGTCACGGTGATTCGTCCACCGAGTGCACGAGCCGCGGCTGCAATGCCTCGGCCAACCTTGCCGTAGCCAACGACCACGACGTGCTTGCCCTGCATCTGTAGGTTCGTCGCATCGAGAATCGACATCACAACGGATTGGCCAGTGCCGTAAACGTTGTCGAACAGCAGCTTCGTCCGCGCATCGTTGACGGCAACACACGGAACCTCGAGGGCAGCCTCGGCTTCCATCACTCGCAACGGGCGCACTCCGCTCGTGGTTTCCTCGGCGACACCAATGAGCGTCGCCAGAGCATCACGACGGTCGGTGTGCATGAGGCGCACGTTGCCCGCCCCATCGTCGGCAAGCAGCTCAGGCTTGGTATCGATGAAGGCGTTCTGGAGTTCGAGTGATCGCTCGGGGCTGCATCCCGCTTCGGCGAAAACAGCAATGCCCTGCTCTCGCAACGCGGCGACAACCTCATCACGAGTGGAGTTCGACGAGCCGAGCACAGCCACCTCAGCTCCGAGCGATGCGATCGCTTCGGCGAGGTTCGCGGTCTTCGGTTCGAGGGTGAGTGCAACGCCGACGCGTCGACCCTTCAGCCGTCCACCGGCACGTACGTATTCGGTTGCCGCTCGCAACGCCGGCATGTGTCGACCGGCAAAGTCGAGCATCCCGCGGCCAAAGTCAACCGGTGCTGGCTGGCTCGCCTCGGTTTGATTCGACTCGGCTTGATTCAACTCGGGCTGGTCCGCTTCAGACGGGCTTGGTTCGGGCTGGTTTCGTTCGGTCATGGCTTCGTGCCCCAGCTCTCGAACGTGTCGGCATCGAGGATCTCGCTGAGCGTGTCCGATTGATCGTCGCCGAGCTTTTCGATCGTGATGCCACGGCTGGCCAACTTGGCTGACGCGATGGCGCGGTCGAGCTCGGGGGGGAAGGCGTGCACGCCCGGCTCGAGGTCGGTGGATGCGAGGTAGTGGCAGCCAAGCGCTTGCACGGAGAAGGACAGATCCATGATCTCGGTTGGATGACCGAGGCCACCGGCGATGTTGACGAGCGCACCCTCAGCCAACACGTAGGTCGTGATGCCGTTGCGTGTGTAAGCGGTGACACCCGGGCGAATCTCGGTGATCTCGCTCGACTCAGCCCGTAGCGCCGGCGTATCGATCTCGTGATCGTGATGGCCGACGTTGGCCATGATCGTGCCTTCGGTCAGCGCATCGAAATGACGAGCGGTGAGCGCTCGGATGCCGCCGGTCGCCGTGATGACGAAGTCAGCAGACCCAAGCGCCGTTTCGAGATCGGAAACCTGGTGGCCATCGGTGTAGGCCTCGAGCGCCCGAATGGGATCAACCTCGACAGCGGTGACCCGAGCGCCGAGCTGATGGCAATACGTGGCGACGCCGCGACCAACCCACCCGTAGCCGACGACCACAACACGCTTGCCAGACATCCGCAGATTCGTCAGCGCCAGGATCGCCTGAACGGTCGACTGGCCGGTTCCGTAGCGGTTGTCGAACAGGTGCTTGCATGCCGCATCGTTTGCCGCGACGGTCGGCATTGGAAGGCGGCCGAGTCGTTGGAGTTCGGTGAGGCGGGCAACGCCGGTGGTCGTCTCTTCCGACACGCCGAGCAACCGCTGATACGCCTCGGGTCGATCACGCGCCATACGAATCGTGAGCTCGGCGCCATCGTCGATGATGAACTCGGGGTCACAGTCGGCGACTCGAATGAGATCGGCTTCCCACATCTCGTTTGTTGAGCCGCGAGTGGAGTGGACTTCGATGCCGCGCTCGACCAGAGCGGCGGCGACGTTGTCTCGCGTCGACCACGGATTCGAGCCGGCGGCCACGACGGTCGCACCGGCATCGGCCAGCACCGTGGCGAGGAAGGCAGTCTTTGCTTCGAGGTGCACCACGACAGCGACTCGTCGGCCGGTCAAGGCTCCGTCGGAGAGCTTGGCGCGAACGAACGTGTCAAGCACCGGTGATGATCGGCGAGCCCATTCAATGGCCTGATGGCCGGACTCCGCCTGGGACGGATCGGCGATACGCGACCGTTCACGAGCCTGGCTGATCTGTTCGTCGGTCGCCTTGCTCGATGCCATGTTGGCCGCGCTACTCGTCGCCTTCTTGGTCACAGTCGGCCAGCCTCGATGATTCGTTGCAGGAACTGCCGCGTGCGTTCCTCTTTCGGGTCGGAGAAGAGTTCGTCCGGTTCAGATTCTTCGACGATCCGCCCGCTGTCGAGGAAGCAGACGCGGTCGGAGACTTCGCGAGCGAATCCCATCTCGTGGGTGACGATCAGCATCGTCATTCCCTGTTCTTTGAGGTCTCGGATCACGGCGAGCACACCACCGATCAGTTCGGGGTCGAGCGCGGCGGTCACCTCATCGAGCAACAGCACGTCGGGCTGCGTGGCCATCGCTCGAACGATGGCGACTCGCTGTTGCTGACCGCCCGAAAGACGATCCGGGTAGGAGGCGGAGTGTTCGGACATCTCGAAGAGTTCGAGGAGATCGTGGGCGCGGCTTTCCGCTTCAGCTCGATCGACGCCGTGCACCTTGCGAGGGGCGAGCGTGATGTTATCGAGCACGCTCATCGTCGGAAACAGGTTGTAGGACTGGAAGACAATGCCGACCCGCTTGCGAAGGTCGCTCTCGTCGAGATCGCCGGTTTCGAGGTCGATACCGTCGAGCCGAATCTCGCCGTAGTCATACGGGACCAAGCGGCCGACACAACGAAGCAGCGTTGACTTCCCTGAGCCCGATGCGCCGATGAGGCTGACCACGTCGTGATCGTCGATGTCGAGATCAACCTGGTTGAGCACGAGCGAGTCGCCGTAGTACTTCGTCAGATTGCGGATGCTGACTTTCGGCTCGCGCCCGGTGGTCTCGCGCATGTTCGATTCAGACACGGCTCAGCGAGTCCTTTGCAGACGTCGTTCTTGATCTCGTCTCGCATACCAATCAGTGAAGCGGGCGAGCGGAACCGACGCAATCAAGAAGAGCACCGCGGCCACGATGAGCGACGAGTAGTTGAACGTGCGGTCCTTGATGATCTGTGCTTCTCGAACCGCATCTCGAATGCCGATGATGCTCAGCAGCGCAACGTCTTTTTGCAGCGACACCGCACCGTTCAACAGCGCAGGTCCGACGTTACGAATCGCCTGCGGGATCACGGCGTGGCGCATGGTCTGCCACTGGTTCAAGCCGAGTGCCTTTGCAGCGGCTCGCTGGCCGTCATGAACCGAGCTCATGCCGGCTCGATAGACCTCGGCTGTGTAGGCCGAGTAGCCGGCGACGAGGGCAACCGTTCCCCAGAACAGGGCGCTCTTTGGGAGGCCGCTCAGCTGCAGTGCAGGCACGCCGAAGCCGAGCAGCAAGATGAGCAGTAGCGCTGGAATGCCACGCAGGAAGTCGATGTAGACAACGGCGAAGAACCGCAGCGGGGCGAAGATCGGTCCGGTGAGCGATCGCATGACGGCCAACAAGAGGGCCACCACGAGGATCAGAACCTCGGCGATGACCCACACCTTCATGTTGATCCAGAACCCGCCAAGCACATCGGGGAAGGCATCGCGCATCGCCGACAAGCTGAAGAACTGGCGCTGAACGGCGGGCCATTGCTCCGAAGAGCCGACCCACCAGGCGAGCAGCCCCACCACGATCGCCGTGCTCACGGCACTGATTGCGATCGGGGTGAGGCGTTCGCTCGTCGAAAGCCGCGCCGGTGCGGGTGGCGGCGCGTCAGAATTCGTCAGCGCCGAAGCGCCGTCGTGATCACTCCCTGATTGGCTAAGTGTCACTCGGAGATGAGTGGGATGTCACCGTTGCCCTGGAGCCACTCGACGGCGAGTGCCTCGAGGGTGCCAGCGCTGTCGAGCGCGGAGATCGCCTGGTCAACACAGGACCTGAGCGGGCTGCCATCAGCAAAGAGGAGACCCATACCCTCGCCCTCTTCGCCACCTTCGGTGGGAAGCACGGCGGCGATGGTTGAGTCGTCGATCTCAACAGCGGTGAGGTAGAGGGCGGTCGGCAATGCGGCCACCGTTGCGTCGATCTGACCGGCGAGCATTGCGGCGACGACGTCAGCCTGGGTGTCATACACGGCGACGTTTTCGAGGCCGAGTGTGTTCTCCATGTAGTCGAGGTCGGTGGTGCCGATGGTGGCGCCCCACGTTGCGTCGGCGAGTTCAGCGAAGCTGCCGGCGGATGCCGCAGGCGACGAGCTGAGAGCAATCACGGACTTCTGACCCTCGTAGTAGGGAAGGGAGAAGTCGACGATCTCTTCGCGCTCGGCGGTGATCGAGTACTGCTGCATGTTGAAGTCGTAGTCCTTGTCACCGGGAGCGATGGCGGCATCAAACTCGGTGCGGACCCACACGACGTCGGCTTCATCGAAGCCCATCTCGGCAGCGATGGCGTATGCCGTTGCGCTTTCGAAGCCCATGCCGTTGGAGGGATCGTCGTCGATCATCCATGGCGGGAAGACTGGCTCGCCCGTGGCGATGGTGAGCTTGCCATCGGCGAAGGTCGGGAGGTTCTCCACCGAGCAATCGGTTGCATCGCCTCCTCCGTCGCTCTCACCCCCAGCGTCTTCAGTTGCGTCACTGCCGCCGCATGCGGCAAGAACGAATGCGAAGACGGCGAGAAGAGCAAGGAGTCTCTTGGTTGAAGAAACCATCGAGGTAGTCATGAAGAAGTCGCTTTCGGCGGGAAAGGGGAACAGCCAAACCTATCCCCGCCGACTCAGGACCTGCCAGGGAGTTCAAGGGGCACGCCTCGGTTCACCTGACGTCGATCTCGCTTGGCGATGAGATCAGGGGCTGGTTCGTCCGGCGAGAACACCGGCGGCGATGTCGAGCGCTGATTGCTCGACCGCATTTTGAGCCTCGGTGCTCTGAAGACTGTCGACGTAGGTCGAGACTCGCAGGCGACCTTCGGGAAGCACGATGTCGATACTCGTTCGTGGGGTCGATCGGTCAGGGTCGACCGGAGCAACAGCGACGTCGAATCCGGCGACGGACTCTGAACGTCCGACTTCGACGGGAGCAAGCCCGGCTTCGAGCGAGCTGCGGGCCTCTTCGTCCCAAACGAAGGAAACACTCGCCGACCAGCCTTCAACGCCGTTGACGGAGCACGACATGGCGCCGTCGCTGTAGTCGATGGAGAGCCATTCTTCTGCGAGAACCTTGTTCATCGCATTCGCCACGCCAGAGAAATTCAGTGCGCTGCTGCCGACTGCACCCGGGCGAGAGCACTCGAACCACTCCGGCGTCCCGAGTTCTGGCTCGACGGGTGGGGCGAATGTGACCTTGTCGAGAAAGAGGTCGAGCAGTTGCTCTCGTACAGCCGCTTGCTCCGGCGCAGGTTGGGTCTCTCGGGCGTCGTACCCGACGGAGAACGTCGTCCATCCGCCGTAACCCTGTGAGGGAAAGAGCACCGTGATCTCCTCGCCAGCGGTAACGACGGACCAGCCGTTGCGTTCAGTTTGGACAGCGTCCGGCTCGTCCGATTTCAGATCGAAGTACCAATCACCAGGGTCCATACGAAGGCTGAACGTCCCGTCCTTGAGGAACCACAGGCAGCGGACGCCGGAGGAGAGAAAGCTGTAGGCGTCGAGATACGGACTGCCGCCTGTCGCCATGAACTCATCGTCGAAGCCTTGTACGCCGGCGCCTCGAACATCATCGAAACTGACCGCACCGGTGACTGGGGCATCGAAGCCGCACAGGTCGTAGGGAGCGAAGCCTTCGCCGCTGACAGCGACGGACTGGCCGGTCGGCAAGACCGCGCCGGCGTCGGACGTGTCCGAGTCGGGCAACCCAAAGCCACAGGCGTTCAGGCTGAGTAGCAGGGCAAGAATGGAAAGGACGCGGGGCGAGCGGAGCAACGGCATGTCCGGAACGTATGACAGACAAGCCCAGCCGTAATCGGGGAAGTCCCTGGCATCGGGAGCGTCGGTTCAGAACGATCGGCGGGCCCGGAGCTCACTCAACGCAGCGGCTGCGAGCCTCAGCTCGTGGCCAAAGTTCAGAACAATCGAGACTTGACCCCTGAACTTTGTCGCTCAATCCCGCACCGGAAGGCGCCGATGACCGATCATGCGGTTCTTGCAGTTCGGACGACGTATCGCCAAGACGCCGCGCCTCACCAGCATCACGGTGCTCTTTCATCACATCTCGACCCAGTCGCCGAGTGGCGACGACGCCGACGATGTTGCTGCGCGGCCGCGCGACCTCGATCGCTACTTCAGCGTTCTCGAACCAGTTGACCCGAAGACGGGGAAGCCAACGAAGAAGGGCCCGCAGGCCATCCGGGAGATCGACGTCCTCGATGCCAGCGGGGCACCACTCTTCTCATGCGTCGAGCGAGGCCATCCAAGCGACGAGCTTCGCAACGAACTGGTCGAGGCAGCAGCGAAATGGGAAGCGGCATCAATCGCCGTGCACCCCGCTGGAACGGATCGCCGGCACGCCTGCTGCGAACCAACGCTCGTCGAACGAACCATCCCCGAGGGCCGCCAAGCAAAATGGATGCGCCACGACTCGAAGATCTCTGGCCCTGAGGGCTGGCATCGTCGTCTCTACGGTGAGGACGGTTCGGTCATCGAGGAACACACGATGGAAGACCTCCAGCTGTTCGAGTTCCTCCCCTACTGCAATCCTCAGACGGGCACGCTCGCCAAAGCTGCATCGAGTTGGACGATCCGCTCGCTCGATGATGACGCTGAAAGCACGCCGGACGCGAGCGACGAATCAACCGCCCCGCCGGTCCCCGAGCCCGCCGCCCCCGGCAAAGGCGACTCGCCTCATCTCGAACCAGAGGGCTCAGTCGAAGCGGAGTGACTCCAAGATCGCTGGCCCACTCTCGATGAGCGGGTCACCGACTCGGCTGGTTTGCTCGACCCACCAGACTCTTTCACCATCGGGGCCGATCAGCTCCACGACGAAGTTCATGCTGCGAGACCACATCTCGAGCTCGCCGAGCGGAAGACAAGGGCCGACCGCCTCGCATTCGAACCGCTCCGCCGCCTGATTCGTCAGTCGAACCTCCCATTCGTCGACGAGTCCTTGGCTCGAGCGGCCCATCGCCCGAAACGGATTGATGAGTCCATCAGCTTCGAGGTCGGCGACCGCCGCTTCCAGCGATCGGTCGCCCTCTGGCTCCACAATCGTGATGACGGCACGCGGTTCAACCTCATCGCCAACCCAGCCAAGCACGATGAGGCCGGGCTGCTCCTGGAGCACCTCGATGCCTGCTGGCAGCTCAAGGCGAATCCCGCCAGCAACTTCGTTGGACCGGTGCTCACCCTGGGCGATGGGGGCTGGCAACTCCTCCCCCTCGGCGATCAGACTCGACTCATCATCCGACACCGCTTCCACATTGGCTCCACCGCCCTCGCTGTTGAGCAGCGCGAAGCCGCCAATCCCGCAACACACAAGAAGCGCTGCCGCCGCAAGCAGCCATCGGCTGTCTCGCAAGCGGCCCTCCGAACGCTCCTCCCCCACGTCGAAGATGAAGACATCGGCAAGATCTTCATCTGAAAGATCGGCTTCCAACAGCCCGTCTTCAGGCCCCCGGGCATTGAGGTGGGACACACCGGTCGAACGAGGCCGAACGCGATCCGCCGGCGGCGATTCGAGCTCTTCAAGAATTCGCTCGCGCAGTCGCGCACGACCAGGAAACGCCTGCGTGCCCTCGTCGACGACGGACCGGAGCAGTCGCTCGATCTCCTCATCCGCCAGCACGTCATCATCCTTCGACGAGTTGGTCATGCCCGCTCCTCCTGTCGTCGCGAGGTTTCTTGCCATGCCCTTGAAAACCCACGGCGCCCCCTCGCCAACAGTGATTCAGCAGCCCGGTACTCAACACCAAGTGCGGTCGCCACCTCAGCAACCGAGCACTCATCGAGATACCGAAGCGCCAACGCTGCTCGCTGTCGCGATGGCAGCGATTGCAACGCTTCGACAACGGCCTCGCTCGTGTGGTCGAAGACCCCCGGCCCGTCCGCCTCGAGATTGATTGTCTGGTCAATTGCTTTACGAGCCTTCTCAACACGACGCCGATTGCGCTCTTCCGCTCGCCACTGATCAACGATCCGTCGCTTCGCAACGACAAAAAGCCACGGTCGGTCGATCTCGCTCCCGCGCCCGCCAGCAAAGGCTCGCGCTGCAGCAACGAATGCCTCGGACGTAACCTCTTCGGCGGTCACGGTGCTGCCGGTCCGTGCAAGACAGAACCGGTAGAGATCGTCGACGTTGGTCTCGTAGAGCGCGACGAGGGCAGCCTGCCGTGGCTTGTGGCCTCCCTCAAGGTGTTGTTCCACCCGACTCCTCGTGCCCATGACGCCTACAACGACGCGCGGCCGCTCAATCCGTCGCTCAATCTGTCATGCCGCCGAGTTTTCCAGAAGATCGCCACATGCGCTCGTGCTCAACTGGCCTCCACCTGCCCGCTTGGGTACCTTCCGAGCCGACTCACGAAGGGGAACATCATGGGGACCAGGTGGATTATCGAGGGCTCGATCGACGATCGCTGGCCGATCAACACGCGGGGCAATGTCGGCGAGGTGTTCCCCGAAGTCGTCACGGCTCTCGGATTCGAATACGCCGTGCGGCCTGCCGAGCGAGCGTGGCGCCAGGCCTACGTCGACCTTGGAATCCACAACGACGGTGATTTCAGCAGTGACGAGCCGGTGATCATCGGTCTCTACGGCGGCTACACCTATCTCAACCTCTCGTATCTGCGAATGATGGGCGTCCGAGCCCCCGGTTCGTCAGCTGAAGCGATCGATGTGGCCTTCTTCGGCGAGGGCAACCCGCCGCCCTATGAACCTCGTGATGGCGACAAGAGCATCAAGTCATCGCTGAAGATTCTGCTGACCGTGTTGAAGGCACTCGGACAAAAGGATCTGCCCGAGCCCGCCACCGACAGCTTCAAACGAGTGGCAGCGTTCGAAGCGAAGCGCCCGTCGCTCGACGCGGATGACGACGTGCTCCTCGCCTACCTCGATTCGTTCCCGGCAGCGTTCGAGCCAGTGTTTGCCAACCACATGAAGACCACGGCGCTCGCCGCCATCGTTTCGGGCGTGCTCGCCGATGCGGCAACCGCTGCCGGCAAACCCGGTCTTGTGACCGAGCTGATCGGCGCGGCCGGCGATGTTCATTCAGCGCAGTACTCAGTTGCCCTCTACGAGATCGCCAAGCAGGTGAAGGCGTCGTCGTCGATGACGGCCGCGTTCGACACCGGCGTCGACGGCCTGCTCGGACGCCTTCCCGATGATGACGACGGCGCAGCGTTCACGAAGGCCTTCGACGCCTTCACCGCCGAGCACGGCCAACGGGGCCCGAACGACTGGGAGCTGTCGGCCCGCACATGGGACAACACCCCCGAGCTCGCTCTCGCCGCCATCGACTCGATGCGCCGGGCCGACCATGACCTGTCACCGGCGAACCGCCTCGCCGACGACGACTCCAAGCGAGCCGCAGCGATCGAAGCCGTGCGTCCGCACGTGAAGTTCCTCGACAAGTTGAACTTCGACAAGGCAATCAAGGCCGCTCCGTATTGGGCACAAGGCCGAGAAGCCACCCGCGACCGAGCGGTGCGCATCATGTTGCCGGTCAAGCAGGTCTATCGCGAGCTCGTTCGACGCGGCGCCGAACGAGGCGGGATCGACGATCCGGTAAGGGTTGCGTTGCTGGAGCCCAAGAAGGAGCTGCGCGACTACCTCAAGGACCCCTCGTCGATGCTCGGAATCCTCGAAGAACGGGGCGCCTTGTTTGATCGCTATGCGGCGGTTGAGCCTCGCTTCTTCATCTCATCCCAGAGCGAGGTGCCGACCCTCGAAGAGCTCGAGGCCGAGAACGCCGAGCGGGCAGGAGCTGCGGCCGTCGGTGATGTGCTCAAGGGCGATGCCGGCTCATCTGGTGTTGCTCGAGGCAAGGCTCGTGTCGTGCTCGACCCGGCTGATGGCTCGGCGCTTGAGCCCGGCGAGATTCTCGTCGCTCCCCTGACCGATCCGAGTTGGACACCGCTGTTCCTTCCGGCCGAGGCGGTCGTCGTCAACGTCGGTGCCCTCATGAGCCACGCCGTGATCGTGGCCCGCGAGCTCGCAATCCCAGCCGTCATTGCGCTCGAAGGTGCGACCGAGCGCATCGAAACCGGAATGCTGATCGAGGTCGACGGCACGGCCGGCACCGTCACCGTGATCGAAAGCTGAGGCGTTGCGAATGGCCACGAATTATCTGACCGACAAGGTGATCGTGATCACCGGAGCAGCCGGCGGCTTTGGTCGACTGCTGTGCCGAGACGCCGTCGCTGGCGGAGCGAAGGTGGCGGCGCTCGACATCGACGCTGATGCGATCGCCGCGCTGCGCGATGAACTCACCGCCGAAGGGCTCGACGTCGCCGGCGCGTTTCTCGGCGCGCCGACCGATGTCACCGACCTCTCTGCGATGACCGGATCGGTGGGGCAAGCGGTTGCCAGGTTCGGCGCTGTCGACGTCATCATCAACAACGCCGGAACGATGCCGCTCGCCTTCCTCTCCGACCACGCCGAGGCAGCCGATGCGTGGTCGCAGTGCATCGACATCAACATCAAAGGTGTCCTCAACGGCATGATCGCCGTCCACGACCAGATGATGAAGCAGGGCCGTGGCCACATCATCAACCTCTCATCGATCTACGGAAACGCACCCGTCGTCGGGGCAGCGGTCTACGGCGCGACGAAGGCTGCAGTCAACATGATGTCCGAGTCCGTTCGAGTCGAAACACAGGGAACGATCAAGGTCACGATTGTGAAACCGACGGGTGTGCCCGGCACCGGTCTCGGCGCTGGAATCATCAACCGCAACGCATCCATTGGCATCATCGGGCAGAACGCTGCAGAACATGCGAAGAGCTCGGCCGCTCTCCGAGAAGGCAGAGCGTCAGAGGTTGATCTCGACCCAGAATCGGTCGGCTATCAAGCGCTCGATCCTCAGCACATCGCCGATCAAATCCTTCACGCGATCAATCAGCCGTGGGGTGTGTCGATCGGCGACATCACCATTCGCGCTGCTGGCGATCGGTACATCCTCTAGTCGGCTGAGTCTCGAGAACTCGTGCCAAGGGTTCCACAGAACTTTTGGATGAGACCGACGGAAACTTCACCTCGTTGACGATGTAGGCGGCAATCGAGAGGGAGAAACATTGTGAACACACCATCTGTGACATCGCGGAAGCGCCCGCAACGAACCCGCTGGTTCGTCGCACTCGTTGCCAGCTTGGCCATGATCAGCGCAGCCTGCAGCGGGAGCTCTGGCGAGGCCGTCACCGAGGACGTCGAAACCGAGGCTGTCGAGACAACAGACGCGAGAGCGCCGGAGGACGAAACAGCCGAGGAAGACAGCACCGATGACGCGGACGACGACGCGGCCGAGGACGGGGACTCTGCGAGCGTCGATGAAGAACTCATCACGATCGAGGCCGATGATGGACCGAGCTCGACGTTCGCCTCCTCGGCGATGGGAGGTGTGCGCTTCGAAGTACCCGACACCCATACGTTGCTGGTCACGGGTGATCAGTTGCTGGTCTCCACCGCAGAGGGACTGGTGGTGGGGGACGACGGGGTGTCGTTTGCGGCGGTTGCTCTGACATCACAGCTCTCGAGTGGAACGCCGATCGAAACAGCCGAGGAGTACCTCGCTGCAGCCGAAGCCGCTGATGTCGACATCGTTCCGACCGGCACAAAGATCGAGCTGCTCGGATACGAGCTGGTTGGCTACAACATGGAGGGTGACAAGGACCTGTTCACCTTCGCCAATGATCGTCGTGGCGCACCCGTCGAGAGCGGGTTCGGACCCGGAGAGAACGCCATCGAGTTCGTCGGGACCACCCCGAGCGGTGTCCTGACCGCAATCGCGTCGAATCCCGGCGGCTCGCTAGACGATTGGTTGCCCACGCTCGGGACACTTGTTGCGAGCATCGAATTCACGGGATCGGGCCTTGATCCAGCGCTGCCCGATGGAGAGGCGATTCAATTTGCCGACGAGGGCCCGCCACCACCAGCCGCCGAGGCTTCAGAGGATCCGGACGGACTCCCACCACTTGGAGAGCCGTTCTCGCCGATCGACCCCGGCCGCTACGAATTCCTGAACTTTGGCTTGTCTGTCTCGATTGATGTTCCAGGCGATTGGTTCGTTCAGCCGAACTTTCCCGGTGTCGTGGTTCTCACCCGGGCAGGAAGCATCGGGCCCGGCGATCGCGACATCGTGTTCCTGAATGACATCCGAGAGCTCGTTCCAATCGGTGGTGGTCCGATCCAGGCGGGTGACGCACTCAGCGTCGATGACATCGAGGCGATCATCAGCGATCCCCCGCCGGGAGCGATCATCGACAACGTCGAACGGTTCGATCTCACTGCTCCAAACGGCTCGGCCACTCGTGTCATCGCGTTCGATTTCACTGGTGATCCGTCTGCGGCTTGCTCACTCGATGAGCCGTGCGACTTTGCCCTCGTCACCCCCTACGGGTTCGTCAAGAAGCTCCTGTCGACGAGCGACCAGCGGATCTGGTTCTTCCCAGAACATCCAACCGGTCCGGCCGCCGCAGTTGCCCAGAACAGTCAAGGAACCGACTTCATCGCAGAAGCGTCAGCGGTGATCGCAACGCTCGAACTCAGCCGCTGAAGGTTGACGTGATCGAGCATCCGACTTGTGACCACGCTTCTCACAAGCACTCACGATCATGCTCGTCGTTGCAGCCCTGCTGATGGCACTTGTGCTCATGGCACTCACCGGCAGCACCGAAATCGCTGGCAATGGCACCGACTACATCTGAGTCGGATCCGATTGACGAAGTGAGAAGACAGCGAGCGAACGTTCGCTGATCGATGCGTCACCCGAGGAGGACACTCTCCTTGGGTGACGCCTCAACAAGTCTCGACGCCGTTTCCCAAAGCTCAGCGGCGTTGTCGTCGTCCAACGCAAGTGACGCCAACGGCTCCGGGTGACCGTCGTCGATGTACTCGAAGCCAACGTCGACGAAGCGGTGCGAGTCCAGAAGCTCTCGGACCATCGAAGCCGTATCGGCTGACAGCCGCATGTTGTCGACGAACGGCGTGACGGCCCGCCCAACGAGCCGCAAAAGGAATCGTGCAAGAGCAGGAGCATCGCGAGCCAGGTCGGTATCGACCATCAGACCGGGGTCGAGGGCAAAGACTTCTGGATCCAACCCGACGGCATCGAGTCGTCGCTGAAGCTCGCGAGCTTGATACACGTTGGCGAGCTTGGAGGTCGAGTATCGGCCAGGACCATCGGTGATGAAGTCCGACCCGGTTTGTGCCTGTTGGAAGGCGAGCTTCTCAGTGCCAACCCAGGTCGGCAACGGAATGCGCAATCGACGGGCGAGTTTGTTGCCCGGGTGGTGCACGCCGCTCGACACGATCACGATCCGACACCCCTGCATGAGGTGTGGTGAGAGGCGATGTAGGAGCAGCTGGTGAGCCAGAACGTTCACTCCGAACGTCAGGTCAAAGCCTTGCGCACTCGTCGTCAACGTGTCCGTCGTCGAGATCCCAGCGTTCGCAACGATTCCGTGGAGCGGAGGCAACTCGTCGTTCTCAAGAGCCTGATCGATCGTTCGATTGAGGTCGTCGAGGTCGGCAAGGTCTGCCACGAACACCGAGGCACTCCCTCCGCTCGAAACGATCTCATCGACGACCGCTTCAACAGCGTCGGGCCGTCGGCCAGCCACAACGACGTGGCGTCCATTGGCCGCGAGCTCGCGGGCAACGTTGCGACCAAGGCCTCCCGTTGCGCCAGAGACAAAGACGGCTCCGGAAGGGTTCGGTTGTTCGTTGTTGGTCATAGCGACGACTCGTTTCGTTGAAGATGGACGCTGTCGACCTTACTCTGAAGATGGACGACGTACACCTTCGTGATGATCGGTACGATGCCGATGTGCCCTACCCCTCCCAGATCGACCCCACTCGCATCGGTGCTGCTGGGTTGGAGATCGTGGAGGCGAAGGGCTGGGAGGCGTGGTCGCTACGCGACGTCGCGAAAGAGCTCGGCGTCACACCGAACGCGATCTACGGCCATGTCGATGGACGCGCGGGCCTCCTCACGGAGATCGGTGCCGAGGCCGCTCGGCTCCTCGCGGCCGAACTCGAGCCCCACGATCTACCGCCCGAACCATTCGAAGCCGTCATCGAGGTCGCACAGCGGTACGTCCGTTTTGCCACCGCTCGACCCCATGCGTACCAAGCGTTCACCGCGGCAAAACCGGAGATATCGGATCCAGCGGTGCAGCCGTGGATCGAGCTTTGGGTCGCGGTTCGAAGCGTGGTCGCCCTGGCCGTGCCGGCATCACCGGACGCTGCAGCCTTCGCACTCTGGGCATTGATTCATGGGCGGACGAGCTTGGCGGCCGGACCCGCACGGATGACCGACGCAAGCACTGGGCTGAGCGATTCGGTCAGAGCGTTGCTGGCCGGGTTCGCAGCGGCACAGCCCATAGGGTCGCCGATACCGGATCTACACGACAGAGTTCCGCCGATCGAGTGAGCCGCTTTCAGCAGACCGGGTTGTGGCCGAGGAGGCACAAGCCGAGTTCCATGACGCCGCCAACACACGGGTCGATCAACCGGTAGAAGATGCGATTGCCGTCGCGCCGGGTTGCGACGATCTGTTGGTCAGCCATCCGTTGCAGATGGTTTGAGACGGCTTGGGCGCTCGACCCGATCTCTTCGGCAATGTCGGAAACCGACGACTCTCCTGCTCGGGCGATGGCGTGAAGGATGCGCAGGCGCGTGTCGTTCGCGAGGACGCGAAAGAGCGCCGCCAGTTCGTCGACCTCTGGCTGATCGATGAGGTCGCGTTGAGCGAGCGCGGGCGGAATGAGGGTTTCTTGAGGGGTTGACATCTCTTCCAAACTATTACAGTGTGTTGTGTAACAGTTGAATACTACTCAAGAGGAGACCCAATGTCCAGGTTCCAGCTCTCGGTCAACGTCGCCGACGTTGACGCCGCCGTCGGCTTCTACACCAAGCTCTTCGGCGTCGAACCAGCAAAGCACCGGCCCGGCTACGCCAACTTCGTCGTTGCCGATCCACCCATGAAGTTCATCGTTGTCGAGGACGAAGGCACGCCGGGTTCGATCAACCACCTTGGCATCGAGCACGACAGCCCTGAAGCCGTCGCAGCCGAAACACGTCGAGTGATCGGAGCCGGGCTCGAGATGGAGCTCGATGATCCGCACACGTGTTGTTACGCCACCCAGGAAAAGGCCTGGGCGCAAGATGCCGACAGTCTTCCGTGGGAGATCTACACGGTCGTCGCCGACACGGAGAACTTCGGAGCAAGCCCTCGCGGCGGCACCCCACTCGACGTCATGCTCCCTCCCGTCGATGCCGATTTCGTTGAGCGGGCGCTGTTGGACGACACAGCCATCGTGATCGACGCTCAGGGTGAGGGCGGATTCGACAACGCACATATCCCCGGTTCGATCGACGTCAGCCTCGACACGGTTCTCGAGCAAGCGAAGACGCTCTTTCCTCGGAAGGATCAGCCGATCATCGTTGCGTGCACTGACGAGGGTTGCGCAGGGAGCGAGTTCGTTGGGACCCAGTTGGTTCATGCCGGGTATACCCACGTCAATCGCTTCCCGGGTGGCGTCGCTGAGTGGGAGGCGACCGGTCGGTTGGTCGCTCGTCCCACCGCCGACCCCAAACAACCTGCCGGCGCGTGAGCATCGGCCAGACGGGACCGCTCACATCCGGACCGCCCAAGTCCGGACCGGCCGAGTCAGGACCGCTTGAGTTGGATCAGACCGACCCTGCGCAAGCTGCGCTGAGTCGGTCCGATCGGTTCCAGCCGGTCGTGTTGCTGGCGTCGGTCGGGTTGGGATTGGCGCTCGCCAAGATCGCTCCCTCGGCATCAGACCTGTTCGGGGCCCTCGTGTCCGTCGGGGTATTCGCGCTGATCTATCTCGTCATGCTCAGCGTCGACCTGAGCGGTATCGCAAGGGCCTTTGACCAGCGTCAATTTCTGGTCGTTGCCGTCACGATCAACTTCATCGTGAACCCGCTCATCGCCTGGGGCCTTGGAGCATTGTTCCTCGGCGATGAGCCAGAGCTTTGGGTCGGCCTCATGTTGTTCTTGGTGACGCCGTGTGTTGGTTGGTATCTGATCTTTACCGAGCTGGCAGGAGGCGACGCCGTTCTCGGTGTCAGCCTCTTGGCGGTCAACATCGTGCTTCAACTGCTGCTGTTGCCGGTCTACCTGTGGCTCCTCGCCGGGCAGGTGCTCACCCTCAACCCGTCGACGATCGCATCGAGCGTCGGGCTCTTCCTTGTGCTGCCACTCGCTGGAGCCGCACTCACTCGATCGGCCATCACTCGTTCCGGTCAGACGCTCAACGAGATCGAAGTGAGGCTGCCATTTTCAACGATCAAGACCGGCGCACTCGTCATGGTCATCGTCTCGATGTTCGCATCACAGGGCGAGGTCCTCTTCGAGAACCCGGCCGTCCTCTGGCAGGTGACCCCACCGATTCTCGCCTTCTTCGTCGTCGCATTCGGCGTGGCGATCATCGGAGCGAAGCTCGCAGGACAGACCTACGAGCAGGCCGCACTTCTCGTGTTCACCACAACATCTCGCAACTCCGAAGCGTCACTTGCGATCGCGGCGACCGCCTTCACCAGTCCGCTCGTTGCGCTCACCGTTGTCATCGGACCCGTCATTGAACTTCCGCTCCTCGTGGTGATGGTCCACGCGCTGAAACGCCTGCGGCCGCTCTTTCAATCATCGGTCGCTTCGGAAGCCGTCCAACCGGGCATCTAGCGTGCTCCGCATGACAGCGGAAGCATCCATGCCCGAAGCCCAGATGCCAGAAACCCAGCTGCCGAACGCCCAGACACCAAACATCCTTACTCCCGACGCTCTTGCGACGGCGGCTCGTGATGGGAGTATCGACACGGTCATCGTGGGGTTCACCGACCACTACGGGCGCCTCGTTGGGAAGCGCTTCGATGCAGAGTTCTTCGTCGAGTCAGCGATCGTCGACGGCACTCATGCGTGCGACTACCTCTTCACCGTCGACATGGAGATGGAGCCGGTGGAGGGGTACTCGTTCGCCAATTGGGAGGGTGGGTATGGAGACGTCCACTCGTGCCAGACATGGGCACGCTCCGTCTGGCCGGCTGGACCGAACGCGTTGCGATCGTGCTGTGTGATGTCCACACCGCCGGCCACGAGCTGGTCGAGATCGCCCCTCGCACGATCCTTCATCGCCAGGTCGAAGCGGCCGCCGCACAGGGTCTGCGGGTTGAGGCGGCGTCGGAACTCGAGTTCTTCTTGTTTCGCACGAGCTACCGAGACGTGCATCATGGCACCACCCCTGAACCGGCGGGGTGGTACGTCGAGGACTACCACCTCCTCCAGGGAGCACGCGTGGAGGACTACGTCGGGGCGGCTCGACGAGCCCTGAAAGCGTCGTCGATACCGGTCGAGAACTCCAAGGGTGAAGCCGCGATCGGCCAGCACGAGCTGAACATTCGCTACGCGCCGGCGGCCGATATGGCCGACCGCCATGCGGTGATGAAACACGGCATGAAGGAGCTGGCCGACTCGATGGGCGTGAGCGTGACGTTCATGGCCAAGCCCGACGCCGGCCAGCCAGGGAACAGCTGCCATCTCCACGTGAGCCTGTGGGATGGCGAGCGCAACGTCTTCGATGATCGCGACGGTGGCCGAACCGACATGTTCCGCTGGTTCCTGGGCGGATGGATGCGCCACTGCGCCGACCTCTTCGTGATGTACGCACCCACGATCAATTCCTACAAGCGCTACCAGGATCAGTCGTGGGCGCCGACCGGTTTGGCGTGGTCAACCGACAACCGAACGGCCGGGTTCCGGGTGGTCGGCAGCGGTCCGAGTTTGAGGATCGAATGTCGGCTCCCCGGTGCTGATGCGAATCCCTACCTTGCCTTTGCCGCAGCGATCGCCAGCGGGCTCGATGGAGTCGCAAACAAGATCGAGCCGCCAGCCGAGTTCGACGGCGACGTGTACCGGTCCGATGTTGAGCGCGTCCCGACCACACTTCGAGCGGCGACCGAGCGCTTCGAAGCAAGCGAAGATGCTCGCCGGTTGCTCGGCGATGCAGTGGTCGAGCACTACAGCCACTTCTTCAAGAACGAAGTCGCCGCGTTCGATGCCGCGGTGACGGATTGGGAACAGCGTCGCTACTTCGAACGCATCTGACCGAGCAGACCGGCTGCCAAACCAGAACCTGGCATCATCGTTCGATGGAGCTCCGTCTGACGTTCGTCGCCGAACTGCGCCCGTGGTCATCCAATCCCGCAATGACGTTGGTGACACTTCCCGTCGATGATGCGGAAGACATTCGCGAACTCGTGCCTGAGCGGCGCGGCTTTGGATCGGTGCCGGTCGGGGTTGAGATCGGTGACACGCACTGGAACACCTCGGTCTTCCCGGACAAGGAGGCCGACTCGTTCGTGCTGCCAATCAAGAAGGCCGTTCGTGTTGCACAGGGAATCGACATTGGTGACGAGGCGGAGATCACGCTCGTGATTCAGCTCGACTGACCTCGTCGTTTCCAAATTGGGCTTCCCCAGTTGGGCTTCGCATCGGCGCAACAAGGCTGCGCTCCAAGGGGCCTCCGCCGCATGCTGGTCGACCGCTGTTGTGTGCCGGAAGAGGCGCCGGTCAAGCTGCAACGGGTGGACGCCAAGATGCTGTTCATCCTGGCCAGCATCGCCCTCAGTGTGTGGTTCTTGATTCCTCTACTCGCCGACGTCGACGACATCTGGCGCCAGGTCGAGATCCCCGCGTCGCCTTGCGGAGCTTTGCTCTACTCATCGAGCTCATTCGACAACGGATCGGTGCCGCTCACCGCATCGATTCGGCTGTCGCTGACCTCGACCGAACAGGTTGCGGGTGCTGCCACGGGCACTCCGAGCCACGATGACTCGACCACCGATTCGCCAGGGGCAAGCAGGTCGATCGGGTGGAGGTCGAAGTCTTTCGTCTCGCCATTGGCATCGGTGATCGAAACCAGCACGTTGAACCGGCGGTACCGGTCTTCGAGGTTGGTGATCTCAATCTCGTAGGCCGTCGTGCCTTCCGCCGTCTCAGCCTCACAACTCGTGAGCTCGATCGCGAAACTGTCCGGATCGGCGGGACCGGGGTTCGGAGCCACGCATCCAGCACACAGGCCGCTGACGATGGCTCCAAAGGCCAAGAGTTTCGATCGACGCATCGTTGGAAAGGATGTCACGGAACCAGCGAACCTCGTTCTCAGCGGATGGAAACGTCGACCGCCACGCTGTCACCCGCGGTGGTGTAGCCAGCGGCATCAACGCTCTCGAAGAACGAGGTGAGCGCAGCATCGTCTGGATGGTCGTTCAGTGCCGCGATGTAGTTGTTCTGGTGATGACCGGCGCCTTCCCCATCACCCGAGAACACGTACATGATCTGGCTGTCGGTCACCTGCGTGACACCCGCATCGGGGAGGAATCCGATCGTGTCGGCGTAGAACTGCGACGTGTCGTTGTTCCACACGTCCTGCGCGATCTCGACGGGATTCGTGACGACGTTGACGACAACCTCGTTCGGTTTGTTCGCCAGCGAACCGACGCCCCAGAGCATGTTTCCTGATGCCGTCACGCCGTCCCACATGCTGCCGGCGAAGCCTCGGGGGTCGCCGGAGAACACGGCATCGACTGCGTCGTAGGCCGCGTGAGCTGCTGCGTTCGGGTGTTCAAACGCTCGCTCAGCGAGCACCGGTAGATCGATGTCGTTCTGAAGGATCAACACTTCGGTGTGGTCGGGGATGTGATCGAGCTGTGGCTCGGAGTGATAGGCCGCAGACACGACGTGCGTGACGTTGAAACCGTCCGGACCGTTGAACGATGAATCTGCCGCAAGGTCAGCAACCGTGTCTCCGCCATAGCTATGACCAACGAGCATGATGTTCGCCCCCGCTGGCAGCTCCTCGCGCAGGTAGCGGCGAACGAGGATTGCGTACTCGTTGTCGTCAACATCAGAACCGGTCGCCGAACGCAGTGCGTATTGATCGACGTCGCGAACCGTTTCGTTGAACGGATCCAGGCCGAATCCAGCCGGCATGGAGGAAAGGTCTGTGACGCCTGGAAGCACGACGGTGAAGGTGTTGTCGCCGTGATCGACGATCTCGAATTCGTCGTTCAGAATCTGCGTCGGATTTCCCGTGTCGGTCAGGAACTGATTGATCGCAGCGATGCCTCGATCGTGGGCATCAGCGCCATCGATCGAGAAGGGATCTCGTTCCTCGGATGTGAACTGGCCGCCGAGATCACCGTGCTGAGGTGTGTTGATCGGCGTGAAGAGACCAACGAGCCAGTCGGCAACGACGAGGCCAGGATCGTTCCCGGTCGGGAGCAACGCCATGGCGCCACGCTCGAACCAGCTTCTGTCATCGCTCGGCAGGGCGAGCGGTGACTCACCGAGTGCCGTGGCTGTCGCAGTGTTCAACCGAGATTCGTCGCCAGACAGCCGATCGTGAACACCAAGAAACGACCCGAGCGCGTCGCCGGCCGACGAGAACGCCGTCACCGCCTGATTGAAGAGCCGTTCCGAATCGCGTTCGGTTTGTTCGAGCAGCGGCCGACCGGGATCGTCGAGCGCAACCCCGTCGAGTGCACGTCGGGCTCGGCCAAGGTCGCCCCGCCGCCGATCACGCGTCTCTTTGGCCTTGCTTTCCTCGACCGCTGCTTGTTCGGCTGCCTCCCGCTCTCGGGTGTCTTCGGCGATCAACTCGTCGAGCTCGGTTCCATGGCCTCGCAACGTTGCCTCGATCTCCGAAAGCCGAGCCGGCATCTCTGCATGATCGGCAACGACTGCGTTTGCCAGGGCGTGAAACGCATCTGCTGACAAACCTTCGAACCCGTCACCGGCGGTTGCGATCATCACGTCGACCTCGACCAACGCTTCCTCGAGTTCGACTCGTTTGGCGGCGATGTCATCGGCCGCACTTCGAAACTCGACCGGGTCGCCCTTCACGGGGTTGTCATCGATGCCGAACAGGTTCGTCCACGACCAGCCCATCACTGCACCCCTTCGAGATTCGCCGCGACGTTTGCGTCTGCCGCTGTGAACTGCTGGTCGGTCGACACCGCGATCGCCCGCAGGTCGTCAACTCGTTCCTGTAGTGCAAGCAGCGCGGCATCAACACCAGCGATCACATCGCCGTGAGCACTTGTCACGTCGCCCGCACCCGAGAACTCCCTCGATTGCACCGATGCGCCGCCGGCGATCATTTGTACAACTCGACTCGCAACGTCAGCGGTTGCGCCGAGCACGCTGGATCGAATCAGAATCCCTGCCATCGCTCGAGCATGAGCGAAGTCGGTCGACGACAACATGGGGACCACTCCCCCAGCCGCTTCTCGGCGAAAACCTGACTCCACATTTGGGCTCTGACGGCTACCGTCGCCTTCGTCCGGATCCGGCGGGAAGACCGCACCTCAGACGATGGAGCCACGATGACCACGATCGAGAACGACCAAAACGGTTCGACCCCGCTCACCCAACCGTGGACCGGGCCCTATGGCGGCGTGCCACCCTGGGAGTCGGTCGACACCTCGGACTTCATCGCTGCCTTCGATGCGGCAATCGAACGATCGAACGCCGAGATCGATGCCATTGCGAACAATCCTGAGGCCGCAAGCTTCGAGAACACGATCGCAGCGCTTGAGCGAAGCGGCGGAACACTCGAACGCCTGACGGCGATCTTCGAGGTGCACACCCACAACCTCAACGTCGACCCGATTCCTGACATCGAACGCGAAGTTGGTCCGAAGCTGGCCGCGTTCTCCGACTCCGTCGTGCAGAACCAAGCCCTGTTCGCCCGAATCAGCGCCGTCTACGAATCTCTCAACACCGCCGATGGTGCAACGATCAGCGATCCGGCTCGTCGTCTCGTCGAAGATCGCTACCGCTCGTTCATTCGCAACGGGGCAGAACTCGAAGCGGCCGACAAGGCTCGGCTTTCCGAGATCAACCAGCGCCTGGCTTTGCTCTTCACCGAGTTCTCGCAGAACGTCCTCTTCGACGAGGTCAATCAAGTCACCTGGATCGATGACGAGGCCGAACTCGAGGGCATGTCGGACAGTCTCATTGCATCGCTCGCCGCCGCAGCGACCGAGCAGGGCAAGGCAGGTTCATGGGCTGTGTTGAATACGCGATCGTCGATGGATCCGGTCCTCACCGACGCGGCAAACCGGGCGCTTCGAGAGCGCGTGTGGCGGACCTACTACGGCCGGGGCGACGGTGCTCCCCACGGCGATCCGGCGCATGACAACAAGCCGCTCATCGTCGAGATGTTGAAGCTCCGAGCGGAACGAGCGAACCTCCTCGGGCACGAAACACACGCTCATTGGCGCCTCGAAGACACGATGGCCGGCTCGCCGGAAGCCGCCATGGGTTTGATGAACGCCGTGTGGCCAAAGGCGCGTGCTCGAGCGATCGAAGAGGTCGCCGACATGCAGCGCATCGCCGATGCCGAGGCGGAGGCCAACGGCACCGAAGCGATTGCGATCGAGCCGTGGGACTACCGCTTCTACGCCGAGAAGGTTCGCAAGGATCTCTACGACCTCGACTTCAACGAGGTAAAGCCCTATCTCCAAATGGAGAAGTTGATCGAGGCGATGCACTGGTGCTCGACCGAGCTGTACGGCCTTCACTACACGCCGGTTGAGAACGTCGACCAGGGGCCCGTTCCCGTCTTCCACAACGACGTGCGCGTCTGGCACGTCACCGGTGCGAACGGCGAACACATCGGCCTGTGGTATCTCGACCCCTACGCACGCGAAGGCAAGCTCAGCGGCGCATGGATGACCGCCTATCGAGACCAAGAGAACATGGACGACGCAATCGCCACGCTCGTCTCGAACAACTCGAACTTCGTGAAGGGTGCGCCGGGCGAGGCGGTCCTCATCTCGTGGGATGACGCCACCACGCTCTTCCACGAGTTTGGTCACGCACTACACGGGCTGCTGTCAAAGGTGGAGTACCCATCACAGTCCGGCACCTCGGTCGCCCGGGACTACGTCGAGTTCCCGTCGCAGATCAACGAGCACTGGCTCTCGACGCCCGAGGTGCTCAACCGATTCTGTCGCCATCACGAAACCGACGAACCGTTGCCGGCCGAGTTGATCGAGCGGATGCAACGAGCCGAAACGTTCAACCAGGGATTCGACACCGTCGAATACTTGGCGAGCGCGTTGATGGACATGAAGCTCCATCTGGCCGGCGATGCCGACATCGACCCGGCCACGTTCGAGGCCGAGACGCTCGCCGAGCTTGGGATGCCGTCCGAGATCGTCATGCGTCACCGCACGCCGCAGTTCGCTCACATCTTCTCGGGAGATTCCTACTCCGCTGGCTACTACAGCTACCTCTGGGCCGACGCGCTCACCGCCGACGCGGCCGAAGCCTTCACCGAAGGCGACGGATACTTCGACCGCTCGGTCGCGAAGAGCCTGCACGACAACGTGTTCTCGGTCGGCGACACCATCGATCCAGCTGCCGGGTTCCGGGCGTTCCGAGGCCGCGACGTCGATACCGATGCGCTGCTCCGCAAGCGGGGCTTCCCGGTCGACTAACACTCAGAGGTCGGTGCGGCTCGGAGTTGGGCGACTCAGCAGTTGGCGCCCCTCAGAGGTCGGTGCAACTCAGGGTTTGAGCCAGCACAGGGTTTGAGGCAGCCCAGGGTTTGGGCGGCTACAGGCCGAGGTCGATCAATGCTTGGCGCATCGTGCTCGTCATGTGGTCGAGGTAGTTCGGCTTCATCGCTTCGATGATCTGAATCAGATGCGCCTGGTCGTGGTAGGGCCATTCGTGGGCGAAGTCGCCAGCGGCATAGCCCGGCTCGCCGCGCACGCTACCGGTCAGCGTGAGTTGTTCTAGCGTAAGCGTCCGCACGATTGCAGCTGACTCAGTGCGCAGTTCGTCGAGCTCGGACAGCAACGAGTCGAGCGACTCCGCCGCAAAGTCTCTGGCTGCCATACCCGGTCGCGGATCGAAGCCTGCGACCTCGTTGGCTCCCTCGGCGAGTTCGACCGTGCGCCCACGGAACGCTCCAAGTTCGCAATCGATCAGGTGGCCGATCACCTCGAGCACGCACCACTCACCTGGCGCAGGCTTGGCGACGAGTGCGTCGCGAGTTGCGTGGCCGAGCAGCTCTCGCAGCACAGTCGGAAACGCTTCAATCGAGTCCGCCAGTTCGTTCACGTCGAGCATTCGAGAACCCTATTCGCTTCCGGTTGGAGCAGCCGATTTGCCACTTGCTGCGTTGCGTTCAGAGCGGCATTGAGGCGTCTCTTCACTCGCGGGTTCGCACATCCAAGTCATCGAGCGCTCCCACGTTGAGGTCGACTCGGCCGTCGACTCCCTCAACCCAATACACACCGCCAAGTTGCCAGATCGGCAGGGGCTCACCGGGTCGGCGTAGGAAGTTGAGCGCCCACTCCGGACGGTCGAACCACTCGAATGGTTGGTAGACCTCGACGAATTCTGCGCCGACATTGAACACCAGCTCGCGACCAGCCGCTTGTTCGACCAACTCGACGAAGGTTGAGAGTTCGGTCTTCATCTCCCCCCGGCTCGGCAACGTTGTGCAGTTGCCAGCGATCTCCAGGTCGACCGCGGGTGGAAGGTCGGCCGAATCAAAGTCGACGATCGAGATGAAGTGATCAGCTTGCTCGCGACCCGGCGAGCAGAATGTGAAGAAGTGATAGGGACCGATCAGCAAGTCGGTGGCCGAGGATGCACGCCAGTTCTCCTCGAATCGGGGGTCGATCCAATCCATGCCCTCGGTCGCTTTGATGTAGACAAACTCAGCTTCAGAATCGGCAACAGCTGGCCAGTCGATCGGGCCTTGATGGTGCGAAACATCGATCCCGAAGACTTCTCCTGACTCGAGGCCAGGGCGGTAGTTCGGAAGCCACCACCACCAGACGATCGTTGCGACAAGCGCAACACTCAGTACACATCCGCTCAACCATTTGAGAACCCGCACGCCCTCAATAGTCGCGGCCCGACAGGCCGAGGAGTCGTCGGGCCACGTAGTGGTCCACAGTCGACAGCACTCGATCGGTCGGCGGCACCTTCATCGTCGGTGCAAGCCCTGGCTCCCACTGCAACAACATGCATAAGGTTGCTTCATCATGAATTTGTCTAAGCAGGTCAGTGCAGGGGGCAGTGTGCGTGGGCAGTACCCCACAATTGGTGCAGGGTGACAGGGGTTGGCCGTGTCACGGACACGGTCGTCGGCGGTTGAACCGGAGGGGTAGCCCCTTGTTCATCGCTGAGATACCCCCGAACTGCGCCGTTTGGGTTCAGGGGTACCCCCGATTCGTGATCGTCAGCCCTTTCCTAGGTTGCAGACATGACCGACCTCGGAACACACGAAGGACACCGCAACACCCGCTACTTCCTCGGGCACCAGATCCTCCGGCACTCCGGCCGGGGTTGCCGTTGGTTCACCATCGACGAGGGCCAGCAGCGCTTCGACAGCTCACAGGCCGCGGTGCAGTTCATCCGCTCACTCGAGCCGATTCAGCTCGCCGCCTGAGCGACCGCTGTTCGGACCAAACTGCACCCTGGTCGACTACCTGAACGAATCTGCCTGAACGAATCTGCCTCGACCAAAGCCGCCAACACACTACGAACCGGAATCGACCACCGTGATCGTGATCGTCCGGGTCACCCCAGCGTCGCCCCCTGCATCGGCTTCATCGAATGGTGTGACGGAGATGACGAATTCTCCCGGGACGAGATCCCACTGGCCGTAGTGGCTGTAGTCACCTTGCTGGTCTCCAAACATGGCAAACGGCAGGACGCTCTCGATTCGGATGTGTTCGCCGTCGTTGAGATCGAATCGAACGCTCGCCACATCGACCGTTGCGTCGGCTCGCATGTTGAGCGCCGAACCAATCTCCGCGATGTCGAGAACCTGGCCATCGTGAAGGCCGACGACATCCTCGTCAGTCTCGGCATCGACCAGCGTGAGGCCGGTCACACCCGCCGGCCACGATGCTGGAGGTCGATCGTCGACGACCGTGAAGGAGAGGACCGTCGCCTCCGCCCGCTCGCCGGAACGGTTTGGCCCAGAGAATGGCGTCACCGAAACCTGGATCGGCCCGGGTGTTGGCGTCCAACCGCCACCGGGAGCCATGACGAACGGCGCCGCTGAATCCGTCGCTCCTCGGCGATCGACGACGAAACGAACGCTGATCACATCAGCACCAGCATCCGCCTTGATGCCGAATCGGTCGGGAAGGTCGGTGAGGTTCACGGTGGCACCATCGGTCACCTGAACCGCTTCGACGCCTGTCGCAGGGTCGGTGATCACGATCGACCGAATCAAGAGATCGAGCGGCGCTGGATCACCCGAGTCGAAGACTGGCGCATCGTCGGTGATGCCCTCGTCAGCGGTGCCGTCAGCGCCCTGCCCCGTGTCGTCAGCACTGCCGTCAGCGCTGCCGCCACCAGGACCGACGGTGCCGTCATCAGAGCGGGAGTGGGTGGATTCAGAATCATCAGAGCCATCGACGACGTTGGTCGAGTCGTCGGCGGTTGCATCGGTCGACACGGCTCCGTCGTCACTTCCGGACACCCCTGATGCCTCGTCGGTCAGGTCGACCGGATCGTCACCACCTGGGATCGGCAGGCCTTCAAGATCTCGACTGGAGCCGGTGTCATCCCCAAATGGCAGCTCGGATACTTCTGGCACCGAGTCGGCCGGCGTTTCGGTCAACACTTGGCTCGCTCCGGTCGCAGCGAGCCCAACGACGACCAGAACCGCAGCCGCGACGGCTCCGAGGAAGGCGAAGCGCCGGCGGTTGCCTTCGGGTTGCGCCGATCCCGGGAACGCAAGAACGTTCTCACCACCAGCGCCGCCTGCTGGATCCTCGTCGAACTCGTTCCAGTCGAAGGACGTCGGCGCAAGATCTGCGTTGGTGTCGGGGTCGAGCAGCACAACCGGAGCCAACACGTCGTTGTCATTCGAGCAATCGTTGTCTGGGGTAGCGAGCGAGGCTCGGACGTCACGAGCGGACCGGGCGGCGAGCGCGCTCACCCATGACCCGTCGACGTCAGCGGCGAGCTCGGCATTGACCGAGTCGGTCCAGTCGTCGAATATCTCTTGTTCACCAGCGCTGAGCTGGTCCATCTCTTCGTCGCGCATCGTCATGACGGTGCGACCTCCTCCAGCGTGCGGGTCAATCGTTTGAGGGCACGAAAGCGAAGCGCTCGTACCCCGCCTTGTTTCTTGCCGAGCATCGTTGCGATCTGCGCTGTCGACAGCTGGCCGAGCACGCTCAGCCGGATCACTTCGGCCTGGTCGATGGGCAGTTCGTCGATCAACGCGCTCGCTTCACCAGTGGAGAACCGAGCGAGGACGGCTGCCTCGGGATCATCCGCACTGACCGCTCGGTCGATTTCAGAGTCGTCGTCACTCGCTTGGGGGCGAACCGACCGCTTTCGATAGTCGTCGATCACGAGGCGATGCATGATCGTGAAGGTCCATGCTCGGAAGTCGGCCTCGTCACCGTCGAAGTCAGCGATTTTCTTTGTGATCCGAAGGAACACTTCGCCGACCGCATCTTCAGGGTCCGGCGCTCCCTTCGATCGGGCGTAGCCGAGGAGCTGGCCGGCGACGCTGCCGATCAAGACGTTCCACGCCGCATCCTCACCGCGTTGAGCGGCGGCCAAGAGGCCATCGAAATCGTGGAGCGACGGCGTGTGATCAGAGGACCGACGGCGCGGCACGCCACCCGGATACCGGGACACCGATTGCGGTGTCGACGAAGAGGAGGGCGATGACAAAACCATACGAGGCAAAGCGAGCCGGGCCGGGCTCTCCTTGTTGTCGACACAGCTGGCGCAGAGCTGTAGCGACGGTGTCCACGGGGACTGCAAGGGGAGCCCGGTCCGCATCAGCCGACCCGAGGTGACTCGGGCCGACTGAGGTCGGTGGCGGTGTTGGTGGCAACATCCCCGCCGTCTCCGTTGCCGGAGCGATAGAGAACAAATCGATCGATGCGGTGACCCGCCGAACGACCAGAGATCTCGATCGTGTAGGTGCCTGGTGAATCGAAGCGAGCAAACACGGAGTGGGCGTCGCTGTCGCTGGTGTTCGACGTCCAACCGAACTGGCCGTTCGATCCGCCGGATCGGAAGATCTTGAACCAACCATCCTTCGTGGCTCCCTCAACGATCGGTCCGGAGCAGTCATTGCCAGGAAGCGGATGACGTGGGCACTTGATGCTGGAGCCACGCTCGCCATAGAAGGAGTCGCCGTGGATCCGGAGCCATGAATCGTTCGACTCGGTCGGGTTCGTTCCTTCGCCGAAGGCGTTGTACCACTGGAAGCGATAGCTGCCGGGTTCGTCGATCTGGACCTGCACGGTGATGGTGCCATTGCCAGGTGTGCCGAAGTTGTTCGATCCGCCCCACTTGATGGAGCTACGGCCGGCCTGGGTGTGGGTGGTCCACGGGCTCGGTGCGTTCAACGACTCCGACTCGACAACCACCACACCATCAACCGCCTGGAACGCACCGTCGCTTGACGGTTGGGTGGTCGGTGCTTGGGTGGTCGGCGCTTGCGTAGTCGGCGCTTGCGTAGTCGGCGCTTGGGTCGTTGGCGGCTGGGTCGTTGGCGGCTGCGTTGTCGGAGCTTGGGTCGTTGGTGAGGTCGACGAGCGGACCACCTGGACGGTGATCGAGCGTGTCGTACCCGCCGTTCCCTGGGCGCCGTCGGCGCCAAACGGTGTGGCGGCAATGGTGTAGGTGCCGGGTGCGGGCGACCACTTGAGGTAGTCGCTGTTTCGATCACCGGCGAGGGCGTACGGAGCGATGTTCTCAACCCGCAGACGGTTGCCGTTCAGGTCGAATCGGACACTCTCCACGCTGGCGGCTGCGTCCGCTCGAACGTTGAGCGAGGAACCAACAGCCGAGAGATCGATGACCGAGCCGTCGACGAGCGCTCCGAGATCTTGATCGGTGTTGGAGTCGACGAGCACGAAGCCCGAGATGTCGCTCGATGGCACGGTTGTTGGAGCGGTGGTGGTCGGCGCAGCGGTCGTCGGGACCGTTGCGTCGTCGATGATCGTCACCGTGATCGTTCGACTCTCACCAGCCGATCCACTCGCGCCTTGCTCGGTGTAGGGCGTTGCCGAGATCGTGTGAGTGCCAAGCGTCGGCTCCCACGAATCGAAGTAGTCACCATCGGTGTCCCCAAAGAGGGCGAACGGTGCAACGTTCTCAAGACGGAACCGCTGGTTGCCATCGAGACCAAACCGAACGCTCGAAGTGTCAGCTCCGGCGTTCGCCCGAATCGTGATGGACGAGCCAACGTCGGCGAGGTTGATGACCGCACCATCGGTGAGACCCGCTATGTCGGTGTCAGAATCCGCGTCGACGAGCACGAACCCGTCGATCAGGTTTCCAGTCGTCGGAGCAGCGGTTGTTGGAGCCTGGCTCGTTGGTGCTGCCGTGGTCGGTGGCTGGGTCGTTGGAGCCTGCGTGGTCGGTGGCACGGTGCCGTCGAGGGTCAACATCACCGCCCAGTCCTCACCGGTTTGGTTCGGCGCCGATCCGAGATCGACCGTTGCGCCACCCGTGACCGAGCCGCTCCTCGTGTATTCGCCGGTGCGTGGGTTGAACCACGAGACGATGTAGGTGGCGCTGTCGCCCCTCAGATCGAGACGGAGGTTGGAGCCGGTGCGGTCGTTGAAGACGGCGTAGCTCTCACCGGGCTTGGCGAGCACGTAGGTGTTGCCTGTTGGGCCGCTGCCGAGGTTGTGGTTCGGTGCCATCTCCTGCACCGGCAACACATCGAAGAAGCCTGTTGCGTAGCCGGTCCACGTGAGGGCCGGGCCGAGGATGGAGAAGTCGTCGATCTGCTGGTCGAAGCTGTGGCCGCCGCCGTCTTGTTGGACGTACCACTCAAAGCCGCCACCACCGCTCATGTAGAGCGGCCACATCTTGTCTCGACGAGCTGCGATGTAGCCGCGCGTCGTGTCGGTGAGGTCGTTGTGAATCGGTTGGGGTTCGTCCATCGACACGACGAGAGGCGTGCCGGCAGCAGCGGAACGATCACGCCATTCGATGACGAGGTCCGACATATCGGTGCGGGACTGGGTTCCCTGGAAGGCCGTGATGTCAAAGTCCTCATTGCCGAGAAGCGGTCCGTAGAACTCCTCGAACCGGTTGGTATGCGTGTGTGTGGTCACGGCGTTGTCGTAGCCGTCGATGCTCTTCAGGTAGTCGGCGAACTCACGATGGCGAGCGGTTCCGTAATCGTTCTCCTCGCCGATGTCCCACTCGACGCCGAGGTTGTGGCCAAAGCGTGCGACGAGCTCTCGGTAGAAGAGGCGCCGTTCGTTGCCGAGCTGTCCGTTATCGAAGAAGTTCTCGTTGCCGGGTTCGGTCTCGGCCAACACGATGTGGAGGTAGATGCCCTGTGTTTGAGCGTGGTCGAACACCATGCCCCATTGATCGAGCTTCGAAAGGTCGTAGCGGCTTCGCTCTGTCTCGCTCACCATCGGGAAGGTGTCCCGGCCGTCGCCGCCGAGATTCATCGGCAGGAAGTAGATGTTGTTCGCACCGGTGCGGTTCAAATAGTTGAGGGCGCCGATGATGGCGCGGCCGTCGTTGAGCCCAGGGTTGTCGGGAGAGTCCCAATCGGGATCGCCGGGGTTCCAGTCGCCAACGTGCGAATCGAAGTCGTGGCCAGCGTCTGGTGTGTTGTCAAAGCCGACATAACCAAGGAAGTTCTCGGGGATGTTGGCGCCGCCCTTGATGAACGCATCGCCGCTGCCTTCGAACGTGAGGTAGTGCCCGCCGGTGTTCGTGATGCGACCGTTGTTCGTGTTGCGGAAGTCAGACTCCGGTTTGTCCGACGGGGCGACGTCGAAACTTCCGGACTCACCATCGAAGAACGCAGCATTGCCCGCGTTCGGGTCGGCGGCGACGGACACGTTTGCGCCGGATCGGAAGCTCGCTTCATACGTCCAACGACCGGTGGTTGGCGGCGCGAAGTTGGCCTGCCATTGATCGCCGCTGCCTCCGCCGGATCCATCACCGGCGTAGAAGCCGGGAACGGTGATCGATCGCGAGCCTTGCGTGAAGGTCACGTCGAGCCGGTAGTCGAGGAACGGATTGACGAGTGCAGACTCGGAGGTTTGCGGGCCCGAGAAACTCACCGTGGTGCGGTGCCATTGCATCGTGTCGCCGGAGACTGCTGCATCGTCGGCCGGCATCAGCGCAGCGATCGCAGGAACGACGTCGGTCGTTGCGATCGCCGCCCCCGAAAGCAGCGTGGCAGCGACCGCAAGGGCGCAGGTGCGAGACCGGAACGATGAGCGGTGAGGGAAAGGCATAACGAGAACTCCTGGAGGGTGATGAATCCAAACGAGACGTGCTGTTCATGACCGACGCGTGTTTGCTTCGTGAGTCCGCGCCGATTCAGAGACGTCAACGGGCCGCCCGGCGCAGGTGTTACGGGTCGGGCAGAACTCCTCGGGCGTGTGAGGCGTTTGGCCTCACCCTTGTTGCCACATGATCAGCGACACACCCAAGGTTGATCAGTCACAGAACGTGCGGACCCAACACCGTTTGCGGCCATTACCTGTCGGTAACTTTCTCGCGACTTTGAAGGTGCTTCGGGGGTCTGATTTCTGACGCCACAGTGACGTCGACGCGGTCGCCCACCGGCCGCAACCCCCGTATGAAGGAAGTACCCCCGACCATGGCAATGTTCCAAGAACTGGGCGAGTTGTTGTCCAGCAGCGGCGACCTCGGCACAGCCTCACGAGCAATCGGTTCCGACGACGAAGGCACGCGATCCGCGCTCGCCTCGGCCGTCCCTGTTCTGCTGGGCAGCCTCGGAAAACGAACGAACAGTCCCGGAGGTGCATCAGCGCTCTTCGACCTCGTCAAGGGTCAGGACGGATCGATTCTGACGAACCTCGGCGCTGCGTTCAGCGACAGCGACGACAGCGGCCTCAACAGCTCGTTCGTCGACGGACTCCTCGGCGGCGGCAAGGAGCAGGTCTCACAAGGTCTCTCACAACAGACCGGCCTCGGCACTGGCCAGATCGCAAAGCTCCTGCCGATGCTCGCACCGATCGTGCTGGGCTTTCTCGGGAAGAAGCAGACCGACGGCAACCTCGACCAGGCCGGACTCGTCGGCTCGTTGGCGAACGAACGAGTGGCGATGGAGTCGGCTGGCTTCGGCTCGCTCCTCGGCCTGCTCGACAGCGGTGACGCAGAAGAAGACGACCGAGGCTTCCTCGGAAGCATGGGAACCATGACCGGCCTCGGCGGACTCGCAGCCGGCACCGCAGCGGCCAGCCAACTCACCGGCCGCGCCGGTGAAGGACTGAGCGGAGCCGCTGATGGCCTTGCCGGCCGCGCCGGTGAAGGACTGAGCGGCAGCAGCGATGGACTCGCTGCGGCTCGCGGAGGAATCGACGGTGCAGCTGACAAGCTCACCGGAGGAGCTGCGGCGGCAGCAGGTGGCGTGTCCGACGGAGTCACCGGTGCGGCTGACAAGCTCGCCGGTGGCGCCGCGGCCACCGTTGGTGGAGTGGCTGGCGGAGTCACCGGCGCGGCAGGCGGCATGACCGACAAGGTCACCGGTGCGGCAGGCGGTGCAGCCGGCAAGGTGACCGGCGCGGCAGGCGGTATGACCGACAAGGTCACCGGTGCCGCTGCAGGAGTTGCTGGTGGAGTCACCGGTGCTGCAGGCGGTATGGCGGGCAAGGTGACCGGTGCGGCAAAGGCGCCCTCCACCGCAGTTCGCAACACAACCGGCGCAGCCGGAGCCGCTGTGGCAACACCCGTGATGGCTCATGACGACGACCGCAAGGGCGGGGCGCTCAAGTGGCTCCTTCCGTTGCTGCTCGTTGGAGTCATCGGCGTTGGTCTCTGGGCCGCATTCAGCGGTGGAGACGACGAGGATGTCGCAGCCACCGCCGACAACGCCGCAACAACGACCCAGCTCGAAGAGATGGCTGACGAGGTCGAAGAGATGGCCGACGAAGTCGCGATGACCGACGAAGACGGTGCTGACCACTCTGACGGCGCCGACGACGCGATGGCCGACGACGAGGCAATGGAAGACGACGAGGATGCGATGGCAGACGGATCGGCCGACGGTTTCGTCGCCGGCAACATCCTCGACGCTGGCGACAAAGACGGTCAGGTCAGCGGGTTCTTGGGTGCGGTCTCCGCAACGGGACTCAACGCTGAACTCGACGGTGAGGGCCCACTCACGATCTTTGCTCCAAGCGACGAAGCGCTTGCCTCGCTGCCCGAGTCGATCACGAGTGATCCCGAGAAGCTCGAGCGAGTGCTTCGCAACCACGTCGTGTCCGGCGACTTCCCGGCCGATGCTCTCGTCGACGGCCCGCTCACCTCACTCGATGGATCAGACCTCAACGTTTCGCTCGGGTCCGGCAGCCCCGTGATCAACGGCGCAAACGTGGTCACCGCCAACCTCGGCGGCGGCAACGGAACGATGCACGTGATCGATCGGGTTCTCCTCCCAGCCGATTTGATCAGCGCTGCTGGCGGCTCGCTCAATGAGGCGCTTGGCATCCAGCCGATCAACTTCGAAGTGGGATCAGCCGTGATCACCGCAGACAGCACCGCGGTCCTCGACGGTGCCGCTGACTTCCTCATCACAAACGGAACGGTCGTTGAGATCGCCGGTCACACCGATGCTGATGGCAACGATGCATCGAACCTCGCACTGAGCCAGGCTCGGGCCGAGTCGGTCATGGCCTACCTCACCGAGAAGGGTGTAGCCGCCGAGAACATGACGGCGGTTGGCTACGGCGAGACCGAGCCGATCGCGAGCAACGACACGCCAGAGGGCAAGGCGGAGAACCGCCGCATCGAGTTCGTCGCCTCGGCGAGCTAACGCATCGGATCGCTCCGCTGATTCCAGCGCAACGCGATCCACACAACCTGCTCTCGGCACCGACGCCGGGAGCGAAGACCGAACGGCCCCCGCATCGCTGCTGCGGGGGCCGTTTCGCGTCTGAGGTCGGCTGCGAAGGACTGTTGTGCGAGTTCGAATGTCACAACATTCGGCTCTGCGCGTAGTGTCGGCTCACGTCGAGAACACGCAAAGAGGGGCACACCTTGTCTGGACAGGAACCGTCGCAGCATCCACTCGTACTGGCGGGCCAGTACGGGTCGCCGTACTCGCTCAAAATGCGCGCCGTGTTGCGCTATCGCCACATCCCGTTTCGATGGGTGTTGCGCGACTCCAAATGGGACGACCTTCCGAAGCCGCCGGTTCCGATCATCCCCGTGATCGTTTATCCGAACGACGAGGGTGGTCACGGTGAAGCGACCGTCGACTCGTCTCCCCAAATCACGAGGCTCGAGGGTGAGTTCGAGGGCCGCAGCGTCCAGCCGCCCGACCCGGCTCTGGCCTTCATCGATCTCCTGATTGAAGACTTTGGCGACGAGTGGGTCACCAAGGCGATGTATCACTATCGCTGGGCCTACGAAGAGGACATCGACAAGGCCGGCAACCTGCTCCCCCTCTCACGCAACCTGCAGATGAGCAGTGATGAGGGTCAGAAGATGTACGAGTACATCACCCAACGCCAGATCGGTCGGCGCGAGCTCGTTGGGTCGACCGAGTTGAACCAACCGATCATCGAAGGTTCCTACGAGCGCTTGCTCGACATCCTGATGGAGCAGTTCGCCACCCACGACTTCTTGTTGGGCGATCGCCCTGGACGTGGCGACTTTGGGATCTACGGCCAGTTCACACAACTCGTGAAGTGGGACCCGACATCGATGGCGATCGCAACGAAGCGAGGCCCGAAGACGCTCAACTGGGTCGATCGAATGGATGATCTGAGCTGGCTTCCCGTCGACGGTGATGACGGTTGGGTCACGCTCGAAGCGCTCCCCAAAGCAACGAAGGCGCTCCTGGCCGAGGCAGGCAGGACCTACGCGCCGTTCATGGTCGCCAACGCCAAAGCACTCGCCACCGGCGATGCCGAGATGAGCTGCTCGATCGCCGGCCTCGACGGTGGAGAAGCGCAGACCTACCGACAGGGCCCGTTCGCCTATCAGGGCAAGTGTTTGATGTGGCTTCGTGAGGCCTACGAGGCGCTCGAGCCGTCCGACCGGGAACGAGTCGATGCCGCCCTCGCAGGCACGGGTTGTGAGGTGTTGTTCGCGTAGGTTTGGACGCGAGAACTGACCCAGCGCGCCGAAGTGTTGGTGATCCAGACTGAGGCATGCCATCACTGCTCGTCACCGGCCACGACGCCACCGCCGCCCTTGGGTTGGCGAAGCGATCGTTCGTCGAATGACCCGAGCGGGTGACGCACCGAGCAACGCTCTGCCATAACGTCGCTTCGGTGGCCTTCCCCATTGCAGAACGTTGGTTTGAACGATCGACCGTCGATGACGACATCACGCTCATCTGGGAGCCGCACGTCATCGAGCTCATGCGGTGCAACATCTGGCACGTGAAGGGCCGAGATCGCGATCTCATCGTCGACACGGGCATGGGTGTTGGCAGCATCGTCGACGAGCTCCAGGACTTGCTCGACAAACCCGTCACCGCCGTTGCCACACATGGCCACGGTGATCACATTGGCTCGCACTACGAGTTTGATGAGGTGCTCGTTCATCCTGCTGAGGCGAACGACGTCAGCAACCCCTTGCTCGATTCGCTGCACATCGTGGAGGCGTGGGGCCAGGAGACCGTCGATGGGCTCGCTCGGGCGGGTTATGAGATGAACGAGGAGTACTTCGTTCGGGCACTTCCTGCCGGCATGGCGCTCGAGGGTTTCCGTCAGCGCCCCGCCACGATCACTGGCCTGATCGACGAAGGTGATGTTGTCAGCACGGGCGATCGTCACTTCGAAGTGCTGCATCTACCAGGTCATTCACCCGGCTCGATCGGCCTCTGGGAGGAGGCGACCGGCACGCTGATGTCTGGTGACGCCATCTACGACGGGCCGCTGTTGGACGAACTCGAAGATTCCAACATCGCCGACTACTGCGCAACGATGGAACGGCTGATGAAGCTGCCGGTCACAGTTGTGCACGGTGGCCATGATCCAAGCTTCGGACGAGATCGGTTGCGCGAAATCGCTCGCAGCTACCTTCAGCGGCGCGGCTAGCCAGCTGGTGCGATACTGCGGCGCCGGTATCCCGAAGCTGAAGGAACAACGTGAGTGAACTCATAGGACTCGACGAGATCGAACAGGTCACCACGCAAGCACTCGTTCGCCATGGTGCATCGGTGGCAGTCGCCGGCCAGGTCGCCCATGCGGTTCGAATCGCTGAGGCAAAGGGCAACCGCATCTGCGGCCTCTACTACCTGGAGAGCTACTGCAAGCAGCTCGAGACGGGGCGAGTGCTCGGCGACGTTGCGCCAGAGGTGATCCACGAGCGTCCGGGGACGGTGCGAGTCGACGCCAAGTTCGGTTTCGCACAAGCCGCATTTGCTGCGGGGGTCGACACCGCGCTGGCTGCCGCACGCGCCAACGGAACGTGTGCGTTTGCGATCGAACACAGCCATACATGCACGTCGCTCGGATACTTCACCGAACAGCTCGCCGAGGCTGGAATGATCGCTCTCGGCTTCACCAACTCGTCCGCCCGTGTCGCGGCGCCAGGTGGCACCACCCGCCTGCTCGGCACCAACCCCATGGCCATGGCGGTGCCGAATCGAGACGGCGGCATCGCTTTCCAGTTCGACTTCAGCACGAGCGCGATCGCTCTCGGCAAGATCACGATGGCCAACGCTGCGGGGGAATCGATTCCGCTCGGCTGGGCCGTCGATGCTGATGGCAACGACACGACCGATCCGGCCGCTGCTCTCGAAGGCTCGATGCTTTCAGCCGGCGGCTACAAGGGGTTCGGCCTCGGCCTCATGGTTGAGGTACTCGCCGCGGCGTTGACGTCGTCGATCGCCAGCGTCGACATGGCGCCGCTCAAAACCCCCGAAGGCCCACATCACGACATCGGTCAGTTCTACTTGCTGATCGATCCCGCCAGCTTCAGCGGCGATGCCTTCTTCGACTCGATCGAGCGCCTCGCCGCCGCCGTCGAAGCCGACCCAGACGCCCGGCTTCCCGGCACCAGCTTCACCATGCCCGACGCCGTCGAACTCGAACCGCACGTGTGGACGGCAACTCAAGACCTCGCCGGCAACCGCTAGCGGTCAGGTACCAATTCGATAGAGGTTGGTCGACCGTTTGATCACCACCGGCCGCTTCATGGCCGTTCGATCACCGCCGTTCGGTCAGGACCGTTCGGTCATGGCCGTTCGATGGCAACAGCCCAACAACCGCGCTCGGCGTTGTGCACGTGCAGGTGGGTGGAGTTCGGGTCGGCGAAGAACCGTTCGATCATCGCTTCGAGATCGCCGCCGTCGATCACCGACGCCGCAATCATCATCTCGTCGGAATCGAACGACCGAACGGACAGCTGCCTGATCGTGAGCTGGTCGGGCAATCGCTCGTTCGCCGCCACCACGTCGATCGTGCAGGTCTCTCGATGGATGAAGATCGGGCTCGCTGATCGATACGGACTGTCACCGTCGAATGGATCATGCGAGACGAGGATCAACTCCTCGCCGATGTCTGCATCTCGAAGACACTGACGACACGGATAGCCGGGGTTCGAATCAGCGACGTACACCTCGCCACCTGTAGCCCGAAACCGCTCGGCTGCATCGTTGGGGATCGGCTTCAGGACATAGCTCTGGGTGCTCAACATGTCTTCATCCTGTGCGTTCCGCGGTCCATCGACCGGCGGGAATCAGACAGCCAGAAGTTCAGCGGTCTTGCCAGGTGCAGACACATGCTTCGTTGCCATCAGCATCGGCAAGAACCCAAAAGGCTCGGGCTCGTTCGTCGCTCACGAGCGTTCCCCCAGCTTCGATCGCTGCGCCAACGCGGGCCTCGGCTTGATCGTGGGGAACCGACACGTCGAGGTGGAATCGGTTGCGCTCGGTTCGAGGTTCATCCATCTGTTGAAACCAGAGCGACGGACCCATGTTGGCCGGATCAACGAGCGATCCGTGGCGCTCGGTGTAGCCAAGAACCGCTGCCCAGAACGGCCGAATCTGATCCGCATCCATCGTGTCGATCGCAAACTCGACCGCTTGGGGCCGAGACGGTTCAGCCACGGCACCAACCGCGGCGGCGAGAGCTGAGATTTCCTGCGCCAAGTTCACGTCTGCATCGGAGATTCCGCCGACGTCGTGCGTCGAAAGGAGCACCATCACGCGCCCCGGCCACCGGAGTGAGACGTCGGGATGGTGGTCGGCAACATCGGCCGCCTCGGCGATCTTCGCCACGAGAGCTCCACCGCCGGCATAGGAATCGGCGACGAATTCGGCGCGAATCTCACCGAGCACAAAGCGCCAGTCGGCGAGTGATTCATCAGCAGCGATGTCGGCGGGCGAGACAGCGGTGTAACGGCTCATCACAAAAGACTAGGGCCCCGCCTCGACCCACGCTTCTGGCGTCGCCGGCTCGAGTGTCGCGAGGAACGCTTCGAGTTCTTCAACCGTCGGTTGTCCAGCCGATTCAGTGCACGCTCGGGCACTGCTCAGAATCCACGCGCCCGATGGTCGAGTCACATCGATGCGGCCGAGCGCCGTCTGGCCCTCTTCACACTCACGACCCGATGTCACCCTGGTCACGGAGCTCCCGTCATCAAGAGATGCAAGGGGTTCGCAGGTTTGAGAATCCAAGCAATCAAACGTGCGCAAACCTGCGTTGAGCTCGAGCTCGAACCCCGTGTCGGTGACGACATTGATGTCGACGTCACTGATCGCATAGCTCCCAACAGATCGGTCGTACTCCACGACCTGCCACCCTGGGAGTGTTGCAGCGAGTGCGTCTTCGTTCACCACTGCAAGAGGGATCCCGCTCTCCTCGAGGCGGTTGGCGAAAGCGTTGTTCCGGTTCGCCAGACCGGCGACCGTCGCCGCGCCCACGAGCACTACCGAGAACAGGAGCGCAAGGCCCCTCGGAAGCGATGGAGACTCTCCGACACCAAAGATCAGGCCGAGGAACACGAGGCACGACACCGCAATGCCCACGATTGGGCCGAGCGCCGGATAGCCGTTCGATGCTGCGCCGACGTCAACGATCCAACCCGCGATGAGGCCAGCCGGAAGCCACGCACCGGCCAAGAGGCGCGAAAACGGTCGATGGTTGCGACCACGAGTCAGCAGCCAACCGCCGGCCAAACAGCCGATGAAAAATCCGAGAGCGAAGCCGATCAACATGCCGTAGAGGCCGGGAAGAGCTTCGGTATCGGTCCCTCGGTTTCGGTCAGAAATCAAGAACCCGGCGAAGACTCCGACGATGCCGCACACCACTGCGAACGCAAGGCCAAGAATCGGACTGACAAGCGCTGGAGCAACGATCGATCGCTGCTCGTCGGATCGAACCTGTGCCATCTCGCTCCTCCTCCCGAGCTCAATCGGGTGCAATACAAGCTCGGGTCTCACACTGCTTGTTTCACACTGCTTGTTTCACACTGCTTGAATCACACCGTTCGACGTGACGAGATCACATCCGGTTCAGAAGTTACTCAAACACCACCGGCTCGACGCGCCCGGTGATCGGCCGTGTGCGTCTTGCTCGCACACCGCGGATCATCGCAGAACCGACGCGAACGGTTACGAGTGCCGTCGTAGAACAGCCGCTCACAATCGGCGGCGGCACAGCGCCCAAACCGGATCGTGCCGTTCTCGACGAGTTCTTGTGCCGACGCCATCACGAGGTCGGCGATGACCTGGTCATCAAACGTTGCCGTGTTCGGCGTCCAGTGCATATGGGGGCCGGTGCCATCGTGGGCCACGATCGAGGGGGTGATCGGAAGCTCGGTCAACTCTTCGTTGACCCGGGCCAGTGCCTCCTCGGTCGAACACTCCGGGAACTCGGCGACCAGTTGGGTCAACGACACGAGCCGTGTGCTCAACCGTTGAATCGACGCCGCTGACGCTCCGCTCGCCCGACTGAATCCGCCGTTGGCCAACGTCGATCTGGCATCGAGTTCACCAGCAGCCAAGTCATTCGCGAGCGCAACGAAGGCCTCGAGCGTGATCCGAATCTCTGATTGCGCGGTCGATGCAACGTGCATGTGACGCACGCTACCAAACAAAAGGGTTGCGTGAAGGTCTAATCGCGTTTAGAACCTTACGAACGAGAGCTACTAACCGATAGGTCCTTACATGACGTTCCTCCTCATCGTCGCAAACATCCTCGGGGCCGGCATGGTCGTTCCGCAGGTCATCCACCTCCATCGATACCGCTCGCTCGACGGAGTTTCTTCCGCGTGGACCGGCGTGGGCATCGCGATGAACGCCTGGTGGATCATCTACGCCTTCGGCGCAGACATACTCGGCGTGCTGCCCGTTTCGATCCTGGGCGTTGCGCTCTACGCGACGATGGCAGCTCAGGTCATCAGGATTGATCGACGCCAGATCCGCCCGGTGTTGATGGGTGGCCTCGCCATCGGATCGGTCCCAGGGGTTGCGCTCGCCATCGGTGGTTGGCCAGGCGCAGGGCTCGCGATCGGCCTCTGCTACGGCATCCAGTTCGCGCCCGCAGCCATCGCTGCTGTGCGCTCTGAACGGCTGACTGGCATCTCCGCTCCGACATGGATCATGGCATTCACCGAAGCAGTGATCTGGGCGATCTACGGCCTGCCGATCAACGACCCAGCGCTGATCCTCGGAGGAGTGGGCGGTTCGATCGCTTCCGCGATCATCTTGATCCGCCTTGCATCTGAGACTCGAGCGCCAAAGGCTCGGCGAGGAATGCCATCAGGTCCGCTCAACCCGGGCATGGCCTGACGAACAGGTGCGCACCGGGGCGTGCAGGCTTAGCCGGGGTAGGTCCCCGTCACGGCGTGATGCTCGTAGAACGCAACGACGAGTGCACAGCACGGCTGATCACTCGAGGTGTGGACGATCTCGAACTCCGGACCTGCGCTCAAGTCGAGATAGGGGCGTCGCTCGATCATCTCCGCCATGCCGAGCTCGAGGTCGGACCGAACGCGATCAACATCTTCGTGGTGAGCCTCGAGGAAGATTCCACCGCGACCCTCGGCGTCGACGGCCCATGCAACACCAGCAGCGACGGAACCGGACATGGCCCGCTGCTCAGCCATCACGCAGTGAACGATGTCGCCGACCCCAAGGTCCATCGCTGGTGGATTGACCGAGATCGTCGCTCCGGCCGGGATGACCGAAGACAACGACAACAAGTTCACATCACCCAGTCCGATCTCGGTAAGAGCTGCATCGAACGCAGAGATGGGAGTGACGCCGACGGCGGTCGACGACCAGATGGGAAGGATCATGGGCGAGAAGTGTGGACCGAGCGCCCCGCGACTCACATGATCGAACCGGATCATTCCAAGTGAGCTAAATCGCGAATGACCGGCCAATCACGCCAGCTGCGGCCGCGACGCCCGAACCACCCATCGGTGCATCGAGGGCGATCAGCCCAGCTTCGATCGTGGCGAGCGCACCCAACAACATCGGCGGATTCAGGTGGCCCATGTGGCCGATGCGAAAGGCTCGTCCATCAAAACTGCCGATGCCGAGCCCGAGTGTGAGCGCTGCTTCCTGCTCGCAGATGTCACGCAGGCGATCGGGATCGATCGAACCGGTGAGAACGGTGGTGACCGCATCGGAGCGAGCGGCAGGGTTGGTGATGTTGAGTTCGATGCCGCCCGGTGTCGCCCACGTCTCGACCGCAGCGCGCACCGCCGAGGCCAAGATCGCATGGCGCTCCCACACCGCTTCGAGTCCACCCTCCTCGTCGATGATGTTCATGGCTTCTCGCATCGCGTAGAGATGCGAGATCGGTGGGGTCCCCGAGTAGAGCTCGTAGTGAGCGTTGACGTTCGTGCGTTGATCCCAGTCGAGGTAACCGACCTTCAGGTCGGCCGATTCGTAGGCCGCCATCGCCTTTGGACTCGCCCAGAGAAAGCCGAGGCCGGGAGGCACCATCAGGCCCTTTTGTGACGCGCTCACCATCAGGTCGACGCCCCACGCATCCATCTCAAAGGGTTCACAGCCGAGCGATGCAATGCAATCAACCATGAACAGCGCAGGGTGGCCGGCGTCATCGATCGCCTTGCGGAGCGCGGGCACGTCGTTTCGAACCGAGGTGCCCGTGTCGGTCTGCACGCAGAGCACGGCTTTGATCTCGTGGTTCGTGTCGGCGAGCAGGCGGCTCTTGAGAGCCTCGGGATCGACAGGATCACGAAGCGAGCCGTCGAGAATCTCGACGTCGACACCCGACATCTCGGCCATCTCCCCCCAGGCGATTGCGAAGTGGCCGGATTCGAGAGCGAGCACCTTGTCGCCGCGAGACATTGTGTTGCACACCGCCATCTGCCACGGTCCGTGACCGTTCGACATGATCACGAATGACTCGGCGGTGGTGGTGCGCGCCAGCGCCGGCAGGCGCTCGAACACCTCGTCGGAGATCTCGACGAGCTCACCTTCGTAGATGTTCGGCATCGCCGTCGCCATTGCCGCCAGCACTCGATCGGGCATGACTGAGGGGCCAGGAATGGCGAGGGTTTGACGTCCGTGACGCAGGCGACCGGGGCGGCTCGCGTCGGCGGAGGATGGGCCCGAATCAGCTGACATCCCGAGACTGTACGAACCCTAGAGTGGTCCTGCCATGTCGAATGCTGCCGCACATCCACTCCCCGCCCTTCCGCCAACACCCGAGGCCCGCCGAGCGGCGCTGCTCGAGGTGTTGAAGACCAAGGGTCTTCTCGAATTGCCAGAGCCCGTAACGTTGTCGTCCGGTGCCCAGAGCCGCTTCTTCCTCGACGGGAAGGCTGCTCTTTCGCTCGGCGGCGACCTTGCTCTGGCATGCCAGTGCATGGCCGATCTCGCAGCGGCGCGCGGGATCGAGTTCGACGCTGTTGGCGGACTCACACTCGGCGCTGATCAGTTCGCCCATGGCGTCGCCATCGTGGCGAACAAGGAGTGGTTCGTCGTCCGCAAACAGCCGAAGGGCAGGGGCACCGATCGTTACGTCGAAGGCGCAACACTCAAGGGCAAGCGGGTGCTCCTCGTCGACGACGTGATCACCACCGGTGGATCGAGCTTGGTCGCCAAAGAGCGCATCGACGCGGAGGGCGGCATCGTCGTGCTGGCCTCCACGCTGGCTGCTCGCAGCGACGAGCCGGCGACCACCTTTGCCGACGCCAACGTCGAGTTCGCTCCCGTGTTCACCTACGTCGATCTCGGCATCCCAGCCGTGGGAACCGAGTAGCCATGAGCACCGAATCATCCGCTGCCGGCGAGCCCGGCTCGAAGACTGACTCCACTCCTGACCCAAGCGGTGATTCGGGCGCTGACCCAGGCGCGGACTCCAGCACGGACTCAGGCCCTGGCTCCAGCACTGACTCGGGCGCGGAGCTGCATCCGCAGGCCGCCAAGGTGGCTGGCGCCGCGGCCGAGGCTGGCGTCACGATCAGTCCCGTCGAGTACCCGACGGGCGTACGCACCGCTGCTGAGGCGGCTGAAGCCGTCGGCTGTGATGTTGAGCAGATCGTGAAGTCGCTGATCTTCGAGGTCGATGGTGAGATTGTCTTGGCGCTCACGAGCGGGAAGAACACGATCGATACCGACAAACTCGCGGAGGCTGCTGGCGGGGCGGCGTGTGGTCGAGCTAACCCGGATCAGGTCCGAGCCACCACCGGCTACGCAATTGGTGGAGTGCCGCCGATCGGGCATGACCAGACCGTGCGCAGCTGGTTTGACCCGCATCTACTGACCCTGCCATCGGTGTGGGCCGCGGCCGGCACCCCTCGACACGTGTTTGAGATCGAGCCGTCTGAGCTTGTCCGCATCTCTGGCGCGTCCGTTGTCGACTTCACGAATCACTGATCACATCTTCGAGAACCGATGACTCCCGATCCCCGCGAGAAACCACCACACGATGTTGGTGTTGGGCCACATCCTGAACCGTGGCCTGACGATGAGCACTTCGACCGAGAGCTTCTCGCCGAGGGTGATCGACGCAACGTGGTCGACCGCTATCGCTACTGGTCGATGGACGCGATCATCGCCGATCTCGACACCCGCCGGCACCCGTTTCACGTCGCCATCGAGAACTGGCAGCACGACTTCAATATCGGCACCGTCGTTCGAGCGGCGAACGCCTTTCTTGCAGCCGAGGTGCACATCGTCGGCAAGAAGCGATGGAACCGGCGTGGCGCGATGGTGACCGATCGTTATCAGCACGTTCGCCACCACCCCACCGTCGAGGCGTTTCGAGCGTGGGCTGACGCCGAGGCCATCACACTGATCGGGATCGACAACCTGCCCGGTTCGACACCGCTCGAGGGTGATCCGCTGCCGGAGCGGTGTGTGTTGGTCTTCGGCCAAGAGGGCCCCGGTCTGTCAGACGAGATGCGCCCGGCGCTCGATCAGTGTCGGTCGATCGCGCAGTTCGGCTCGACCCGGTCGATCAACGCCGGCGTCGCCGCCGGCATCGCCATGCACAGCTGGATCGTCGAGCACATTTCCTAGCCACCCAGCACCGAGCCCACGCCAGCGAACCCTCATCAACCTCTGAGGTGCGGCAGGTTGGTGAGCGGGAGCGCGCCCGGTTCGCGCCCGACCCGCGCCCGAGGGAATGTTGCGTAGATAGTGGGTTTCCGCGACTTCCGCGCCATGTCTGGTCGAAAACGGCACCTGCAGCACCTCAGAGGTGCGGCAGGTCGCACGTTCGCGCATAAAGGTGCCTACGTTGGCCGAGCGCTGGGTGTCTAGATACGGATGCGGCGGTTCTTGAAACGCCGCAGGCCGAGCTCGATGAACACGACGGCACCGAGCACGAGCAGCAGGTAGAAGACGCCATTGGTGATCGTTCGCACGACGTCTGGCACTTCGCGCTCGGGCTCTTCGGTCACGTTGATGAAGTAGGTCATCACCGCTTCACCGGGGGTGGCGGCTTCACGAGCCGCCTCGAGCGCTTGGGTCTTTCGCTCGTCGAGCTCTTCAGACACGCTCGCTTCGACCGTGCCGTCACGATCGAAGAGCACGGCGATATCAGCATCGGCGGCTTGTCGAACCCGAAGTGCGAACGCTGATCCGCTCGGAATCGATTCGTTCGGAACCACGACGATCATGACGATGCCGTCCTTGGTCGCCTCGGAGATGGCACCCTCAAACATCTCGGGTGTCGCGTCAGAAGATCGAGTCGAATGGATGTACACACCATCGACTAGATCTTCGACAACCTCGGACGGGGTCTCCGCATTCGCCGTGCTCGGAAGGCCGAGCGCGAGAGTCGCAATCAGCGCGACAACGAAGAGTGAACGAGAGATTGAGGGCAACACCGCCGAAAGTGTGTCACGGCAGTGGGGTCAAGCGGTGACGCTTAGCCAAGCATCCAATCGCGGGCCTTGTCCTTGCCCGTCTCCGCATCGAAAAAGCGGTTGAACGCATCGTCGGATTCTTCGTCCTGACCGGAGCCAAACGACGAATCGTCGCTCGGCGTGACCGAACCGGGAGTCACCGTGATCTCGTCACCTTCGATGAGCGCGATGTCGCGCTCGTTACGCAGCGCTTCGACCTCAAGCTTGAGGGTCTCACGCTCTTGCATCAATCGGATCGCATCGACCCTGATCGATTCGATCTCCGCCATCAGCTCCGAAACCTCGGAGGCCAGGACACCATGTTCTGCCTCAATAATGGTCATCGCCTCATCCTTTTCTTTCTTTTCAAGCAACAGGACTGAAACCTCTGACCGCAACGCATCTCGCGTCGAGGTCAGAGCGTTAACCCGCTCGGTGGCTGCTTCTTCAGCCGTAAGAAGCACATCCATCGCTGCCTGAGCAGCGACGGCCTCTGGGGTTGTCTTCTGCTCTCGTGCGATCTCTTCGAGTCGTTTGAAAGCTGCGAGTCGGGGTGAAGCCGACTCAAATGCGCGTTCGTACTCAGACAAACGCTCCCTCAGTAGTTCGATCTCATTCGATCGATCCATGTCGTTCGACACAGGCCGCCTCCTTCAGACTCCAACTCCATCGGACGGAGGAGGGCATCCATGAGGCTTCTCACAACCCAAGATCGGTACTCTCGATCGCAACGCATCAGCGGGCAAACGCCGAAATCGCCTCCATCTCGCGGTGGCGAAGCGTGCAGCCCAGTGGGTGTGCGGGTTGATGACTTGGTCAGACCACCGGCGATTTCCTCAACTGTCGGGCCATCAATGGCCAAACATCATCAGCCATTGCTCCATCGATGACGGCTTGTAGACGACGTTTGTGCGCCGAGTCTCACCCATCGACTTGCTCGGCTCCGGCGAATAGAGGTGGCCCGGATAAAGAATGGACGAGTCGGGAACCTTGCCCAAACGATCGTTCAACGACCGATACAGCTCCTCTGGGTCGCCACCGGGGAGGTCGGTTCGGCCACAACCGTCGAGGAAGAGCGTGTCACCGGCGACGAGGCAGTTGTCGACGAAGAAGCACTGGCTGCCCGGCGTGTGGCCTGGCGTGTGGATCAGTTCGATCTCGATCTCGCCAACCTTCACAATGTCGCCAGAATCATGGCCGACGAGATGATCCGGAGTCACCCCGGTCACCTTGGTGACGTATTCGACCTCGGGTGTTTGCAGATGCACCGGAACGTCGACACGTTCGAGCAGCTCGGCGATGCCGTTGATGGAGTGGCCCATCATGTTTCCGCCCACATGGTCGGCGTGATAGTGGGTTCCGAGCACGCCGGTGAGGGTCATTCCGTCAGCTTCGAGAATGTCGAGCAGGCCATCCGGGTCGTATGCGGGATCGATCACAACCGCCTCACCGGTCTCGGTGTCACCAACGACGTAACAGAAGTTGACCATCTGCTGCGCGATCGGATCGTTCGTGGCGAAATCTCGCCCGGAGAGCAGCTGACGGAAATAGAGGCGGCCATGCATTCCGCCACAGTAGCTATCGTGAGCGCCATGACCCAGCGGCGGATTGCGTACCTCGGGCCCGAGGGCACCTTCACAGAGGAGGCCCTTCGGTCTCAACCCGATCTCCTCGACGCTGAGTTCGTGCCGATGCGCACCTTCGTCGACGTGCTCAACGCCACCCAAGATGGCGATGTCGACCTCGGATTCGTCGCCATCGAGAACGCCATCGAAGGAACGGTCAACGTCACCCTCGACACCCTGGCATTCGACACCGATCTCGCCATCCAACGCGAAGTCGTCCTCGATATCGAAATGCATCTCATGGCGGCACCGGGCACGTCGATCGACGACGTCCACACCGTCACCTCACACCCCGTCGCCAATGCTCAGTGCCGAGCCTTCCTTCGTTCCGGGCTACCCGACGCCGATGTGCAGCCGGCGAACTCAACCGCCGAAGGTGCACGCATCGCCGCCGAAACGCCAGGTGTCGCAGCACTCGGACCTCGGATTGCCGGTGAGCGACACGGCCTCGAAATCCTCGCATCCGACGTCGCCGACATGCAGGGCAACCAGACCCGCTTTCTCGTCGTTGCTCCCGACGGTGTGCCATCACCGAGCGGCCACGACAAGACTACGCTCGTGCTCAACCAGCGCGTCGACAAACCCGGCAGCCTCGTTGCGATCCTCCACGAGTTCTCCGCCCGCAACCTGAACCTGTCGAAGCTGACATCGCGCCCGGCGCGAACCACCCTCGGTCAGTACTGCTTCATCGTCGACGTGTTCGGCCACATCGCCGACGACGTCATGGCGAACTGCCTCACCAACATCCACGCCAAACACGCAGATGTGAAGTTCCTCGGCAGTTACCCAACAGCGGGCGACGGCTCACTCCAAGTTCGAGCTGCTGCGTCAGAAGCATGGGACGACGCCGAGAAGTGGATGCAGACGCTGCGAGATCAGATCGCATGACCGAGCTCAGCCAGGGCCGAGTGAACGCTGATGGCAGCGAGTTCGTGGACCTGCGCTGCACGTTCCAGACCGCCGCGCTCGAGGAGCCGCCGGCAGGAACGATGGGCGACGATGATCGCTACGTCCTGGTCGAGCTGCCGCTGCCCTGGCCGAAGAAGATCGATCAGCACCCAAGCCTTCCCTCCTTTGCGATGCGCGGCCGCCTCCTCGCGATCGCACCAAACGAGCCAACAGAACTCGCCACCGTGATCTGCTACGACCGACCGCCAGGAGCCTTCCGTTCCTTCGAACGTCGTGAAGCGAGGGTCGACCCAGCCGACCTCGATCAGGTGTTTCAGGATCTCCAGCGCGACGACTTCTCCCGCTTTGATGCCGACACCGCAGACGCTGCAGCTGGGTCAACGACCGACCATGTCATCGACGTGTTGGTCTGCACCCACGGCTCACGCGATCGCTGCTGTGGCCAGTTCGGCGCACGCCTCTTTATGGATCTCACCGACCGGCAAGCACACGGCGAATGGGACTCTCGAGTGCGCGTCTGGCGGACGAGCCACATCGGCGGCCACCGGTTCGCTCCGACGGCCATGACCTTTCCCGATGCGATGGGTTGGGCCTGGCTCGACATCGATTCGCTGGCGGGCATCACGGACCGAACGCTCGACATTCACATCGCCGCCGAGATGGCGCGTGGGAGCGGTGGCGTTGCCGGCAAGGCGGCGCAGGTGGCCGATGTTCGAGGCTTCGCCCACCACGGTTGGGCGTGGCTGGATGCACCACGATCCGCAACCGTCGTGTCAGACGGCGATCGTGAAATCGTCACGCTCGAATCAACACTCGGCGTCGGGACGATCGAGCTTCGTCATGGCGAACCCATCCCCGTGCCAACGTGTGGCGAAAAGACCTCGACCAAATCAACCCGCCAGCTTGAGGTCGTCTCCGAAACCTGGTGAAGCAGCTCGCCGTTCGCTGCGCTCACTAACGGAGTTGTTCGCTGACGCTCACAACTCCCACCTGTCCAGGTCACCGAGCGCGTCACCCACGCCAGCCCGGCCTCGCCGTTCGCTGACGCTCACAACCCCCACCCTGTCCAAGTCACCGACAACCCACGCCAGCCCGGCCTCCGTGGCCATGAACGGCCCCCGGAGGGAATCACAGGAACGCTCCGTGCAACGGCCCCCGGAGGGAATCACAGGAACGCTCCGTGCAACGGCCCCCAGAGGGAATCACCGCTGGGCCTCCGTGGCCATGAACGGCTCCCAGAGGGAATCAGAGTCGGGCTTGGCCTTCGGGTGATTCGGCGAAACCGACGAGCACGTGCCAGCGCGAGGTGGCTTCGGCGCGCTCGACCCAGAACTCCAGACCACCGGCATCAGGTTCTCGACCGAAGACGATTCGGTAGGTCTGTTCGACGAAGGCTTCGGTGTCGGAGAGCCCGAAGCGAGCTTCGTATTCGGGGCTGTTGCCGATTAACGCGGCAAGTTCGACGAGTGAATCGCCACCTTGGAAACGAGCGGTCCAGTAGTAGCCGCCGGCCGATTCAGGTTCGCGCCCGAGCACGGCGACGTACAAGCGTCGAACGGACGGGTCGATCAACTCGCTTGCGATCTCGTCGACGAAGTCGTCGGACTGCGCCGCGTCAACCAGCGCATCGACGCTCACCGGTTCTTCGCCAGCGAATCGCGTCACGAACTCGTCGCCGGAAGCGATCCACGCTGCAACCTCTTCGAGTGTTCGACCGTTGCGGCACTGATCGATCCAGAAGGTGAGCGCTGCGGCATCGGGCAACCGGCCGAACGCCTGCTGGTAGAGCCGCTGGATCTGGAACTGCGCTTCTTCGTGCGCTTCGATTGCGATTCTCGGTTCAGGCAGGTCCTGAATGAACCAACGGGGGTTAACGGGAACACCACCGAGTCGAGTCTCGAAGTGCAGGTGTGCTCCGGTCACCCGGCCGGTTCGCCCGATCTGGCCGATCAATTGGCCAGCCTCGACGACGTCGCCGACGGCGACATTGAAGGCTGAAAGATGAGCCGACACGGTCGAGAAACCGTCGCCGTGATCGACCACGATGGCGTTGCCGTAGCCACCGATCGAACGAGCCGCCACGACCGTTCCGGGAGCGAGCGCTTGCACCGGAACACCGACTGGATGCACGACATCGATGCCGTTGTGCCACCGAAGGGTTCGGTAGATCGGATGGATTCGATTGCCAAACCGAGCGAGTGCTGGGAGACCAGCGATCGGGACCGGGCTCGGCACAAACTCTGAGAGGTCCGTGGGGACGGTGTAGTCCGCCGACCCGATCACATCGCGATAGAGCGAGTCGACTCGGAACGTTGCGGCGAGGTGGGCTTCTCGCTCGGCTCGGATCTGCGCAACGTCGATCGAGGTGAGCTCCTCTGTTGCGAAGAAGCAGCTGACCGGCGGTTGTGTCACTGCGGCGTCCGGTGCGATCGACTTGCCGATGCTCGCATCGTCGCCGGGCGCGCCGCTCTCAGGCACTCCCCCGTTTGCGGTGTCGATCGGCGCACTGAGTACGCCAACAACACACACCACAAAGACCGCGACTCTCCCTCTCCACCAACTCACGCCGCCGAGGACGCTAGACGCGCTCCGCGTTCAAGAAAACTCCGCTACGTGAGCACTCCGACCTAGTCCGGATTGCCTCATCGCCAGTTTGAACTGGGGTCACGCGATGGTGACGATTGGTAACCCCCAAAAAGTTGAACGCTCTCTGCGGTCGTGACGAGCTGGTTTTCATAGTCCATATGAACTACGCTCCTCGTCGCTGAGATGGTGGGCGATCGCGTTGGATGAAGACGACGGGACCATTCCGCCCTTGGCAACCGCCGCATAGAAATTTGAGGAGCCAATCCATGGCTGAAATCGAAGGCCGCAAGGCCTTGCATGCTTACGTGTCTGACGACGCGCATGATCACTGGCACGACTTTTGTGCCGAACAAGGAATCAGCGTGAGCGCTCTCCTTGAAGCACTCGCCCCCGCTCTCGACATCGAAGCGGTTGAGTCAAAGCAACCAAAGTCCGAACGCCTTGCCAGCCTCATCACCGAGGCACGCAAGATCGATGCAGCTCGCCGCCGGCGTCGCCGCGGTTAGCCCATTAGGAGCGGCCGTTCGTCGCTTCCAAAACCACGAACTTTGCAGTTGAACCAACCGTACGAACCGAACTGAAACGGCGACCAAGTTCTCGGTGATAGCCAAGGTGCCGGTTCCCAACCACAACGAGACGACCGCCTGGCGCTAACAAGCGCCGGGCGTCGTCGAACATGGCCAAGGCAATAGAGTCCGACCGGCTTTGGTGCGTGTGGAACGGCGGGTTGTTCACGACGAGATCAACCGAGCCGTCGTCGAGGTCATCCAGCGTCCGAGCGACGATGAACCGCACGGCTTGAGCCAGCCCCGTCTGGGCCAGCTCGGTTTTCGCTAGCCCTGTTCTTGCAAGCCCCGGTTCTGCAGACCAAGCCTGTGCAGACCCGGACTCTGCAAACCAGGACTGTGCGGTTCGTTCGGCTGAGGCGACCGCCTGATAGGACTCGTCGACGAAGGTGAGCGAGCCCAGCCCGGTTCCCGGCGCCTGCTCAGCGATGTGCAATCCGAGCAGACCATTCCCACACCCAAGATCGAGCACATGCTGGCCCTCAGCAACGTTTGGCAGATGATCGAGCATTGCCCGTGTGCCAATGTCGAGCTTGCCTCGCGAGAACACGTTGGCAAATTCGTGCACCGGACGACCCGAGGCGAGTTGATAGGTCGCAACTTCGCCGGGGGCAGCGCGCCCGTCGCCGTCGGCAGCGAACTCCAAGACGTCCAAACTGTCGTCCAACGTCGAGCGAATCAGTCGAGCCTTCTTCTTCGCAAGTGACGTCGGTGACGGCCCAATGATCGAAGCGAACAATTCGATCGTTGAGTTGTGAATCGCTTTGACCATGCCGGCACCGATCACGACCGAATCGGGATGCAACAGTGGGCGGAGGCGTCGCAGCTGATCCTCGAGCAGGGCCAGGCTCCGAGGGATCTTGATGACCGCAACGTCGATTGGTCCAACAGGGTCTTGAGTGCTCGGCACCACCGCCACGCGAGACGGATCATGACCGTTGCGCTCGAGGTTTCGCGCCGTCGCTTCGTGTGACGTGATCGAGTCGCCCCACGACTGAACCGACAGCTCGGTTCCATCGCTGCTCGCATCTCGGGCACACAGGCTCACGGCAAGCGCACCAAAGAGATCGTTGACGACAAGCCAGCGGCGTTGGCCATCGTTCGCCCAGGCGTCGGTCGAATCGGCGAGGTCAGCGAGCACGAATTCGTCAGCGGCATCCCACGCTCGCAACGAAGGGTCGTGCTCAGCTGGCAAACGGTGAAGCTCGACCGCACCGGCTGACCCCACCATCGTGGTCTCCGGTTTGCGGCTCATTCGACCGGCTCGCCCTCGACATCACAGTCCGGGTTTTCACACACGAAACCCGAACCGAAGCCCTCCGCGGGAAGTGCGGTCACGCCGCAGGATCGACAGATGGGCGCATCACTCCCGTCATCTCCACCTTCGAGCCACGAGTTCACGACGAATATCTTGCCGTCGCGAACCGGGGATCAGCGTGACGTTGCGATGTACTCGACGATCTCGTCTGCTTGGCCGTCGATCACCACGTCGAACTGTTCCGCCGCCGCTGGTGAAGGGTCGAGGCTGAACAACACCGTCGGCACGTCGTAGTCGCGTCGACAGAACCTGGCCCAGCTCGAGATCGTGCCGGTCTCAACCGAGGTGCCGATGGCCAAGAACAGGTCCGCATCGGGGAGTGCTCGTTTCACCTTCCACTCGGGTTCGACCATCACTCGTTCCCCGTAGAGCACAACATCAGCTCGAACCTGTCCGCCACAGGAGCGGCAGGGGTCGGAAGTCCACGGGCCGGCGTGCATCGCGGCGCATTGTTCACAACGAAGCCGGTGCGCTGAGCCATGAAGTTCGAGTGTTTCGGCGCCGGCTCGCTCGTGCAGCCCGTCGATGTTCATCGTGACGAGCGTGAGATCGCCACCCTTCGCACGAAGACTCCGTTGCCATTCGGCGAGTGCGAAGTGGGCGGCCGTCGGCTCACACCTTGCTGCGTCGTCCGCCATGCCGGTGACGAATGCCCGAACATCCTCAGGGTCAGCTTCGAGGTGGCGACCGGAGAGTCGCTCGGTCATGTCGTCGGTGGATGCGAGGCCGGTCGGCCCTCGAAAGGTGGCGAGCCCAGCCGCCGCCGAAATGCCAGCTCCGGTGATCACAACAACTCGTCGAGCATCAGCAAAGAGGTGCTGTCGCTCGAGGTTTCGTTTCGAGTCCGTCGTGCTCGATCGCCCCATGAGATTCGTCTTCATCAAACGACTATCGGCACGAATCGCCCCGCCACTTAATCGAGCGTCACCGCATCGTGAACAGCTGGCGAGCACGGATACGACCGTTGGCAAGGTCTCGAGCAAGCTCGCCGAACCCGCCGATCAGAACATCGGAGAAGCGACCGATCGTGTAGTCGTGAAGGATTCCGTAGCGAACGTCGATCGAGTCGTCATAGGGCTGGTAGGTCCCGAACAGTCGATCCCAGATGATGAACGAGGCGCCAAAGTTCTTGTCCAGGTACTCATCGTTCGATGCGTGATGGGCGCGGTGATTGAGCGGCGTGACGAAGATCTTGTCGAGAACGCCGAGGGAGCCAACCGACTCTGAGTGTTGGAGCTGCCCAACGATCAGAGCGATCGCTCCGAGGGCTGCATACATCACCGGGTTGAATCCCACGAGCGGTGCCCACAACACGATGACTGGCTTGTAGAGCATCTCCATCCAGGGCATCCGGACGGCGGTTGTGTAGTTGAAGTCGGTTGATGAGTGATGGATCGAATGTGATGCCCAGAAGAGCCGCGTGGAGTGCTCCATGCGGTGGATCCAGTAGTAGGCGAAGTCGCCGATGACCCAGAGCACCAGCCATGACCACCAGGCGAAGACGGGAATGTCGAAGATCCTGAAGTTCTCCCAGATCCAGACGTAGAGGACGAAGATGGAGAGCTTGGTGCCGACGACCTTGCCGATCAGGTAGGCGAATCCAGCAAACGCCGAGAGCGATGTCTGACGACGGTCGATCGACCGCCGACGGAGCAAGTGGATGGCGGTCTCGACGGAGAAGATTGCGGTGACAGCACCGACAAGAAGGATGAGGTTGTGGTCGAGCAACCATTGGGTGGCGTTGCGAAGCATGCCTTCAATGTCGACGCGCCATCACCAACGATCGATCCGGCCAATCCCCCAACGATGCCTGGGGGATTCTTTGCCAAGCCCGGGCGCTACTCCTCGTCGATCACCGAATTCGTCAGGCGACCAACACCTGGAATGTCGACCGTGATCTCTCGTCCAGGAGCGAGGAAGACCGGCGGCGTGCGAGCGAAGCCAACGCCGCCGGGTGTGCCCGTTGCGATGACGTCGCCAGGTTCGAGCGTGGTGAAGGTCGAGCAGTAGACGAGGATGGCTTCGAGATCGAAGATCAACTGGGTGGTGGCTGCCGATTGCATCTCTTCGCCATCGACGAGGGATCGAAGATGCAGGGCATAGGGGTCGCCAACTTCGTCTCCGGTGGTGATCCATGGGCCCCACGAGCCGGACTTGTCGTAGTTCTTGCCCGGAGTGAACTGCTTTGTGTGGCGCTGCCAATCGCGAATCGATCCATCCATGAAGCAGCTGTATCCCCCGACGGCGTCGAGCGCGTTTTCGCGCGTTGCTCGCCGCGTGGTTCGACCGATCACGATGGCGAGCTCGCCCTCGTAGTCGAACGCTTCACTCTCCGGAGGACGAACGAGAGGCTGCCCGTGACCAACGAGCGACGACGCGAATCGAGTGAAGATCATCGGGTGATCGGGCGCCTCGGTGACACTCGGCGATTCAGCGACGTGCTCGGCGTAGTTCGTGCCGACGCAGAGGATTCGTTTCAGGGCCAACACGGGAGGCAAGAAGGCAACCGACGCAAGGTCGATGCGGGGTGACGACGTCATCGCAGCGACAACCTCATCGCCTGAGCCGCCGGAGACGGCCTCGAGAATGGCCACCGAATCGGCGTAGGAGTCCCGAAGGTCGACCAGCGTGTCGTCGACGACAACTCCGTGCATCGTTTCTGAACCCGCTTGGACCGTTGCGATCTTCATGCCACGAACTTACGGCGCTGTCGTCTCTCGGTGGTAGAACCCACGAATGAGCCGACCGACAAACAAGAGCCGAGTCACCAAGAAGGCCGCGAAGCCCGTTCACGGCGAGACCCGCCGCCGCAAGCATGGCGACCACTTCCACGACGAGCGTTGGTGCGAGAATCATCAGCAGTGGGAACCCGCTCGATAAGCGGGCAAGCGGGTTCTCGCGGGCTTGAACGCGGGCGCTAAGACAGCTCTCAGAGTCACTCCGTCATCGTTTGGTTCATCGGATCCCCCGATGCCCCAAAACCCTGACCACGCCAAGGAGCCGACGTCCCATGAGCACCACCCCCAACTCCCCCAAGCCACCGTTCACCAACAGCTCGATCATCACCGCTGACGAACGGCGCGGTCGACGGACTCGTATCTTCGCCGCCTTTGGAATCGCCGCCGTCGTTGCGTCGGTTGGATTCGGCGGCCACGCCATCGCTGCTGCGACGAGCGACCAAGCGACCCCCGTTCTTCGCTCCGAGCTGAAGCAGACGAACGACAGCGAGCGTTACGCCAACAACCGCCAGGGTGCGGTCGAACTCGGCGACATCACACTCGACGAACTGGCAGACGAGCTCGCCGAGCAGGGCCTCATTCTCCAGGTCACCCCGCTCCGCGATGGCGACGAGGCCGGTCCAGACTCCAACGAACCCGGTTCCAACGAGCCGGACTCAGGCGAGCCAGACGATTCTGGCGAGGTCGATCCGTTCGCCGGGATGACCGACGAGGAAATCGAGAACCTCAGCGACGAAGACTTCTTCGCCCTTCTCGAAGAGGCCGGAATCGACATCGATGACCTCGAAGTGGTCGAGGACGACGATCACGATGACGAGGACCATGGCGGCGATCACGACCATGACTTCGGAGACGAAGAGGTCCTCGGGACCTTCGCGGTCGACGGCGACTCGATCGACGTGTCCAACGCAACCGATCAGGAGACCGCCGACCAGGCGAAGGAGATCTGGGAGCGCTTCATCACCCTGATCCCGGCCGATCAGCGACAGATGTTGACGTCATTTGAGCTGAACCCCGCCGAGGCGGGTGGCGCCTACGTCTACCCGAACGGCGACCCGTCGACCTGGTCGATGGGCGTGAGCCTCGGCCTCGGCGATGACCTCGACTACGTGTTGATCCACGAGTTCGCTCACCTGCTCACACTCCAGGCGAGTGAGGTGCCGCCGGCAGCTGATGCCGACCCCGGCGCATGCTCCACCTATTTCACCGGCGAGGGTTGCGCACTCAGCGGCACGACCGTCGATCAGTTCGTCGCCAAGTTCTGGCCACAGTCTCAGATCGATGAAGTCAACCGTCTGCAAGAGGAAGAGGACTACGACGGGTTCGAAGCGTTCTACGAGGAGCACAAGGACGACTTCGTGACCGACTACGCCACCACCAACCCAGCGGAGGATCTCGCCGAGACCTTCACCGTGTTCGTGCTCAACGATCGGCCGACGGGCGACACGATCGCCGACCAGAAGATCAACCTCTTGTGGGCCGATCCGGACATGGTTTCGCTCCGAGCGGAAATTCGAGCGAACCGATAGCGGTTAGAACCAAGTAGCACTCCTTGGGCTCCGGTCCCCCTCCCCCCTGCCGGTGGCCCAAGTCGAGAACAGTTCGAACCCCGGCGCTCTGCACAGCGTCGGGGTTCGAGCGTTTTCCACAGCACCGAGGTTCGAGCTCATTGGTCAGCGAGCGGCCAGGCAACCACCGAACGAGCAAGGTCAACGATTCAGCCCGTTCGTCGGATGACTGCCATCACCCTCCTCACGCGTGTTCGGAGGTTGTGAGGGGTTCGGTGGGTGCGTCGAGGTGGTCAGCTCGTGCCGGTCAGCTGCTTGTGCTCGGGCGACTGGGCGAAGAACGACATTACTGACGCTCGCGTGTGAGAACCGTCGGCGATGGCTGACGCCCAGAAGTCACGACCGGAATCCTCTGGCGGGCGACCGAGCACGTTGAGATAAATCGTCGTCACGAAGTCCGCATCGGACACCGAGTCGCCATAGAGCGCTTCGAACTCAGGACTCGTCGTGAAGAAGGCGGAGACAGGGACAAGTTCGCTCGGATCCGCATCGAGACGATCACGCCAAAACTCGAAACCTTCGGTTTCAGGCAGACGACCAAAGGTCGCGACATAGAAGCGCACGACAGTTCCTTCGTTGCCGGAAACCCCGGCATAGGTGCCAGCGATCCCCCAATCAGCGGCGACCGTTGCCGTCTGGGTTGATGTATTACCTGATGCATCAACACCGGTCACGACGATCACCGCTGGCGAGTTGGCCGACGTGGGGATCGCTGCACCCGAGTTGTAGGTAGCACCGTTGAGCGTGGCTGTGCAAGATGCGAGTGCGCCATCGGTGCACGAGAACGTGGCCGAGGAACGAGCTCCGAATCGGGGAGCTGAGGCTGGAGCATCGAGCGTTACAACCGGTGCGACCGGATCGGCGATCAAGCGGACAGCTCTGGACTCTGTCACCAACAGGCCGCCATCATCGAGCACAAGCATGTGCCGTGGGTTGCTGAACCCTGCCTCCAGTAGCGGGCCACCGTCACCGCCGGATGCTCCACCATCGCCAGCGAGCCGCTCGATCACACCGTCAGCCCCAACACGACGAATCACATCAGTGCTCTCGTCGCTGATGTAGAGGTTGCCAACGTCATCGACCGCGATGCCTTTCACGTCACCGAACTCGGCATCCGTCGCCGGGCCACCGTCGCCGCCCGACCCTCGCGTCCCCGTCCCAGCGACCGTGGAGATAATGCCAGAGCTGGTGATCATGCGAACTCGACGGTTGAAGAACTCGTAGACGTAGAGATTGTCCTCGTCGTCGATCGACATCGCTCGTGGACCGGACATCTCTGCGGCTGTTGCTGGGCCACCGTCACCGCTGAACCCCCCGCTATTCGTGCCAGCAATCGTCGAGATGACACCGTCAGGCGAGATGCTCCGGATGTCATTTGAGGAGAAGTTGGAAACGTAGAGATTGCCTGCTGAATCGAACACAACGTCGTGAGGTAATGCCAGCTCAGCATCGGTCGCCGGGCCACCGTCGCCGCTCGACCCTCGCGTCCCCGTCCCAGCGACCGTGGAGATGATGCCGCTCGCATCCACCCTCCGGATGCGTTCGTTTGAGGAATCGGCGATATAGAGCGCTCCCGACGAGTCGACCGCCAAACCTCGTGGATCATTCAACTGCGCTGAGGTCGCCTGGCCACCGTCACCGCTGAACCCGCGCGTGCCATCACCGGCGACGATCACGATCGCACCCTGTGGCGTGACCTTCTTGACGACGCCGTCACCGATCTCCGCAAAGTAGACGTTTCCTTCGGCGTCGACAGCGACGCCAAAGGCGTCGGACAGTCCGAAAGCGACACTCGAGATCTCATTCTCTTCGTTGTCCGGCGCTGGACCGGTGGCCGCACCTCCTGGACTCGCAGTGCTCAGCAGTATTGCGAGGACGGACGCGATGATGAAAGAACGAGAAGTCGGTGGGCGACGCATGACAGCACCCTTGCAGCCCCTGGAGCATCGAACGCGGACCAAAACATCAATTTTGACGCGATCTCGATGTTCGCTGAGATCATCGACAGCGCACTCGACCAATCGTGGTCAGTGATGGTGACGCGGGCCGTCGAGAATCAACTTGTCGCCGACACGGATGAAGCCTCGACCAAACGCTGCCCGAAGATAGGGCTCGCTGAGCATCTCGGCCTGTGCGCCGCACCTCCCTGCCGATCGCCCAAGTCGAGAACAGTTCGAACCCCGGCGCTCTGCACAGCGTCGGGGTTCGAGCGTTTTCCGCAGCTTTGTCAGCGAGCAGCCATCCCGTGAACCATGTAGTTCGCAAATTCATCGACCAGAACGTTGACCGGTGTCGCCTTCGTCCCGGTATCGGAGGCGACATCGTCGAGCTTGGGCGACAGTGAAACGAGACCCTGGATCGACGCCCAGCAAAACGTCGCTGCGGTGTCGATGTCGAGATCCGGATTGAGCTGATCTCGGACCAACTCCATCCCACGCTGCAACGCCGCATAGGCCCGGAGACTGTGCTCCATCAAGGCCGGATCGTCGTTGCACACCAGGTCGGACTGAATCATCACGGCAAAGTGACCGGGATTCTCGAGAGCAACGCGGACGTAGCCCGCTCCGACGGTTCGCAACCGTTGGAGGGCATCGTCGATGTGGTCCCCATCGGCCTCCATCGCATCGGCCAAACGCTGGAAACCTTCGGCCGCCACCGACGTGAGCAAACCCTCGGCATCGCCGAAGTGATGAGCCGGAGCGGCGTGTGACACGCCCGCTCGGCGAGCGACCTCACGCAGGGAAAACCCTGACGGTCCCTTCTCGGCAACCAACTCGGCAGTCGCCGCGCGCAGCGCCGCTGGAAGGTCGCCGTGGTGGTACTTCGTCACGAGGGGAGATTATATCTTGACACTGTCCAGGTCAATCTTTACGGTGGCAACTTACCAGTGGCAACTTACCACTGCATAGTTCGGCACCCCGGCCGGACCTCGCCCAAAGGAGTGATCCGTGGTCACCGACTTGTTCTCTCGAATCGAACGAAACGCCGGACGAGTATTTGCCGGTTTCGCCATCGTGACGATGCTGCTCGTCGTGCCATTTCTCACGATGGCCCCAACCGAATCAGCGTCGACGGAACCAACGGGTGACGTCTTTGCCGCGCGTGATCGGGTCGACGATTCCTTCGTCTCGTCAGTGCGCGCCGGCTTCTACATCGCCGAGTCGACCTCCGGCGATGTGCTCCTCGCCGAACCGCTCCGGTCGATGCTGGCGGCTCACGACGCACTGCGAGTCGACCCCGAACTCGGGCCGTCGATGTTCAGCTTCTTCGACGTCGAGACCGGCATCACCATCGATGGCGCCATCAGCCTCGCCGAGCTCGTCGATGCCGAGCTTCAAGCGCAGGGCAACTCACTCGCAACGGCAACCGATGCCGACGTGAAGTTGGCCGGCGCAACATTGATCGAACGACTCGGCGAGACGAACCAGCTGCTCGGCATCTCAACACAATCGGCGCTGAACGCCGACGGTGAATGGGTCGTGCCCGCCGTGACCACCATCGTGTTCTCCGACGACAACGTCCTCGGCTTTGGTAACACATCGGTCAACCTCGGCGGCGGGACCGAAGCTGAGGAGTACGACCGCGAGATCCAAGACGCGCTTCGAGCCGCCGACGGCTTCGACATCTACGGCGTGGCAATCGACGTCAACCTCACGTCACAAGAGCAGGGAGCAGTTGCCGGGCCGTTCATCGGATTCACGATCCTGGCCGTCCTGCTCATCGTCGGCCTCACGTTCCGCAGCTACTGGGTTCTGGCCACCGTCAGCGTGGCGCTCATCGGTCTGATCATCTGGCTGAAGGGCATCTCGAACCTGCTCGGGCTCAAGGACGACTTGGTTCTCTCGCTCATCGTGCCGGTCGCGATGATCTCCTTCGGCGTCGACTTCGCCTTCCATTCGATCGGCCGCTACCGAGAGGAGCGGGCAGCCGGCAAACGAGCCCGCCCCGCCTACCGCTCGGGTTTGACGGCGGTCTCCGGCGCCCTGTTGTTGGCGCTTGCCTCCGGTGTTGCCGCCTTCATGTCAAATGTCGTGTCTGGCATCGAATCCATCATCCAGTTCGGCGTCGGAGCCGCGGTCGCCCTCGTCGCCGCCTATCTCCTGCTCGGTGTTGTGTCGCCACTCGTGATCGCCCGCATCGAAGCGTCGGTGCCGCCTCCAACACCGGGGCGACGCTCGACGACACTTCGGGTGCTCGGCGCCCTCGGCGTCGCATCACTCACGATGGCATCGGTTCTCATGTTGGTCTTCGTGCTGCCGTGGGTCGGCGTTGTTCTCGCACTCGTCACCGTCACGCTCGGCCTCATCCTCCCGTTCCTCGTGCAGCGCAGGCGTTCAACCAGCGCGACCGCTGGCGAAGTGGCGATCCAAGAAGCCGCTTCGTCGCTCGCTGCTCCGCTCGCATCGGTGATCGGCGCCACGGCGAGCCGGCCGTGGTTCGTGCTGCCTGCGGCACTCGCTCTCTCAGCGGTCGCCGCAGTCTTTGCGGTGCGAGTCCCCGCCGAGTTCGACGTCAACGACTTCTTTGCGCCTGATACCGACTTCGTCGTCGGCCTCGATCAACTCGATGCCCACGTCGGTGAACGAGGCGGCGAACCGGCGCTCCTCTATGTCGAAGGTGACCTCACCGATCCGTCAACGCTGGCCTTGCTTCGTGGGCACGTCGAGGAGATCCGCAACTCCGACACCACCCTTCTCGCTCGAGATGCCCAGGGCGTCATGATCAACGGCGGGATCTTCTCCGTCTTTGACGCAACGTGGGACTCGCCCGTGATGACATCGATCGTTGCAGAACAGACGGGCGTCGAACTGAGCGACGTCGATGGCGACACGATCCCCGACACCACCGAGGGAATCGAAGCACTGCTCAGCGTCGCATCGGAGATCGGTGTCCCCCTCGATGTTGATCGGTCGATCCTCACACCGGACGACGTTGCAACCAGCGTGGCGTTCACCGAAGGGGGGCCAGCGCGCACCTTCTTCGAGTTCGGCCTCGTCAACAGCCGCAGCCAGGAATCGGTGCGAGAAGCACGACAGTTCCTCGAACCGACGGCGCAAGCAATCAGCACCGACCTCGATGGCAGCTTCGTGCAGGTGACCGGCAGCGCCTTCGTCCGAGAGGCATCGCTCAATGCAACGAACGACGCGCTGCAGACCTCGCTGCCGATCGCACTCGTGTTGTGTTTCATCGTCTCGACCCTCTTCCTGCGATCGATTCGATACGGCCTCGCGAGCATCGTCCCGATCGTCATGGTCGTGTCGTGGCTCTACGCCTTCATGGAGCTCGCCGGGTACAGCATCAACATCGTGACCGCCACGATCGCCGCCGTGTCGATCGGCATCGGAATCGACTTCGCCATTCACTTCATCGCTCGCTACGACGAAGAGCTCGCTCGTATGGGCAACCGGATCGCAGCCGTGCGAGCCGCAGGCGAAGGAACCGGCGTTGCCCTTGTGGCCTCAGCGTTCAGCTCGTCGGTCGGGTTCGGCATTCTGGCCCTGGCTCCGATGCCGCTCTTCGCCGCCTACGGCCTACTCACTGCATTGATGATTGCCATGGCGCTCACCGCAACCCTGTTGGTGTTGCCGAGCATCCTCGTTCTGATCACCTGCGACGCCGACGTTGATCCGATCGATGAGCCGACGCTTGATCTCGACGAGCTGGATTCGCACCGAGCCCCGGTCCTGGCCTGACAACCAAAAGCGACCTGCGTCGTCACCACGTCGGCAGTGACACGGTGGCGACGCACGTCGCAACAGGACACGGTGACGATCCACGTCGGCAGTCAGCGTCAACTCGTCTCGCGTGTTGTCTCTCGGTCGGCGGGCACATCGGCTGAGTCATCTCGTGGGCCAGCACCTCGACCGTCCGCATCGGGAGTCGAGTTCATGAGCGACGCAAAGCTCTCGACCGACCGCGCCACACGATTATCGGCCTGCTCCTGAGTGAGTTCGCCGACCTTCACAAGTCGGTCAAAGCACTCGGTGTGGATCAGTTCGGCCGCGCCGACCAGGGTGCTCTCCGTATATCCGTAGTCGGACGAGATCTCGAGGAGCGTCCGCTGCTCAAGCCGCTCGTCAGTCGTCACGTCATGAGGGATGCCGAGAAATTCGTCGCGAGCGATCCGCCAGCTACTGAGGCGCTCAGCCGCCGACAGCTCGTCGTCGACATACCGACAGTCCGCATCCTCGACCCTGATGGCGACGAGGTCGAGCGGGTCGACGTCTTGCTCCGCCTCTACTTCCGTACTCGCGATTTCAGCAGCCGAGACCTGCACCGGTTCGGTTGCAGCCGAAGTGGTCCGCTCCGCCAAGTCCTCAGCCGCCAAGTCCTCAGCTGCCCGATCAGCGCCCCGGCCATCACAGCCGGTGAGACCGATCACCATTGCGGCCGAGGCCACCACGCTCGTGCGAAAAGACACTGAACGAAAAGACACTGAACGAATAGGCGCTGAAACAATGGGTGCTGAACGAATGGGCGCTGAACGAGGCATCGACGTTCTCCGATTCTTGCGGGATCGAGGTTTGACGATGTCATCCTCGGCTCCGCTCGTTAGGGGAGGGTTAGGGCCGAGTTCGGAGCGCGGGACCAATCGCACCGCAGCGCCAACGAGATGGTTCGGCTCTTCGTCAGTGGTGATGATGCGGATCGTCGAGGATCAACTTGTCACCGACCCGAATGAAGCCTCGACCGAATGCGGCTCGAAGATGAGTCTCGGTGAGCACCTCAGCCGGTGTGCCACAAGCGATGGCTTCGGTGTTCAACAACAGCACTTGGTCACACCGACGAGCGTCGTCGAGCTCGTGCGTGGTCACGATGACCACCTTGCCCGCCTTCACTTGCTCATCGATCACCTCGAGAATGATCGCCTGCGACGTGAGATCGAGGCCGGTGATGGGCTCATCCAAGAGCAACACGTTGCTGTCTTGGGCAAGACCTTGTGCCACCAGAACTCGCTGTCGTTGACCACCGGAAAGTTCGTGCAGCTGGCGTGATGCAAGATCGGCGACGTCGAGCCGTTCGAGGGCGGTCTGCACGGCATCTCGATCGACCTGACGGAATCGACCGAGCAACCCGAGCGAGGGGTAACGAGCCAGCGAAACGGTGTCGAGAACCGTGATCGGCAGGCTTGGGTCGACGTCGGTCGATTGCAGGACAAATGCTGGAGTTGGGCCATCGACGACTGCGGTGCCGCTCGCAGGCTGAATCGTGCCAGCAAGCACGCCAAGAAGTGTTGACTTGCCCGATCCGTTCGGTCCGATCACGGCGAGCGACGACCCGGCCTGGATGTCGAGATCAACGCCTTGCAGGACGATCGCATCGTCGTATCGCACTTCGAGAGAGCGCGTAGAGATGATCGACATAGCCAGGCCACGCTAACCGCGAACAGGACTGAAACTGATTCTCATTCCGAGTTGTGACCTGCTGGTCCGCGTGTCTAAGTTGTCGAAATGATAATCATTCTCAATAGTGAGAATCAATGAGAGACCCCAAGACGTACGCCGCTGCACTCTTGGCGGCTGCTGCGATGCTGGCCAGTGCCTGCGGAACCGAGTCCTCGACCGAAGCCGCCGCAGAACCGGTTGACGGTCCGACGATCGCCGTCTCCACCAACATCATGGGCGACGTGGTGCAGAACCTCGTGGGTGATGCCGCCAACGTGATCACGATCATGCCCGTTGGCGCTGACCCGCATGACTTCCAACCTTCAGCTCGCCAGATCGCTGAGCTCAACGACGCCGATGCCGTGATCGTCAACGGCGGTGGATTCGAAGAGGGCCTGCTCGACATCATCGAAGCAGCCGAAGCTGACGGCACGCCCGTCTTCGAAGCCATCTCCGCCATCGACGTTCTCGAGTTCGCCGGTGATGAAGAACACGGCGAGGACCACGGTGACGAACACGGCGAGGACCACGGTGACGAGGACGACGAACACGCCGACGAAGAAGACCACGGCGACGAAGACGGCGACCACGCCGACGAAGAAGACCACGGCGACGAAGACGGCGAACATGCCGACGAAGATGACCACGGCGACGAACACGCCGACGAAGAGCACGCCGACGAACACGGCGATGACGACCACAAAGAAGACGGCGACGAGCACGCTCACCACGGGCATGACGGCGACGACCCTCACTTCTTCAGCGATCCGGTGCGAATGGCGACAGCCGTCACCGCCATCAGTGCGTTCTTGATCGCCGACGTCGAAGGCATCGACGCCGACACGGTGCAAGCCGCGACCGACTCCTACCTTGCCGAGCTGGCAGCCCTCGATGAAGAGATGACCAGCGTGCTCAGCACAATCGACGACGCTGATCGCGTGCTCGTCACCAACCACGAGGTGCTCACCTACTTCGCCGACCAGTACGACTTCGAAATCGTCGGCACCGTCATCCCCGGCGGCACCACGATCGACAGCACCAACGCCGAAGCGCTCGCAGAACTGGCGTCGATCGTTGAGGCGGAGGGCATTCCCGCGGTCTTCTCCGACACCTCAGCATCAAGCGAACTCGCCGAGACGCTGGCCCAAGAGGCCGGCGGCGTTGCGGTCGTCGAGCTCTATTCAGAGTCGCTCGGTCCTGAGGATTCCGACGGATCGACCTACCTCGACATGATGCTGACCAACGCTGAACGTATTGCCGAAGCGCTGAGCTGAGAGGTCCGGACCCGTGAGTTTCATCCTCGAGGCGTTTGAGCCCGCATTCATGCAACGAGCCCTCATCGGGAGTCTTGTCGCGGTGGCCGCCACATCGCTCGTTGGCACGTGGGTCGTGCTTCGTGGTCTCGCGTTTCTTGGCGATGCTCTCGCCCACGGTGTGATCCCCGGCATCGCCCTTGCTGTGTTGTGGGGGTTCAACCCCATCGTTGGAGCCTTCGTCGCCGCACTGTTGATGAGCGGCATGGTCAGCGTCGTCTCGTCGAGGACCGCGATTCGCGAAGACACGGCGATCGGCCTGCTCTTCGTTGGCATGTTGTCGCTCGGCATTGTGATCGTCTCGAAGTCACAATCGTTCTCGACCGAGGTGACCTCGTTGCTCTTCGGCGACGTGCTCGGCGTGACCGTCACCGACATCCGAAACCAAACCATCGCAACCGTCACGGTCGCTCTGGCATCGATCGTTCTTTACCGCCCGCTGCTCGCGCTCACGTTTAATCGGACGAAGGCGCAGACCCTCGGCATGCGACCAAACCTCGCCCACGCGGCGCTGCTCATCATGCTGGCGCTCAGCATCGTCGCCAGCTTCCAGGCGATCGGGACACTCCTCGTGTTTGGTCTGCTCGTTGGCCCGCCGGCAACCGCATCGCTCATGGTGCGACGCGTGCCGCTCATCGCCCTCATCTCGATCGTCCTCGGGTCCGTCTGTGTGGTGGCCGGACTCGTCGTGAGCTTCCACTACGGCACGGCGGGTGGAGCGACGATCGCTGGCTTCAGCGTGTTGCAGTTCTTCGTCGTCCTCACCGGACACGAGCTGCGCGACGCACTCCGCATCCGCCCACAGGTCCCTGCGACCTAACCCGAGCTCGCACCCGTCCGAACGCGGTTCGGCTCAACAACCATCCAGAAAACCGGCGTAACCCCCGATACAACCCCCGACCAGCGCCCGAACACAACGGAGAACATCCAATGCCCCCGGTACTTCCCCAACTTGTGAATCGACTCACGTCACCCGTCCGCGGCCTTGCCGTTCTGTTCTGTCTCGCGCTTGCCCTTTCAGCCTGTGGCAGCGACAGCACCACCACGAGCGCCGACGCGTCGCAGTCCCCCGACTCGCTTTCTGACTCCGACACCGACGTCGACACCGATGCCGAAAACGCCGCCGACGCCGAGGGAGAGGATGACGACCACGGCGACGAAGATCACGATGGCGAAGAGCACGACGAGGACCACGAGGGCGAAGACCACGACGATCACGACGACGAGTCCGGATCACTCGGCGCTCATGAACATGGAACCGCCGAGATGACCATCGCTTGGGTCGACGGGGATCTCACGATCGACATGATCAGCCCGAACTTCAACGTCTTTGGCTTCGAGTACGAACCGGAGTCCGACGAGGACATCGCCACCGAGGCACAACGCATCGAAACCCTGACGACCGATGGCATTCTCTCCGTCGACGACGATGCCGAATGCACCGCAACCGAGCCGGTCGAAACCGAGATCGAGAGGGACGGCACGCACTCGGAGATCACGGTCACATGGCAGTTCACGTGCGAGAACCCCGATGCCATTACCGAGCTCGACGCATCGACGCTCTTCACCGAGTTCCCATCGTTCGAAGACATCGATGCGCAGTGGCTGTCGCCAACCGATCAGGGCGCCGGCGAGCTTTCTCCCTCGGCTCCATCGCTGTCGCTGCAATCTTGACGACAATGGTCCGGTGACAACCCCGGCTCAGGCCGACAGCCCCGCTGTCGTGAGTATCGACAACTTGCGGTTCCGTTGGCCGGGTCAAACCTCTGACACGGTCGCCATCGACGAGCTCCGGCTCGACGCGGGTGAGCACCTCTTCGTTCGCGGATCGAGTGGTAGCGGCAAAACCACGCTGTTGAACGTCCTCGCTGGAGTCCACACGCCAACAAGCGGCCGCGTTCGACTGCTCGGTACCAACCTCGCGTCGCTCTCACCGAGCAAGCGCGACCAGTTCCGCGCGGATCACATCGGTGTCATCTTCCAGCAGTTCAACCTGCTGCCCTACCTCAGCACCTTGGAGAACGTCACCCTGTCGTGTGCGTTCTCCAAACGGAAGACGGAACGGGCAACCGAGTCAGGCGACGTCGCCTCGACCGCCCGCCACCTCCTCAACTCGCTCAACCTCGCGGACGAGTTTCATCGCGCACCGGTCAACACGTTGAGCGTGGGACAGCAGCAACGTGTGGCGGTTGCTCGGGCGCTCATCGGCGGCCCCGAAGTGCTCATCGCGGACGAACCAACCTCGGCATTGGATGCCGACAACCGCGATCGCTTTCTCGACCTGTTGTTCCAAGAGGCCGAGGCCCAGGGCTGCACATTGTTGTTCGTCAGCCACGACCCGGCGCTCGCCGAGCGCTTCGACCGCTCGATCGAGCTGACCAGCAACGACCCCGACGAGAACGGCACCGAGAAACCGGCGGAGAGCGCGGCGTGACGATCCTCCGCATCGCGCTGAAGAGCGCACGCTTTCGCCGGACCAGCCTGCTCCTCACGGTTTTCACGATCGCCATCAGCGTCACGCTGCTGCTCGGGGTCGACAAGATCCGCAAGGAATCGAAGGCCAGTCTGCTCAACACCGTCTCCCAGACAGACCTGATCGTGGGTGCTCGAAGTTCACCGACGAACCTGCTGCTCTACAGCGTGTTCCGCGTCGGCAATGCCACGAACAACGTCAGCTGGGAAACCTACGAATCGATCGCCGAGCGTGATGAGATCGCGTGGACGATTCCGATCTCCCTCGGCGACTCACACCGTGGCTTCCGAGTGATGGGCACCTCGACGGACTACTTCGAGTACTACCGCTACGGAAACAAGCAACCGCTCGTGCTCGACGAAGGCGAACGCTTCGATGGAGTGTTCGATGCCGTGCTCGGTGCCGACGTGGCTCGAGACCTTGGTTATGAGATCGGCGACGAGATCATCATCTCGCACGGCCTTCAGTCCGCCGACTTCGCGGGCCACGATGACAAGCCGTTCACCATCGTCGGCATCTTCGATCGCACCGGCACACCGGTCGACCGGACAGTGCACGTGAGCCTCGAGGGGATCGAGGCAATCCATGTCGATTTCCAAGACGGCAGTCGGTCCGCCGTCACCATCGATGCCGAGCAAGCACTGAAGTTTGACCTCACACCGAACTCGATCACGGCGTTCATGGTCGGGCTCGAAAACCGGGCCCAGACGTTCCAGGTGCAACGCTCGATCAACGAGATGGAGGGCGAGCCGATGTCGGCCATTCTCCCAGGCTCGACGCTGTCGGAGTTCTGGCGGTCGATATCGATCGTTGAGCAGATCTTGTTCGTCATCTCCGCGTTCGTTTTGGTCGCCGGTCTGCTCGGCATGTTGACGACGATCCTGTCGACGTTGAACGAACGAAGACGGGAGATCGCTGTTTTGCGGGCGATCGGAGCACGGGCGAGCCATGTCGTGATGTTGATCGTGCTCGAAACATTGCTCGTCGTGACGGCCGGGTGTGTGCTCGGCGTCGCCATGCTTTACGGGCTGCTCGCTGTTGCTCGTCCGATCGTGGCGGATCGCTTTGGTGTGAACCTCGCAACGACATGGCTCGACACCACCCAGCTCAGCATCCTCGGCGGCGTCATCGCTGGCGCGGTCCTCGTCTCACTGATTCCCGGATTTGTCGCCTACCGTCGATCGATTCAAGACGGCCTCGCGCTGAAGGTCTAGAGGTTTTCGCCGATAATGAACCCGATGAGTTCTCGACCCTCCCCCATGGTCAAACGTCTGCTCTCGCTTCTTGCGCTGTGCATGATCGCAACCGCGTGCGGATCGTCGTCAGCTCAGACGTCGATCGACCAAACTCCGGACCAGTTGGGGACCGGTGATCAGACCTTTGCGCAGAGTGGTCTTGGAACCGGCGTGCAAACCGAATTCCAGCCCGGCGAGGATCCCGACGGTGCGCTGTATGGCGCCTCGGTCGACGAATGGCTCGACGGCACGGGTGGCGAACAATCGAACGTTGTTGTGCCCAACGGCTACGAGCAGATCCAATGGGAAGACCTGATCCCGCAGGGCTACGGCACCGAAGAGATCCTGGCTCGTTTCGATGAGGAGCTGGCCGCTGTTCAACCCGGAACTCTGGAAGCCGAAGAGCTGTATGCGGAGATCCAAGCCGAGTTCGACTCAGCTGATGTGATCAACGAAGAGGTCGATGGCCAGAACATCTTCCTCGCCGGCTTCGTCGCCCCGCTCACCTACGAGGGCGACCTGATCACCGAGTTCTTGCTCGTTCCGTTCTTCGGAGCGTGCATCCACGTTCCTGCACCACCGGAAAACCAGACGATCATGATCACCTTGCCCGAGGGCGAAGGCATGACGCTGGACGAGTCATGGAGCGCCATCTGGGTGACGGGCACGATGAGCGTCAACTCCACCCAGACCGAGATCGGCAGCGCTGGCTACTCCATCTCCAACGCCCAGTTCGGCCTCCACCAGTACTAAGCGGGCCCCTCGCAGTGGACCCGGTCGCTTCCAGCAGCGGGATCAGCGACTCACGACCGCAGGTTCGATTGAACGCGCCCGCTTCACGAACCTGCGTCGCCCTCGTGCTCGGTACGACACCGATGCAACGCAAGTTGACGGTGAGCTGAGATCCAAAACGCGGACCGGCCGCCGCCAGATCAAGTCTGACGACGGCCGAAGTCGATTGGCGGAGAGAGGGGTGTGCTGGTTCAGGACATAGGAAACCGGTGCGTCGAGACATAGGAAACTCTTGGCTGGTCATCCTGGGTGATGTCGAAGACCCGCGTGATCATCTTGTCGGTCGAGGTCGAGGGACTAACCCAGTTCGAAGCCGCCGCCCTCTATGGCGCGTCCAAGAGCTGGGTCTCCCAACTGATGGCTACCGGCTCGAAGGCGAAGCAGCGTTCGAGCCCCAGTCACGACGGCCACACCTCACCAACGGATGCGCTAGGTACGGATGGAAGAAGACGCACTTTCAGCTTTGCCGCCCGCCACGACCCAGAAGCCCCGGTTCGGCTGTTGGACCACGCCTGTTCGGACGAGGTGGCCGAGAGAACTGCTCACCTGGGAAAGCTCGTCGTCAGGGCGCCCTCGATCTCGCAGCATCGCGAGAATCTCGTCCCGGTGCATCGGGACGCCAGATTCTCTCATAACGACCTCGACTGCCTTCACTCTTGACTTGCCAGCCAGAGACCGGCCTGAGCGAACGGCCCGGTCGATCTCGACAACATTCCCGGTTTCCGATCCTCCCCCAAGCGCTGCGATGCGCCTCTGAAAGACCTGAACCTCGCTAGTCACGTGAGCGCGTTCGCGCTCGAGTGATCGGACCTTTTGCCGGGCCTCTGTGATCTGGGCCTCGATAGTCGCAAGCCGATCCTCGGCCTCCACAAGGTGTGGCCTAAGTGAATCCGCATCGAGGTGAGAATCTGTGTTCGAAGAATTTGAGCTCAAATTTGATCTCCATCAGGTATCAAACTACCGAGAGCTTCCGACCCAGGCCCCGATAGTAGCCTCTGATTTGGGAAAGACTCCAAATCAAATTTGAATTTTGAAACTACCGGGAGCGATACTAGTACATCCATCGGGCATGAGAGCCAGGCAGTTAGCGAGCGGGCAGTGAGCAACAAGCAGCGACAGATCCCCGGACAGCTTCGAGCCGTCGATTCGTCGTACCTAGACGATCTTGAAACCAACCGCGAATTTGAAGTCTGGCAAACCAGGCTTCGAATTGCGATCGCTCTCACGACGCTCGCGATGCTCTCCTTAACCGTGATCGCGTTGCTCGCGCTTGGAGCGCCCCCGGCGCTCTCCGTTCCGGCAGCGGGAGGCTTGCTCTTCGCTCTCAAACCGATAGCGAGGTTCAGCACGACACTTGTTGGTGGAACGGACGCATGGGCCGACGCCAGAGTCCGCACGCTCGAAGCAAGCCGCAACAGGAGGAAACTGGACGAGATTGCCTCCGCCGATTGAGCTCCTTAGCCCTCAATAATCGCGCAACTCGGCGCCACTCTCGATGCCTCATCGGCGAAGTCGATCATGACAAAGAACGGCAGGGATCACCATGAACTTCTTGCTGGTCCCAGACAACGCAATGTTTGCGAAGTGGGCCAAAACGCGAACCGGCCGCCGCCAGATCAAGTCTGACGACGGCCGAAGTCGATTGGCGGGGATGTCACAACCAGCCGCCCCAGCGGTCAAACCAAGCGTGTTTAAAAAACTCACCACACAAGAACTCGGTGTTTCACCACATAACCCCGGGCGACCCGGGCATCGGTCAAATCAACAAAGCCAGGAACCGCCGCCCAACGTTCCGTCGCTATCGGAGTCCGAGCCGGCATGTCGCTCAGGGCTTGCTCGCTACCCACAGTCTGGCGATCACATCTCGCAAGACATCTTCAGCGTCGTCGACCTCGAACGCGACCATCTCAGACTCTTCGTACTCAACGTCGCCGAACCGTTCGTACAACAACGACCGAAACCGATCGAGTCGAGACAGATCAGCCAGCAGGTCATGCTTGATCAGCACGAACCCATCCTCAAACACCACTTCTGGGCCGACATCGCTCGCAGGTTCATTGGCGTCCAACACAAACCCAGGAGCGCTCGCCACCGTGCGCACCAAACCTTCTCGGAAATCAGCCACGTACCACTCGCTCATCGCCCTCCTCCCAACATCACCATCCGACTTCGCCAGAAGCGCTCCGCTTTGAAGCCTTGATTCGAACGACAACGAACCCACCAGCGGCATTTGAAGGTGCGCATAAGGACCATCGACGACCATCGCGTATTCGAGGCCCGGAACATCACGAAAGATGACCTCCGCGACGTACGCCCCGGCTAGCGCTGCGGCAGTCCTCAGCTCTTCATTGGTGGAGTAGTCCGGATCGGATGACAACACCCACCACGGATCGGCAAAGGCCATCGCCGCACTGCTGAGATGTGACTTTGGTGCGCCGGGTCGATACCGACGCACCATCCACTCATTCACGCAGTCCATCGACACGACCGAGAACGAGAGATCTTCGGCCGCACACCCACTCGCCACGTACTCGCTCACAAACGCTCGAACACGTGATTCGTGCGACGCAACGAAGGAATCAAACCGTCGCTTCAGATCATCGATTGGCAGCGCTTCAAGGTCAGTCCGAAGCCACATATTCAAGGAAGATAGATGAAGTACTCGATTCGCGAGTGTGGTGAAACCCGATTTCGGGCCGACAACACAGCGGGTTCGAGCTGAAATCAGCCCGAACCCCCTGGTCAGCACTGGTTGTGAACTGGATGCCACAAAAGCTGTGACATCGCCTTGGCGGAGAGAGGGGGATTCGAACCCCCGGAGACCGTGAAGCCTCAACGGTTTTCAAGACCGACGCAATCGTCCGCTCTGCCATCTCTCCGCCGACGAGGATAGCTCTTGCCTGAGCGGACGGGAGGAGTCTTTGCTACTCGCCGAACCCGCAGCTCGTGACGATGCCATCAGCGATCGTGCACGACACGGTGATGGTCGGTCCGAGCAACATGTTGAATGTGTCGCCGCCGGTGTAACTGAACGAAGGCGACCCGACCTGAGGATCGGCGGCAATTGGTTCCCACGGGCTGAAGACTGCTCGAACATCGTCGGGAGCGATCAGCTCAGCCCCTGCTTCGTTGCCTGCGATCAACTCCTCGAAGAACTTCTCGGCCACGGCGCTGTTGTCACCACCGGGGACAAGACCGCGATCCCACCGAGTCCGACAGATCGGCACGACGTAACCGCTCAGCGACTCCTGAGCTGGGAGCACCTCATCGAAGAAATCGGCGTCGGGGTCTTGAAGCGTTTCGATGGCGGCGAGAACACCGACGGGCGCGTTTGACCCAAGAGCATCGGCGACGGCATCGACTTCGCGGGAGTCGAGGAGATAGGTGAGATACGCGTTGCACAGCTCGATCACTTCAGCGCTGTCGCAGGTAAACGGCAGGGTCGTGCCTGCGTTGAACGGGCCAAGAATGGGCTGGCTCGTACCCGAATTGGTGATGTTCTCCGGTGACTCCGCGAAACGCAGCAAGAGGTCGCCTCGGCTCAGGCCAGCTGCGAGTGCGTCAACCCAGAAGCTGAGCCCTTCCGCGTCGGCGCCACGGCCGAGCACGTTCATGTAGAGCTGATCAACGAAGGCCGAATCGTCAACCGCACCGAAGCGGGCGTTGAACTCGGTGCTTTCAACGAAGAACGCAGCCATGCCCGGCAGCGACCATTGCGCCGTCGCATACGCATCGACCCAAAAGGCGAACCCGCCGGCTTCGGGCAGCCGTCCAAAGGCAGCGACGTACAACCGGGCGACGGAGTCGGAGTGACCCTCGCATCCAGTTTCGGTGAAGGGCGAGCCTGGCACTGCTGCATCGGATGGTGTGACGGAACTGAAGAGTCCCAACACGGCGATGAGGGCGATGGCCGCAGCTTTACGTGGGCGATTCACATGCTGGATCATCGCCTGACCGTATGTTTTCTTGTTCGCTGCTCGCAAACTCAGGATGGAGTCGCGTGCTCTGTGAGGAACAGCTCATCGGCCCGAACCGGCTTGCTAAACAGATACCCCTGGAAGGTGTCGGCGCCGATATCGGCGAGCTGTTCGAGTTGGGCTTCGGTCTCCACGCCCTCCACCGTTACCGACATCCCGAGCACGCGGCCGGTGTCGGCGATCAGCCGCATGATCGACTTGGTCTCCGGTGTCTCGATGTCTTGGGTGAACGACAGGTCGATCTTCACCATGTCCACCGGCAGCGACCGCAGATGAGAAATGGACATGAATCCAGTCCCGAAATCGTCAAGCGCCACCCCAACGCCGAGGGACCGAGCGGCTGCGAGTTCGCCCGCTGCCGCTTCGAGGTCGTCCACGATCGCCGTCTCGGTGACTTCGAGGACGAGGCGCCGCGGATCGACATCGTGTGCGTCGATCGCCGCATGAACGTCGCTGGCCAACCGAGCCCCTCGGAAGTGCTGCGCTGAGATATTGACGGCGAGCTTCAGATCGTTCGCTTCGCTGTCGTGTTGCCACGCATTCAGTTGCCGACATGCTGCGTCGAGCACCCAACAGTCCAACTCGACGATGAGATCAGAGAACTCGGCGACGGGGATGAACGCACCTGGTCCCAAGAGGCCACGTTCGGGGTGATTCCACCGAATCAAGGCCTCGACAGAGACCATTTTATGGTCGCTCGAGCGGATACCGGGTTGGTAGAGAAGCTCGAACTCGTCATTCTCGATGCCGCGCCGGATCTCTTCCTCGAGCTCGGATCGTTGTCGAACCTGCTCCCGCAAGTTCTCGTCGCAGAGATACAGCATGTTGCCGCCTTCCCGCTTCGCCCTGAAGACAGCCAGGTCAGCGTCACGCAGAACATCTTCAGCCGAGAGGTGCTCATCGGACAGACCGACACCGATGCTGGCTTGCAACTCGATCGTGGCGCCGTCCACCACGATTGGGCGAGTCACCTCGGCATGAATCCGCTCAGCCAGCGCCATCGCTTCGCTGACGTCAGCAATCGGCTCGGCCACGAGCACGAACTCGTCGCCACCCAGCCGACCGACGAGATCACCGGCACGCCGCGCCGTCTCGAGTCGGCGAGCGATTTCGGTCAAGACGACGTCGCCGCCTTGATGGCCGAACGCATCGTTCACCTTCTTGAATTCGTCCAAGTCGACGAACAAGAGCGCGGCGTGTTGACCGCTGCGAGCAGACCGAGACCGGGCCATCTCCAGATGACCCAGCACGGCGCGACGATTTGCCAGACTCGTCAGTCCGTCGTGTGTTGCCTCGTACTCGAGTTCGGTCTGCATGCGTTCGCGTTCGGTGACAGCGAGCGTCAAGCGCTGCACAGCCGTTTGAAGCGATGCTCCGAGGTGACCGGGAGTGCGCTGAGCGAGCACCGGATCGTCGAGACGTTCCTCAGCAAGTGCGATCGCTTGCGCTTCGGTGATCTTGAGCGACGCCAGGGCCTGATTCAGAGCCTGGGCCCCGGCGAGGACCTCGCGAGGACCTCGCTCAGGGACGCGCGCATCGAGATCTCCTGCTCCGAGACGAGTTGCAGCGTTCGCCATTCTCCGAACCGGCCGACCGATCAGCAGCGCGACCGCAGCGATCGCGAGAGCAAAGAGCAACGAAGACATCACGAGCCACCCGACGGTCGCTCGCCGGTCGGCCTCGGTCGCCTCGAGCGCCGCTGCAGCTTCGCTCCGTAGCCCCTCGATGGAGGCATTGAAGAGCGCATCGAAACGCTCGGTGGTTGCCGTCGAGTTTGCGACCATGGCCGAGATCTCACCGCCCAACTCGGAGGCGGCAACGAAGTCGATGTTCGCGAGATCGATGGTGGCGCCTGGTTCCGGAAGGTCAACAGTCCCCGATGACACCGCTTCAGCGGTTGTCCTGTACTGCACAAGCAGCGCAGCCAATTCGGGACTGTTCTTCAGCTCATCCCAACTGGCACGAATCGGGCCGTCGGCTGGAAGTAATGAGTCGACGGCGATGGCCTGCGACTCGTAGGCGACTAGACCGTGGGTGAAGAGCATCCGATCGTTGATCGTCGATGGGAAGAAGTCACTGGCCGCCAGCGTGGCCCATCGCCAGTCCATACCTGATAACGCCAGCTGGAGATCGGTTGTTGCCTCGCTCATTCGGGCGAACCGAGCGACCGAGAGTTCGCCCGTGCCCGAGGCTCCCGCGCTCAGCTCAACCATCTGGTGCTCAATCGCTTGAGTCAGCCAATCACCGACCGGGCTGAACGCACGCTCCAGAACGACAACGTCGACACGATCACTCGATGCGATCAAGGAGCGGGCGTCGTTCACAAGCTGGGTCAGTTCGGGATCGCCGACCGAAGCCACAAGTTCATCGACGAACGACGCGGCGTCTGCCGCAGTGGTCGCGGCATCCAGCTCGACGAACGGCCGCGCGATTGGGGGGAGCTGTGCGAGAAGGTCTTCACGGCCCTGCTCGTATCCGCGCGCGAAGATTTCTGTGCCGACGGCGGTGGGCAGCCGCAGCAGTTCGTCGACATCGTCGGTGGCCTGCAGAACACGAGCCGCGCTGTCGACACGAGCCGAGGCACTCCTCCAGTGATTCACGCTGACGCCCACGAATGGAAGCAGGAGTAGCGCGCACATCACAGAAAGCGTGAGCACGATGCTCGGAGATCTGAACCTGTTCGCCACCTGTGTCTGATCGGCAAATAGTCCGCTCAGCTGAGCGGGAGTCAGATCGGATTTACGCCTGAAAGCCTGGCCGAACGATGACGTGGAACGCTTCGGCGCAATCGTCGGTGCAGGAGATGACGGTGCCGATCACCGACCCATCTCGTCCGATCATGGGTTCGCCGATGGGAAGCGGCTCGCCCATCGTGAAGTGCATGTCCGCGGCAATGTCGCTCGGCTCGTTCGCTGTGGTTTCAGGGTTCGAAAGCTCGCTCATGGGCACGGCCTACTGTTCGACGGATCTCGTGGCACGGATGGATCGACCACTTCGATGTGGACGTGGCCCCACGATGGTTCACCGGTGAATTCGTCGATCTGTGATCGGAACGGGAACTTGGTTTGGGTGGGTGCAAGAACGGTCTCTTGGGCGATGACCCGATCGCCGGTGCGCACCTGCAACCCGTCGATGTGAAGCACCTTCACTTCCCATCCGGGACGCGCATCGGGCTCGATCACGACGTAGTCGTCTCGATAATTGCAGTAGAGGATGTAGCCACCACCACGAATGACAGTGCCGGTCACGGGCGAGCGAATCTCGAAGCCGGGATGCACGGCGATGTCGGCCGCGCCGTAACGATCGGTGTTGCGGTTTCGACTGTCCATCAGCATCGTCGGCGCTTCGGGAACGTCGAACACGTCCATGCCCTGCGCGCCGGGATGGGTCGACTGGTGGAACCCAATGAGCTCAACGGCTTGGGACGGCAAGAACAGGTCGATCTCGTCGACCGACGCAAACTGCACGTAGTTCTGGAACTGAAGGGCGCGAGGGCCGGTCGATCCAATGTCGCCGATGCATCGGCGAGCGGGCACACCGTCGGACGGAAGCGGACGAGCGTTGGTGAACTCGTCTCCGTAGGCGAAGTGCAACATGACGTCGACTCGGGTCATTCGGCCGACCACGATCTCACCGAGCCAGAAGGCGCGGCCAGCCGGCTCTGGGGTTCGACCAAGCACGTTGGCGTAAACAAGATCGACGAACCCCGCATCATCCAAGTCGCCGTAAGTGGCGGCGAACTCGGGGCCTTCGGCAAACACGGTGGCGATGTCGACCATCGACGCGCAGTGATCGAGCCGGTCGATCCAATAGAGGGCACCCTCGGCATCGGGCGTGCGATCGAAGAACGCCCAGTAGAGACGGAGCACGCGAGCGTGATCATCGGTGAGCTCATCAAGGTTGGACACAACCTCGAAGGTGACCGGCTCACGCTCGACTTGGCGAGCCCCTGCGGGGGCGACGAGGCCCATCACAGCGCCAAGCACGGTGGCAACAGTGATCGTGATCAGACTCAAGCCTCGGCGCACGGACGAAATCCTAGGATCGACTGTGATGCCGAACCTCCTCGTCGTGCACCATTCCCCATCGCCACGCACCCGCTCCATACTCGATGCCGTGCTCGACGGAACCAAGGCCGACGGCATCGAAGGTGTGTCGGTTCGAGTGGTGGAAGCGCTCGACGCCACGATCGACGACGTACTCACCGCCGACGGCTACCTCCTCGGCACACCGGCGAACCTCGGCTACATGAGCGGGGCCCTCAAGCATTTCTTCGACACGATCTACAACGACGCGATCGACGCGACGCGCGGGCGCCCCTTCAGCGCGTTCCTTCACGGCCGTTCCGACACCGATGGTGCAGCTCTTGCCATCACAAAGATCACGACCGGCCTCGAATGGAGGCTGGCCCAGCCCTTCGTGAGCGTGATCGCCACGGAGTTCTCAGAGAACGTGCAGCCGTCGGAGAACGCTGAACCCCTGCACCTCGACGAGTCGTCATCGGAGAAGCTGTGGCAACTCGGCGCCGCGTTCGCCGCCGGGCTCATGCCCACTCCCTGAGCTGCGAAATCCGCTGAAGCCCAACAAACATCGGTGTTCCCGAGCGAGTGTCACAGGCAGAAAGTAGTTTCGATTTCAACGCCTCTCGCACGAAACCAATCGAGCGGCAGCCAAAAACATCACCGCAAACACCACCGCAAACATGGAGGCACCCCATGCCACAGCGCACGTCATACCCGCACGGAGTTCCAAGCTGGATCGACCTGTCATCGACCGACCCGCAGGCCGCACAAGCCTTCTACTCCGCCGTCTTCGGCTGGGAGTGGGACGAGAACCCGACCGATCAAGGCTCCAGCTACTTCATGGCCCGCAAGGACGGCAAGGCCGCGGCGGGCCTGATGCAACAACCGCCCGAGATGGCGGAGCAGGGCCTCCCTTCGCTCTGGAACACCTACATCACCGTGGATGACAT
>CALEWY010000013.1 GCA_937925335.1 uncultured Acidimicrobiales bacterium
CGCGCTGACACCAATCGAGCATCAGGCCTATTCTGGTCCGACTCGTGATCACACTGCTTTGCAGGGTTCTGTCCCATCTCTTCTTCTCCACCACCAAGGTGTTCCACGCCGAGCGCATTCCGCGCTCCGGCCCGGTGCTGATCGTGGCGAACCATCACTCGAGCTTGGTTGATCCGGTCGTTCTGCTCGCAACCATGCCCCGCTCGCCTCGGTTCCTGGCCAAGGCTGTCTTGTGGTCGTCGAAGTATTTGCCGCTTCGCCCGTTCCTGGCCTCGGCTCGAGCGATCCCCGTTCATCGCCAATCCGATGGTGGAGGCGACAACTCAAGCATGTTCTCGGCCTGTCACGACGCCCTGCTCGATGGCGGCGTGATCGGCCTCTTCGGAGAGGGCGCATCACATGACTTGCCAGGTCTCTTGGAGATGAAGACCGGTGCCGCCCGTATCGCTCTTGGAACCAATACCGAAGTCACGATCGTCCCAGTCGGGTTGGTCTACGACGATCGAGCTCGATTCCGATCCCGCGCCCTCGCCTACGTCGGCGAGCCCATCGTCGTTCGCGGATCGACCAACGGCGACGCCGATCGTGACGCAACCCGAGCGCTCACGACCCAAATCGGCGAAGCGCTCTCGATCGTCGCCCCAACCTGGGACGATTGGGAGGCGCACGACGACGCATCGATCGCGGCCCGCCTCCTCGTGGCGGATGACGCATCGGTCGAACTGGGGCCTGCCTTGGTCGCGCTGAATCAGGCGGTCGACCGGCAAGACGAAGCGGCCGAAGAGCTGCAAGCCGCGGTCAGGTCGCTCGAGGATGAAGCCGCCCGTCACGAACTCGACATCGATGTTGTGGTCGATCAGCCGAGAGAGAAGGTCGGAGCCCTTGCTGCACTCTCATTCGCAAAGACGGCAATGTGGGCGTTGCCGGTTTGGGTCGGCCGATTGTTGAACTGGCCACCGTTCACCCTGATCGGCCAGTTGGCGAAGCGCCAAGATCTGAACTTCCAGGCCTCGTTCAAGATTTTGGCTGGCGTGTTCTTGTATCCGGCGTGGTGGGTGGTGTTGGCGATTGCTGGAGGGGTGTTTGTGCACCCGGCCATCGTCGTCCCGCTTCTGATCGGCACGCCCGTGCTGGGGTATCTCTCGGCTCGGCAGTCGGCCCGGTTGCGTCGCTTCGCCAACCGTAAGCTCGTTGCGGAGTCAACTGGTGCTGATGATCTCTCAACGTTGCGCCAAGCCGTCGTCGATCGGGCGAAGGCAGTGCTCAGCCCGGTTCGATAGGCCGTACCGTGAGCCCGGTCGGCCGCTCGATTCGCGCCAGACTCGACTCGCTGCCCGATCCGTCAGACTCGCGGCCGTACCGCAGGCCCGGCGGACTGGTCAGACCAGAGCGCCGGTAAGCATCTCGAGTTCGGAGACTCGGTATTCCTCGAACGGACAACCGCACGAGAACAGCTGCCATTCGCACTTTGGGCACCGGGCAGCGTCACAGCCGAGATGGTGGTGTTCTCCTCGTTCGCAGCCGCAATCCCCACAGCGACTGGCCTTGGTGGGCCAGCTCGGCTCATACCCAAAGGGTTTCCGAGCGTAGGTGACACCGTCGAGGTTGAGTTCGTCGATGGTGCAACCCGTCGAGGTCTTCATGTCTTGTTTGCAGTCGATGCATGTAGCCATGAACAACAGCTTGACGAGGGGGTGTGACAGCGTCTCTTGGCGGTGACTCCTCGTGGCGTCTTTCGGCGGCTTCGCAGCCGGGATTTGAGGGTGATGTTCCGCGACTTTGTGTCACCCATGATCTAAACAACAGACATGAACCTGGGTGTTGATGTTCGTCGCGCACGAGCGGGGAGAGCGGGTGTGCGGCGGATCGTCGCTGCCTTGGCCGTGATGGTGTCGCTGCTTGGCGGCGTCGCTGCTTCCCCTGCATCGAGTGCGCCGCCGGCGAGCTTCCAAGAGCTGGTCGAGGACCCAACACTGCACCGTGGCCACTCCGAAGTACTACGGCTCTACTACGCCGTTCTCGACCGCGAGCCCGATGTCTCGGGCGCTCAGTTCTGGTTGAACGCGTATGACTCGACCCAATGGACGACTCGTCAGATCGCTGCGTTCTTTGCGACCTCACCCGAGTTCGTCGCCACCTACGGGCCGAACGTTTCGAACGAGGCGTTCGTTCGAATCGTCTACGAGAATGTGCTCGACCGAGCACCCGAAGCTGACGGTTTTCAGTTCTGGCTCGGTCAGGTCAACGGTGGAATGCCGCGAGCTGAGATGATCTTGCTGATCTCGAACTCTCCGGAGTTCATCAATCGAATTCCGTTGCCTGGCGACGCTCGCCCGAGCACGGGGCCCGTGCCCCGGATGACCCAACAAGTGCTCGCCTACTTCGATGCGGCCACCTTCTATCAGGGCTCTCCGAACCCGGCGCTGGCCGCTCCGGGCTCGCCGGCTGAGGACTATGCCAACTACGTCGCCGCGATCGAGCAGCTGGTCGTTGAAGACCTCGACTCGTTCATCATCCGACCGACGTCCCGCGCGGTCACGAACACCGAGATCATCTACGCCCCGGCAGACAGCCGCTATCACAACGTCCGCACCGAGCAAGGCCTGGTTGCCGACTTCTTCGTGAACGACATTCAGCTCGGCCCGGCGATGGGTAACCGAACAGATCCCGTCGTTATCGGTGACGTGACGATCAACCGAGTCGTCGCTTTGCAGAGCGGAGGGTCGATCGCTCTCGTCTTCTACATCTTCAACAATGGAACGTCGACGGTGACGGTGGACGCCGAGCTCGCGACGTGGTCAGTCGACGGTCGGGCGTTCCCCGCTCTGCTCGGAACCGACCCGATTCACACGCTCGCCCCCGGCACTGGCCGGGCGTTCGTGTCGATCGCGCTCTTGGAAGACGAAGAGGATGTCTTCAAGCCGGGTTCGGTCTATCTCCCGATGTCGGACTCCAACGGCGCAATCGACGCGATTTTCGACGTCGGCTAGTCCGGCACTAGCTCTCCGCACCAGCGAACCGAAGGCCGGCTTCGGCTTCGAGTGCGTCGATCAATCGATCGCCCATCGCCGTTGCCGGTGTCCAAAATCCACCCGGCGTTTCGTTTGCCGGCAGATCGAGGAGCACGAGAGCTGACTCGCCGAGCATCTTGGCGGTCGACCCGTAGCCGGGGTCTCGATCACCGGTGACCTTGGTGGTGATGGTGTCGCCCTCGGCGGTGGTGCCGTAGAAACGAATGTCATAGAAACCGGCTTCCTGATCCTCCGGGCTCGGACCCTCACCGGGCTTTGGCAGGATGTACTTGTTGAGCACCGAGCGAGCCGGCTTCAACGCCGCAAGCCCCATGAACCCTGCGAGCCCGCCCGTGAGCATGCCTGCTTTGGCCACCCCGATCGGGCCATCGCCCATGATCATCGCCTCGTCGTATTGAAACCCATCGCCCCACGGATGATCGAGCAAGGCGTGGGAGCGGAAGACAACCCTGGTGTTGACCGACGCCATCACGAATGGGGCGACCCACTTGCCCGAAGCTTTGTCGTTCTGAGGAATCGTGACGTTCGGCTGGCGGACGCCGCTGCGGGCGCCCTCGGGCGCGAGTGCATAGGGATTCGTGAGCACCTTGCGAAGTGATGGATCGGACGCCACCTCTTCCATCACGTTCATCATCGAGGCGATGGTTCCGCCGCTCGCGCCGCCCTTCATGGCTTTGACGCGCATGGCGATCGACGTGCAGTGGGTGTCGAATCGTTCTTGAGCGAGCTGCTGGGTGAACCACACGCCGAGGTCTGAAGGGATCGAGTCGAATCCGCAGCTGTGAACGATGCGGGCGCCCGAGGCTTCGGCCGTCTCTTGGTGGGCATCGATCATCTTTTGCATCCACTGGGGTTCGCCGGTGAGGTCGCAATAGTCGGTGCCGGCCGCTGCGGCCGCGGCGACGAGCTCGGATCCGTAGAGCGCATAGGGCCCGACGGTTGAGATGATCACCTTCGCCTGGTCGACCATGGCAGCCATCGCCTCGGCGTCAGAGGCATCGGCCACGATCTGTTCAACGTTGGCGCCGGTGTCTGCGGCGACGGTCTTGAGCTTTGACGCGCTCCGTCCGGCGATCGCCCAGCTCACCGGGCCATCGGTTCCGAGTCGGTCGACGAGGTGGCGGCACAAAATCTGTCCCACGAAACTCGTGGCTCCGAAGACGATGAGATCGAACTGACGGTTGGCGCGGTCGGTCATGTTCTGAGGTTAGGCCTGAACCCGACGGCGGCAATCGCCAGCGCACCTGCAGCGCCGATCGAGGCGATGGTTCGGGCCATGTTGAGCCGATTCCACGTTGTTTCGAACGTCGCTCGAGCGTCGCTTGCCTGATCGAGATCGGTCACCAGGGCAAGTTCTTCATTGAGCGGAACGCTGCCTGCAAAAGTGATGACGACGACGGCGATGGCGAGAATCAGGGCAGTGGTGAGCAGCGCTCGGGTTGCTCGTGTCGCAGACCGCAACATCGCCATCGCAATGCCGATCGCTGGCACCGTGCCGAAGAACACGACGGCGAACGGGGCATTACGAACCGTGGCGTTGATGGCCTGGAAGCTCTCGACGTAGGTGGTGTCGTCGACGATCGCAAGACCTCGGGTCACCGAGATCTGGTAGGTGAAGAAGAAGCCGGCAGAGAGGCCAGCGAGTGTCGTCGCGATGGCGAGCGACGCTGCTGCCCCAGAACCCCGGGGTTGCTCGACTTCGCGTTGGTGAGGGGTAGGTGTGTGGGTGGATGGGGGATCGAGTGGAGTGGTGAGAAGGGTCATCCTTGATCGGTTCCTTTAATCGAACGAGTGAGTACGAATACATAATCGAACGATCTGGTACGGTTGTCAACCACGATGGTGAAGAAACCTCAAACAAGCGTTGCGAGCTCCTCGCGTCGAGGCCGGCCAAAGGCGTCTGAACGAGAGGCGCGGCGGGCGCGTGTGCTCGATGCTGCGGTGGCAGAGCTCGTCGACTCTGGATACGACGGCGTCACGATGCTGGCGATTGCGAAACGAGCAGGCGCGTCGAAAGAGACCCTCTACTCCTGGTTCGGAAACAAGGAGGGGCTGTTTCGAGAAGTGATCGTGCGCAACGCAGATGCATCAGCCGAACGGGTGCAGGCTGCGCTCGACGGGGGAGGCGATCCGAAGAAGACGCTGACGCAATACGCCGTTGGTTTGATGATGTTGCTCACCAATGAGGCGTCGCTGGCGCTGAACCGTGCGTCGATGGCCGAGCCATCGCTCGCCGCAATCTTGCTGGAGTCCGGTCGATTCCGAGTTGGGCCGATCGTTGAGACCTATCTGGCTCGGCTCCACGACGACGGAGTCATCGCGGCGCCGAAACCAGATGAGTCTTTTCAGCTCTTCTATGGGCTGGTCATGCGGGACGTGCAGATTCGGGTGCTGCTCGGAGACGAGCCCCCGTCGGAGCGTTCGATGATTGAGGCCGCAACGGTGGCCGTCGATCGTTTCTGGACGTTGAGCGCAGTTTGACCGCCTTGGCGAACTGACCAGATGGGTGGGCGATCGCAACAGCGATCAAATGCTCGACCGTCTCCGGCGTTGCAACTCGGCTGACAACCTTCGCCTTCGCGTAGTTGAGCCGACCGGTGCGCAACGCATGGTCGAGCGCTGGCAGCGAATCCACGGCCCGGGCAACCCGAAGTTGCTCGCGTGCAGTGCTTTGTTCGATGCCGGCGATCTCCGCCCACCAGGCCGAGCACGATCGAAATCCCTGGCCGACCCAACCGCTGCTGCGGTCGAACTGGGCGAGGAGTTTCAGCTGTCGGTAGCGGCTGATGTGGTGTGGTGCAGCTGACGCGCGGAGTTGGCGTTCGATCAGCTGGCTGCTTGGTGCCGTCATGGCGCTTGTCCCTTGATGAGAAACCGTTTGCGGGGAAGCGGCGAGAGGGAAGCGGCTGGGCGTTGGAACGCCTCGGCGAGATTCGGAGGGTAGCGGGCGGCCCCGTGATCTACCTCCGCGTGCGCTGGTCGGTGTTAGGTCGTCGAGCGCGAAGCGAGCGAGCTAGCCGCGGCGTCGATCGAGGCTTTGGTGAGGTCGACGATCATCTCGACATCGCCCTCGTCGATGGTGAACGGTGGCCCGAAGAGCAGCCCGTCCTCGACCGGTCCGGAGCCGCAGGGGTAGAGCCAGAGGCCACGCTCGATGCCGGCCGACGCAACCTGTTGCGCAAACTCGATGGACCGAGGAAACGGCGTTCCGGTGTCGCGATCGGCGATGAGTTCGATGCCCTGCATGAGGCCGAGGCCGCGGATGTCGGCCACGTTCGGATGATCGCCGAGCTCTTCTTCAAAACGTCGACGCAACAGGGCGCCCATCGATGCGGCCCGCTCGACGAGCTTCTCTTCGCGCATGATCTGCAACACCTTCGTGCTCACGGCGCAACCGAGATCGGCACCGCTGAAGGTGAAGTACATAAGGTCGAGCCCGGCTGCGGCGACCGGCTCGACGATCGCTGCGGTGGAATACATGCCACCCATCGCGACGTAGCCGCCGGACAGGCCTTTGCCTCCAACGATGATGTCCGGGCTGATGCCGAAGTGTTCGAACCCCCAGTTCGTTCCAGTGCGGCCGAAGCCGGTCATGACTTCATCGACGATCAACAAGATGTCGTGGGCGCGACACACCTCTTCGACCGCGGTCCAGTAGCCGTCTGGCGGAACCATCGCCGCTCCCGATGCTCCGTTGATCGGTTCGCCGATGAACGCAGCGATCGTGTTTGGATCCTCCTGCTCGATCACCTTGGCGAGAGCGTCAGGATCGAGCCATTCGCTCTTCGGATGATCGTGCAACATCGGGTTCAGCCCGGCCCGTCGTCGATCGTGGTTGCCGACGCTCAGTCCCGAGAGGGTGGAGCCGTGGTAGGAGACGTCTCTACCGACGATCTTCCAGCGATCGGTTCGGCCAAGTGCGAGGTGATGCATGCGGGCGAGGCGCACGGCTGCGTCGACCGACTCTGAGCCGCCGCAGAAGAACTGGGCGTGGTCGAAGCCTGGCGGCAGCCAATGGTCCGTGAGCTCTTCGATAAGGGCAACGCGGTTCTCCGTCGCCCAGAGCGGCACGACGTAGTCGATCGTGCCGAGTGCTTCGGCACCTACAGCGACGACGTCGGCCCGTCCGTGCCCGACGTTGGTCACGATGGCTCCGCCACCCGCATCGAGAATCCGTGTGCCGTCGTCTCGGATCAGCCAAATCCCTTCGGTGCGGTCGATGACGACCGGGGCTGATTGGGATGGAACGAACGGGAAGCGACGAGCTCGGTTGGCGTCCATCGGGTCATCTTGGCACGGGCGGCGTACCGTCTATGCATGGATTCTTCCGAGACAACGGGTTCCGCATCGATTCGTATCGATGCCGGGCCTGACGCCGTCTATGCCTACTTGACCAACCTCGAGACGCTGCCGGAGCTCAGCCCGGAGAACGTTCGGTGCGAGTTCCACGAGGGGTCGGACGAGATCGTGGTGGGCGCGAAGTTCCGAGGCCACAACAAGGCGGGCGACTACGAGTGGCACGCCGACTGTGTTGTGACTGCCGCCGACCCTGGCCGTGAGTTTGCATTCGAAGTTCCGCCGGGCTTCGAGCATGCGACGACGTGGCGCTACTCGATTAGCGCCGACGGTTCTGGTTCGGTCGTGACCGAAACGTTCGACGCTCCGTTGTTGTCGATGCCCGACATCTATCCGGGCAAAATCGAGGGTCGGCGAGACAACCTCGAGAAGGCGTGTGGCATCACGCTCGCCAATCTCAAAGCTGCCCTTGAGGGCTCGTCATGATCGATCCGAACGTCACCAAGAAGGCGTTTCGAGCGCTGAACTCGGTCGTGCTCCCCGCAGTGAAGGCTGGCGTGTTCTCACCGCTGCCGATCGGCGCTGGTCTCGTGGTTGTTGAGACCACGGGCCGCAAGTCTGGTGAACCTCGTGAGGTCCCGCTCGTTGCGTTGCGCTTTGGCGACAAGGTTGCGGTGAGCACTGTTCGTTCTGGGTCGCAGTGGGCGAAGAACATGCAGGCCGATCCGAACGTGAGCGTGTGGCTCAACGGGCGCAAGCGATCAGCGACGGGTGATGTCGCCGACGACGGTCCACTCACCATCGCTGGGCTCAGCGTCAACTGACCCGATCTGGCGTCAGCTGATGGCGTAGGCCGAGATCTGCGTGTCGGGGGCGCCGGCATCGCTGAAGTTGTCGTCGTTACGGGCCCGCATGAAGTCGGCCCAGTTGAAGGCTCGGTAGCGAGCTGAGTCCTCGCACAGTTCTGCAAGCGGTTCGACGACCGTCGTCCTCGGTGGGTTTGAGAAGTAGGGGATTGAGAAGCGGCGTTCGGTGGTCATCGGAACCACTCGGTGCACCGCTGCTCGATAGCGGTCGTTGGTCCAGACCTGCACGGCATCGGCGAGGTTCACAACGACGGTGCCAGGCATCGGGGTGACATCGATCCATTCGCCGTCGCGAGTCTCGGTTTGCAGGCCACCGGTGTTGTCCTGGAGGAGCAGGGTGATCGTGCCGGGGTCGGTGTGATAGCCGAGCGCTGTCTCGCCCAGTTCGGCAAGATTGGTGCGTTCGTCTTCTGGGACCGGGTCGCCGACGGGGTAGTGGTTGAGGCGAACGGCGCTGGCCGCCGGGTCGCCCACCATCGCTAGGCGGCTCTCGTCGCCGAGCTCGAGTGTGTTGTGCACCAGACCGAGCGTGCGCTCTGCGAGGTCGGCCATTGCGGCGTAGAACTCGACCATCGTTTCGTGGAAGCCCTCGAGCCCCTTCGGCCAGCGGTTGAACCGATCCCTCGCCGGTGTTGCCGGATCGATGAAGTCGAACACCTCTTTCGAATCGCGCTTCTGCTTCGTCAGCTCACGATCAAACCAGCCAAGCGGGTTGGTCTCGTCGCGCCGGATGGCATCGCGGATCGACTGGTCAGCATCGAAGAACCGAGCGGTCTCACTCCACGTCCGGTCGATCAGATCGTCGAGCCCGTGGCCTTCCAACAAAAAGAAGCCGTGATCGCGACACGCCGCGTCGAGCGCTGCGATCGACGTGCTCGAAGGGTTGGCAATGTCGACAACTGGAACTGCATCCATCCCACGATCATCGCCGCTCCACCCCGATCGCACAATCACACCAAACCCCGCTCGATCAAGCCATAGCGTTTCCGCTATGTCCTCTGAGACTGCAGCCGGTTCGGAACCGACTGTGACCTCAGAGACCGCAGTGGGTCGCGTCTCGTCCGATCCCGCCTCTGGAGCGGCTTTCGGCCACCAATGGCCAGCGATTCTTGCCATAGCGTTTCCGCTATGTCCTCTGAGACTGCAGCCGGTTCGGAACCCACTGTGGTCTCAGAGACCGCAGAGGGTTAGCTGAGGAAGGCTCGGGTGGAGGCGGCGGCTCGATCGGGCTGAAATCAGCAAGGGAGGTGTATTGGTTCACCCCAGAACTAGACGGCACTGAGACGGGTGAGCGATGCCACGGTCACGCCCGCTTCTTGCGCAGCCCAAACGAGGCGTTGAATCGTCGTTCGAGAATGAGAGCTCGGTTTGCCTGCGGAGCCTGAACCCCCAGATGCCTCGACCGCTGTCATGTCGACGCGCACGTATGCGTCGCCCGAAGGCGCAAGTGGTTCGCCGACGATGCTCGAATCGGCAACGAACTCCTCGGGTGTTGCGCCAAGCCAACGGATGAGTGCGAGCACGCCGTCAGCCTCAGCATCGGTCGCCGAAGCAAAGCGTCGGATTGTCGACGCCGAGACGCCGACATCTCGCGAGAGCTGAGCCCACGTGATGTCTCGTTCCGACCGGGCGGTATCGATCCGGCGGCTGAGCTCACCGAGATCGAATGCAACGGCTCCGAGTGCGTTCACGCGTCGAGAACCTCGAGCGCAGCCGCAACGGCGAGGACGACGTGGTCGTGCCAACGCGGCGCAGCGATTTGGACGGCGACAGGAAGCCCCGTCTCTGCATCGGCGCCAAGTGGAAGGCTGATCGCCGGCCAGCCCGTGAGGCTCCACGGCAGCGTGAAGATGTAGTCCTCGCCGACGAGATCACGATGGAGTGGCGCGATGTCAGCAACAACAGGGCCGATCACGATGTCGACGTCGGCCGCGGTTCTGGTCACTCGGCTCGAGAAGCGATCCCAGTCGCGAAGCTGCTGATCGCATTCGAGGCCGCTCAGGCTGGCTCGCCGCCAGTATCGCTGGCTGATGTCGAGCGACTCGGACAGGTCGACCGTCGGCGAGATGGCCTCGACGGCACCGTGGTTCACGAGTGCAGATCGAGCCCGTTCGACGGCATCAGCCGTGCTCGAAGCGATAGGCCAACGATCATCTGGTTCGACCACCGCGACCCGAAGCCCGTGCATCGAAACGGCGTTCGAATCGCCGATCGGCAGCGGAGCACAAGACGGGTCGATCCCGTCGGGACCAGCGATGACTCGAAGCGCGGCCTCAACGTCGGCAACCGTCGCCGCCATCGGTCCGATCACGGTCCGGCCGTCTTCGCGATAGCCGACACGAGGGAAGTGCCCCGTCGTCGGGACGAGCCCGTACGACGGCTTGAAACCCACCACACCGCACCAAGCGGACGGAAGCCGAATACTGCCGCCGGAGTCGCTGCCGAGCCCGAGGTTTGATGCTCCTCGACCGATCAGCGCAGCCTCGCCGCTCGACGTGCCACCCGGTGTTCGGTCTGGGTCGATGGGGTGATGGCAACGACCGTGGCTCGGGTGATCGCCGCCGGGCTGTGTCTTCGCCACGATCACTGCGCCGGCCTCTCGCAACCGCGCAACGGCGGTCGCATCGTGTCTTGGCTGCCGCCCTGTGCGTTCGGGACTTTCGCCCTCGCACGCAAAGCCGAGAGCATCGATCCAATCTTTGACGGTGATCGCACGCCCGTGGAGCGCTCCGAGTGGAGTCTCTTGATCGACCGCCGCATCGAGCTCAGTGGCACGCGTCAGAACAGCCTCGTCGTCGCGGTCGACGACGGCGCCAAGCTCGACCGCCGAATCAAGCGACGCGAGGGCCGACTTGATCGACATGCTGACCGTATTCATGAGGCCAGCATGTCAGACCAAGTCGAGGCCCGTCGGACGTCTATCGCTTCGTGTTGAACGCTGATTCACGACGGAACTGGAAGCCGAGCAAACTAGCGCCGTGCGGGTGTCGGGCGTGAGGTGCCGCTTTGGCGCCTCAGGCGTCAGACCGCTTGGGTGAGTCCCCCGTCAACGCGCATGTTCTGGCCGGTCACATAGGACGCCGTATCCGAGAGCAAGAACGCGATCACCTCGGACAGTTCGCGCACCTCGGCGTAACGACCCGCAGGGATACGAGCGACTCGCTCTTCTTTCTCCGGTAGCGAGTCGATGAAGCCGGGCAGCACATTGTTCATGCGGATGTTCTTGTTGGCGTACTTCGTCGAGAAGAGCTTTGTGAAGCCAGCGAGACTCGCTCGGAAGACGGCGGATGTCGGAAAGTCGGGGTCGGGCTCGAACACGGCGAACGTCGACACGTTCACGATCGATCCAGAGCCTTGGGCTTCCATGATTGGCGTCACGAGCTTCGTCATCCGCACGGCGTTGAGGAAGTAGTAATCCAAGCCGAGGTGCCAATCCTCGTCCGAGATGTCGAGCACGTCGCCCTTCGGACCGTGGCCAGCGCCGTTCACGACACCGTCGATTCGTCCGAACCGTTCCATCGCTCCGTCGACAAACGCAGCGAGATCGGCTGGCTCGAGGTTTGAACCGGTGAACCCGAATCCGCCGAGCTCGTTGCCAAGGGCTTCGCCCTTGCCCGACGAAGACATGACGCCAACGCGCCAACCCTTCTCGGCGAGCAATCGAGCGGCGTCGGCGCCGATTCCAGACCCGCCGCCGACGATGAGGGCGACCGGTGCGTCGGTTGATGCTGTCATGGTGTGCTCGCTTTCGATGCCTCGAGCCTGCGGTGGCGAGGTCGGTAGTCGGACCGTACCTGTGATCGGCCGACTGGCGATCGATCGGCGCCTCCACTACGAATCCTGCGTGTCTTCACCCGCTGAACCGTCAACCGAACCAACCACAGACTTCGTTGCTGATCCAGCAGCCGTTGCGTCGATGACCACGTCGAGGCCCGCCGGCCATGGCGACATTCGGGCCTATGACTGGATCGACCACCATCGAGATCAACGCCCGAACAAGGAAGCGGTTCGTGATCTCGGGAGCGATCGAAGCTTCACCTACGCCGAGCTCGATGAACGGGTTGACGCGATGGCCGCCTACTTCGGATCGATTGGTGTTGGCCGAGGGGATCGTGTCGGTGTGCTCGCTCAAAACGGGGTTGAGTATTTCGATGTGCAGTTCGCCTGCGCTCGGACCGGAGCGATCTGTGTCTTGCTCAACTGGCGTCTGACGGTGACCGAGCTCGAGTACATCATCAACGACAGCTCGCCGATGCTGCTGGTCCACGACGCGTCGTTCGCCGAGTCGGCGACCGAGCTGCAGAAGCGTTGTTCGATTGATGCACTCTTGGCAATCGACGGTGGCACGCCGGATTCCGCGTACGAGCAGGTAATCGATCGGTTCCGTGGTGAGGCCGTTGAGCGTGTGCTGCTCACCCATGCCGATGTGATCACGATCATGTACACGTCGGGCACAACCGGACTGCCGAAGGGGGCGATGATCACCCACGGGATGAACTTCTGGAACGCCGTCAACCTCGGCTTCCCCGTCGGAGTCGGCCTCGACGTTGTTCACCTGAACATCCTGCCGCTGTTCCATACGGGCGGACTGAACTGCTACTCCAATCCTGTCTTGCACGCTGGCGGCACGGTCGTGATCATGAAGGCGTTCGATCCTGGCGAGACGTTGAAGGCGATCGGGGATCCTGCGCAGGGAATCACGCACTTCTTCGGTGTGCCAGCGCCGTACCAGTTCATGATGCAGCACCCTGATTTCGACGACACGGATCTCTCTCGTTTGCGTGTCGCCGGTGTTGGCGGTGCTCCGTGTGCGCTGGCGATTCTTGAACGCTGGAGCGAACGAGGGGTTGATCTCACACAGGGCTTCGGGATGACCGAGACGAGTCCTGCGTCGATCGCGCTCGACCCTGGTGACGCGATCCGCAAGCTCGGGTCGACCGGCAAGGTGCTGTTGCACACCGAGGCCAGGATCGTGAACGAGGAGGGCGGCGATTGTGAGCCTGATGAGATCGGCGAGTTGTGGGTTGCTGGCCCGAACATCACGCCGGGCTACTGGAACCGGCCCGATGCGACGGCCGATGCATTCGACGGGCGTTGGTTGAAGACGGGTGATGCCGCACGGATGGATGACGAGGGTTTCATCTACATCGTCGACCGGTGGAAGGACATGTACATCTCGGGTGGAGAGAACGTCTACCCGGCTGAGATCGAGAACGTTTTGTATCAGCTTCCCCAGGTTGCCGAAGCGGCGATCATCGGCGTGCCAAACGACAAGTGGGGTGAAGTCGGCCTGGCAGTGCTGGTGTTGAAGGAAGGCGAATCGCTCGACCGAGCAGCTGTCGTTGAGCACTGCGTCGAACGGCTTGCGAAGTTCAAGGTGCCAAACGACATCGCCATCATCGAAGAGCTGCCCCGCAACGCCACCGGCAAGGTCCTAAAGCGAGACCTCCGCGAACAGTTCGTCGATTCAGACGCCCCAAAGATTTCCTAGCGAACCCTCATCGACCTCTGAGGTGTGGCAGGTTCGCGGACCGGCTGTTTCCTCAGAGGTGTGGCAGGTTGGTTTGGGGGCGCGCCCTGGGGAACGTTGCGTAGATAGTGGGTTTCCGCGATTTTTTGCGGGTGAGTGGGCGAAATCGGCACCTGCCGCGCCTCAGAGGTGCGGCAGGTCGCACGTTCGCGCAGAAAGGTGCCTACGTTGACCGAGCGCTGGGCTCCGTCGTCGATTGTGAGGCGTTGCGTGGCTCAGCCTTCGTGCCCGTCGATGATCGTGTCCGACGGCGGTGGGCACGGCTCGTTGTGCGTTCCGTCGATGACGACGTCTGCTCGTTCGTGGGACGGGTCGCGTTGGAAGTGGACGTCTTCCGCCGCCATCCAGGTCTCCCAGTCGCTGAGTGCATCGTGACCGTCGCGCTCGAGGCCACGCCGGAGCCGCTCCTCGCGTGGCGTCTCGATCCAGATTACAAAGCTCAGGTGCTCAGCCCACTCAGAGCGCCCGGCCGAGACGCCTTCGATGATGACGATCGCCGTCGGTTCAACGGTGTGCCACTCGGCGAGTGACTCGCTTCGCCAGTCGTAGCGTTGGTAGTGGGCGGGTTGGTTCTTGGCGAGCGGGTTAATGACTTGGTCGAGAAGTCGAGGCCACCACTCGATCGAACTGTCAGCGCCCGCAAAGTCGTCGGTGTGAACAACGGGTGCGTTGCCTGCCGCGTGAACAACGGGTGCGTTGCCTGCAGCGTGAGACAACCGCTGAGCGAACGTCGACTTACCCGCACCGCCAGGGCCGTCGATCGCGACAAGCCGAACAGGTCCAGGCTTCGCCAAGATCGCAGCGACAAGATCGTCAAGATTCACACGGTCAGTATGAACGACAGACCCGCCATCAATGGCCGACGTCGTCGGCCGATCCCTCGTCATCGTCGTTCGAGGTGCGGCACGTTACGAACCCTCATCAACCTCTGAGGTGCGGCAGGTTGGCGAGTGGTTGTTTCCTCAGAGGTGCGGCAGGTTGGGTTGGGGGCGCGCCCTAGGGAACGTTGCGTAGATAGTGGGTTTCCGCGATTTCCGCGGGATGACTGTTCGAAATCGGCACCTGCCGCTCCTCAGAGGTGCGGCAGGTCGCACGTTCGCGCATAAAGGTGCCTAGCTTCGGCGAGTTAGCCTCGGCTTTCGATGACCACTCTTGACTTCGACGATCCGTCGTTCCTTGTCGACCCCTACCCGACGCTCAACGCCGTTCGTGAAGAGGCCCCCATCTTCTGGAACGACCAGACCGGCTCCTGGATGCTCACTCGGTTCGCCGATGTGAGCTCGGCGTTGAAGAATCGGCGACTGGGCCGCATCTACACGCATCGCTACTCGCACGAGGAGCTCGGCCAACCAGCTCCCGACACGCGGTGGGCGAGCTTTCTCGAACACGAGAGCTGGTCGTTGCTCTCGCTCGAGCCGCCTGATCACACGCGCATCCGGAGGTTGATCAGCAAGGTCTTCACGCCGCGATCGGTTCGAGGTCTTGAGGAGCCCATCAAGGCGTTCTCCGACAACCTCCTCGACACCTGCGCGGAGAAGGGCGAGTTCGACATGGTTGCGGACTACGCCCAGCCCTTCTCCGTCGCCGTCATCTGTTCGATGCTCGGCGTCCCGACGTCGGACGCTCAGCTGCTCCTCGACTGGAGCCACGCCATCGTCAAGATGTACGAGTTCACCGCGTCGGATGACGTGAAACAGTCGGCTGACATCGCAGCCGCGGAGTACATCGCGTACACAAAACAGCTCATCGCTGACAAGCGGGCAAACCCTGACGGTCTGCTCGTCTCCGAACTCGCGAGGGTGGAAGACGAAGGCGACTCGCTGACCGAAGCCGAGATCGTTTCGACCACGACGGTCCTTCTCGAAGCAGGCCACGAGGCGACGGTCAACACGTTGGGCAACGGCTTCCGAGCGCTCATGCACAACCGTGATCAATGGCAACGACTCGTCGATGGTGATGTTGCGGCCGAGGACTCCGTCGAAGAGCTTCTGCGCTTCGATGCCCCTCTCCAAATGTTCGAACGCTGGGTGCTCGAATCGGGTGTTGAGATCGCCGGCCAGCCAATCGAGGTCGGCGAGAAGGTATCGATGCTGTTCGGAAGCGCTCAGCGCGACCCTCGCAGATTCGATTCGCCAGACATCTTCGACATTGGTAGAAACGACGCAGCGCACATCGGCTTCGGCGGTGGCATCCATTTCTGCATCGGTGCCCCGCTCGCTCGACAAGAACTCGCACGGTCGGTCAGCGGCTTCGTCGAACGGTTCCCAAACCTGCAGCTTGCGAACGAACCGACCTATCACCCGACGTTCGTCATCCGCGGTCTCACCGCACTCAACCTCACCCGCTGAGTCGCTCATCAACAGCCGCCCTCCCGCGTCGAGTCGAAGTGGGAGTGGGAGTGGCTCAACCCAAGTTATGGCACCCCGAGTCCGAAACAGTTGGTCGTCCGGGTGGGCTCAGTGCCAGGTGCACGGTGACGCCGAGATCGTGTTCATGGGCCCTCAGAGCCAGAAGAGACCTCGCTTCGATCAGCACGTGCCGGTGTGATCGGGCTCGACCGTCACGACACCGTCGTTACCAACGAGGGCGCCGCTCGAGACGCGGTTCATCTGCTCGATGATCTCGGTTCGTTGCCCATCGCTCGGCACGGAAAGAACACCGCCGTCGCTTCGGACGGGCACGATCCGCATGGTCACCACGGGAGACTCAAGGTTCGCTCCCTCGCTCACGACCAGTTCGACGATTGCGCTGTTGCCGGAGATGCCCCTCGCTGGCGGGAACGCGAAGTTGCCGGTGCTGTGCGCTGTCACCGTGTCGCCGTGCATCGTCACGCCCTGCAGCACGTGAGGATGGCCATCGACCACGGCGTGCGCTCCGAGTTCAGCCCAGTGCTGCTCGAGCTCGACCATAAACGGCGACGGGCACAACACGCCCTCTTCGCCACCGTGCACGGCAACGATCACGACGTCCGCCTCATCGAGCGCAGCGAGAACTGCACCATCGGCCAACTCCATGAACGGAGGACAGGCCCACGCGACCTGTTCTCGACTGTTGACGCCACTTGCTGACCAGTCACAGGGGACTCTCGAGAACGAGACAACACCGATGGTCCACTCGCCGACGTCGACGATCAGTGGCTCGTAGGCCTCGGCCTCGTTACGCCCAGCTCCGGTTCGCAAGATGCCGCGAGCGTCGATCTCATCGAGTGTCTGTTCGAGCGCGTCGATCCCGAAGTCGAGCGCGTGGTTGTTGCCGAGGGTGACGGCATCGATACCGGCATCGACCAAGAGGTCGAGCGACGCAGGTGGCGACTTGAAGAGGAACGCTTTGTCGACCGGTGGCCGGCCGACACTCGCATCGGCAACCGCCGTTTCAAGGTTGATGATCATGAGGTCGGGAGCCGAGAGAAGCTCGGTGATCTGGCCGAACGGATCGCGCTGCTCGAGCCCGTTGGTAAACGTCGAGTCGCCAGCGATGCCGATCACGACCGGCTCGCGAACGGGCACCGTCGTCGTTGGCGCCTCCGTCGATGGAGGCTGGGTGGAGGGAGCGGTCGACGAAGGAGGTTCGAGCGTCGTCGCAGGAGCGCTCGTCGTTGCACCGGCTTCGGTGCGGACGATCGCTGAGTCCGAGCCGCCGCCGGCAACCGATTCACCGACCGGCCCAACCAACGAGCTGCACGAGGCGGCGGTGAGGGCGAACGCCACGATCGCAATCGCCACGGGCGCGCCGATCGGCGCCCTGCTTCGTATGCCTGTGCCCCTCCCCATCGCAGCGACGCTACGAGATGCGATCTCGCAGCCGTGGGATCACCTCGGCGCCAACGCGTTCCGCCTCCTCGGCGTGAGGCCAGGCGGACAGAATGAACTCATCCATGCCGAGCCGCCAATAGGCCGCGAGTTCGTCGGCGATTTCATCGGCTGATCCCACTATTGCGGTTCCACAGTTCACGCGAACTTGGCTGATGCCGTTCCAGAGGTGAGGGCCAATTCGGAATGGATCGCCTTCGCTGCCGGCGGCGAGCTGAGCCTGTTGGCCGACGGCCGCCGTGCCAGCGAACGCTTTCTGGCGCTCGGCCTTCACAACGTTCGAAGCCTTCGACAAGAGATCATCGGCTCGGCGCCAGGCGTCGTCGGTCGAGTCGCCAAGGACGAGGTGCGTGCGCATCCCGAACCGCGGTGGGCGGCCGGCAGTGGCGTAAGCAGCGCGAGCACGATCGAGCAACGCTTCGGTTGCATCGAGGGGCTGAATCCAGGCGAGGAGCACGTCTGACCACTCGCCAGCCAGGGCCAACGCGTTGTCGCTTGCGCCGCCGGAGTACCAACGCAATGAGTCGGATGGGGGAGCGGGCGACACTTGGGCGCCCGCCAGCGTGACGGTCTCGCCCTGATAGTCGACCGGGTCACCAGCCCACATCTGTCCGCATGCGTCCATGAACTCTGACGCCGCTGCGTATCGGTCGTCGTGGGTTGTTGTGACGCCGAACTTCTCGAAGTCACCCTGGATGCCACCCGGAACGATGTTGAGGTCGACTCGACCACCGGTGTTGGTGGAGAGCGTCGCAGCCATCTGGGCGAACAATCCGGGCGCAACGAAACCTGGTCGCACAGCGATCAAAAGGCGAATTCGCTCGGTAGCCGCAAGCAGGCCGGTTGCGGTCGTCCACGTTTCGGCCAGTGGTGCGTCCGGACTGAACAGTCCGTTTGCGAAGCGCGTCGGAATCAGCAAGTAGTCGTAGCCACTCGCCTCAGCGGTCTGTACGACCTGGCGGAGATAGTCGAACGTGGGCGGTCGCTCGGCAACGTCGGTCCCGATGTGATGGCCATCACCATCGATTGGGACGAACCAGGCGGTGCGCAGGTCAGGACGCTGCTCGGGGCGTTCGGTCATCTCCGCAGTGTGGCACTTGCTTTCATCCGGCGATAGCTGGGCGGGCCGCCAAAGTCGTCCAAGTCATGGACATCGATGACGCCGGAGAGCAGTGAGATGTAGGCCGACTGGTAGTAGATGGCGGGCTCGGAGAGCTCCCACGTTCGAGCGAAGTCGTTCTCGGTGTTGTCGTCGGCGTAGGAGCGAGCGGGCGGTTGTCCCAAGGCGTCGGCCAGCTGGCCCGAGTAGCTGGCGTTTGGTCCGCCGACGAGATAGCCGGGGGCGGCGCCCGTCTCTGATCCGTCGAAGCTCGTGCCGTCGCCATAGCGAAAGTGGTAGAGCTGGGTCACCGAGTGCTCGGCGCCGAGCGCTTCGGTGTTGGAGAGATAGACGACGGTGAGCGGGTTGACGCCGTGCATGGCCGAGAGATGGGCGCCAGCTCGGTCGATGAGGTCAAGCTGTTGGCCAATGCCTCCAGGTGCGAGACGAGCCATGGTGAGGTTTGCATTGCCGGTGTTGGCCAACACCATGTTCGAGCCCCAGTGATACTGCTCCATCGGCAAGTGCCACCGATAGAGCCCAGCGTCGAGATCACCGTGAACCGAGCCATCGTTGCGAACGGCGGCAACCCGATCATCGATGTCGCCGAGCACGGCTGGGTCAGCATTTGGGAGCGATCGATACAGCTCGACGGCGATCGCCTGCGCCGGCTCGTAGCGGCCGAACGCCGAGTCGATGAAGGGCAGTGTCGTCGTCAGTTCGTTGCGCACCACCGAGTGGAAGCGTTCCTCGCCGGTGAGCGCATAGAGGTGAACGGCCGCTGCCACGAGATTCGCCGCTTGCAGATCGAGTGATTGATCGGCGTCTCCGGCATGCACGATCTGCGGATCGCAGTCGTCACGCCACGGTGTTGATTGGACCCAATCCCACGCGTCGATCGCTCGATCTTCAAGGCGGTCAGCGAATGCTGGATCGATCTCCGCAAAGGCGTTCGCACCGGCGGCAAACATGCCGGCTGCGGCGATGGTCGATGATGAGCACGCCTCTTCGTAGAAGCGAGGCCGACGGTCATCCCGCAGCAACGGCGTGCCTTCCCAATCGGTGAAGCCCACCTTCAGGAGCACGCCGCCATCATCATTCTGCATTCGCTCGACCCACTCGAGCTCCCAACGAACTTCGTCGAGGACGTCAGGAATACCGTTCCCCGATTCGGTGATGCCCACCTCGTCGTCGAACAGATCCGGAGCGTTGGCGTAGGCGGCGAGAAGTTGATGCACCGGCGTTGCAGCGAACGTGACGTACTTGTTGGTGTCGCCGGCGTCGTACCAACCGCCGCTCAGATCTCGGGCTGTTCCCGGGGTCGGGTCGTCAACCCAGCGGGCCTCGGTGTCTTGCCCCGGACCGATCAACGCAGCGGGCCCGGCCCAGGCGTCGGACG
>CALEWY010000014.1 GCA_937925335.1 uncultured Acidimicrobiales bacterium
GTACGCCCTGTTCGTTTCTGCTTTTGTTGCGGTGAGCCTTGGCGCCGTGCAGGCACTCGAGACCAACTCGGAGGACTTCTTGGTCCGAACGGGTTCTCAGATCGGTTCGCCGCGCCCCGCTCGCCAAGAGCTGGCAACGTCTGTGCTGGGAGCGCCATCGACGGCTCCAGCCAGCACGGCAACGCCAACAACAGCAACTCCGCCGACTTCGACCGGGTCGACCGTTCCGCTCGGATTTCCTCCTGGTGACGCGATTCCGGCTGGGATCCCTGTTCCTGTCGTCACCTCGGGAGCGGGCAACGTGCCCGGCGCCGTGCCGACGGGCATCACCGACCCGTTCGACCCCACGAATGGCCCCTACGACAGCGACTTCGATACGTTCGTATTCTTCGAGCAGGAGACGCTTCTCACCAGCGATTTGACGCTTCCGGGCTATCCAACGATCCCCGCCGGCACAACAGTGTGCTCTTATTTCTTCCACTACTCCCCGGCCGACACGGCAACGTCGACGCCGCCGACCACCTACAACTTTGGGCAACCGGTTCTTGCGACTGCTCACAGCAGCGGCACGCTGGCGTCGACCCAGAGTTTGGGCTCGCCTCAGTCACCTTCGAATCAAGGGTTTGAGGGGAATCCCCTCAACCCGACGAACAGCGACACCATCGCAGTTAATGGCAGCGAGGTGACATTCCAGAACTTTGCCGGCGAGCAGTTCGCAGACAATGCTCGAATCCTCACCGAATGTGCGCCGCCTCCCGTTGCAACCCCGCTCATCCAGGGTGTTGGTGACGCCTCCGGCAGTTCCGGCAACTGGACCGATAACGGCAACGGCACGTTCACCTCGAACGTCGGCAACGCCAACGGTGCTCCGAACTACGGCAACACCCTCGAATTCACCTTCGTCGTGCCTGCCGACGGCAACTATGACCTCGTCGGCGCCGTGCAAGGTAACGGTGGCAGCGCCGACTCCTTCTGGGTCGACGTGGCCGTCGACGGTGTGGCCTTCGACGAAGACCCGGCTGGTGGCGGCGGCACACTGTGCTGCAACTCCTGGCAGTGGGGCGGCATCCCGAGCAACGGCTCGGTCGAACAGTTCGACGTCCGGGACGGCACCAGCGGAGGCGGTCAGATCAACCCCGGACCGTTCCCCTTCACCGCAGGCCAAACGGTCACCGTTGTCGTTTCCAACCGTGAGGCTGGAACCACCATCGCCGGTATGGAACTCCGACAGATCTAAACGGCGCCAACACCCGGTCAGCATCGGTCTCATCGCACGCCTGGAGGGTTACCCTCCGGGCCGTGAGCCGTACATTTATCATCTGTAAGCCCGATTCCGTTGAGCGTGGTCTCGTCGGAGAGATCCTCAGCCGCTTTGAGCGCAAAGGTCTGTCGATCGTTGCCGCCGAGCTGCGGACCCTCGATGCCGACACCCTCGATCGTCACTACGAGGAACACGTCGGAAAGGGCTTCTACGGAGACCTCAAAGCGTTCATGAGCCGCAGCCCTGCGCTTGTCGCCGTGCTCGAGGGCCCGGACGACACCTTCGCCATCGTCCGCACGATGATGGGCCCGACCAACCCGGCCGAGGCGCCTCCCGGCACTATCCGTGGCGACTTTGGCACAATTATGACCGAGAATCTCGTTCACGGATCCGACAGCAACGAATCCGCCGAACGCGAAATCGGAATTTTCTTCCCCGGTCTCTAACCGGTCTGTTCCGGGCCTGGGCCTGGCTGGGCGATTTCACCTTCGCCTTGTGAGGTCCGGTCCGAACTCTTAGGGTGACTCCGGCGGGGTAGTTCCCAAGGGAGTCCGTGTGGCTGCGAAACGAATTTCCAGTGTTCTTGGGTCCGTGGGCGCCCGCGATATGGCCGTCGACCTCGGCACGGCGAACACGCTCGTCTACGTGCGCGGCCACGGCATCGTTCTGAACGAGCCGTCCGTCGTGGCGATCAACGTGAACTCCAACCGACCGCTTGCCGTCGGTGTGGAAGCAAAACGGATGATCGGTCGCACGCCGAGCCATATCCAAGCCATTCGGCCGCTCAAAGACGGCGTCATCGCTGATTTCGATATCTGCGAAGAAATGCTCCGGTACTTCATCCAGAAGGTCAGCCCCGGACGCTGGGTGGCGAAACCCCGAATCGTGATCTGCGTTCCGTCAGGCATCACCGGCGTCGAGCAACGAGCCGTGCGCGATGCTGCGGAGTTCGCTGGCGCCCGCCAAGCCATCATCATCGAAGAGCCGATGGCCGCCGCGATCGGCGCAGGCCTGCCCGTGCAGGACCCAACCGGCAACATGATCGTCGATATTGGCGGTGGCACAACCGAGGTTGCCGTCATCTCGCTCGGCGGCATCGTTGCGAGCCAGTCCGTGCGTATCGGTGGTGATGAGCTCGATCAATCGATCATCAGCTACATCAAGAAGGAATACAGCCTTGCGCTCGGTGAGCGCACCGCCGAAGAGATCAAGATCTCACTCGGCTCCGCCTTTCGACTCCAAGAGGAGTTCGAAGCCGAGATCCGAGGCCGTGACCTCGTCAGCGGCCTTCCGAAAACGATCGTCACGACCACCGAAGAGATGCGCGAAGCACTCGCAGAGCCGGTGAGCTCAATCGTCGACGCCGTCAAGGTGACACTCGACAAGACACCGCCGGAGCTTGCCGCCGACATCATGGAACACGGCATCACCCTGGCCGGTGGCGGTGCACTTTTGCACGGGCTTCCGCAACGCCTGGAGAGCGAGACGGGTATGCCGATCAAGATGGCCAAGAACCCGCTGCACGCTGTCGCTATCGGGTCCGGTCAATACCTCGAGGCGTACGACTCACTCCGCAATCTCTACCCCGGTCAGCAAGACTGATCGCCCCGTCGGGGGTTGTTGAGCTGTGGCCAATCGAACCGTTTCGTCACGACGCATCGTTTTGCTGCTCGTCGTGACAGCGCTTGCGATGATGACGCTCGACGCTCGCCAGACCGGCCCATTCCAAGGTGTTCGAGAAGCGGCCTACAGCGTGACGAGTCCGCTTCGATCCGCGGTTGGCTTCATTCTGAGCCCGATCGGTGACACGTGGCAGGGCATCGTCCACTACGACGACTTGGCGGCGGAGAACGACGAGCTGCGCGAACGGGTCGCTGAGCTCGAGGGTGTCGTCGATCGGCTGCCGGACCGCGAAGCAGAACTGAACGAACTCAAGATCGGAACCGACATCGACTTTGTCGAAGCGCTCCCAACGATTGCAGCCTCGGTCACCTCCGACCGGCGAACATCGGTCGAGCGGATCATCGAGATCGATCGAGGGAGCGACGACGGTCTGCGAGAGGGCATGCCCGTTGTGACCGGCGATGGTCTTGTTGGTCGAATCATTCTGGTGACCGGCGAGACGTCACAGGTGCAGCTGATCTCCGATCCTCGAACCTCGATCGGCGTGGTGTCGAGAGGGACCCGCGCGATCGGCGTGACGACCGGCGATGGTGATGGGGTTGACCTGCGAGTCGACCTCGAAGAGGGTGCGGTCGACGTGCTGGCGCCCGGCGTTCGGTTTGAAACGAGCGGACTCAACGCGAGCGACTATCCGGGGGGAATTCCGGTCGGCAGGCTCGTCATCGATGGCGTCCGCGTTCGAATCGAACCACTTGCCGATCTCGACCGCCTCGCGTTCGTCACGGTCATCCTCACCGAGGAGGATCGATGAACACGGGTCGGGTTCGGTGGTTGCGAGCGCTTGGTGTGATCCTCGCCGTTGCGATCGTGCAGGTTGGCACGTTCGATCAGACCCTGTTGTTTGACCGAGTCCGTCTCGATCTGCCGTTGTACTTGCTGGTGGCGATTGGATTTGTGTCGCAGAGCCAAGAAGCGGCGTTCTTGGGGTTTGTGACCGGTCTCTCGGTCGACTTGTTCCAGTTCGCGCCGTTTGGCGTCTACGCCCTGCTGTTCTCCGTGGTGGCGTGGGGTCTGGCCGAAAGTCAGATCCGTCTCCTTCATCCCGGTCCGTTGTTTCGCACGATTCAGGGGGCCATGGCGATCATCGGAGCGACGATCCTGATGTGGTTTGCGGGCGTCATCTTCGAGCAGGATCCACCTCCGTTCACGAACCACACGTTGATCACCCTGCTGATGATCGGTGCGATTGGATCGGTGATGGTTCATCCCGCCACACAGGTGGCACGCTGGATGCTTCATGACCGCCCGTCGAGCGATATGACCAGCGCTCCAACATCCGCCACAGCCAGATGAACACAGCCAGATGAACACAGCCCGATGAACAACGACACGGGGGAGACCGAGATCAGCGGTCGCCGGTTTGGCGCGCTCGCCATCGTGGCGCTGCTCGTGTTTGGGTCATTGGTCGCCCGACTGTGGTTCCTGCAGGTCGTGACCCCAGAAGCGGCGGTCGAGACCGCGACCTCCAATCGTGAGCGTGAGATCTGGGTCGAAGCGCCACGAGGCCGGATCCTCGACTCCGAAGGCCGTGTGCTCGCCGGGCGGCGAGAATCGCTGGTGGTCACGCTCGATTGGACCGAACTGGCCGAACTCTCTTCGGAGGAGCGGGCTGAGATCTTCGGAGAGGTCGCCGAGGAGCTCAACCGGGCTGGGTTGAAGACCAAACAGGACGAACTCGACCGAACCTATTCACGCGCTCGCAACGGTGACCTCAAGCCCGTCGTCGTGGCCGAGGACGTTGGTGAGGACGTCTGGATCCTGATCCAAGAACGGGCCTACCCCGGCTTCCAGGTCGAGCGCCGATTTGTGCGCACCTACCCTTATGGCGACATCGGCGCCCACATCATCGGCTACACGGGCAGCGTTCGAAGCACGGACGTTGCCGCGTCGCTGAACGAAGCCAGCGACAAGATCTACCTCCCGGGCGACGAGGTTGGCCTGACCGGGATCGAGAAGGTGTTCGAGGAGACGTTGCGAGGCACTCCTGAACATCGAGTCGTCGAGATCGACGCGAACAACCGGATCATTCGAACCGCCGAGATCTTGCAACCGGCTGTGCCTGGACAAGACATCTACCTCACGATCAACATCGATCTTCAGTACGCGGCCGAGCAGATCCTTGCCGACGAACTCCGCCTTGCCCGCCAACGCGATGCCTGTGTGGGATGTCTCCCGCATGTTGCTGAAGCCGGAAGCCTGGTCGCCCTCGACGTCAACGACGGCTCGGTGATCGCCCTTGCCTCACTGCCGACCTACGACCCGACCGACTTCATCTTTGGCATCAGTTCCGAGCAGTTCGAGTTCTTGGAGAACCGGCCGGACAAGCCGCTGTTCGACCGAGCCACTCGCGGCGGCTACTCCATTGGTTCAACGTTCAAGCCCATCACTGCGTACGCCGCGCTGGAGACGGGACTGCGTACCGAATGGGAGGTTTGGGACGACGCCGGGTTCTACGAGATCGACGAGTGCACGGCCGGCTGCCGATTCCAGAACGCGGGCGGAGCCGTGATGGGCCCAGTCGACTTGCGCGAGTCGCTCGAACGATCGAGTGACACCTACTTCTACGCCATCGGAGCCGAGGCGTGGGAGAACCGAAACTTCCTTGGTGAAACGCCGATTCAGGATGTCGCCGGCAACTTCGGGCTTGGTCAAGCCACCGGGATCCAGCTCTCGAACGAATCCGCCGGCAGGGTTCCGACACCCGAGAACATGCGCGAGACATTCGACGTTGGATGGTTCGCTGGCAACAACGTCAACCTGTCGATCGGCCAGGGTGATCTGCTCGTTTCACCGCTGCAACTTGCGAATATGTACGCCATGATCGGAACCGGTGGCGCCCGCTATCAGCCTCGAATCGTCGACCGGGCCGTCGATCCGGAGACGGGGGAGACCACGCTCGAGATCAAGGTGATCCAAAGCGAGACCGAGCCGCTCGATCCCGCCATCATGTCGCCGATCCGAGACGGACTGTTCCGGGTACCGACAACGGGAACCGGAGCTGAGTCGTTCGCCGGTTTCCCTCTCGACACCTACCCGATTGCTGGCAAGACGGGAACGGTGCAAAAGAACGGTCAAGCCGACTCGGCCGTGTTTGCGGCGTTCGGTCCGGGCCTGAATCCTGACTACGCCGTTGCCGCTGTCCTCGAAGAGGCGGGATTTGGTGGTGACGCAGCCGCCCCAGCGGTCCGGCGCTTCTTCGAATTACTCGCCGGAATCGTCGAGGTTCGCCCGGCTCCACTCGCCGACGAGGCTCGGTTCCAGTTTGATCGTCCGCTGATCCCGGAAGGTGTCGTCGCTCCCATCGAAGATTCTGAGCCCGAGCCCGCGGCCCAGAATGCACCATCGACGACGACCGCACTTGGCACCGAGGCTGCCCCGTCGACGACCGCACCTCCTGCGGCTGATCCAGCAACGACCGCACCGGCTGAAGCCGAGTCAACGAGTTCGACTCCTGCCCCGACGTCGCCACCGACCACACCGGCGACCTCTTCGCTTCCGACCTCCTCGTCGACCACGGCGCCGCCGACAAGTGCGGCCGACCCGACTGTGGCAGTCGAACCGGAGAATGCAGACGATGACGGCTCCGCCGCCGTCGCGGACACGACGGGTGGTCCCTGATGGCGCTCTCGACCCCCTTCTCACCGTCGGCCCGTCCGAGCGGCTCTGTCCGTCGAGAATCTGCGTCGGCAAAGTTGGCAAACGTCGACTGGACGCTCGCACTTCTATCGGTGCTGATCGTCCCGATCGGCATCACCGCGATCTACAGCGCAACCCGCAACGCTTCAGGCGAGACGTTCTTGATGCGCCAGGGGATCTTCTTCATGGCGGGGCTGATCGCCATGACGTTTGTTGCCGCCTTTGACTACCGAGCCTTTCGAGACTTCCTCGGCGTGGTCTACATCACCACCGGGGCAGCGCTCGTCCTCGTGCTGATCATCGGCAAGGAGGTGAAGGGCACGAAGGGCTGGTTTGAGTTCGGCTTCGTCAGTGTGCAACCGGCCGAATTCGCCAAACTTGCTCTCGTCGTTGTGCTGGCGGCCATGTTCACGGGCCGGACGGGCAGTGTCGATGCCACGCGGGTGACCGGTGGGCTCGTCGTGTTCTCAGCGCTGTCCATTCTTGTGTACCTGGAGGGCGAAACAGGCTCGATCCTCGTCTACGCGTTCATCACGCTCGGCATCTTCATGGTCGCCGGTGTGCCGGTCCGGATCATCGTGTTGCTCATCGCATCAGCGGCGGTCCTCGTCTCGGTAATCTTGAACAGCGAGGTTCTGGCTGACTACCAACAGCAGAGGCTGACGAGTTTCGTCGACGACGCATCGCCGTTTGCCTACAACCAGGTGCAATCGACCACGGCCGTCGCGTCGGGTGGGATCACCGGACAAGGCCTGTTCGAGGGCCCCCAAACCCAGTTCGGGTTCGTTCCCGAACAACGCACCGACTTCATCTTCACCGTGATCGCCGAGGAATTCGGTTTTGTTGGCGCCGCCGTGGTGCTCGGCCTCGAAGCGTTGATCCTGCTGCGAATCTTCCGAGTTGCTCAACTCGCTCGTGACGGATTCGGGGCGCTCATCTGTGTCGGTGTATTCAGCATGATCTTGATCCAGATCTTCCAGAACGTCGGGATGACCATGCGGCTGATGCCGATCACTGGCATCCCCTTGCCGTTCATTTCTTACGGCGGTAGTTCACTGCTCACCTCACTCATCGGGCTGGGGCTGGTCCAGTCGGTCGCCATCCACCGTCATCGAGGGTCTCCTGTCTAACGAGCCCGGCTCACTCGCCCGTCTAGAACTCTAGATTCACGGAGAGTGCCTGTTCGAGTGCTTATGGTGAATTTTGATCCACACTGTTCGGCGCTCCAGCCGCTAGATTGCAATCCAGTGACATCCGTCTGGCCTCTTCTCGAGCCTCGGTTGGCGCACGTTCAGAAGCCAGCCCGCTACATCGGCTGCGAAGACGGTGCCAAGGCGAAGGCCCCTGATCCCGCTCTTGTGAGCTGGCTCTTTACCTATCCCGACACCTATGAGATCGGGTTGCCCAACCAGGGCTTGCAGATCCTCTACGAGATCATCAACGAGCGCCCAGACGGTCGTGCTGATCGCAGCTACGCACCGTGGCACGATCTCGAAGCCATTATGCGAGCCGACGGCATTCCGCTCTTCTCGGTTGAGCATCACACGCCGGCATCTGAGTTCGATGTGATCGCCTTTGGTGTGTCGGCCGAGCTGACCTACACGAACGTCGTGAACTGCATCGACTTGGCTGGCATCCCGTTGCGGGCTGCGGATCGGACACTCGAGCACTCCCTGGTCGTCGCCGGTGGCCACTGCATGTTTAACCCCGAGCCGCTCGCACCGTTCCTCGACGCAGTCGTGCTTGGCGACGGCGAAGAGGCCGTTGGTGAGATGACCGACGTCATCGTCGCCCATCGAGCATCGGAATCGGGCAGCCGTCACGATCTGCTCATGGCATTGGCCCAGGTCGAGGGTGTGTACGTCCCGGCTCTCTACGAGCCGAGCTACGACTCCGTCACCGGCCACCTCATCGCAACGACCCCGCTGTTCGATGGTGTGCCGGCCCAGATCGAGAAGCGGACCATCGCCGACCTCGGCGAATGGCCATACCCGAAAGAGCAGCTCGTCCCGCTCACCGAAGTGGTGCACGATCGGCTCAACGTCGAGGTGTTCCGAGGCTGCACCCGCGGCTGTCGCTTCTGCCAGGCCGGCATGATCACGCGGCCGGTCCGCGAACGTCCAGCTGACCAGGTTCGAACCATGGTGAAGAAGGGTGTCGAGCGCACCGGTTACGACGAGGTCTCGCTCACCTCACTCTCCACGGCTGACTTCAGCGACATCCAAGACACCGTGTCCGGGATCATGGACGACAGCGATGAAGCGGGCTGTGGTCCGCTGAGCGTGTCGCTGCCCAGCCTTCGAGTCGATGCGTTTGGTGTTGGAATCTCCGCTCAATTGCAGCGGGCAAAGCGAGGTGGACTCACCTTCGCTCCCGAGGCTGGAACCTGGCGTATGCGCCAGATCATCAACAAGTTGATTCGCGAAGAAGACCTCTACGAAGCCGTTGATGCAGCGTTCTCGCAGGGTTGGCAGCGGGTCAAGCTCTACTTCTTGATCGGCCTTCCGTCCGAAACCGACGAAGACACGCTCGGCATCGCTGAACTCGCCAAGAACTGCGTCGAGATCGGCAAGAAGTACAACAAACGAGCCAGTGTCACGGCGTCGGTTGGTGGCTTCGTGCCAAAGCCATTCACACCGTTCCAGTGGTTTGGCCAGAACACCGCAGAAGAGTTGCAGCGCAAGGTCAACTTGTTGCGCGACGCCACTCGCCGTTCCAAGGGTGTGCAGCTCAAGTGGCACGACCCGGAGGCAACGTTCGCCGAGGGGCTTGCGAGCCGAGGCGACCGTCGGATAGCCGACGTGATCGAAACCGTTTGGCGCAACGGCGGCACCTTCCAGGAATGGTCGGAGTGCTTCGAGCTCGACCGCTGGACCAACGCCCTCGCCGAGCACGAGATCGGTGAAGAGTTCTTCACCTATCGCCATCGCAATCTCGACGAAGGGCTGCCCTGGGACCACCTCTCAGCGGGCCTTCACAAAGATTTCCTTTGGGATGACTGGCAAGATTCGCTTGCCGAAGTTGGTCTTCCCGACTGCCGTTGGACCCCGTGTTATGACTGCGGGGCCTGTACTGGCTATGGCATTGAGCATGTCGTCGCATCGGCGACACCTCCCGCTGGCGGAAGCCAGGGGACAGGCCAAGACCTCGAGACCGGCGGGGCTGTTCCCGTCACGCTTCTCACCGGACCACGATGAGTCCGCAGCCCCGCTTCACGGTTCGCCTTCGCTTCACCAAACAAGGCAAGATCCGGTTCACGAGCCACCGAGACGTGGCTCGATTGTTCGAGCGGGCACTCCGAAAACTCCGGCTTCCAATCTCGTACTCCGAGGGATTCTCGCCTCGACCTCGCGTCAGCTTCGGGCTGGCGTTGTCGGTGGCACATGAATCGGATGCCGAATACCTCGATATCGATCTGGTCACGCCGATCGATCTCGAGGACCTGCCCTCCCGGCTCTGTGAAGCGCTGCCAGACGGTTTGACCGTCGTCGCAGCACAACACATCGAGCCCGGAACGGCATCGCTTCAGGAGGCGATTTCCTCTTGTCGTTGGTTGATTGAAGTACTCGATCAACCAATGGATGACGTGACAGCTGCTGTGTCCACCCTTCTCAACGCCACCGAGCTTCCGCTCGAACGGCAACGGAAGGGAAAGACCACCGTGGTTGATGTCCGCCCCTGTGTCCTCGAACTCGAGGTTGTGGGGCCGACGCCGAACGGTGTGCAGTTGGCTGCTCTGCTCTCAACTGAGCCTGTGTCGTTACGACCTTCTGAGTTCATCTCCGCACTTTCAATCGCGGAACCGTCGTTGACAGACGTTCGAGAGGGTTGGGTCCGCCGCACCCACCAATTCACCACCACGAGCGATGGACATCGGTCCGAGCCCATAGCGGTTCCCGAACCATCGCCGGCCACTGAACAGACTCCCGAGCCAGCCGATTCGTCGGCGATGGCGGGGGCTGGAGGTGGCCGATGAGAAGGGACAACCTCAATGAACGTTTCCGACGACGGCGGCGAAGCTGCCGATCGGGGACCCGCCGAGCGAGCATCAGCTCCTCGGTCCTCAACTTCCAAAGCAAAACCACGGATCGGCGATCGCCGACCAGCACCAGCCGCTGAATCTGCAGCACAATCAGCAGACAGCGAAGCTGGCGAGAAAGAGAGCGGCCAATCAAAGAAGAATTCTGGGAATCGCCAGGGACGAAACCGCTCAAACGGCGGTGGTTCCGGCGATGCCAAGCCTGCGCAGAACAACCAGGGTGCCCAGAACAACCACAACAACCAGGATGGCCAGGGCGACTCTGAAGGCGGCTCGTCTGCCTCCAAGCGTCGCCGTCGCCGTCGCCGCGGCGGTAAGAAAACGGGCGGTGGTGACCGTCCCGTCGAGCAGGTGTTGGCAGGCGGTCCCGTCGAGCTCGACGAGAGTCAGCTGAGCCGTCGCCGTGGCCGCAGCCGCAACGGAAAGCCGATCGGCCGCTACCAGATGGTGGTCTCCAAGCGTGATGATGCGACGCACATCGCGGTGCTCGAGGGGCGGAACCTCATCGAGTACTACGTCTCGCGCCCAAGTGACGACGTCTTCCAGATCCACGGCAACATCTATCTCGGTCGTGTGCAGAACGTGTTGCCCGGGATGGAAGCAGCGTTCGTCGATATCGGAACACCAAAGAACGCCGTCCTCTATCGAGGCGATGTGCAGTACGACCCCTCCGACTACGACGAGTCGAAGGGTCGAGCGAAGATCGAGCAGCTGCTCAAGCCTCGCCAGACCGTGCTGTGCCAAGTCACCAAAAACCCGATTGCACACAAAGGTGCCCGCCTCACGACCGAGGTCTCGCTGCCAGGGCGTTTCGTCGTGCTGGTTCCTGGCGGTGACACCTACGGCATCTCAAAACGGCTCCCCGACCCCGAGCGCAAACGACTCCGTCAGGTGCTCGATCGGATTCGTCCGAAGGGTCATGGCCTAATCGTTCGAACCGCAGCCGAGAACGTCACTGCGGAAGAGATCGAGCGTGACGTCGCTGGACTCGTGCAGCAGTGGGAGCAGATCGAACAGCTCGCGAAGAAGGCAAAGGCGCCATCGCTGCTCTATCGCGAGCCCGACATGTCCACCCGTGTGATCCGCGAAGAGTTCAACAAGGAATACCGCGGGATCATGATCGACGATAAGGCGCTCTACGACGAAGTGTCCGACTACGTCTCGGTCATCACCCCAGCGCTCGCTGATCGAGTCGAGTTCTACGACGCCACTGCGGAGAAGTTGCCGTGCTTCGAACGGTTCCACGTCCATGAGCAACTCCACAAAGCGCTCGATCGCAAGGTGTGGTTGCCGTCGGGCGGCTCCCTCATCATCGAGGGCACCGAGGCCTTGACGGTCATCGATGTCAACACCGGTAAAAACGTCGGCTCATCAAGTCTCGAAGAGACCGTCTATCGCAACAACCTTGAAGCCGCTGAGGAGGTCGCCCACCAGCTGCGACTGCGCGACATCGGCGGCATCATCGTGATCGACTTCGTCGACATGGAAGATCGCAAGAACCGCGATGACGTCATGCGGGTGTTCCGCAAGGCCCTGAGCCGTGACAAAACCCGTACCCAGGTGTTCGACATCAGCGAGCTCGGCCTTGCTGAAATGACCCGCAAACGTATTGGTGAGGGCTTGCTCGAGAGCCTGTCTTCGGCCTGTCCGCACTGTGATGGTCGGGGTATGCAGATCGACACAGGCCTGGCGCCGAAGAAGTCAAAATCTCGATCGGCGAAGTGAGCGGGGAACGCGGCGCGAACCGCTAGCCTTGTGGACCTTATGTACGCAGTCGTGGCCACTGGTGGCAAGCAGTATCGAGTCGAAGAAGGCCAGACCCTCCGGGTCGAGCGCGTGGGAGCTGTCGGCGATGCCGTCGAGCTTCGCCCCGTGCTCCTGGTCGATGGTGGCGATGTATTGTCCACCCCCGATCAGCTCGCAGGCGTGACGGTCTCTGCCAAGGTCCTCGGTGAGGTCAAGGGCAAGAAGATCGACGGGTTCACCTACAAGTCCAAGACCAACCAGCGACGTCGTTACGGTCATCGTCAGACCTACGCAAACGTCGAGATCACCGGAATCAAGCGAGGCTGATATGTCAAAGACCAAAGGTGGCGGTTCAACTAGGAACGGCCGAGATTCAGAATCCAAGCGCCTCGGCGTGAAGGTCTTTGATGGCACGGCTGTCAAGCCAGGCGCCATCATCATGCGCCAGCGTGGAACCAAGTTCCATCCCGGAGCCAACGTGAAAAAGGGCGGCGACGACACGCTCTTCGCCACCGCCGAAGGCAAGGTCAAGTTCGGCTTCCGCAAGGGCCGCAAGTTGGTCGACGTCCTGACGGACTAGCCCCCACAACACTTCGATTGTTGAAAGCGCCGCCTTCGGGCGGCGCTTTTCGTTTTGCACCCCAATTCGGGTGTTGGGCAGTCTTGCTTCAGGGGTAAAGACTCGGAGGCCACCTGCCGATAGTGCGTACATGACTCTGGCCGGCACACGCCATCGCGAGCGCGGATCGTCACTCATTGAGGCGGCGATCGTCACGTTGCCCTTCATGATTATCCTCTTCGCAGTTTTCGAATTCGGATTGCTCTCGCGCAACAACTTGACGACGACCAATGCGTCTCGCGAAGGCGGTCGAGCGGCGTCGGTCTTCGGTAACGACGGCGACGCTGACTACTTCACGTTGCAAACGATCAAACATGCGGTCGAGCCAATGGGCGTCGAACATGTCGAGTTCGTCGTGATCTACCGAGTGAACGAGATCGGCGACCCGATGAACCCATCGTGCCTCACCGGTTCGGTGACACTCGTCGACCCGCTGAACCCGCCGACCGGCACGAACGCTCAACCGTGTAATCACTACACCCAGGATCAGCTGCAAAACGCTGCGTTGCTCGACAGTGCCTTCAACCCGACTGGCGAATTTGGATGCGGCCCGATCGCCATCGACCGCTTCTGGTGCCCGAGCGACCGTGAAGTCTCACTGTCGGCTCAACCTGACCTCGTCGGTGTGTATGTCCAGACCAACCACGACTACGTCACAAAGTTCTTTGGTGACAGCCGCACGCTGCAAGAAGAAACCGTGATCCAGATCGAGCCGGAGGAACAGTGATGTCGATTCGTCGAACGGATCGCGACGGAGAGAAGGGTTCGATCATCGTCGAGCTCGCACTCGTCGTGCCAGTGCTGATGATCATCGTTCTTGGTCTCTTCGAGACCGGCATGATGTGGAACGCCAACCAGGGTGTTGTGCAAGCCGCCCGTGGTGGTGCCCGAACCGTTTCCCAGCTCGGGAAGGACGACTTGTCGGACATGTCGGCGCTTCGCGCCGTCGCTGCAACGATCGGAAGCGATACCGATCGAATCATCCGAGTTGTGATCTTCGAGCCGAACGCTGCAGGGAACGCTCCAGCGACGTGCGTCGACGATGTCATCGGCAACGAAGCCGGACAGAACTGCAACGTGTACGTCCAAGCCGACATCGCACAGCTCAACAACGATGGACACTTCGACGGCAGCCTCGGCGACGACACAAGCTGTGGCGCCGGCGCCTCCTCGAACTGGTGCCCGGGAGCACCGGGCGAACGAAGCGACTTCCAGCAGACCGCCACCTTCGTTGGCGTGCAGGTCGTGCTCGAGCAGGACTACCTCACCGGGTTCTTCGGACCTGGCACGTACGAGATCACTGAAACAACCGTCATGCGAATCGAACCCAAGGTCCAGCCATGAGCGAGTCGACGAACCCATCCACGATCGAGCGAGCGAAGGAGAAAGCCGAAAAGGGCTACGTCATGGCGACGACCGCCCTGCTGCTCGTTCCGCTCTTGATCTTTGCTGCTTTCGCCACCGATGTTGGTGCGTGGTACGTCCGAGGCCAGGACATCCAGCGAGCAGCGGATGCTGGCGCTCTCGCCGGTGTTGTTTGGATGCCGAACGAGACTCAGGCCTCCGCGGCCGTCTTGCAGACCATCCGACTGAACGGTTACCCGACCGCCGTCGTCGTCGATGACGCCACGTTCAATTTCACCGCTGACGATCCCGATCCGGTTCCCCAGATTCGCATCTCCTCGACTGGTAACCAGCAGCTGCGTGTCGATCTCAAGTCCGAAGGTGAGGTCTTCTTCGGCTCGCTCGTGATGGACGGCATCTCGATCGAGCGGTACGCCCAGGCCGAGTACACCCTGCCCGTCCCGATGGGGAACCCTGGTAACGCCCTGGGAACCGGCGCTGAAACCGACTACGGCCGTGTCGACAACTTCTACCTCCGTGCGATGCCTCGTTGTGAGTTTCGTCAAAACGGCGACTTCATCGGAGCCGCCCGTTCGGTTGCTGTGTGCGAACCGACGACTGCTGGCGAGCCGAACCCGCAGTACGAAGTCGACGGACACGCCTTCATCGCCGAGATCCCTGATCCGGCCGGTGGCTGGGAAATCCAGGCCCGCGCAACATGCTGGGCCCGTAACGGCACCCGTGGCGACCAGGCTGACGCTCCGCTGCAGTTCACGCTCTTCAACACCGACTCCACACCGCTCGATGACTACGACAACGAGAACATCCCGGCGATCAGCACGCTGACGATCAACAACCCTCGTCCGGATGGCTCGGCTGGAAGCTACGACCCGGCGTTCTGTCAGCCCGGTGGCGCAACGACGTCCACATGGTCGGTGACCGGTGGTGACCCTGGTGAGTGGCGCAATATTGGAACGGTCTTCCAGGCCGGTCGTTACGTGCTGCGAACCGAGAACATCTGGAACGACCTCGATCCGGACGGCACGGGCCCACTCGCCCCGCCGACCAACGTGCGTCGTGCGCTCTACTCGCTGCGCATCGTGCCTGCAGGAACCGGCAACGGAACCTTCGCCTGTTCACGAGTGGGTGCTGGTGCACTCGCAACCTGCCCGGCGATCTATGGCCGTGACTTCGTCACAACCTTCACCAACGAGACCATGCTCCCCGCCGTTCCTGCGGGTAGCCCGAACAGCGCCACCTTGTCGCTCGCCGAGATTGGTCCAGAACACGCTGGCAAGAAGATCGAGATCATCCTCTTCGACCCCGCTGATGGTCTCGATGAGATGTTCGTGCTTCGTCCAGACGGAACGGCAGCGTCGATTCGCTGGCGCACGATCGATACCGACTTCTACAACTACCGCACAACTCGAACCGACTACAAGGTCGGCGACGGCCCGGTGGCGGAACAGATCTGCGGTACCGAGTCCTGCATCACGCAGAACGCCTACGGAAACGGAACCGCCTACGGCTTCCAGGACCGCACGCTTCGGATCGTCGTCGACATTCCTGCCGACTACGACACCACCGGGTGTGTTCAGATCGCCGGCCAGCCGGACGACTGCTGGTGGGAAGTTCGTTACGACGACAGCAACGGCAGCATCAACGAAACGCTCACATGGAGCGTGAAGGTCATCGGCGATCCGGTTCGCCTCATCGACTGATCGCTGCCCACAATCTCTGCTCGCTGAATCTCTGCTCACTGGCGGGGTCGGCTCCCTAGACTCCTGGGGTGTCCAACTTCGTCGACGAGACCAATATTTGCGCCCGGGCCGGTGACGGCGGGGCTGGTTGTGTCGCCATGCGCCGTGAAGCACACGTCCCGATGGGCGGGCCAAACGGCGGCGATGGAGGCGATGGCGGCGACGTTTGGCTCGAAGCCGATCGTCAGGTCGCATCACTGTTGGCGTTCCGAGATCACCCACACCGAATCGCCGACAACGGCAAGCACGGTAAGGGCTCCAACATGCACGGCAAGAAGGGCCCAGACATCTTCGTGAAGGTGCCGGTCGGTACGACCGTGCTCGATCACGAAACGAGAGAGCCGCTCGCCGACCTTGCACATCATGGCGACCGGTGGCTTGCGGCTCACGCTGGTTCGGGCGGGCAAGGCAATGCCCGATTCCTCTCGAATCGCCGTCGTGCACCCATGTTCGCCGAACAGGGGGAGAAGGGAGAGGAGCGCTGGTTCCGCCTCGAGCTCAAGCTCATGGCCGACGTCGCACTCGTCGGCTATCCCAACGCCGGAAAGAGCACGCTGATCTCGGTGATCTCAGCGGCGAAGCCGAAGATCGCCGACTATCCCTTCACAACCCTCGAGCCAAACCTCGGTGTCGTGCGGCTCGATGACGAGACCGAATTCGTGGTCGCCGACATCCCCGGTTTGATCGAGGGCGCCGCCGAGGGCCACGGCCTCGGCCACCAGTTCTTGCGTCACGTCGAGCGAGCTCGTGTGCTCGTCTACCTCATCGATCTTTCGGCGGTCGACGGCGACTCTCCCGCACGCCAGCTCGAGGTGTTGCGCGCCGAGCTTGGCCAGTACAAACCAGAGCTGCTCGAGCGGCCGAGCATCGTCGTCGGTTCGAAGTCCGACGTACTCGAAGCGTCCGACTGGGGTGAGGAGGCCGTCGTCGACTTCTCTATCTCGTCGGTCACCCGCCAAGGCCTGCAACCAATGTTGTGGAAGTTGTCCGAGCAGGTGAAGGAGTCGCGGGCTGGTGAAGAGGATCGCAGTGGGTTCGTCATCCATCGCCCGCTCGCCGAAGGCATCGAGGTGGGTCGAGAAGACGACGCTGCTTACCGCGTGTATGGCCGAGCTGCCGAACGCGCCGTGTCGTTGTCGGACATGACCGACCTCGGAGCATTGGATGTCGTCCGTCAACGGCTCGACAAACTGGGTGTAAACAAAGCACTCGTCAAGGCAGGCATTCTCGACGGCGACACCGTGCGAATTGCTGACTTTGAGTTCGAGTTCTTCCAGGACTGATCGATGGCCAGGGTTGAACGAACGGACGGCCGCTCCGTCATCGTCGTGAAGATCGGGTCGTCATCGGTGACGACCGATGACGGTGCGGTCGACCAAGCAGTCGTTGCGAAGCTGGCGCGAGAGGTCGCTGCAACCCGAGCCCTTGGACATGATGTCGTCATCGTCACGAGCGGAGCGATCGCTGCCGGGATGCCGGCTCTCCTTCGGTCACTCCAGAACGCCGGCAAATCCGACGTCACGATTGAACGGGTCGAGGGTGGCCTTCGGGCGGCGAGTGCGATTGGCCAAACCTCGATCATGAACGGCTTCGAGGCGGCGCTCGCCGAACACGACCTGCTCGCCGGTCAGGTGCTCTTGGCCCCGACCGACCTCATGTTCCGGCACCGGTACCTGAAGAGCCGCGGAACCCTGCGGGCATTGCTCGACTTCGGTGCCGTCCCGATCATCAACGAAAACGACGCCATCGCCGATGACGAGATTCGCTTCGGCGACAACGACCGCCTCGCTGCCCTTGTTGCCCATCTGATCGAAGCCACCCACCTGGTTCTGCTCACCGATACCGATGGCTTGTTCACCGCCGACCCTCGCGTCGATGAGTCCGCCTCGTTGATCGAGGAGATCGTGGCGATCGATGCCGAGCTCGAAGCTGCCGCGGGCGGCGCTCGATCTGCTCAGAGCCGTGGGGGTATGGCCTCGAAGCTCGCGGCGGCAAAGATCGCAACCTGGAGCGGCGTCGAGGCCGTGATCGCCCACGCCGAACGAGAGTCGGTGGTGATCGACGCGGTCGCAGGAACGAGTGGGGTCGGCACTCGGTTCCGAGCTCGTCAGGGCCGCCTTGCCGCCCGCAAACTCTGGATCGCTTTTGCTCTGCCGTCGAAGGGACGAGTCACCGTCGACGACGGAGCACGACGAGCACTCACGAACGGCGGCAAGTCGCTGTTGCCTGCCGGTGTCACGTCGGTCGAGGGAACCTTTGGCCCAGACGATGCCGTCGAGATCGTCGATACGGCTGGTGTGGTCTTTGCGAAAGGCCAGGTTCGGTGGTCGAGCGATCAGCTCGGAGCGTTCGCCGGGTCTCAAACCTCAGCGCTTCCACCAGATCTCAGCGATGAAGTGATCCATCGCGACGCCCTCGTCGTGCTCCCGTAGGACCACGACGAGGGTCGATCACATGAACGACTGGCACATGAACGACTGGCTGATCTAAGCGGTCTCGCCCTCGGCCTGAGCAACCTGGGTTGGCTCGGCGAGTGTCTCGGTGCCCTCGGCAGGAGCGAGTCCGAGCTGGGCTCGGATCTCAGACAAGCGGCCCTGGGCCTCGACATTGATCGATGCCTGCTCGACCTCGAGCATGCGGGTCTCGATCGAATCGGCGTTGAGCTCGGCGGCTCCCTTTGCCTTGGCGTAACGACTCTCGACCTTGTCGCGAACCTCTTCGAAGCTCGGAACGTCTTGGCCGACCTGCTCGTTGAGCGAGGTCATTGCGGTGTTCAGCTGCTCCTGCATCTTGGCCTGATCGAGCTGGCTGAGAAGCTTCTGGCGCTCGGTCAGTTTCTTTTGCAGCGCAGCAGAGTTCTGGCTGACGGCACCCTTTGCCTGATCGGCAGCCTGTGATGCCTGGAGGTGGAGGGCCTTGAGATCCTCGACCTCACGTTCGAGAGCGATCATGCGGTTGGCGAAGCTCTCGGCGGCTGAGGTGTATTCGCCGACCTTCTTGTCGTCGCCCTTCTTGTTGGCCTCGTCGGCCATCATCACGGCCTGACGGGCATTCTTGGCGACCTTTTCGTAATCCTCCATCGTGCGATTGAGGCGAATCTCGGTCTGCTTTTGGTTGGCGATGACGTTGGCGGCCTGCTCTTTGAGGCGGCGATGGTTGTCTTGCGCCTCGGTGATGGCCTGCTCGAGCTGAACCTTCGGGTCAGCGTTCTCATTGAACGATCCCGTCAGTTTCGCAGTCGTGTATTTCCACCAGCGCTTCATGAGCTTGAACATGCTGGCGATCGTAGTCGCCCCGGGGGCCGGTGGCTTACCGCCTCGATCGAGGTCGAAGACCGATGAACCAGAGTGTTCCGAGATACACGCCGAGCGCACCGACACCGAGCGCGAGAAGGTTGATGATCGGGGGAAGATCGATGCGGGCGATCAATCGAGCGGTGACGAACGTGGCAAACGCGGCGATCGCAACACCCAACCCGAGGCCACCGGAGATCGGGTGAAGAAGCCGAGCTCGTAAACGCCGCCTCAGCAGCTGCCATTCAACCCAGGAGGCCACCGCCGATCCGAGCCCAAGGCCGACCGGACCGAAGTGGGCGAGCGAGGTTCCCTTGGACGTTCCTGTCGTCAACTGCTCGCGCTGGGGGAGTGGCTCCCATGGGGGCCAGGACGGGAAGTCACCAACCTGTGTGGTGCCGAGTGGGCCTTCGGAGAGCGACAGGTCGAGCGCGGACTCGAGGGTGGCAACCTCGCTTGGACCGCTCGGAAGGTTGTCGGCCGCGAGGTGGTCGAGCTGGAGCATGGCGATGAAGCCGACGACGACGGCCACGACGAGTCGAACGATCGCGATTCTGGCTGGGCCTTTGACGTCGCCGAGTGCGTAGAGGGCGTTCTGCTTCACCCTGGCCGTCATCGTGGCAGGGAGGCCGATGGCGAAGGCGGCAAGGGTTGCGGCCATCACGGTGGTGTTGGCGTCGGAGAAGTCGCCTCGCCCGAGCCAGCGATTCGTCTGCTCGTAGAACGACTCGATCACGATCGCGCCACCACCGAGCGCTCCCGCCGTGATGAGGCCGGCCGGAAGGAGAACCTTGCGCTCAGCCATACGAACACGGGCGGCGACAGCACCATCGCCACCGCGCTCGCGGCTCATCTCGGTGAGCTCCGAAACCGCAACGCTGAAGCCGAACACGGCGATCGGGATCAGGTAGAGCGGCATGATGAGACCGATGGTGGCGAGCGCGCCGTAGGCGAGGAGGCCCGCAAGGCCGAGATCGATGTAGCTGCCGATCTGAACGACGCCACGTCCACCGACCGCCGGCGCAAACTTCGACAGCACCTCTCGCATCGCTGGTCCGCGGCCGAGCGATGGCCGGAGTGAGGCGAGGCGTCGGACCGACGGGAGTTGCACACCGAGCTGAAGCAGCGAACCGGCCACAACGGCGAAGGCCGCGAGACGAACCGTCTGTTCCTGGCTTCGACCCAGGATGAGGGCGAGGCTCAACGCAGCGATCTGGGCGACCGACCACAACACCGGAGCGCTGTAGGACAGCCGGTAGCGGCGATGTGCGTTCAAGATGCCAAGGCACCACGCGGAGATGACCAAGAAGCCAAGGCCAACCGCGGTGATGCGCGTCAATTGGACAGCGAGATCGAACCGGTCGTCCTTGATGCCGCCGAACGTCGTGAGCCAAACGAGCGGCCGAGCGGCGATGACGATGAGCGCGACGGCAACGACCACGACCGCTGAGAGCAGACCGAGTGCTTGGCCGGCCAGCGTGCGGGCTTCGTCGTCTTGCTCGTCTTCGACGAGCCGCGCATAAACGGGAACGAACGCAGCCGAGATCGAACCCTCGCCGAGAAGGTTCTGCAAAAGATTCGGCACCCGCATGGCGGTGCGGAAGGCGTCAGCTGCTGGGGAGATCCCGAGTGCTGCTCCGAGGACAATCTCGCGAAGCAGCCCAGCGGCCCTGGACGCAAAGATCCCCGAGGCGACTCGGTTCGATCCGCTCACGGCGTTTCGGGATCACCGTTTTGGTCGGAACGGTCTTGCTCAGAATCGTCTTGCTCAGAATTGTCTTGCTCGGAATCGTCTTGCCCAGACGGGACCGATGCAACGTCGATGGCTTCGAGGATCGTGAGGTCCTCGTCGGTCGGGCCCTCGATCTCAACGAGGCGGGTCGCATGACGAGCGACCGCAGCTTCGAACAGGTTGCGAGCAAGACGGCCGTTGCCGAAGCCGTGACCGCGGTCGAACGTGCCAAACCAGACCTTGGCTGCTTCTTCAGCATCGTCGGTCAGGGTGTAGTGACCCTTCTCGGAGATCAGCTTCAAGATGGCGAGCAACTCATCATCGTCGTAGTCAGGGAACGTGATCGTCTTTGGGAAACGACTCGAGAAACCAGGGTTCGCAGAGACCAGCTCGGCCATTTCCTTCGGGTACCCGGCCAGGATCACAACCATGGAGTCGCGTCGATCCTCGACTTGTTTCACAACGGCATCGATCGCTTCTCGACCAAAGTCCTTTTCGCCGCCGCGAATCAGCGAGTAGGCCTCGTCGATGAGAAGAACACCACCGTCGGCCTTTTCAAAGACCTCGCCGACCTTGTTGGCGGTCTGACCAACGAAACCAGCGACAAGGCCGCTGCGGTCGATCTCGGTGAGATGGCCCCGCTCGACAACTTCGAGGCTGCGGTAGATCCGGGCGAGCAGGCGGGCGACGGTGGTCTTTCCGGTGCCGGGGTTACCGCTGAAGACGAGGTGTTTGTTTGAGTCGATCACCGGAAGGTCGCGATCGGCTCGCATTTTCTGCACGCGCAACAGTGCGCTCAAGAGGCGCACCTCTTCTTTGACCGCGTCGAGCCCGATCAGCCCGTCGAGTTCCTCCAAGAGATCATCGAGCGGTTCGATCGGCAGGGGCTCGGGAGCCTCTTCGGCTTCGACGGCTGCCTTGGCCGATCCGTTGCTTCCGCTTCCATCGACGGCGGTCTCAGAACGGCTGACCGGAAGATTGCCGAGCAGAAGTCGCTGGAAGTCGACGATTGCCTTGAGCTCATCTTCAGACGGGAACTTGTCGAGGGATGCGACGGTGTGTGCGAGCACCATCGCTTCGTCGTAGTAGGTCTTTGCGAGCAACGTGTTTCGTCGCTCGTCGATCTGCTTGAGGGTGAGGAAGGTGGCGGACGCACTCGTGAGCCACGACGATTTTCCGACGATCAGCGTGCTGGTGCGCAGGTCGTTCGGTGTTGCCGCCCCTGGCAAGAGTTGGTGGCTGGCGAACGCGGCAACGATCGCCCACAACTCGTCGTCGGAGTGGCGACCGTCGGAATCGACGATCGCACACGTGAGATTGAACGCCTCAACGATGGCGTCTCGCTCGAGTTGCTCGCTCGACACCGAGGTGCCGACAGCCGCCTCTTTCAGCGCAGCACCGACGGTGCGGCGAAATCGTTCAACAGCATCCGACAGGCCTCGATCCATGATCGGCTGAGCCTAGTTCGCCCCAGTGCGCAGAGGTGCAAGTGGCCTGAGTGTGAAACCAATTTGTGAGCAGGTTGGGTACCGGCGGTACGGTATCCCGCCATGACCCACCGTTTCGAGTCTGTTGATGCTGTCCGTAAAGGCCTCCGTGAGGTCGACTATCTCGCGGACGACGGCATCGCAGGCATTGCCTACCTCGCCGACCGCCTCGAGAAACCAGTTCTGATCGAGGGCCCTGCCGGCACCGGCAAGACCCAGCTCGCCAAGTCGGTCGCCGACATGATCGGCGCTCGCCTCATCCGACTGCAGTGCTACGAAGGGCTCGACGAGTCCAAGGCGTTGTACGAGTGGAACTACAAGAAGCAGTTGCTTCGTATCCAGACCGAGCGTGGTGAGGACTGGGGAGAGATCGAAGACGACATCTTCTCCGACGAGTTCTTGCTCACCCGTCCGTTGCTCGAAGCCATCCGAGCCGATGATCCGGTCGTGTTGCTCATCGACGAAGTTGACCGCGTCGAGGTGGAGACCGAAGCGCTCCTGCTCGAGCTGTTGTCCGACTATCAGGTGTCGATTCCTGAGCTCGGAACGATCGAAGCCAAGCAGATCCCGCTCGTGTTCCTCACGTCGAACAACACCCGTGAGCTTTCCGAAGCACTCAAGCGTCGTTGTCTGTTCCTCCACCTCGACTACCCCGAGATGGAGCGCGAGAAAGAAATCGTCAAGACCAAGGTTCCCGACATCACCGAAAACCTTGCCGACCAGGTCGCTCGCATCGTGCGGTCGATTCGCAACCTCGAGCTGAAGAAGGCGCCGTCGGTCTCAGAGACCATCGATTGGGCCCGCACGCTGATCCTTCTTGGCATCGACCAAATCACCGAGGCTGATGCAGTCGAGACGGCCAACGTTTTGTTGAAGTACCGCAGCGACATCGACAAGGTCGTCAAAGAGTTCGGATCGAACGCCGCCGCCCACTTCGAGCCAGCTGCGGGGAACTGATCATGGCCGGCGAGAACGGCGCGACCACGGGATCGACTGCCACGACGGTGGTGCCGGACAGTCCGCTCTTCAACCTGCTCGAGGGGTTCGTCGTCGAGCTTCGAAGCGCCGGCCTGCCGGTGTCGTTGTCGGAAAACATCGATGCCGCCGAGGCGGTCCGGCACATTCCGATCGAGGACCGAGACGCGTTCAAGTACGCACTCGCCGCCACGCTCGTCAAGAACAACGCCCACTGGAAGACCTTCGAAACGCTGTTCGAGGTCTACTTCTCGCTGCGCGGCAAGGAATACGCCATCAACGGCGACGGCGATGACCCCTTCGGTGATCTCGACTTCGACGACGAAGACGGCCAAGAGGGTCCTCCCGGTGCCGGGGGAGAGGGCGGCGGTGAGGGCATGAGCCCTGAGCAGCTCGCCGAGATGCTCTTCCAGGCGCTCATGAAGGGCGACCAAGCCCTGATGCGGATGCTCGCCAAGCAAGCCGTGAAGAAATACGCGGGGATGGAGCCAGGGCGCCCGGTCGGCGGCACCTACTACCTCTACCGCACCCTCCGGAATCTCGATCTCGACGGGATGATGGAACGGCTGATGGAGCAGGCCAAAGAAGAACAGCCCGACATGAGCCCGCTCGATGAGCGCCTGCAAAAAGACGAGAACGAAACCCGCATCGACGAACTCCGCAAAGAGATCGAGGCAGAGATTCGTCGGCGTCTCGTTGCTGACCGTGGCGCAGAGGCCATGGCCAAAACACTGCGCAAGCCGCTGCCAGAAGACGTCGACTTCATGCATGCCAGTCGTGAGGAGATGGCCAATCTGCGCCGAGCGATCTATCCGCTCACCCGCAAACTTGCCGTCCGGCTTGCCCGCAAGCGTCGCCACGGCCGAAAGGGCCCGCTCGACTTCCGAAACACGGTGCGCCACAGCCTCAGCTACGGCGGTGTCCCGGCTGAGCCGAAGTTCCGCTATCCCCGGCCCTCAAAGCCCGAGATCATCGTGATCGCGGACATCTCCGGGTCGGTTGCGGCGTTCGCTCGGTTCACCCTGCATCTCGTCTACGCCATCTCTGGCCAGTTCTCGAAGGTCCGAGCGTTCGTGTTCATCGACGGCCTCGATGAAGTCACCCGCTTCTTCGAAGGTGTCGACGACATTGCCGAGGCCGTTCACCGGGTGAACACCGAAGCCGACGTCGTGTGGGTCGACGGTCACTCCGACTACGGCCACGCCTTTGAAGTCTTCTGGGACAACTACGGCAACGACATCAACTCCAAGAGCACCGTGCTGGTCCTTGGCGACGCCCGGAACAACTACCACGCCTCGCAGGCCTGGATCATGAAAGAGATTCAGCAGAAGGCTCGCAAGCTGTTCTGGCTCAATCCAGAGCCAAAGGCCTACTGGAACACCGGCGACTCGATCGTTGGTGAGTACGGGGCCCACTGCGACGGCACGTTCGAGGTGCGCAACCTGCGCCAGCTCGAGAAATTCGTCGACAACCTCGTCTAGATCTCGTTCGGCCTGCCGTGTGAGATAGGTCATATGGTCCATTTGTGAACTCGTGCATCCACGGGCTGATGATCTGGCGTATCCCCATGTATGACACTGACCGCCACTCGCCCTCCGCTGGCAGCGCCCCTCGTGGCGTCCCCAGGGCGATTTGCGGCCGAGGTCGGCCCGCCGATCTCGACAGATCGCTATATTCCCCCGGTGCCTGAGATGTCTCTTGAGCAACGCTTCGTCGATGGTGACGAACTCGCCCTTCGAGAAGCCTTCGATCTTCACGGAGGGCTCGTCATGGGTCTCTGCCGTCGAGTCGTTGGCCGCGACGCCGAAGATCTGACCCAGCAGGTGTTTCTTGCGGCCTGGCGCGGCCGCGATGGATTCGACCCGTCGAAGGGTTCGATCAAAAGCTGGCTCGCCGGCATCGCCCGATTTAAGTCAATCGATCATTTGCGGGCGGCTGGCCGTCGTCCCGCGACCGGTGGCGGCGAACCTGCCGACATGGGTCACGAACAAGTTGATGCTGGTCGTGTCACCGATCGCCTCGTCTTGACCGAAGCGCTGTCCGGTTTATCGTCGGAGCGCCGCCAAGTTGTAGAATTGGCATTCTTTGCTGATCTCACCCATAGCGAAATATCCGAGCAGCTTGGCATGCCGCTCGGCACCGTAAAGAGTCACGTTCGACGGGGGTTGGAAACGTTGCGAGCAGAATTGGAGGCAAGTCATGAATGACCCGGGTTCATTCGACGACGGTTCGACGAACGCTGGTTCGTCTGACCACAGTGCCTCACGACGACCTGATCCCGAGATGGACGAACTCCGAGGTGAGTTCGGTTCGGTGATCGATCTCCTGCGAGACGGTCCGTCCGATATTGAGATCGAGCAGCCCGGCGAGTCGGTCTGGGCAGGGATCGAGGCCGAACTCGGCCTCGCTCCGAGCTCCGCTGATCTGGCTGGTGAACGAATCCCTCCGAGTCATCGCAGCGAGTCTGCGAAGGAGCAGGTCGATACCGCTCCCGTGATCTCGCTGAGCGACGCTCGAGAAAAGCGAAGCTGGGGCAAGCGGACTGCGGTCTTCGTTGCCGCCGCTGCTGCCGCCCTCCTCGTTGCTGTGCCGGTCGGCCTGTCGTTCGCCTCCGGCGACGATGCCATCGAGCTTGCAGCCGACCTCGACGCCCTCGATGGTTTCGCTGGTTCCGGCCGAGCTGAAGTCGACGGCGACACCCTCGTGGTTGACGTGGAAGGTCTCGATGCTCCAGATGGCTCGTTCTACGAACTCTGGCTGCTCGACGTCGATGGTGACGACGTGCAAACCCGCTCGATCGGCAGGATCGCCGAAGACGGCACGTTCATGATCGATCCGACGATCGATCTGGACGAGTTCAGCGTGGTCGACATCTCCATCGAAGCCGACGACGGCGACGACAGCCACAGCGGCAACTCGGTCCTCCGAGGGCCGCTGAGCTAGACCGAACTACCGGAGCAGTTCGCTGACCCGGAAGGCCAAGTCGACACCCTGGCGCCCATTGAGGCGAGGATCACACATCGTCTCGTATCGCTTGGCGAGGTCGCCCTGGGCAACCTCTTCTTCGCCTCCGAGGCACTCGGTGACGTCCTCGCCGGTGAGCTCGACGTGAATGCCGCCGGGCCAGGTGCCGGCTTCGCGGTGAGCGGCGAAGAACTGTGAAACCTCCGTCGTGACGTCGTCGAGGTGACGAGTCTTGTGGCCGGACTCGGCGGTGAAGGTGTTGCCATGCATCGGGTCGGAGGCCCACACCACCGAGTGTTCGGCGTCTCGCACCGCTTCGAGGAGCGGCGGCAAGTTGTCGGCGACTTTGTCGGCGCCCATTCGGACGATCAGCGTCAGGCGGCCGGGATCGCGATCGGGGTTCAGCGCTTCACAGAGACCGAGAACGTCCTCAGGGGTGGCGGTTGGGCCAACCTTGCAGCCGATCGGGTTCTTGATGCCCTTGCAGAATTCGACGTGGGCACCGTCGAGCTGACGAGTGCGCTCACCGATCCAGATCATGTGAGCGGAGCAGTCGTACCAATCATCGGTGAGGCTGTCCTGGCGGGTGAGGGCCTCCTCGTATTCGAGGATGAGAGCCTCGTGGCTGGTGTAGAAATCAGCCTCGTGAATCTCGGGATGATTCGACGACACGCCGGCGGCTTCCATGAAACGCAATGCACGGTCGATCTCAGCTGCGAGGTCGGAGTAGCGCTGACCCTCGGGTGAGCTGGCCACGAACTCTTGGTTCCACGCCTGGACGCGGTGCAGATCGGCAAAACCGCCCTTGGTGAAGGCTCGAAGCAGGTTGAGCGTTGAGGCGGACTGGTTGTAGGCCTGGATCAGGCGCTCGGGGTTCGGACGGCGATTGTCCGAAGAGAAGGGCAGGTCGTTGACCATGTGGCCGAGGAATGACGGCAGCTCGGTGCCATCGATCGTCTCGGTCTGGCTGGAGCGTGGTTTCGCAAACTGTCCGGCGATTCGGCCGACCTTGACGGTCGGGACACCGGAGGAATAGGTCAACACGACTGCCATCTGAAGAATGACTCGCAGCTTCTCGCGAATCGCCACCGCGTTAAATCCGTCGAAGGATTCGGCGCAATCACCTGCCTGCAACAAGAAGGCTTCACCACTCGCGACACGGGCGAGTTCAGCCTTGAGTGAGCGAGCTTCGCCAGCAAACACGAGGGGCGGCAGGGTGGACAGGCCTTTGCAGGTCCGCTCGAGCTCGGCAACATCGGGCCACGCGGGCTGATGTTTGGCGGGAAGGCCCCTCCAACTCGCGGGATGCCAGGCGGTTGCACCTGCTGTTGTTTGAGAGCCGTCAGTCGTCACCAGCCCAGTCTTTCGGACTTTGTCAGCAAAAGCACAGCAGTTTGTTGGGCAATCCAAAACACTGGGCTGACCAAAACAACGGTGCTGACAACGCATGGCCAAAACGAGAACGGCCCCGGCACGTTGTGCCGGGGCCGTTGTTCAGAATTTCAGAGCGCTATCAATTGCAGAGCGCTATCAATCGCAGAGCGCGATCAAGCAGCGTCGAAGTCAGCCATGACATCGCCGGCCTGGTCACGAACGGCGCTGACCGCTCGCTTCACGAGGCGGCGGGCCGCCTCTGCGGTAACACCCAGCTCGTCGCCAACTTCGCGGTAGCTGCGCTTGCGGCCATCGTTGAGTCCAAAGCGCTGCTCGACGGCGTAACGAGCACGAGGGTCGAGCACGTCGAGAAGTCCGGTGACCATGGTCTCTTCGGCCTTGGCCATGACCTCGGTCTCTGGACCGTCCTTGGAGTCGGGGAGGAGGTCGACGAGCTCGTTCGAGTCGTCGTCACCAATGGTGCGGTCGAGCGAGGTCGGGGTGGTGAGACGGTGAAGGCGTGCGTGCTCGTCATCGAGCTCGTCGCCGTCGCCGGAAACCTGGCGCAGAGCGGCACGGAGGCTCGCTGAGCGATCGCCTGGAAGGCGAACCAGGCTGGCCTTCTGGTCGAGCGCGCGGCCGATGGCCTGGCGAATCCAGAAGGTTGCGTAGGTGGAGAACTTGAAACCCTTGCGCCAGTCGAACTTGTCGACTGCGTGCTCGAGTCCAAGGTTGCCTTCCTGAATGAGGTCGAGGAGTTCCATCGACGGAGGAAGGGGGTAACGGCGGGCGACGCTGACGACCAAGCGAAGGTTGGCTCGAATGAACCGATCCTTTGCTCGGGCGGCGGCACGGACGGCACGACGGTTCTCGGCGGAGTTTTCACCCTCGTCGATCCGTTCTTGGGCGTCGCGGCCCTTTTCGATGATTTGACTGAGCTCTCGTTCCTCATCTGCGGTGAGCAGGGGAACAAGGCCGATTTCGTTGAGGTACTGGCCGACGGAATCACTCATGGCGCGGTGCTACTTCTTTGCTGGGAGGGTTCAAACGATGACATGACGATCAGAGGGGGTAAGGATTCTGATCTGGATGTTGCGCTTGACACACCGGCGGGTTCGGATGCGGGGAAGTGAGTTGCACGGAATTTCAAGAGCTGTGCTTGAGGGAGTGCAAGGGGGGTTTCCCGTTGATCGAGATGTGGTGCTGCGGGCGCTTCTAGTCCAAACGCACGGTTTACTACATATTGTTCCAATAGAAAAGTGACATGTGTCACTTGGCGGTGGTAATCGCTCAGGCCACCGCTAAGGCAGCCGATACACCTTGACCCCATCGGGGTGACCAAAACAGGCCAGGTATGACGCCACACGAGCCAGACCAGACGGTACGAGACAAGAGCATGCACCGCCGCATCGGGCTATTCGGTGGCACCTTCGATCCGCCGCACCTCGGCCACCTGGTCGTTGCGGATCAAGTTCGCTCCGAGATGGGCCTCGACGAGTGCTGGCTTGTTGTGGCAAACGACCCGTGGCAAAAATCGGGAACCCGAAACGTCACACAAGCGGCCACCCGACTGGCCCTCGTGCGGGCAGCACTTGGTGACCCTGCGCTCGATGGTTCGGTCGGGGGTCTGCACGCCAGCGATGTGGAGCTCGAAGAGGATGGGCCGAGTTACACCATCGACACGCTCGCCACCCTTCAGGCCCGGCACGAGAACGTCGAATGGTTTGTCGTCGTCGGCCAAGATGCGGCATCACGCCTCGACACCTGGGATCGAGCGGATGAGCTCAAGAAGGTCGCCAACTTCGTTGTCGTGAACCGTCCCGGTTCGCCGGCTGGGTCGGGTGCGGGAATGTCCGACGGATGGCACATCGAACATGTTGTTGTGCCGCCGCTCGACATCTCCAGCACCGATCTCCGCGCTCGTTTCGCAGCGGGCCGATCGGTGCGCTTCTTGGTGCCCGATGCCGTCATCGACCTTGTCGACGAGTTGGGGATCTATCGTCCGCAATCGTGATTCGGGCGATCACCACAACCGAAGATCCCCCGCGGGCGTCGCCACCGCTGCTGTTCATGGTGGCCGAACTCGTGCTTGTCAGCGCGATTCCGTTTGTCGGGTGGCGAGGTTTCGACGCGCTCTTGGATTCGCGAGCCGGAACGTTCGTCGAGGGCCCTGGCCCCGCCGAGCCTGGCTGGGAGGCGTTCGTGGATTCGAGTCCCGTATCTCTCGTCGTCGAGGTCGACCGATCGATCGTGACCGGCGCTGTGCTGATCACCCAACCGGAGGCCGATCGAGCTGGTGGTGCCGTCATCTTGATCCCGGGTGACCTGACGATCGACGGCACTGGACTGTCAGAGATGACCCCCGATCAGGTTGCAACATCGTTATCTGGTGCGCTTCACCTGGCGATCGGCACCGTTGACGTCGTCGATCGAAGTCGATGGTCGGAGGTGCTGGCCGGCCGGAGTTGGGTCGTGAACAACCCTGACCCTGTGCCGGGTGAACTCGCACTCGCTGACGCCGAAGCTGCGGACGAGGCCCCAGAAATCGAAGACGGCTCCCCTGCGCTGGTCGAGGTGGGGGAGGTGGTGCTCGAAGGTGAGGTGATCGCCGCTTACGTCGGCCGACCAGCAACCGGCGCCACGTTCGAGTCGTTGATGGTGAGGCGGTCGCTGTGGTGGTCCACGCTCCTCGCCGATCCTCCGAGCACCGATACCACCCTCGGGGTCCTCGTCAACGCTCTGGCGAGCGGGCCGATCGTGCTCGAAGAGATGCCGACCATCGTCGATGAAACCGGCCGCCACCTCGACGAACTCGCGGTGGACGCGTTGATTGCTGAGACGGTTCCATTCCCTGCCGGTGCTGAGCCGGGTGACCGGGTGCGAGTGCGCGTGTTGGTTCGTTCGCCTGACATCGATGTCAGCGCGGCCGCGCGTGATCTCGGACGGCTTGGCTATGAGGTCGTCCGCATCGGAAACGCTCCGATGTTCGACGACGGTCCGACCTCGGTGATTGCGCCGCTTGGAATGGACGACGCCAGGATCGCCGACCTTGTGGCATCGGTGGGCGCCGATAGCCTCCAGGTGGATGAGACCGATGTGGACTCAGGGGTTGTCACGGTTCTGATCGGAACCTGACAACACTCAGCGTCCGGATCTCCACCGACACCCAAGCGTGCGAACAAAAGGCGAAGTCCTGAGCGACGAACAAATTACCGAGTGGGTCCGCAAAGCGGCCCATGCAGCAGACGACAAACTCGGCTTGCGGACCGACGCATTCTTCGTTGGCGATGTGTTGGGCATCACCGACTGGTTCGTTGTCACATCAGGCAACAATTCCCGACAGGTAAAGGCCATCGTCGAAGAGGTCGAAGAGAGAGTCGCCCTCGATGGCGGACCAAAGCCGGTTCGCGTCGAAGGCCTCAACGACAACATGAGCTGGGTGCTCATGGACTACGGCTCGTTCGTGGTGCACGTGTTCGACGAAGAAGCTCGCGAGTACTACGAACTCGAACGGCTTTGGCAAGACGTGCGTCGCCTCGATCTGGGTCTGCCGACCGCACCTGGCCCGTCCGAGTAGATGAGCGAGCGCCCGGCATGAGCGAAGGCCTGAAAACGACACTGCGATACATCAAGCACTCGAAGGAGTGCTGGTCGTCACCCGTCAACGACGCAGCGGTTGCTGCGCTTGCACCGAAGCTCGGAGAGGTGGTGCTCGACGTTGGAGCCGGGATGGGGGCGTCAGTCTTCGCCGCAGCCAAGCTCGTCGGACCCAGCGAAACCGGCCGTGTGGTGGTCGCAGAACCGAACGCGGTGCTGATGAAGGTGCTCATGGCGCGTCGTCTCGCCATGGGGAAGAACCGAATCACCGTCGAGTTGCACCAAGACGGGTTCGACGGTTTGCCGGCAGCTGATGACTACATCGACGCCGCGATCGCGGTGAACGTCATGCATCACGTCGACGATCATGCGACGGCAGCCTCCGAGCTTGCCCGAGTCGTGAAACCGGGCGGCCGAGTTCTGCTCGTCGATCAGGACTTTGGCCCGGACCACGGCCACGACCACAGCCCCGAGGAGTTCGGCTACACGCTGATGAATCCCGAGGAGCTCGGAGCCGAGCTCACCAAGGCCGGGTTCGCCGAAGTCGACACGAGCATCACCGAACTCGCCGGGTCGCCCGTGTTCGCTGTTTCCGCCACCCGCTAACACCTCCTCTTTTGACACACAGCTGTTCAAAAGACGTGGTCTGGCGTTGCCGGTTTGGTACGCTCACGTCTCCCTACCGGGGCAACCCGGGGCTATAGCTCAGTTGGTAGAGCGCCTCCATGGCATGGAGGAGGTCAGGAGTTCAATTCTCCTTAGCTCCACAAGAACAACAGCAAGACCAAAAACAGCAAGACCAAAAACGTTGAAACTGCGGCCCGATGGCCGCAGTTTTTCGTTTTGTGCGTATTGCGAGTTACTCGCGCGTAACCTTTTCGATCGTTGTGACGTCGAATACTTCCGTGGACACCATCGTTTCGAGAATTGAGCACGCCGCCAAGGGCGACGGCACCGTCACCTTTGTGACCGGGGATGAACCCGTCACGAAATCGTGGGCCGATGTGCATGAAGAAGCGAAGGCCTTTGCTGCGTCGTTGCAAGCCCGCGGCGTGAACCACGGCGACCGAGTCGCGTTGCTCGGCCCGACCACTGCTGACTTCGTCACGGCGATCCAGGCGGTTTGGTTGTGTGGGGCGACGCTGGTCGTGCTTCCCCTGCCGATGCGTCTTGCTTCGATCGAAGAGTTCGCCTCGGCGACTCGAGCTCGTATTCAACGGGCCGATTGCGCTGCTGTTGTTCTCGATCCGGATCTCGCGCCGTTCGTTGAAACCGGTCCGGACGACCCGCCGCTCTACACCATCACCGAACTCCTCGGTGGTCCCGGTCGCCCGAGCGCCGACGATTTTGTCCGTCCCGACTATCACCGTGACGATTTGTTCGTACTGCAGTTCACCAGTGGCTCCACCTCAGAACCAAAGGGTGTGATGCTGCCGAACCACACGGTGGCGGCCAACCTCGACGCGATCCGCGAAGCCGCCGACGTCGATGTGGACGTCGACGTGATGGTCAGCTGGTTGCCGCTCTACCACGACATGGGCCTTGTCGGCTTTTGCATCCTGCCGATGGCTGAAGGAATCAGCCTCGTTCTGGGTGCACCTCAGGATTTCCTCGCCTCGCCTGGACGCTGGATGGAGTGGATCTCGACCTACGGAGGCACCGCCACCGCCGGGCCGAACTTCTCCTACGTGCTCGCGGCGCGCGCCCTCAAGCGCGCACCTGAAACGCTCGACCTGTCGTCGCTTCGCATCGCTCTCAACGGAGCTGAGCCAGTCGATCCGGCCGGTGTGCGTGGCTTCGTCGCAGCAGCCGAGCGCCACGGCATGGATCCAGGTGCGGTCTTCCCCGCATTTGGAATGGCCGAGCTTGCGATCGCCGGCTGTTTCCCGATCCCGATGGACGGGTTGATCACCGACACCATCGACGCTCAGATTCTCGAAGTCGAAGCTCGGGCGGTCCCTGTCGCCGACGATCATCCAAACGCTCGGGAGATTGCGTGTCTCGGCCGTCCGGTTCCTGGACTCGAGTTTCGTATCACCAGTCCGAGCACTGGCGAAGAACTCGGCGATCGTGAAGTGGGCGAGCTGCAGATTCGCGGCACGTCGGTCACGCCCGGCTACTACCAGCGGCCAGACGCCAACGCAGAGCTCTTCGACGGTGACTGGCTTCGCACCGGCGACCTCGCATACCTCGCTGATGGTGCGATGCACATGTGTGGCCGGATCAAAGACATCATCATCGTCGGCGGCCGAAACGTGTACCCCCAGGACATCGAACGTTCCGTTGGAGAAGCCGAAGGAATCCGGACTGGCAACGTCATTGCGTTCGGCCATGAGGGCCGAGCGGGCAAAGAGCAGGTTGTTGTCGTCGCCGAAACTCGTTCCGAGGATCTCGGTGATCTCGCGACACGGGTGAACGAAAAGACGCTCGAAGCCGTCGGTGTTCCGGCCCGCACGATCATCTTCGTCCGGCCGAGCACACTGCCGAAGACGAGCTCCGGGAAGCTGCAGCGAGCGAAGTGCAAGCAACAGTTCTTGAACGATGAGCTCAGCCCTGTTTGAGGCTCGCAGCTGCAACTCGCTGTTAGGTTGTGTCTCGTGATCGACGTCACTGACGAAACCTTCCAAACCGCCATTCTTGAAGAGTCGATGAACCGGCCGGTCATCGTCGACTTGTGGGCACCGTGGTGCGGCCCATGCAAGACACTTGGCCCCATGATCGAAAAGGTCGTCGACGAAACCGACGGCAAGATTCTGCTCGCCAAGATCAACGTCGACGAGAACCCTCAGGCGTCGGCGGCATTCCGGGTCCAGTCGATCCCGGCGGTCTACGCACTCGTCCAAGGCCAAATCGCCGACGGGTTCATGGGCGCCCAGCCTGAAGAAACGATCCGAGAGTTCGTCCAGCGCTTCATGCCGACCGAGGAAGCGAACGCCGTCGACGCGTTGCTCGAAGCCGGCGACGAAGAGTCGCTCGCCCAGATCCTCGAAGCGGACCCTGGCCACGCAGAAGCCATCACGAAACTCGCTGCGCTCTGGGTCGATTCGGGTCGCACCGACGACGCTCTTCAGCTGCTCTCACGGATTCCAGAGAATGATGAAACTCGGCGAATCGCCGCTCTCGCTCGGACTGGCGCGAACGAACACGCAGCGTCTGAGGCCCGTCTTGCCGAGCTGCTCCCAACGGTGAAAGCCGACGATGCTGCTCGCCAAGAATTCGTCGACCTTCTCGAAGTGCTCGGCCCTGAACACCCGAACACCGCCGGCTGGCGCAAGAAGCTGACGACGCAGCTGTTCTAAGGCTCATTCTCGCCTCGCCAAGGCGCTGCTTTCCTGCCAACAGCCTTCCCCGCCAACAGCCTTCCCCGGTAACAGCCTTCCCCGGTAACCGTTTCCCCACATCGCCCCGAAGGGGAGCGCGCCCGTGGAGAATTCGGACGAATCGTTCGGTCCACCAACCCTGGCCGAGCGAATCGACGACTCGCTCATCCGTCTCGACGAATTGCGAAACCGGCCAGCGGTCTCGCTCATCGCCGCGCTCATGGTGGTTGGGCTCATCGGATCGGCGCTCTGGATGGGGCGTGCGCCGACAGCCAAACCCGTCGACGATCTCATCCCGCAAGTCTCACTCGCGACCACGGTTCCTGCCGTCGTCGGTGAGAACGAGGGTGGTGTCCTCATCGTCCACGTCTCCGGCGCCGTCGTTCGCCCCGGAGTTGTGACACTGCCGAGCTCGGCAAGGGTGCTGGATGCGGTTGAGGCTGCCGGCGGTGCGACGAGCGAAGCCGACCTGCACCAACTGAACCTTGCAGCCCCTCTGGTCGACGGCGTGCAAATACGAGTGCCGGTGGTTGGTGAGGAGCTGACCCCAGTCGCTCCCGCCGCCTCAACCGACGGCTCGGTCGACATCAACCGAGCGAGCGCTGGAGAACTCGAGGCTCTCAACGGCGTTGGCCCCGCAATCGCCTCAGCGATCGTGACGTACCGGGAAGAGAACGGACCGTTCCCATCGGTCGAAGCGCTGCTCTCGGTGCCGGGGATCGGCCAAGCAAAACTCGCTGCGATCGGCGACCAGGCGGTCGTCCGGTAGTGCGAGGTTCGGGAGCAGACGGTTCGTTCAGGCAGTTGGCCGAGTGGCAAACCTTGGTGATGGCAGCTGGCGTGGTGGCGGCCGCGCTGATTGGGTTGCCGGTGTCGGTGGGTGTTGCCGTGCTTGCCGTTGGGGTTGCGGTCGGTGCGAGGCAGCCGTGGTTGGTGATGGCGGCAGTGATGGTGCTCGCTGGAGCGCGGAGTGATGTGGAGGATCGCGCCTATCAACCGTTGCCGGCTGCGGACTTCGATGGGGCCGTGCTTTTGGTGACCGACCCAGAAGCGATGGGGTTTGGGTGGTTCGTCGAGGGGCGAATTGCCGACGGTGAGTTCGATGGGAAGCGGGTTCGGATGACCGTGCCCTGGACGGCCGGTGATCTGAACCAAGCGGTCGCAGGGTCGCGCCTCGAGGTGGTTGGCTCCATCGCATCGATCGAGGAGAACTCGTTTGTTCGGAGTCGTCATCTCGTCGGTCGGCTTTCCGCTGACTCGCTCAGCGTCGTCGCAGAGCCGGTGTGGTGGCGCCAACCGTCGGAACTTCTTCGAGAGCGCGTGGTCGCCGGGGCCGAGGGGGTTCCTCAGGAGCTTCGCCCCTTGTACATCGGGCTCGTGATTGGCGATGACCGGGAGCAGAGCATTGCGCAACAAGCACGGTTCCGGTCGGCGGGAATGACACATCTGTTGGCTGTCAGCGGGCAGAACGTGGCGTTTGTCTTGGCGGTGGCAGCGCCGATGATCAAGCGGCGCTCGCGGCGGGGGCGTTGGGTGATCACGGGGTGTTTGCTTGTGGTGTTTGCGTTGGCGACTCGTATGGAGCCGTCGGTGATGCGTGCGACGGTGTCGGCGGGGATTGCAGCGACGGCCGTCGTATCCGGGCGCCGGTCGGTTGGGGTGCGGACGCTGTCGCTGGCGACGTGTGGCCTCGTCGTGATCGATCCGTTCTTGGTGCGTTCGATTGGTTTCGTTTTGTCGGTTGCGGCGTCGTTGGGAATCGTGTTGTTGGGGTCGGCCCTGGTCGATCGCATCCGCGGACCTCGATGGTTTGCGGAGGGGACAGCGATCACGGTGGCAGCTCAAATCACGGTTGCACCCTTGCTCGTGGCGTCGTTCGGGCCGGTCTCGCTTGCGTCGTTGCCGGCGAACGTGGCGACGGGTTTTGCGGCGGGCGTGGTGATGACGTGGGGCTCGAGCGCTGGAGTGCTCGTTGGGCTACTTCCGGTTTCGATTCGGCCGGTCTTGTCGCTGCCTGCGACGTTCTTTGTGTGGTGGATTGATGCGGTTGCGGGGTGGGCGACTCGGTTGCCGTTGCCGTCGGTCGCGGGGACTGGCCTGATAGCGCTGGCTGCTGGCTGGTTTGGTTGGGTCGTGGCACCTGGAGCCTGGCGCAAGGCGTTGGCGGTCATCGCCGTGATGGTGTTGATCGCCGCCGGGTCGAGCTCATCCGCCGGTCCCGGTTTTCAGGACGAGCTCCACGGCGAGTCGAGGTGGTTTCCGGCGATGTTGGAGGCTCCGTCGGTGTTGGTTGTTGCCGGTGATGCGCGCCCGTCGTTGGTCGAGTTGATCGTGGATCGCCGGGTAGTGGCGATCGATGTGTTGGTGATGGAACGAGGTGATCGTCGTAGTGGGGATCTTGCGCGAGCGATCGCCGAGGTTGCCGACGTCGGGGTGATTCTGGCGCCTCCACAGCACCGGATCCCCGGAGCTCGTCGGGTGACCGAACCAATCGATCTCGGCGTCGTGGTTCTCGACGTCGACGTCGACGGCCGCCTCGTCGTCAGCGAGTGAGCTGCTAACCAGCAACCTGGGAGAGCGCTTCGAGCACGACGGGTTCGAAGCTCGGGGCGACCGACTCTGCGTAGGAGCGGGTGACGTGATGGCTGTCTTGCATCACGATGTCGCCATTCGGTGCAATGGGTAGGCAGTCGACTGGGTCGCAGATGACGCTCATTGGATCGAAGACGAGACCATGGCCCGCTTCGGCCAGTCCTTCGCTCTCGGCGATCGCGACCGGAGCCCGGTGACGTTCGATCTCAGCGCGATCGAGTCCGCACAGGTCTGCGCCACGGTCGAGTGAATCGCTCTCGAGGAGACAGTCGAGCGGGTCGGTGTCCCATCGGCCAATGTCGTGCAACACGAGAAACCCAATGTCGAGATCGGCGAGTTCGATCGCGAAGTCTCGGTGTCCGTTGCGCCACAGGTCGACCTCGGCGGTCGACTCGCGATCGACGTAGACCTCGGTCGTGCTCGACACCACGAGGTCTGGTTCCATGCTGAGAAGAGCGTTATCGACTTCGGCCCGAAGGGCGTCACACGATCGGCCATCGGTCGCAAGCGACGGCGCAAGAACCGGACAGCTTCCGAGCTGCAGTGCGACGACTCGCAGATTGTTGGATTGCCCGATCGAGTCGAACGTCGGCATCCAGTGGGCAGCGTGGGAGTCACCGATGACGAGCACGGTTGTGACTCCATCCGCCTGTCCAAAGACACAGTTCGCCTCAAACGAAGGGGCATCGAGCGAGTAGCAACCGCCGAGATGGGCTGGCCAGCCGTCGGCTGCCTCCTCGATCGAAGCGACGAGGGGGTCGGAGAACGTGAGCGCTCGGTAGCCGGCAGCACCACCGATCACCGCGAGCGTGAGTGCGATTGGAACGACGAGTGCGCCGACGACCTCGCCCGACCTCGTATTGGAGCGGCGATGTCGGTACGGCGTCTCGACGAACCGATAGCTGAGATGGGCAACGGCGAGAGAGGCGGCAACAAGTGCAAGTGATGGAACGAGGGAGTGGCTACCGAGAACCTCACGGCCGAGCACAAGAAACGGCCAGTGCCAGAGGTACCACGAGTAGGAGACGCGACCGATCCACTGAACAGGCGCAGCGGCAAGCGCTCGCCCAACGGTGTGTGCGCTGTTGAGTTGGGCGATGAGGAAGGCAACGGTTCCGGCTACCGGAAGAAGCGCACCAGGCCATGGAAACGGTTGGCCTCGACCGAGCCACATGGCAGACGCGACGATCATGGCGAGCCCGATCCCTCCGGCGGGTGCCGAGAGGTTGGGGAGTTGCGCAGCTCTGGCTCTGATCTGAGGGAACCAGGTGGCGACCATTGCACCGATCAGGAACTCCCACGCTCGGCTTGCGGACGAGAAGTAGGCGTTGGCGTCGCCAGCTGTCGTGAGCGCAATGCACCAAATCACCGATGCGGCCGCGACGATCGCAAAGCGAGATCCACGGACCCGCTGACTGGAGAGGCCGATGAAGAGCAAGGGCCAGACGATGTAGAACTGCTCCTCGACGGACAACGACCACGTGTGGAGCAGAGGTCGGCTCTCGACCCGAGCACCGAAGTAGCCGCCGCTGATTCCGGAAACCTGAATGTTGGACCAATAGGTCGCAGCGGCGAACGCCTCGCTGATGCTGGTGTCCCAGACGAGGGGACTCCGGAGAATGAGTTGTGCGACCAAGACGCTGGCGATCATCAAACCGGCCGCAGGCAGTAGTCGTCGGGCTCGCTTCAGCCAGAAGTTGACGATCTGGATCCCGCCCGTACGAGCGTGTTCGCTCAGCAGACCTTGCGTGATCAAAAAGCCCGAGATCACAAAGAAGACGTCGACCCCGACGAAACCGCCGGCGAACCCAGGGACATCGGCGTGGAACAAGATGACCAGGCTGACGGCGACGGCTCGAAGTCCATCGATATCGGCGCGGAACGGGCGCGACGATTGACCAGCCTTCGGATCAGCCTGAACTGGGGGATCGGCCGGAGCCGACTGTGGTGCTGAGACCGCCACCACCTCCCATCGGCAGGCGGGCGTCATGGTGAAGGGGAGCGGGTAGCGTTCGAGCCGTGGCTGTGGTGCTGATCAAAGGTGACGACGCCACGCTGGTATCCCAAGCCGTGTCGACCCATGTCACCGACTTCGTCGGCGGCGGCGACCGCTCGCTGATGGTCGAAGAGGTCACCGAAACCCACTACGTGGGTGATGAAGGTGGCAGCGCTGAGATCACGGCGCTTGTCAACGCAGCGCACACACCGCCGTTCCTCACCGAACGGCGAGTCGTCATCGGGCGCAACCTTGCGATGTTCACCAAGGCGGACCAGGTCGCCTCCCTGGTCGAGTGGCTCGACAATCCGTTGCCGACCACCGACTTGGTCCTCGTGTGGGAGAAGGGCTCCTCAACGACCCGCATGGGTTCGATCCCGAAGTCTCTCAAAGAGGCGTTGAAGGCCGCAGGGGCACAAGAGATCGACGCAGCGCCCAAGGGCAAGGGTCGCAAGATGCTGCTCGAAGGGCGGTTGGCTGAAGCTCCGGTCCGCTTCGATGCTGGCGCCAAACGGGCGATCAGCGATCAACTGGGCGACGACGTTGGCCGAGCCAACCAGATCATCGACATGATGGTCAGTACGTTTGGAGAGGGATCGGCGATCACCGCCTCCGACGTCGAACCATTCCTCGGACAAAAGTCGGATGTCCCGCCGTGGGAGCTCACCGACGCTCTCGACTCGGGTGACATCGGAACGGCGCTCGAAAAGATGCACCGAATGACTCGGGGCGGCGACCGCCATGCCCTGCAGGTCATGATCACGCTGCACAATCACTATCAACGAGCGCTCGCCCTCGACGGTGCGGGTGCCTACGACGAGAAGGCCGCAGCGGAGGTCCTGGGGATCAAGGGATCAACCTTCCCGGCCAAGAAGGCGCTCACCCTCAGCAAGCGACTCGGACCAGACCGGACCAGACGAGCCATCGAACTGCTCGCTCGAGCCGATCTCGATCTCCGCGGTGGCAGCGCCATCGAAGCAGAAGCGGTGCTCGAAGTCCTCGTGGCTCGCCTCGCCCGGCTTTCCGCCTAACGCGCTCCGTCGAAAGCTCCCCGTCGAAAGCTCCCCGTCCAGAGCTCTCCGTCCAGAGCTCTCCGTCCAGAGCCCTCCGTCCAAAACAGACGAACCCGCCGATCGTGGCAGACGGCGGGTCGGTCGAAATCTTCGGTTGTGAGCAGAAGCTGTTACTCGCCTGCGCCTGCTGTTACTCGCCTGCGCCTGCTTTGCGGACACGGGCGATGAGGCGGCTCTTTTGGCGGGCAGCGGTGTTCTTGTGCAACACACCCTTCTGCGCAGCGCGGTCGATGCGCTTCACGGCGAGACGAAGTGTCTCTTCTTGGGTGTCGGACCCGGCGGCGGCCATGGCTGCCTTTTCACGGGTGCGAAGCTCCGAGCGGACCGCACGGTTGCGGAGACGGCGCTTTTCGTTCTGACGGTTTCGCTTGATTTGACTCTTGATGTTTGCCACGGGAGTTCCTGAGTTGTTCGAGACGCGCGCCGGGTACGGCAGCGACCGGTGAAGGATAGCGCTCACAAGTCGCGAAGCGGCTCAAACCGGATGGGAAGGAGTACCGTTTTCGTCACCATGGCCACCCCCTCCGCTGACTCTTCCGCCGATCTTTCGAAGATTCGCAATCTGTCGATCATCGCCCACATCGATCACGGCAAGTCGACCCTTGCTGATCGCATGCTCGAACTGTGCGGAGCGGTCGAGGCTCGAGACATGCGAGCCCAGTACCTCGACTCGATGGACATCGAGCGGGAGCGCGGAATCACGATCAAGTTGCAGAGTGTCCATCTCGAGTGGAAGGGGCACACGATCAATCTGATCGACACCCCAGGCCACGTCGACTTTGGCTACGAGGTCAGCCGATCGCTGGCTGCCTGTGAGGGTGTGGTGTTGGTTGTCGACGCCGCACAGGGAATCGAAGCCCAGACGCTGGCGAACACCTATCTGGCGCTCGAAAACGACCTCGAGATCGTTCCGGCGCTCAACAAGATCGATCTGCCCGCCGCTGACCCCGAAAAGTTCGCTGGCGAAATCGAGCAGGTCCTTGGCCTTCCAGCCGACGATGTGCTGCGGATGTCGGCCAAGACGGGTGTCGGCGTCGAAGATCTTCTCGACGCCATCATCGAACGAATTCCGCCGCCCGAAGGTGACCCGGACGGCCCGCTCCAAGCGCTGATCTTCGACTCGCACTTCGACACCTACCGCGGCGTGGTGTCGAGCATCCGGATCGTCAACGGCACGATGCGTCAAGGAGACAAGCTGCACTTCATGCAGGCTGGATCGACCCACACGGTCGATGAGATCGGCACGCGCACGCCTGAGAATTCGCCAGTCAAACAGCTCTCGGCTGGCCAAGTCGGGTATCTCATCGCCGGAATCAAAGATGTGCGTGAAGCGCGATCTGGTGAGACCGTCACCACCGAACACGACGGAGCGGAAGAAACGCTCGACGGCTATCGCGAACCACAACAGATGGTGTTTTGTGGTCTGTACCCGGTCGACGGTGACGACTACGAAGACTTTCGCGACGCGCTTGAGAAACTGCGCCTCGACGACTCGAGTTTCTCGTTCGAGCCGGAAACGTCGAGCGCACTCGGTTTTGGGTTCCGCTGCGGCTTCCTCGGCCTGTTGCACATGGAGATCGTCCGTGAGCGTCTCGAGCGTGAGTTCGACCTCAACCTGATCGCGACGTCACCGTCGGTGAACTACATCGTGACGATGAACAACGGCGAGGAGCGCTTCATCGACAACCCTGCCACTCTTCCGCCTTCGGGTGACTGGCAAAAGATCGATGAGCCGTACCTCAAGGCCTCGATGATCACGCCGTCTGAATACACCGGCACGCTCATGGAACTCTGTCAAAGTCGCCGCGGTCAGCTCGACAAGATGGAGTACCTCTCGCCCGATCGCCTCGAGATGGTCTACCGACTCCCGCTCGGCGAGGTCGTGATCGACTTCTTCGACCAGCTCAAGAGCCGCACGCAGGGGTATGCCAGCCTCGACTACGAAGCCGCCGGTTACGAGCCTGGTGATCTGGTCAAGGTCGACATCCTCTTCAACGGTGAACAGGTCGATGCGTTCTCGACGATCGTGCATCGCGACAATGCGTTCGCCTACGGGAAACGGATGGCCGAAAAGCTCCGCGAGATCATTCCTCGCCAGCAGTTCGAGGTGCCGATCCAAGCGGCGATCGGCGGCAAGATCATCGCTCGCGAAACCGTGCGAGCCTTCCGAAAGGACGTCACGGCCAAGCTCTACGGCGGCGACGTCACTCGAAAGAACAAGCTGCTGAAGAAGCAGAAGGAAGGCAAGAAGAAGATGAAGAGCATCGGCCGGGTGGATATCCCGCCAGACACCTTCATCCGCGCCCTTCGGCTCGACGACTGAGCATGCCGAGCTCCATCTTTTGGTTCCGCCGGGATCTTCGACTCGCCGATCACCCGGCACTGGCCGCAGCCGCCGCACGAGGTCCGGTCGTTGGTCTGTTCATCCGCGACGCTGAACTCGAGCAACGTTCGGGAGCCGCACGGCTGTCGTTCCTTCGCTCATCGCTGGCTGACCTCAACGCGTCGATGGACGGGAACCTCGTCATCAAGACCGGGGCTCCAATCGAAGCCCTCCGCTCCGTGATCGCCGAGACCGGCGCAACCGCGGTGTTCGCCACCGACGACTACGGGCCGTACGGCCGCTCCCGTGACACCGCCGTTGGTGAAGCACTCGCTGGTGATGGCATCGACGTCCACTACCTCGACTCGCCCTACGTCGTGCCACCCGGTTCGATCCTGAGCGGTGGAGGCACGCCCTACAAGGTGTTCACCCCGTTCTTTAAGGCGTGGAAGAAACACGGTTGGCCCGCTCCCGGGGGAGTGGTTGAGGTCAACTGGGACACCTCGCTCGAGAGTGAACCGATCGGTGAGCTTCCAGAGACTGGCTCCGAACTGCCGGCAGCCGGCGAAGCCGCAGCGTGGGAACGAGCGGATGCGTTCCTGGCCGATGCGGTCTTCCGCTACGACGAGGCACGGAATGACCCAGGCATCGAGGGAACCTCGCGACTCTCGCCGTACCTGAAGTTCGGAACGATCCATCCTCGCCAACTGCTCGATCGGCTCGGCGACACTCGCGACGAAGACGTCTTCCGATCCGAACTGTGCTGGCGTGATTTCTACGCCGAGGTGCTCTTCCAGCGGCCGGACTCTGCCCGCAACGCCTTCGTTGCAAAGATGGTCGACATGGAGATCGACGAGGGGCCACTCGCCGACGAACGATTCGATGCGTGGCGCACGGGTCAGACCGGATACCCGATCGTCGACGCCGGCATGCGCCAGCTGCTCGCCGAGGGATGGATGCACAACCGCGTCCGCATGATCGTCGGCAGCTTCCTCGTCAAAGACCTGCACCTCGACTGGTCACGCGGTGCCCGACACTTCATGACACATCTCGTCGACGGCGATCTCGCCTCCAACAGCCACGGCTGGCAATGGGTCGCTGGTACCGGTACCGACGCCTCGCCGTACTTTCGAGTCTTCAATCCCGTCGGTCAGAGCCGAAAGTTCGACCCGACCGCTCGGTATCTACGCCGGTGGGTTCCCGAAATCGCCCACCTCGACGACAAGTCGATCCACGAACCCTGGACCTGCAAAGCCGGCGCACCCGCCGGCTATCCCGGACCCATCGTGGATCACGCCGCAGAACGCATCGAAGCCCTCGACCGGCTCAAACGCCTGAAGAACAGGTTGGAAGAGGGTTAGCACGGGGTAAGCCCGCTTCTGCCGTAGAATTGAAAGCCCATGTTGGACGAACGCAAAGCAGCGATTCTCCGGGCTGTCGTGCAGGAGTACATCGAGACGGCGCAACCGGTCGGATCCAGTGCCGTGGCCAAGGCCACCGCACTGTCCGTTTCGCCTGCGACGGTTCGCAACGACATGGCCAACCTCGAGTCCGAGGGGTACCTCCACCAGCCCCACACGAGCGCTGGTCGTGTGCCGACCGATCTTGGCTACCGCTACTTCGTCGATTCGGTCGGTGCGGCCGCTCTCGGGCGCCCAGACAGTCGCCAGATCGTCCAGTTCTTCACCGACATGCGTGGTGAGATCGAAGATCTGATGCGCGAAACCGCCGGTCTGCTCAGTCGGCTCACCGACTACGCCGCCGTCGTGGTCGACCACTCGTCCGACGCGGCGTCGGTGCGCTCGTTTCAGCTCGTCTCGCTCACGCCCGAGGTGGCGCTCGCTGTGGTCGTGTTGTCGAACGGTGTCGTCGACAAACACACCATTGAGTTGACGAAGCCGATGACGCCGGCCGAGCTCGACCGGGTTGGTGCGGCGGTTGCCGATTCGCTGATCGACAATCCACTGAACGAACCGGGCGAGCTCGTCAGCTCGAAGGACCAAGAGCTCGACAAGCTCGCAGCGCTCGTGCTCGAGCGAACCTCGGGTGTCGAGGTCGATGCCGATCGGGTCTACGTCGACGGCACGTCTCGCTTCATCAGTGCGTTCGACGCCGTCGACCCGGTGAGCCAAGTGCTGACCATCCTCGAACAACAACTCGTCGTGGTGAGCTTGATGACCGACGTCCTCGACCGAGGATTGTCGGTCGCAATCGGCTCCGAGACCGGTCTCGAGCCCCTCGAAGCCTGCAGCGTCGTCGTCTCGCCCTACCAGATCGATGGTGAGGAAGCTGGCTCGATCGCTGTCCTTGGACCGACCCGTATGAACTATCCCCAGGCGATGGCGGCCGTTGCCGTCGTCAGCCGGCAACTCGGCCAACGCCTCAGCGATGGCTGAGTGCCGCCGACCGGATAACCCCCCGAACTACCCCCGCATGACCCGCATGAGAGAGAACTCCCGAACCGTTGGCTGATTACTACGAACTGCTGGGCGTCGATCGATCGGCCGATGCCGACACGATCAAGAAGTCGTACCGCAAGCTCGCGCGCCAGCTGCATCCCGATGCGAACCCTGGTGATGCCGAGGCAGAAGCCCGCTTCAAGCAGGTTGCCGAGGCCTATGAGGTTTTGAGCGACGCCGACAAGCGTGCGAACTATGACCGTTTCGGTTCTGCAACCGGCCCAGGTGGCGCCGGTGGCTTCGGCGGTGGCGATCCATTCGGCGGTGGCCTCGGCGATCTCTTCGATGCGTTCTTCAACAACACCGGTGGCGGCGGTGGCGGCAGCGCCCGCCAGCGAGGTGTCGACCTCGAAGTCGTCGCAAACCTCGATCTCGAAGACACCGTCACCGGCGTCGCCAAGGACGTCAAGGTTCGCACCGCCGTCACGTGTGACACCTGTGAGGCCACCGGCGCCGCTCCCGGAGCCGATGTTGCAACCTGTGGCGAGTGCAACGGTGCGGGCCAAGTGCGTCAGCTTCGCCAGTCGATCCTCGGGCAGATGGTCACCACCGCGGCGTGCCCACGTTGCGGCGGCGAAGGAAAGACGATCTCGAAACCCTGCGGCGACTGCGCCGGTGAGGGACGGCGGGTTGAAGAACGCAACTACAGCGTCGACGTTCCCGCCGGTGTCTCACACGGCTCCACCCTGCGTCTGACCGGGCGCGGTGCGGTTGGTCCACGAGGTGGGGGAGCGGGCGATCTCTATGTCGAGATTCGCGTCAACCCGCATCCCGTCTTCGATCGAGATGGCGACAACCTGCTCGCTCAACTCCACGTGACGATGACACAGGCGGCACTCGGCGCAACGGTGACCTTCGAAGCGATCGATGGTGACATCGATGTCGACATTCCCGTCGGTGCGCAATCCGGCGCGGTGTTCTCCTTCCGGGACCGTGGTGTGCCACGGCTTCGTGGACGGGGGCGCGGCGAACTGCAGCTCACGCTCCTCGTCGACACACCAACCGAACTCAGCGACGAAGATGAGGCGTTGCTCCGTCAATTCGCTGAGCAACGCTCCGAGCGAGTGAACGAACCTCGCGAAGGCGGGTTCTTCTCGAAGTTCAAGTCGCGTTCATGAGCGGCCTGGTGACGCGGCGCCATCTTCCGATGGCGTTCGTTGCCGACATTACTTCTCCCGAGCTCGATCCAGCTGATGAGCGTCATCTCACCAAGGCACTGCGTCTTGGTGACGGCGACGCGTTCGGTGTCAGCGATGGTGCCGGAGGCTGGGTCGAGGTTCGCTTCGTCGCCGGTTCGGGAATCGAACTCGCCGGTGAACCGGTCGTCGAGCCAGCGCCGACGGACCATCTGACCGTCGGGTTCACCCCGGTGAAGGGTGAACGGGCCGAGTGGTTTGTGCAGAAGCTGACCGAGATCGGGGTCGACTCGATCCTGCCCCTCGTCACCGAGCGCAGCGTGGTCCGGTGGGACGCCGCCAAGGCCGACAAGTTGCACGCCCGCTTTCTCACCACGGCAAGAGAGGCCGCCATGCAATGCCGTCGTCTCTGGCTGCCGACGATCGAACCACTCACGTCACTCTCATCGGGTGGCCTGCTGGGTGGAGCGACACGTGGAGCGAAGAGGCCGCTCGCGGATCCCGCAGGCCGGGCACTGCGATCTGATGATCGCACATTGTTGGTTGGTCCCGAAGGTGGTTGGAGCACCTCCGAAGCGGCCGATGCCGACCTGGTCGCCCTGCCTGGTGCGGTGCTTCGGGCTGAAACTGCCGCTGTTTCAGCGGGTGTGATGCTTGCCGCTGCCCGCGATGGGTTGCTCTCCTAAGCACTCGAGCGGCGCTGCCTGAGCCAATCGGACTGACCAACTTAGGGAAATGAACACAGGCGGTGGTTGAACCTACGCTCAGTGACGTCTAGGTTGACGCCCGGTGGGAGGAACCGGTTCGTGTTCCTTGCAACTTTGACCCTGCGACTCGCGAGCCCGTGGAGCAGCTGAACACCCCGTGTGAGGGAGAGTATGGACGACGATTTGAACGAAGCGGGTTCTGAATACGGACGCCGTGTTGGCGAACGTCTTCGGGCCATCCGTCGACAGAAGCGCCTGTCGCTTCAAGACGTGGAAGCTTCGTCAAGCCAAGAATTCAAAGCATCGGTCCTCGGGGCCTACGAGCGCGGAGAGCGAGCGATCTCGGTTCCGAGACTGGAGCGCCTCGCCGGGTTCTACAACGTGCCGATCGACCAGCTGTTGCCACGAGCAACCAACGTTGGGGTGACCCCCGGCCTGGTCGACCTGACCGATCGCACCGGCCGAGCCGGGGTCACACTCGATCTCACGTCGCTCGACTCGGTGACCGGTGCGGAGGGTGAGATGCTCGCTCGTTACCTGGCCATGATCCAAGTGCAGCGCCAGGACTTCAACGGTCGGGTGCTCACGGTTCGTCAAGACGACCTTCGAGCCGTCGCTTGCATCCTCGGTGTTGAGTTCGACCAGGCGGTCGATCGCCTCGCCGACCTCGGCCTGGCAACCAGCCAACCAGCACAGAGCTAGTCACAACGGGCTAACGCCCGATCCGCTCGATCTGACTGCGCCCTGCGGGGCCGGTCGCCCACAGCCCGCACTCGCCTTCCTCATCGATCTCGAAGGCGAGTTCGGTCGCGCCTGGGACCACGGCTGCTGGAGTGGCCAGAGCACCATCTTTCGCGTCGTCGACGAGCCACACGGTGTTCGAATCGGGATCGAGATAAGCCGCTCCGGTCGCACAACCCGTTGCCGCCCCAGCTCGATCGAATCGATACCACGACCCGTCGATGAGCACGGGATCTCCCTCCGCGTCGAGAACAGCGGTCTCCGAACTCGGGCCGAATGGTCCGATGAAGCGACCGATCAACGCCAGGCCAACGAAGACGGCGACGAGGAGCATCCCGCGCCGAGTCGGACGCTGCGCATCTGGCTCGGGAACGTCAGGCGTGATGGGTCGCTCCACGGCGAGTGGCGCGAGCCAGCGACCAATCCGATGAGCCGAGGTCGCCTCATCGGCGGCAGCGAGCCGTTCGACGATTCGCTCCCACTCGGCACGGTTCGCAACGGTGACGTCCTCCGCGTCCCATCGGGTGAGCAGGTCGCTGATCACCATGCCGACCGCTCGCAGATCATCGATCGGGTCTGTGGCCACACCACTCGGGCTACACAGCACGATCGACTCGTTGTCGCCCCCGGGACGGGTGCCCGCACCGATGATGATGTGGTCGAGCGTGATCTTGCCGTGAACCAGGCCCTGATCATGAATGCCGGCAAGCCCTCGAGCCAGACGAACCAGAAGGCGAGCGACTGCGGGTGGATCTTCTCGAGAGGTACGCAGGGTGCGCTGCCCGCCGTGTTCGGTCTGGATGACGACAGGGTTGTCCGTCACGCGGAGAAAGCGCACCACGATGGGGCTTCGCACTTCGGCGAGCCATTTGGCTTCCGCCATTCGGTCAGAGCGGTCGCCCGTCAGCGCCGTCTTGGAGACAGCAAGCGTGCCGTCATCGAGTGTGGTCGTGGTGATTCGCGTGGCCATAGCCCGCTCCGTCAGGTTCGTGTGAAGGATGCGGGTGTTGTTGAACACCAAGGCCGGATCAACCGGGAACGAGAACGGTATCGGGCGGTGTTGTTGCGATGCAAGGGGAGTGCAGGTGGAATCCGGAGGGGTGACGGCCGCGTCTTCGAGTATTCTCGCCTGCCACGATGAGATGCTGCCTGTGAAAATCAATATCGATTCCAACCAACTGATGGCTGGGCTGCTCGGCGAACGCGACGAGTACCTCCGGATCGTCGAATCGGCGTTCGACGCAACGATCCACGCCAGAGGGAACGAAATCTCGATCGAGGGCCGAGAGGCGGCTGATGCGGCCACGATCGTCGAGGAGCTCGTCATCTTGCTGAAGCAGGGCCAGAACCTCACGCAAGCGATGGTGACGCGTTCGGTCGACATGGTTCGGTCGAACGAATCGCCATCCGCGGTGCTGACCGACCGGATCCTCACCACGGCTCGTGGCAAAGCCGTCCGGCCGAAGACCGCCGGACAAAAGCACTATCTCGATGCAATTCGCACCAACATGATCACGTTCGGGATCGGTCCCGCTGGCACCGGCAAGAGCTGGCTCGCGGTCGCATGTGCCGTGCAGGCGTTGCAGGCCAAAGAGGTTGAGCGAATCTTGCTGACTCGTCCTGCCGTTGAAGCGGGCGAGCGGCTTGGCTATTTGCCTGGCGATCTCATGTCCAAGGTCGATCCCTACCTTCGGCCGCTGTATGACGCCCTCCACGACATGGTCGGCGCAGACGGGATGGCGAAACTCTTCGAGAAGAACGCCGTCGAAGTCGCTCCGCTCGCGTTCATGCGAGGCCGGACCCTGAACGACAGCTTCATCATTCTCGACGAGGCGCAGAACACGACCCCCGAGCAGATGAAGATGTTCCTCACCCGCATCGGGTTCGGGTCGCGCGTTGTGGTGACCGGTGACCAAACGCAGGTTGATGTCTCGGGAGGCCGAAGCGGGCTCGACGAAGTCGAGCGAATCCTGGACGGGGTCGGCGACATGGCGTTCGTGCGGTTGCGCTCGAAGGACGTCGTTCGTCATCGCATCGTGCAAGACATCGTCGATGCCTATGACCGCCACGAGGGCGACAAGTCCAAACGCCGATGACCGCCGACCGTGAGCGCGAAGGGCTGAGCGTCGGCTTCGGTGATGAGAGCTCCCCCGACGATGGTTCTGGCGAAGACGGGTTTGCTGACAGACCGTCGCAGATCTGCGACATCGTTCTCGACACGCTCGAGGGCGAGGGTGTGCAGTTCGGCCATATCGACGTGACCCTCATCGATGCTGAAGAGATGGCGGCGCTCAACGTCGAACACATGGGCCACGTTGGCCCAACCGACGTGTTGTCCTTTCCCATGGATGCAGATGAGCCTGACGTCGATCCCGGAGACGGCCCGGTTCGTCACCTGGGTGACATCGTGATCTGCCCGTCGGTTGCCACCACGCAAGCGCCGGATCACGCAGGCAGCGTCGATGCCGAGTTCACGCTGCTCACCATTCACGGCGTGTTGCACATCTTGGGCCACGATCATGCCGAGCCGGATGAAACAGCGGTGATGGTCGCACGCGAACGACATCATCTCGCCCGTTACGGCCTCGATCATCCGGGCGCACAGGAACGAGAACCGCAGCGATGATTGCGCTGATCGGTGCGGTCATCTTGTTGGTGATTGCGTTCGTGCTTGTGCTTGTCGAATCGGCCTTTGGCCGGACGAGCATCGTCCGGATCGAGACCTACGCCGATACCTCACCAAAGCGAGTGGAACGGGTCACCGCGCTGCTCGAAGAGCCTGCGAGCCTTCTCAACCCGCTCCGTCTCGTCATCATCGGCGTTCTCCTTTCCGAGGCTTCGTTGGTTGCACTCTGGGCCTCTGGAGTGTTCGACGGCGTCGTGTGGGTCGTGCTCGCCATCGTTTTGAACGCCGTGCTGGTCTTCGTGTGCGCCGAGGCGGCACCTCGCACGCTTGGCCTGCTCCACGCCGAGCGTGTTGCCCTCGCTCTCGCCGGACCCGTCGCAGGGTTCACGGCGTCACCGCCGGTCCGTTTGGTCGCTCGCTCGCTGATCGGGCTCGCCAATATTTTGGTTCCCGGTCGCGGTTTGCAAACCGGGCCCTTCGCACTGCCGGAAGAACTCATCGCATTGGCTGACGCGGCGGTCGAAGACGATGTGCTCGAAAAAGACGAGCGCGATCTCATCGAGAGCGTCATCGAGTTCGGCGACACCGTCGTTCGCGAAGTGATGGTGCACCGCACCGACATGGTCACGGTTGAGGTCACCTCGACCGTCGACGAGGTGCTCAGTAAGGCATCCGACGTTGGCTTCTCTCGTCTTCCTGTCGAAGGGGAGAACGTCGACGACATCGTCGGTCTCGCCTACGTGAAAGATCTCATCAAAGCCGAGTTGGAAGATCGAGACGACGAGCCGGTCGGTGGGCTCCTGCGCCCGACGCGATTTGTGCCGGAGACCAAACGAGTGGCCCAGCTTCTTCGAGAGATGCAACAGGAGAGCTACCACATGGCGGTTGTCGTCGATGAGTACGGAGGCGTGGCCGGGGTGGTCACGCTCGAAGACCTGATCGAAGAACTCGTCGGCGAAATCGTCGACGAGTACGACGTGGAAGAACCGCTGATGACGCGCGAACGAGACGGTTCGCTTCGAGTGGATGCCCGCATTGGCATCGACGAGCTCAACGCGCTCGCCGGGCTCGAACTCCCAGAGGGTGATTGGGACACCGTCGGTGGCCTCGTCCTCGACCGTTTCGGTCGAGTGCCGAGCGAGGGTGAGACGTGCGAGTGTGACGGCTACTCACTGCGCGTCGAACGAATTCAAGGGCGCAGGATCAAACGAGTGCAGGTCCTGACCGCCGTTCCCGACACATCAACAACTGAATCGGTGCCGCTATGAGTGATGAACAACATCGATCGGGATTCGTGGCGCTCTACGGCCGCCCAAACGTCGGGAAGTCGACGTTGGTCAACAAGATCATCGGCACGAAGGTGTCGATCACGTCGACCAAGGCGCAGACCACTCGCCATCAGGTGCGAGGAGTCTTGAACGACGACTCGAGTCAGATCGTTTTCGTCGACACCCCCGGTGTCGGCAAACCCCGTTCGGCGCTCGGTAAGCGATTGAACGCCAGTGCCAGCGAGGCGAGTTCTGATGTCGACGTCGTGTGTTTCGTCGTCGATGGCCGATCCGGTGTCGGGCGAGGTGATCTCTTCCTCGCCGAAGGGCTTGACCCGAAGCGCACGATCGTGGTCGTCAACAAGATCGACAACCTCGACCCAGTCAAGATCGTGAAACAACTCGAAGCGGTGAGCGAGATCGACGCGGTCGCCTACGTGCCTGTTTCCGCTCAGACCGGTTCGGGCATCGACCGCCTTCTTGACGAGATCAGGGCACTGCTTCCTGAAGGGCCGCCGTGGTACCCGGAGGGTCAGGTCACCGATACTCCCGAGCCACAGTGGGTGGCTGAGCTGGTTCGAGAGCAGCTCTTGCGGATCACGCACGATGAGGTTCCTCACTCCATCGCAACTCGAGTCACCGAGTGGGAATGGCCGAGGGTGAGGGTCGAGATTCTCGTCGAGCGTGAATCACAGAAGGGCATCGTGATCGGAAAGGGCGGATCGGTCCTCAAAGAGGTCGGGACCAAGGCTCGATCACAACTGCCTGACGGTGTCTTTCTCGATCTCTACGTGACCGTCGACAAGAACTGGCAACACGATCCGGAGTCGGTCGAGCGTCTCGGTTACTAGCGAGCCGGGTCGTGCACGCGCTGGCTCGCGGCGATCAGGACGCCTGCCATCACAACCGCCCAAAGGGCTGTCTCCGGCCCGCTGATGAAGCCCCAGCCGGTCCGGACGTCGAACATGCCCAGGATCCACTCGGTGACGGCGAACCCAACGGCAGCGCCGATCGCTCCGGCGCTGGTGCTCTTCCTCGCAGCTGGTCCCGCAGCTGATCCCGCACCTGATCCGGCCGCTGATCCCGCAGCTGATCCGGCCACGAAGGCGGCGCCGGCGGCGAGCAACGCGATGGGGGAGTAGGTCAACAACAGCGCGCCTGCTCCGGCGAGGCCGTTGCTGCCCTCGCGGGCCCGTCGGGTGATCGGAGCAACGAAACCGAGCAGGGTGGCCAGACCCGTCCACAACGCGGCGGATTCCCAAACCGTGAGCGCCTTGCTCGAGAGAAAGCCGACTGCTGAAGAATTGCGGAACGCCGAAGTGCCCGGTGCCAGTCGATCGATCACGGCAAAGCTGATTGCAGCCCACAACATCGTGACGACAATCTCGGCGCCGACGATCACCTGGGGAGCCACGTCGCGTTTCAGACACTGGGAACGAACGATGGATCCAACGAGATAGCCGAGCCCGATCAGCAGCCCGACATAGAGCGAGATGAACTCAGCTGTTCTCATGATCGAGTGCTTGGAGGAACTCGATGACCTCGTCGCGGTCCTTCGTGCGTTTCAGCGGCGGAAGGGCGTTGATCAGATCCCAGCGATAGGACTTCTTGTTGGCGAGGCGTGAGTCGAGCACCGCGACAACACCCCGATCGTCGTGACGGCGAACGAGTCGGCCGGCGGCCTGCGCCAACAGCATCTGTGCACGGGGCAGATCGACGACTTTGAAGGCGAAACGTCCGGCCTTGTCTCGACGAGCCTGGGTGACGGGTTCATCAGGCCGGGGGAACGGAAGACGATCGATCGTGACGAGCGTCAGCGTGTCACCGGGGAGGTCGACGCCCTGCCAGAACGAAAGTGTCGCAAGAAGCACGGTCTCCGGGTTGGCTTTGAACTCTTCGATCAGGTGTTGCTTGGACGAGTCGCCCTGCATGAGCACGGGCATGTCGAGCCGTTCGCGCAGGTCGTCCGCCGCTTCGCGCATGGCCGAGGAGCTCGTGAAGAGCCCAAGCGTTCTGCCTCCAGCTGCGTTGATGAGGTCGACCATCTCGTCTCGCACAGCCTCGCGGGCGTTGCTCATGCGAGGTTCAGGAAGATGTGTGGCGCAATAGAGGAGCCCGAGCGACGGGTAGTCGAACGGTGAACCAACTCGCTCGATCTCGGTCGTTTCATCAAGCCCCAGTTGCACACCGAGTCCGTCAGGAAGGGTTGCGCTGGTCAGCACGACAGCCCGTTCGCCCCACAGATTGGCCTGCAAGATGTCGGTCACATCGAGCGGGGTTCGTTTCAGGACGGGGTTCGCATCGCCGCCATCAACCCACAACACATCACTCTCGCCTGCACCGATGATCCCGTCGATGTCGATCACAAGGCTGGTGGCGGTGACGGTTGCTCGTTCGACTTTGGCCGCCGCATCGGAGCCCTCGGTTGTCTCGATCTTCTTGAGCGCCCCGATCACTGAGTCGACGCGATCTCGCGCGCTCACGAGCGTGGAGACAAGGTCGGTGTCGAGCTCAATCCCGTCGCCGATCGAGCCGCGGAGGAGATTGTCGAGATCGATGGCCGAGCGATCGAGGGCTGCGGGCGCCTCGTCGTCGGTGAGGGTTGACCGGACTCGTCGAGCGAAGCTGCGAAGACGGCCACCGCCGATATCGGTTCCACACGTTGCGGCAAGGACTTCGGGCAGATGGTGGGCTTCGTCGAAAACAACGGCCTCGTGCTCGGGCAACAACACACCGCCGGACGCCAAGTCGAGGCCGTAGTAGTGATGGTTGGTGACGATGACGTCGGCTTCCGCCGCGGTCGTTCGTGCCACCTCGGCGAAACACTCGCCACCGGAGGGGCATCGGCTAGCGCCGGGGCATTCGTCAGCTCCGACGCTGACGGCCCGCCAGACGTCGAAGCTCGGAGCCGGATCGAGCTCCTCTTTGTCGCCCGTCTCGGTGCTGTCCGCCCACTCTTTGATGGTGGCGACATCGACGGCATTGGACGACTTCCCACCCAACAGTTCGAGTTGCTCTTGCCCGCTCGCTCGTTCGAACTCGACCAAACGCTGCTTGCACAGGTAGTTCGAGCGCCCCTTGAGCAAGGCAACACTTGTGTCCGACTCGAGTCCGGCTGCGACGAGCGGAACGTCGTTACTGACCAACTGGTCTTGAAGGGCGATCGTCGCAGTGGCGACGATGGCTCGTTTGCCTGCTGCGACGATCGGCGCGAGGTAGGCAAGCGACTTGCCGGTGCCCGTTCCGGCCTCGATCAGCGCTGTTCCGCCGGACTTCAGGGCTTCGGTGACCGAGTTGGCCATCTGCTGTTGACCGGGGCGATCCTCGCCTCCGCTCGGCAAATGTTGAGTCACCCTACCCAGTGGGTCGATCGTGCTGGACACGGTCCTGAGCCTAGGCAGTACCCTCTCGGATTGGCGGACCGATGGGCGGCGCGCCAACTGAGACCGAGTGATCCGTGATCGACGACACCTCGCAACGAGACGCAATCGAGCTAGATGATGAGGCTGAACGCCTCGCGGAAGCGCTTCTTGGGCTTTTTCCAGACCCGAGCCCAACCGTCGAACTTCTCGCTGAGAGCGCGCCCGAGCCAGCGACGGTCGGCTCTCGACTGTTCGATCTTCCAGCAGAACCAGCGGAAGTTGATCCGCTCGAGGGTGCGAGTCCCGAACCGGTCACCGCAAAAATGGGCACAAGTCCGGACGCGAAGACAGAGGCGGACACGGCAGGACTGTTCGGCGAGACTCGCCAGGCTCCGGAGAAGATGTTCTCGCGAGTGTTCGACCTTCCGGTTGAAGATGCTGAAGAAGCGGCCGCTCCGTCTGTGCAGTTCCCCACATCAGATGAGGACTCGAAATCGGAGACGGCTGCGCCCGTGGTCAGTCCGTCGATTTTCGCCGACTCATCGGAACGCACATCGTCGGTCGACTTCGTCTCTGCGGCTCCCCAGTTCGATGAGGATCCTCGTCGTCGAGCAATGCTCATCGCTGGTGGTGTGCTCGGCGCTTTGCTCTTCGTTGCCCTGATCGGCCTCTTGATCTCGTCGCTGACCGGTGGCGACAACATCACCGAGACAGAAAGCGATCCAACCACCTCGGTTCGTTCTGGTGCTGTCGACATCACCGATCCGCCCGCAACGACGGCAACGACCACCCCGAGCACCACCGAGGCACCAACGACCGTCTCGTCGACGACGCCCTCGACCACGATCGCTCCCACCTCGGCTCCGTCAACGACGGTCGCTCCAACAACCGCTGCTCCGCCGACGACGGCGGCACCGGCGACCACCCGTCGCCCGGCGACCACTCGACGACCGGCCACCACTCGTCGCCCGGCCACGACCGCCACGCCAGCCACCCCGGCTCCAACTGCGGCTCCGACCACCGCGGCGCCAGTCACCCCGGCTCCAACCGCAGCCCCAACGACGCCAGCTCCAACAACCGCCGCGCCGACCACGGCAGCGCCGGTTCCGACCTGGAGCATCGACGAGTAACACCTCCAGCCGGAGCGGGTGAGATACGGTCGCTCCGATGGACCTGTCGGCGATTGATCTCAACCATGTGCCCGCGCATATCGCTGCGGTCATGGATGGAAACGGGCGCTGGGCACAAGCCCGCGGCTTGAAGCGAACCGACGGACACTCCGCTGGCGAAGAGGCGCTGCTCGATGCCGTGCACGGTGCGCTCGAACTGGGTGTGGAGTGGCTCACCGTCTACGCCTTCTCGACCGAAAACTGGCGTCGACCGACCGACGAAGTGAAGTTCTTGATGGGCTTCAACGAATCGCTGCTCGTCCGTCGTCGAGATGAGTTGAACGAACTCGGTGTTCGAATCCGGTTCATCGGCCGCCGCGACTGGCGCGTGCCAAAGCGGCTGATTCGTCGCATGAACGAGTCGACTGAGCTGACGAAGAACAACACCAAACTCACGCTCACGATCGCCTTCAACTACGGCGGTCGGGCCGAGCTCGTCGACGCCGTTCGGGCCTTGAACGACCAGGGCAAGGCGATCACCGAGTCGAACATCGAAGCCAACCTGTACGACCCGGAAGCCCCCGAAGTCGATCTGTTCGTTCGAACCTCGGGCGAGTCCCGAACCTCGAACTTCATGCTGTGGCAGGCCGCGTATGCCGAGCTGGTCTTCATCGAGACGTTCTGGCCAGACTTCCGACGCCAACACATGGCGGATGCCGTGGCCGAGTTCCAGCGACGAGAACGCCGATTTGGTGGACTCAACGGTTAGTGGCTCTGTATCGCGATGACGGGATCGTCCTTCGCAACTACAAGTTGGGAGAGGCCGACCGAATCATCATCTTGTTTACGCGGACGCGAGGCAAGGTCCGAGCGGTCGCCAAGGGAGTTCGACGAACGAAGAGCAAGTTTGGGTCGCGACTCGAACCGGGTTCAGTCATCCACGGCCAGTTCTACGAGGGCCGCAACCTCGACATCGTGACGCAGGCCGAATCGGCAGCCGTGATGCCAACGCTTCGAACCGATCTCAGTCGCTACGGCCGGGCGGCAGTGATGCTGGAAGTCGTCGACCAGATCTCCGAAGAGGGCCAGACCAACACGGCGCTCTACAAGCTCGTGACTGGCGCGCTCGCCGAGCTCGATCGTGACGGCAACCCGCTCGTCGTACCGGCGTTCGTCGTCAAGGTGCTTGTGCTTGAGGGAGTGCAGCCGCTCCTCGATCGGTGTGTCACCTGTGAGGCAACCGACGACCTGATCGCGATCGACATGTCGCACGGTGGTGTGTTGTGCCGTGAGCATCGCTCAGGTGATCCGATCAGCGACGATGCTCGACATGCGCTGATGAACGTGTTCGACGGTCATGTGCGCCACGTGCTCGAGACGACGAGTGATCAGCTCGCGTCGGAGCTTGAGTCCTTGTCGAGTCGGCTGATCGAACAACACATCGAGCGTCGCCTTCGCTCATCGACCGTGGTCGACCAACACCTGATCCACGATGCTGAGGCCGACGACGACTCGCCTCGGGATGGTTAGCACCTAGTCCGAGATCGGAACCCAACGACCTGATGTCGTGTCGTGTCGCAGCCAGCATTCGCGCGCCGCATCCCAGTAGAGCCACGAATCCCACTCTTCGCTCCACTGCGGTTCCTTTGCACCACCGCTCTGTGAGCGAGGCGCCGACGCCGAAGTGAACGCCGCGACCCCTGCCGCGGCCGCTGCGGGGGAATCAGTGACTGAGGAATCAGTGATTCCGGAATCGGTGGCTTCGGCAGCACTCAGATCGATCGTGGAATCCGGACCCCAGACCGGGGCCTGCTCCGCCACGGGACGCTCCCAATCACGACGCACCGCACGGTGGCGTGGGGGAGGCGGTTTGCGATCGACCTCGGCGGCTGGGGTTGGCGTGGCTGCAGCCGGGGCCGCAGTGGCCTTGAACAGGCTTTCGCGTTCAGCCTCGGAGCGATGCATGGGCTGGGGTCGCCCCGCTCGAGCCTGCGGTTGTGCCGGCGGTTGGGTGATCGCTTGTGCAACCGGTTGTGGCTCGACGGCTGGCACGTCGGCAGCGGGCTGTTGCTCAGCGGCAGGTACGTCAGCAGCGGGAACTTCAGCCACGTTGGGCATCTCGAATGCCGGCGACTTGATCGCCGAAAGGTCAACGGTCGGCCCGACGCGCTCGGGAACCTCGACTGGTCCAGTTGCCGCCTGTGCGGTTTCGGGCTGTGAAGCATCCAACTGTGCTGCTGCGGGCTGTTCGAGGTCACGTGTGGGGTTCGTTGGGGCCGGTGCAGCATCGGCCGCTCGCTGCAGTCGTTCGGCTGGTGACTCTGGCGCACGCACAGCCGGAGTTGGCGTGCTTGAGACTGGCGCGGCCGGAGTTGGCGCGGCGGGCGTTGGAGCAGCGAGAGTTGGAGCAGCGGGAGCTGCCGGCTTGGCGTCCGGCGCTGCAGCGAGGCTCGATAGCGCCGAGAGGGTCGTCTCCGCAGCGGGGTCGATCTCGATGCCCGGCTCGGTGGGTGCTTCGACCTCGATCTCGGCGATGTCTTCGAGCGATGCGCTGACGGCGTTTTTGCGGTTCTTGCGCTTGGAGAGTTTCTCGCTCTCTTTGTCCGCCTGCTTCTCAGCCTTCTTGGCGGCCTTCTTGCCAGCCTTGCCCGTGGCCGTGTCTGCCTGGGGTGCTGCAACGCTGGCATCAGCGGTGACCGAGCGGGTTGAGATCACGGCAGTCTTTGCCGAGGAGTCGCCAACTCGCTGGTTGAACGGCCGGCTCTTGGCGATGATCCAGCCGAGCAGCCCGGGGATCACGTAGGGAGCGAGGTCGACCACGGCGCCGACGGTTCGAGAGAAGTGTTGCGAGGTCGTTGGGCGTTGGCCCTGGTCGTTGACGACCTTGAGCCCGAGCAGCTTCTGTCCGAAGCTCCAGCCGGTGTTGGCGGGAATCAAGACCTTGACGAGAAGGACGAGAAGCAGGCCGACGACGGTCAAGAAGATGAGGTCGATCAGTTTGAACGCATAGAGCGTGTCGCCGATTTCTTGGGTGCGGTTGAAGTTGCGAGCGATGGTGCCAAGTCGATCAGCGTCGGCTTGAGCGAAGACGGCTTGTCCCGCCTCGTTGCGCTCTTGGATCTCGAACTTTTCGCTCTGCGAGCGCGCAAACAATGCCGTCAAGCCACCGACCAGACCGAGGTCGATGAGCGACGCAATGATTCGCCGCTTCAGAACTTTCGTCAGCCCTTCGTCTATCACCGCCCAATTCTGCCCGGGCTTGGTCGGCTAATCAGGGACTGTCCACGATTCGAGCCGGTTACGCTCCGCCCATGGCCGAGTCAACTGACGACCAAAACACACCGAGCAACACGTCTAGCGAGCTCTTCGACAAGATCGTGAACCTGTCGAAGCGTCGGGGCATCGTGTATCCGTCCGCTGAGATCTACGGCGGCTTTCGCTCGACCTATGACTACGGCCCCGTCGGTGTGCTCATGCTGCGCAACGTCAAAGACGCCTGGTGGCGTTCGATGGTGCAGATGCGCCACGACGTTGTCGGCCTCGATGCCGCGATCCTCTCGCCGCCCCAGATCTGGGAAGCTTCCGGCCACCTCGCAAACTTCTCCGACCCGCTCGTCGACTGTCGAAACTGCGGTGCCCGTCACCGACTCGACAAGCTCGACAACCCGGATCAATGCCCAACGTGTGGCATGAGTGATCAGTTCACCGAGCCTCGCCAGTTCAACCTCATGTTCAAGACGCACGCGGGCCCGGTCGAGGGAGCTGGTCACGAGGTCTACCTGCGCCCCGAAACGGCGCAGGGCATGTTCGTCAACTTCGCCAACGTGCTTTACACCAGCCGGAAGAAGCCCCCGTTTGGTATTGCTCAGATCGGCAAGAGCTTCCGCAACGAGATCACGCCGGGCAACTTCGTGTTCCGCACTCGTGAGTTCGAGCAGATGGAGATGGAGTACTTCGTTCCGCCCGCCGATTCTCAGCAGTGGTACGAGTACTGGTGCGAGACGCGCATGCAGTGGTATCTCGATCACGGCATCGCCACCGAGAAGCTTCGGCTCCGCGCTCATGACGATGACGAGCTCAGCCACTACTCATCGGGAACCAGTGACGTTGAGTTCCTCTTCCCCTGGGGCTGGGATGAGCTTGAGGGCATCGCCAACCGAGGCGACTACGACCTCGGCCAGCATGCGGAGCATTCCGGCAACAAGCTCGAGTACTTCGACCAGGCCGCAGGCGAACGCTACGTCCCGCATGTGATCGAGCCAGCGGCTGGCGCAACGCGCACGATGATGGCCTTCTTGATGGCGGCGTACGACGAAGAGACCGTTAACGACGACACACGAACCGTGTTGCGCCTGCATCACCGCATCGCTCCCTACAAGGTCGCCGTGCTGCCTCTCTCGAAGAAGCCAGAACTGGCAGGCCCGTGTCAGGAGCTGTTCGCGCAGCTGGCGGGCACCTGGATGTGTGACTACGACGAGACGCAGAACATCGGCAAGCGCTATCGCCGCCAGGACGAGATCGGCACGCCCTACTGCGTCACCTATGACTTCGATTCACTCGTTGACAACGCCGTCACGGTTCGAGAGCGAGACACGATGGAACAGGTTCGCCTGCCAATCGCCGACCTCGAAGCGTGGCTGGCAGAACGTCTTACCTGATCACGAGAGTTCTGCTCCGGAAAAATCAGAGTAGAAGCTGAGCTTGTGGTCGATGAGTCGAAGCGCTGTCTTGCGCTCCTCGATCTGAGCTTCCACCAACACCCGGTGATCCATCAGTATTTGCTGGCGTTCGTCCTTGGTGTCTTCGCCGATCTCCGCAAGATCGCAGTAGTGGCGTAGCTGCGCCATCGTCATGCCTGTGTCTCGCAGGCAGCGCAGTACTTCAACCCAGATCGCGTCGTCTTCGCTGTAGCGCCGATGGCCGCTACTCGCCCGCTCAACATTGGTCAGCAGGCCTTCGCGTTCGTAGTAACGAAGCGTGTCGATCGTGACGCCGGTTCGGTCAGCCATCTGCGCTGGGGTGAGGGCGGTGGTTGTCATGCCTCCAGTCAACAACCTGGAGCGCACTCCAGGTCAAGTGATGGCACAATCGCCCGATGGCTGATGCAGAACCAAACCAGGCAGTGAACCTGTCCGACAAGCTCGCACAGTTCGATGACCACTGGTCGCCCAGGACCGTCACAGAGTTCAATGGCCACGACATCATGGTCGTGAAGGTCAAAGGTGAGTTCAACTGGCATCACCATGACGACACCGACGATCTCTTTCTCGTGCTCAAGGGCCGACTCACGATTCGAATGCCCGATGGCGACGGCGGCGACGTGGAGCTTGGCCCTGGTGAACTCTTCGTCGTTCCGGTCGGCGTCGAACACCAGCCGTTCGCCGAAGAAGAAGTCGAGATGATGCTGATCGAACCAAGCGGCACACCAAACAGCGGCGATGAAGCCACCGCAGCACCCAGGATCGTGATCTGATCCGCTC
>CALEWY010000015.1 GCA_937925335.1 uncultured Acidimicrobiales bacterium
GCTCCACGGACACCAGACCTCCCTCGTGAGCTCCGCCCGGTCGTCACGCTCGTGACCGCTTGGATCGCTCAGCTCGCACGCGATCACAAACTCGATCCGGCTCTCCTGGCCACCCGCTCCGATGTCGAGCGGTTGCTCGGCGGAGATGAAGGAAGGCTTCGCGATGGCTGGCGTGCTGACCTCGTCGGCGAGCCGATCCGAAACCTCGTCGGTGGCAAGGCCGCCCTCGCGTTCGAAGACGGTCGTCTGACCCTCGAAGTACGCAGCAACGAACCGTTGCTCTAGGAAGCGCTCTCGCTCGAGACTGCGCGTTACCTCGCCGCGCTCGAGACTGCGCGAGACCTCACGGCGCTAGACCTCGCGACGCTGGCCCTTCACGACGTACATCGCCGCGTCAGACGTCTTCAGAAGCTCAGCAGATGAATCGCTGCCGTCAGACATCGCACATCCAATCGATGCCTCGATCACAACACCCTCGAGCCCGATCATCGGCTCGGCCAGCATCGACTGTGCTCGAGTCACGAGCATCGCAACCTCTGCTTCGGTCGTGTCTGGACACGCGATGACGAATTCGTCGCCGCCGATCCGGCTGAGCAGATCTCGCGAGCGGAATCCAGCGACGAGACGCTCAGCCACCTCTTCGAGAACTCGGTCGCCCACGTCGTGGCCAAGTTCGTCGTTGATGTTCTTGAAGCGGTCAAGATCGACGTACAACACGGCGATCGATTGACCGCGACGCCGACATCGAGCGAGCGCATCATCGAGAAACTGCAGCATCGATCGACGATTGAGAAGGCCCGTGAGGGCGTCGTGATCGGCCAGATAGACGGCGTGATCCTCCGCTGCTCGCCGTTCGGTCACATCTCGTCCGATCGCCATCACCTCGTTGAGTGATCCATCGGCGGCGAAGACTCCCTGGCTCGTCCACTGGAGCCAGCGAATGTTGCCGAGCGCATCAACACTTCGATGTTCGTTGACCTCGACCGGCACCTCTTTGGTGAGCTGCTGAACTCGCTGGAGCGCCGCTTCAACCTCATTGCGGACACTCCGATGGCAGAACTCAAGGAACGAGTGCCCGACCAGCTCTTCTCGCTGGCGTCCGTTGAACGACGCGTATGCGTCGTTCACGTACAGCAGGAGACCATCGGGTCGGTAGCGACAGACCAGGTCAGGGAACTGGTCAACAAGTTGTTGGAAATCGTCGAAAGCAGCGGCCATGCAGAAGGTGGTTGCCGCCCTCGGCGGCGAAGAGAGGTGGGATAAGCGCTCGGGTTGACGCGGACCGAGCAAAGAGGCCCGCGCCCGGGGGTATCGACCGACGAGCTCCAAGACTTGAGCCACCCCCTCAAGAGAGACGAACCAGGGATGGCTGCAACGACCCGAATGAGCTGCCGCTCCTATCGCTGATCGAGTGCCCGTGCTGCTTTGTCCAACGAACGTCGAGCGACCATCAGCGGCTTCTCCTGAGGCGGCCGCGCCGTCGCGCCTTGCTCCACTGCTTCTCGCAGCAGATCGAGCGCCAGATCCTCGATCTGCTCGCCCAATCGTTCGATCTCTTGTCTGATCTCGATCATTCGATTCTCGATCGTCATCTCCCCAGTCTGGCGCCGGTAGCCTTCCGCCGTGCCAACCGTGCCCCCAGGGCGTCCCGACCAAGACCACCACGATTGGATCTCGCTGTCCGACGGCGACGACAGGTGGATGTTCGATGCGACGTTCCTGCTGTCGAGCTATCGATGTGTCTACGGCGACGGTTGCCAGTCGATCATTGAAGAGCCAGATCATGACCGCCCCGAGATCACCGACGCCCTCGGGTGCTGTGTGCATGGCGCTCACTTCGTCGACGATGACGACCTTGCCCAGGTTGCCGCCTCAGCCGCACTGCTCACCGATGAGGATTGGCAGTTCCGGCGCAAGGCAGCGAAGAAAGGCGGGGCGTTCAAGCAGAACGGCGACGGCGATTGGGTCACCCGCCGTACCGGCGGCGCATGCATCTTCTTGAATCGCCATGACTTTCCTGGTGGCTCTGGGTGCGCACTCCATCGCGCTGCGCTCTCTCGTGGTGAGCGGCCGCTCGACTGGAAGCCAGATGTGTGCTGGCAAGTTCCCATTCGTTTCGACATCCACACCGACGACAACGACTTCGACACCATGTTCATCCGGGCATGGGACCGGCGCGACTGGGGTGGTGGCGGCGATGACTTCCACTGGTGGTGCATCGAAGACGGCGAAACCTACCGAGGTGGTGACCCGGTCTATCGCAGCTGTCGTGACGAACTCGTCGAGATGGTTGGTGAAGAGATCTATGACCGCCTCGCAGCACAACTCGACTGGCGAATGGCCGCCGATCACACCTCGACTCCCGTCGTTTTGAAGCCCACCCGCTGACGATTCGACACCGTTCAGACATCATGTATGGCTGCTCGACCGCCAGAAATCACTGTTTCAGAGGCCATAGGGAACCTCACCTGCCGTTATGGGTCAGAAGGCTCAAGTCCTGATCGATTTGTGCCGTAGCACCAATCGTGACGCACACGAGAAGTTCTGCCACCATCGCCCAGCCGGGTCAAGCAGCCAACACGGCCGAGCCTCAGCAGACAGACGCCCCCGCAAACGCCGTTCAATCACATGCAACCAGCAATCTTTGGGCATGCATCCGACGCCCGATCAACCGAATCGATGCCGCTCACGCGTTGCTTGGCCTGAGTGTCAACGCCCTGCGCCAGCTCGGCGCCGCAGAGATGTTCACGACACCGATTGCCGGCAACATGCTCGACAACGGCCCTCGTATTCTCGAACAGCCCGGCTTTCCCCACCAGCACTTGGATCTCGCCTCCGAAGTCGCCGCTGGGCTGAAGACGCTCAATGCGGTCGGCGATGCTCTCGAGGCAATCCCGACGTGGGCCTACGACGACGAAACGCTGCGCCAGGCACGAGGTGCGTACGCTCGCTCAACTGCGTTGGCTGCACATTCCGCCTTTCACGAGCCAGCGGTCCAGGCGCGCGTCACAGAGCGCCCAAGCAAGATGTTCGCCGACTCTGCGCTCGGTCTGAGCACAGTCTTGTCACTCGTCGATCGTCGGACGAAACGTCAGCACGAAGTGTTGTTGACCATGCTGTCCATCGCATCAGAGTCGGGCTTGCGTCCCGATCTCCACATCGACGACGGCGTGGCCCACTGTGGCCGCATCGCATTCCGCCATTCCCGCACCCGCGGAGCCGACGAAGCCTCAGGTATTCGAGTCGGCACGATCTTGTTCGACGTGGCGGACTACGAGGGGGAACCGAACGCCGTTGCGCTCGAGCGCCTCGCGGAGCGCGCCAAGGGCTTGACGCCGGTTCTTCTTGGTGATGCGTCTGAGTTGGTGCAGTACGAATCAGCGATTCGAACTGAACTCACCAAATCTGCTCACATCTGAGCGCGACGAACGCGGCCGGGACGCCCCCGGGAGGTCAATCCTCGTCTTCGTCGTCGTCCCAGCGGTCTTCGTCTTCATCACCGGCAGGGGCTGAAGCCTGGTCGGTCGTGGGCAGCGCGAACGGATCCTCATCAATGCGCTCCATGAGCGTGTCGATGTCGTCAAACGATGAACGCTTGAGCTCGCGAGCCTCTTCGTAACGGCGGTGTCGACCCTTTTTCACCGGGTACTCCTCGAAACAACCTGGTGCCGGTGGAAGCGGTTCGGTCAGCTTCCGTTGGCGACGTAAGAGCCCAGTCTAGAGCCAACACGGCCGAATCAACGAACCGGCACCACTTTCCGGTCAATTCGGCTGATTTGTGTTTGTTGACTCGCCGTTGTCCACCTCATCAGCCGACACGGGAAGATCATGCACAAGATCATGTCGCATGGCCGTCGGCTGGTCACTCATGCCGACGTCGTTGAGCCGAATGATGAGGTTGTGGAGCCGTGCAAACGAGCGATTGTCGAAGTTCAGGCCGATCCTCGGCAAGTCGACATGATCGTCATCTCGCACCTCCGCAGCGGTTGTCTCGACCGCTTCGATCGCCCCGGACACCAACAGGTCGCCGAACTCGTCGTTGAGCACGGCGAGCGCTTCATCAGACAGCGGGCGTTGGGTACGAATGATGAGGCGCTTTCCGACGTATCGCAGCGAGTGGAAGCACGAATAGAAGCGACAGACGTAGTCGACGGCTTCGTCCGGATCGTGCGTGTGCAGGTACAGACTCGTGTCGTGAGGGCTCACCATGCCGTTCCCAGCAAGGCTGTTCTCGACAAAGTTCTCCCAGCCGCTCCAGTAATTGGACCCTTCGGCATCGAGCAACACAATCGGTGCGGGGTAGCTCTTGCCGGTTTGAACGAGTGTCAGCAGCTCAAAGGCTTCGTCAAGCGTTCCGAATCCGCCAGGGAACAGCGCAAACGCGTCGGACTCTTTCATAAAGAAGAGCTTCCGGGTGAAGAAATACCGGAAGGTGGCGAGTTTTGGATCACCGTCGATGATCTCGGCTGCCCGCTGCTCGAAGGGCAACACGATGTTGACACCGAAGCTGTTCTCGAGACCCGCCCCTTCGATTGCAGCGGTCATGATGCCTGGGCCAGCACCGCTGATGATCATCCACTCCTTGGCGGCGACCGCAGCGCTGAAGTCATGAGCCAGCTTGTAGTTCGGGTCGGCAGGATCGGTTCGAGCAGAGCCGAACACGGTGACCTTCGCGTCGCCAGGATGTGACGAGAACACGCGATAGGCATTGAGCATCTCGACGAGCGTCTGGGTTGCGATCTTCAGCTCGAGGCGATCGACGTCAGCTGCGTCCATCTCGAGCGCGGTCACGATCAGGCGGCGGATCAGATCATCGTTGCGATCCTCACCAACCGCAGCCAACAGCTGGGTGATGAGCGCGTCGACGCTGCCTTCGCCGAACATTGCATTGGCTCGAGGTGCGGTCACTGCGCACCGTTAGACGGGAAGGGGTTCACCTGCGGTGTCATCAGCGCCACGGTAGCCCGGACGCCCATACAGAGTGGTGCGCTGGACCAGACGGCGACCGAGTGGGGCGACCAGCCCTTCGAAATCATCGGCGGTGAGTTCTTGGCCGTGATTTGCGCCAGCCGCACGAGAGATGTTTTCGTCCATCAGCGTGCCGCCAAGGTCGTTACAACCGGCCTGGAGGAGCTGGCGAACCGAGTCGAGGCCGATCTTGACCCATCCCGACTGAATGTTGTCGATGTAGCCCCGATAGGCGATGCGAGCAACGGCGTGGACGAGCAGGTTCTCCCGGAATGTTGGGCCTCGACGGGCCCGCTTTCGGAGATAGATCGGCGATGCCATGTGTACGAACGGCAAGCCGACGAACTCGGTGAACCCACCGGTCTCCGCCTGCAGCTCACGAGTGATCATGAAATGCTTCACCCAGTGTTCTGGTCGCTCGACCGCGCCGAACATCATCGTCACGTTCGAGGCGAGTCCAACGGAGTGAGCGATTCGATGGGCTTCCAACCACTCGTCGGTGGAGATCTTGTCCGGGCACAAAATTTCGCGGACGCCATCGTCGAGAATCTCGGCCGCGGTGCCGGGCAGCGAACGCAAGCCGGCCGCCATCGCCCGCTCGAGATACTGCGCCAGCGGCTCATCGAGCCGCTTTGCGCCTTCGGTGACTTCGAGTGCGGTGAACCCATGGATGTGCATCGACGGGCTGGCTTCTTTCACAGCCTGGGCAACGTCGATGTAGTAGTCGCCGTCGAAATCAGGGTGGATGCCGCCTTGCAGGCAGACCTCGGTCGCACCCTTCGCCTCGGCTTCTCTCACTCGCTCTTGCATTTGCTCGAGCGTCAAGAGGTAGGGCTTGCCGCGCAGGTTGAGGCTGAGTGGGCCCTTCGAGAAACCGCAGAACTGGCACTTGAACGTGCAGACGTTCGTGTAGTTGATGTTGCGGTTGACGACGTAGGTGACATCGTCGCCGACGATCTCGCTTCGCAACTCGTCGGCCAACTCAGCGACGAGCGGGACCTCGGGCCCGCGCGCCTTGAACAGCGTCAAGAGTTCGTCAGGGCCGGCTTCTTCACCGGCGCGAACGCCCTGTACGACGTCAAAGACTGCGCCGCTGGTTGCGGTCGGACCGGTGATCAGATCACGAGGCTTCGACGGAGCACCCGAGTACCACTGCGTGGAGCGATCACCGATGAGGACGACGTCAGCACCATCGTCGCCCTGTTTCACGAACTCGGCCTTCTCGGGGAACATCGCTCCGGGATCGTCCCGGCCCATGCTCTCAGAATCTGAACGATCCATGACGGGGAACACCATGTCTTCGTGGAGCCAACGATCTGGGTCCTGGGCGAACTCGGGGTAGATCGTCAAACGCGGGGCCAGCGTGAATCCGCGGGCCTCGGTCACCTCTGCGAGACGATCGAGGGCCGGCCAGGGTCGTTCAGGGTTCACGTGATCTGCGGTGACGGGAGAAACGCCGCCCCAGTCGTCGATGCCGACGGCCAGGAGCGTTCCGAAGTCGTCGCTGAGGTTCGGCGGAGCCTGCAGGTGGATCTCTGGAGGCAGGATGCAACGAGCGAGAGCGATCGCTCGGTGGTAGTCGTCGTCCGGACACGGTTCGTGCTTCCACATCGCCGTGCCATCCTTCGGCAGGAAGTTCTGGACGATCACCTCTTGGACGTGGCCGTGACGGCGGTGGCTTTCAGCGATGGCCTCGAGCGCTTCGATCCGATCGCTTTCGTTCTCACCGATGCCAACGAGAATGCCAGTCGTGAACGGAATGCCGAGCTTGCCAGCATGCTCGAGCGTGGCCAGCCGTCGAGCCGGTTCCTTGTCTGGCGCTCCGCGGTGGCAATCGAGATCGTCCCGCAGTGTCTCAATCATCATTCCTTGGCTGGGAGACACCGCACGAAGCATCTCGAGCTCGTCTTCATGGAGCGCGCCAGCGTTGGCGTGGGGGAGGAGACCGGTCTTGTCACGCACCACCTCGCACATGGCAGCGAGGTACTCAACGGTTGACGCATAGCCGTGTTCGGCGAGCCACTCGGCCGCCTGCGGGTAACGCAGTTCTGGACGTTCTCCCAGCGTGAACAGCGCCTCGTGGCAGCCCTGGCGAGCTCCTTGTTTGGCGATCTTCAACACCTCATCTGGCGACAAGAACGGGCTGTCGAGCCGAGCCGGCGGTTGCGCAAACGTGCAGTAGCCGCACTTGTCCTGACACAACATGGTCAGCGGGATGAACACCTTTGGCGAATAGGTGATCCGATTGCCGTGGGCTCGGTCACGAATCGCTGCGGCTTTCGCCGCCAGTTCTGGTGTGGAGAGTGTTGCAAGGTGTGCGCTCACGCTGAATTGCTCGCTTTCGAGGGCATCTGGTTGGAGAGAGAGGTTGACGAGGTCGGGAGGCTTGATCCCGACTGGCTGCGGATCTGACCGGGGGCGACAGCTGCGTCGCACGCAGGGCAGGCGACGTGTTGCTCGAGTGGTGTTCCACATGCCTCGTGGACGAGAACGGTCGGGGGTTCGCCATCGGCGTACCAGCGATCACCCCAACCCATCAATGCGATGAGCGACGCCGAGAGGTCGGCGCCTTTGGCGGTCAGCCGGTATTCGTAACGAACGGGGCGATCTTGATAGGGGACCTTCTCGAGCACGCCGTGGTCGACCAACTTGGACAGCCGATCAGACAGAAGATTCTTCGCAATGCCGAGTCCGGCGTGGAACTCGCTGAATCGTCGGACGCCACGGAAGACGTCTCGCAAGATCAGCACGGTCCATCGGTCGCCGACGATCGACAACGTCGCAGCGATCGAGCACGCATCGGACAGCGCACGATTCGTGGTCGACGAGCCCGAATTCGTCGGGCGCTTACTTGCAGGATCCCCCATGACGAGGACAACGGTAGATCAAGTCGGTTTCGATTTGCAACTTAGTCGGACGTCGCGCCGAATTCGGAGCAGCCAAACAAACCGGCAAACGCCGTTTCTGAATCCGATCCGAACAAAGCGATCGCCGACCAAGATCAGCGAGTTTGGACCCGGTTCGGGTTTACGGAACCGGTTCGATGAACCGTGTCGAGGACCAGACGAGGCCCTCGGGAGAGTTCACGCCCCACCACGCACGGCCTCGCGCATCGACTTCGCAGTCCACGTAGGTGAGATCGAGTTCGGTCAGCACGAGGAACGTGACGACGGGCGTCGATTCGACGCCATCGACTGCACTCACACTCGGTACGTTTCGACCGTTGAGGAACCCGTCCGCCGGTTCGCTCACCTGATAGCGAATGTTCGGGTCGGGCAGTTGGTCTGTGCTGCACGACGTTTCAAACACCGGCGTGGTCACCGTTGGCTGGCTCGGCTGCTCCGTCGTGGCGTTGCCAGCGCCATCCGATGTGGTCGCGATTGTTGTAGCAGTTGTGGTCGCAGCACTTTCACCGCCACCCGTCGCCGTCGAAGAGCCGGCGTCGCGAAGGAAGTAGTACGTGGCGCCGCCGGCAAGACCCGCCAGCAACACGACCAACAGCCAGAATCCGGCGCCACCCGACCGCCGAACCTCACTGTGATGAGACGCAGCGGGAACTGCGGCGTCCGGATGGCCCGGCGAGGCTGCCAGATGCTGCGAACCCCGCGGCTCGATCACGGTCTGCTCAGCGGGCGGGGCGACGAGGCGAGGTGGAGGGCCGGCGTTTGGCGACCGACTACTTCGCGACCGGGCAACTGCGGCTGGATCAGCAGCGGCGGCTGGCGTTGCTTGTGCGGGCGATGGAGTTGGGGGCCTCGTCCGGCCTCCGCCGGGTGTTGGCGGAATCGCCGCTCCTGGAGTCGCCGCACTCGGAGTCGGTGGCGTCACATCGCCGCGATGCAAGAAATCGGGAAGTGGTGCCTCGGAGATGTGGGGCAATTCGTACATCTCCTTCACCGGGTCAGCTGATGGCGTCGGAGGAGCCGCTGCGGGTGCGTCGTTCGACGCAGCCGACTCATCAGGCATGGGCGGCTCGTTGGGAACCTCATCATCGACCAAAGCCGGCGCTTCACCCACTGCCGCTGGCGCTTCAACCACTGCCGCTGGCGCTGGCGCTTCAACCACTGCCGCAGGCATGTCGACAACCGACTGCCCATCGATCGACGCTGCGGCACCGAGGGCAATCGCATGTTTGGGATGGCGGTCGATGGCGACGGGCCGGCGCGTATGGTTCATGACGCGCTGGCGGACGACGGGGATCTGGCTCGATCCGCCGACGAGCAGAACTCGATCGATGTCCGTCATCTCGATCGGCGAGGCGGCGATCGTTGCGTCGAGCACCTCAAGTGTGCGACTAATCGCCGGTCCGATGAGCGCCTCAAACTCGCTGCGCGTCATTCGCACGGTCTCGTTCACGCCCGGCAGCAGAACCGGGATCGACGTCGACGTGTCCTCCGACAGAGCGTGTTTGGCGGCCTTGCACTCGTCACGAAGCCGGAACATGGCCGACTGTGCTGCAAGGTCGTCGTCTTCAAAGGAGGTGAGATCGAGGGTGAGCGAACTCACCACGTGATGAAGCACAGCGGTGTCGAAGTCGATCCCGCCGAGGCGTTCGATGCCACCAGGTTTCCCGATCGGCTCCCAGCCGTCGTCGAGCTTGCGGAGCAGTGCGACGTCGAACGTGCCGCCGCCAAGGTCGTACACAGCAACGGTTGAGCCGGGCTCGATCGTCTCTTGGGTTGCGTCGTGAATCGCCGCTGCAACCGGCTCGGAGAGAAGCCGATGCGGGGGGAGCGACGAGTTGTTCAGCGTGTCACTCAAAAGCGCCAGCTTGTAGTCGCCCCAGTTCGCCGGGTGGCACACGACCAGTTCGGCTGGCGCCTCGCCCCGCTGCTCAGTGACTTGTTCGACGAGGTAGAGCGCAAGGCGCAGCGTGAGATCATTGGCGGCAACCGGTGTTCCGTTGAGGATCAAGGGCTGCGGATCACCGAAACGCCGTTTGAATTCGCGGGCGATACCCGAAGGGTCCGAGGTGGCTCGCCGTTCGGCGGCTTGACCGACGAGAACCAACTCCTCGTTACCGTTCTCTTCGTCATCGCCTCCGCCAGCCTCGCCATCATCAGACCCGAGGTAGACCACCGAGGGAACGACGAGGTCACGATGGCCAACCGAGAACATCGACACGACGCCCTCGACGTTGAGCGCGACCGCCGAAGCGGTCGTCCCAAGATCAAGTCCGAGCGTGTACGTCACGTGGTTCCCTCCAAGCCTCTCCGTTGGCGACATCTCTCACCAGAAGACGACTCAGTCTGTACGCGCTGGCCGTGGAATTCAGCGATGCCGCGAGGCCAGCCAGCGATGTTGGCAGGTCAGCTGGCGAACTCGCCAGCGCGGCCGCCGAGGGTCTCCAACACGTCCTCAAAGGCCTTCGCAAAGCTGGCGACACCTTCGGCCTCGAGCTTGTCGGCAACCTCTTCGAGATCGATACCGAGTGCGGAGAGTCGGGCGACCACATCTCGAGCACCGTCGAGATCAGCATCGACCGTGCGATCCACGGTCCCGTGATCGTCGAAGGCCAGGAGGGTCTTGTCCGGCAAGGTGTTGACCGTGTTCGGACCGATGAGCGTGTCGACGTAGAGCGTGTCTGGGTAGGACGGATCCTTGGTAGACGTCGATGCCCACAGTGGGCGCTGCAGACGAGCGCCCTTGGCGGCGAGTGCGTCCCAGCGATCGCCACTGAAGGTCTCGAGGAAGGCGGCGTAGGCGAGCTGGCCTTGAGCGACAGCAGCTTTGCCTCGCAGCTCGAGGGCCTCAGGAGTGCCGATTTCGTTCAGACGGCTGTCGACTTCGACGTCGACTCGACTGATGAAGAACGACGCCACCGAGGAGATCGTCGACAGGTCATCACGGTCACACGCTTCGAGACCAGCGATGTAAGCCTCCATCACGTCGGCATAACGGTTCAGGCTGAAGATCAGCGTCACGTTGATGGAACGGGCCTCGGAGATCAGGGTCTGGATCGCTGGCACACCCTCGGCCGTTGCCGGCACTTTGATGTAGAGGTTGGGGGCCTCGATGCGGTCATCGAGCTCGCGAGCAGCCTCGATCGTCGCTGCCTCGTCGTGGGCGAGCGTGGGGGACACCTCGACCGAGACGTAGCCGTCCTCGCCGTTCGACGCTTCGTGCACCGGCATCAAGAAGCCGAGCGCTTGGCGGATATCACCAACGACGAGTTCCCAGTACGCGTCTTCAACCGAGGTTCCGGCCTTCACCAACGTTTCGAGTTCGGCGTCGTAGTCGTCGGTGTCGATCATCGCCTTCGCAAAAATCGACGGGTTCGACGTGAGCCCACGCACACCTTTGTCGAGCCACGCTTGCAACTCGCCGTTGCTCATCCAGCCGCGCCGAAGGTTGTCGAGCCAAGGGCTTTGGCCTTGCTGGTCGAACAGGTCGTGAAGTCGTCCCATGATGTGTTGCCTCCGAAGGCGGGTGGTGCGGGGTTGAACGGTTGAGTTCTTCTCTCAACCGATCGGCGGTTGAGATTGTTTCAGGAGTCAGCCGGCTGGGCGGTGACCAAGCCAGGAGCGGACGGCTTCTGGTTGAGCAGAATCAGCCCCAGCGAGGCCGAAACTCATCAAACAGCGCCATCAACCAGCGCCATCAAACAGTGGCGTCGCCGGAAAGGGCGTCGAGAACATCGACGACCACGTCGACCACGTTCTCAACACTCATTCCAAGGTTCTTCAAGACGGTGTCGCCGGGTGCTGAAGCACCGAAGCGATCGATACCGACGGGCAGATCTGCGTAACGATCCCAGCCGAGTGTGATGCCCGCCTCAACCGAAACGGTTGGAAGCTCGGGAGGGAGAACCTCGTCCTGGCGATCCATCGATCGCTCCTCGAAGGTTTCCCAACACGGCATCGAAACAACGCGAGCCACGATCCCTTTGTCGGCAAGGTCTGCCGCAGCGGCCACACACAGCGAGAGCTCGCTGCCGGTTCCGATGAGCGCGATGTCCGGGTTCTCAGGGTTGATCACGATGTAGGCGCCATCTTGCACACCTTCGACCGACGTCGTCTCGAGCACGGGCATTCCCTGGCGGCTCAAGATCATGGCCGTCGGGCCCTCGGACTCGAGCGCCAAACGCCATGCGCCGGCGGTCTCGGTCGCATCGCCGGGGCGGATCACGCGCAACCCAGGAATCGCTCGCAAGCTCATGATGTGCTCGACGGGCTGATGGGTCGGCCCATCTTCACCAACACCGACCGAATCGTGCGACCACACGAAGATGCACTTGGCATTCGACAGCGCCGCGAGGCGAACCGCGGGGCGCATGTAGTCGCTGAAGACGAGGAACGTTCCGCCGAGCGGAACCATGCCGCCGTGTAGTGCAAGGCCGACGAGCGCAGAACCCATGGCATGTTCGCGGACTCCGAAGTAGATCTGCCGTCCCTCTGGTGTGTCCAGAGTCTGCACGCCGAACTCGGCGAGCTTCGTTCCGGTGTTTCCAGTGAGGTCGGCCGAACCGCCGACGATGCCCGGCATCACATTGGCCAAAGCGGTCAGGACAGACTGGCTGGCCTTACGGGTTGCGATGCTCTCGCCGGCTTTGTCTTCGAACGAGGGCAGAACGTCAGCCCAGTCCGTTGGTGTCTCGCCGCTCCAGACCTTGGCCCAGTCGTCAGCGTTGTCGGATGCTTCGACTCGCCCGTTCCAGGCTTCTCGTTCGGTTGAGCCACGGGTGCCCGCTTCGCGATAGTTCGAGAGCACGGCGTCGGGAACCCAGAACGACTCCTCGGGAAGACCCATCACCTTCTTGGTGGCGTTGATCGAGTCCTCGTCGAAGGCCAAACCGTGTGCCTCGTGGCTATCGGTGTGCTCAGGCGACGGGAAGCCGATGTGGCTTCGGATCACGATGAGTGATGGTTTGTCAGAAACACCCTTCGCCTTGTTGAGCGCTGCTTCCATCGCGTCGAGATCTTCGGACTTCTCGCCGAGATCGTTCACGTCCCACCCGTAGGCAGCGAAGCGGCCGGGAACATCGTCGGAGTAGGAGAGGTCGGTCTCGCCATCGATCGTGATGTGGTTGTCGTCGTAGATCACGACGAGACGACCGAGGCCGAGATGGCCAGCGAGTGACGCCGCTTCGTGGCTCACGCCCTCCTGCAAACAACCGTCGCCGGCGATGACGTAGGTGTAGTGATCAACGATGTCGTCGCTGAACCGTGCCCGCAGGTTGCGCTCAGCGATAGCCATACCAACGCCGTTAGCGAGGCCCTGGCCGAGAGGGCCAGTGGTGACTTCGACACCGGCGGTGTGACCCGCTTCAGGGTGACCAGGTGTTGCCGAATCCCACTGGCGGAACGCCTTGAGATCGTCCAGCTCGAGGCCGTGACCAGTGAGATAGAGCATCGAGTAGAGCAGGATCGACGCGTGGCCCGCACTGAGGATGAGGCGATCTCGATCCGCCCATTCCGGATCGGACGCGTCGTATCGCATCACGCGCGTGTAGAGAACGTGTGCGAGGGGAGCGAGCGCCATGGCCGTTCCCTGGTGGCCCGAGTTGGCGGCCCGAGGGCCGTCCATACCAAGGGCACGGATCACGTCGATGCCGCGCTTTTCGAGGTCAGCGTCTGTCGTTCGAGTCACGTTTTGTATCCCACTCTTCGGGGCCCTTTTAGGCGCCTTGAATCAAGCGGCACGGTAGCGCCTGAGGGCCTCAGGCAAGCGGACTCGTGGAAGGCAACGCAGCGGCGCTCTCAACCGAGCCCGAACGATCCACGTTCATCGATCCAACCGTGAAGGGTTCAGTTCGATGGTGCGACTGCAGTGCTCACGGAGCCGTCGAGCGACGAAGTCTCGAGATCGCGTACACCACCGACGAGTGCCAGCAGCTCGTCCTTCGGCATCGGCCGATGGAACAAGAACCCCTGGGCGAGTTTCCCGCCGAGCTGTTCGACAGCAGAGGCATGATCCGTTGTTTCGATCCCTTCGAGGATGACCTCGAGGTCGAGAGCCGAGCAGAGATCGAGAAGCGAACCCGTCACCGCTCGCGTCACCGGGTCGGAGACGAGATCCATCACGTAGGAGCGATCGACCTTCACAACATCGATCGGCAGCTCACGCAGATGCGACAGCGATGAGTAGCCGGTTCCGAAATCGTCGAGGCCAACTCGCAAGCCGGCGTTTCGAAGCGCCTGGAGCGTCGGACGAACCGTCTCGACACTGACGACCGCAAGCTCAGTGATCTCGAGCAAGACGTTGCCGGGTTCGATTCCGACGGCGCTCACCATGTCGAACATCTGGGTGACGTACTCAGAACCAGCGGACAACTCGCCCGCCGAAACATTCAGCGACACCGTCATTGGTCGGCCTCGTCGACCGAGCTGGGCGCCAACCTCGAGTGCCTCGGCGGCGACGAACGCGCCGAGCCGCGGCATGAGCCCGGCATCCTCAGCGACGTCGAGGAACCCCCCTGGGCCCACCAATTCGCCGTTGGGCTTTCGCCAACGAACGAGTGCCTCGATGCCGACGATGCCCTTGCCGGGTAGCGCAACGACGGGCTGGTAGTGCACCTCGAGCCCATGATCTCGCAACGCGGTGTGCAGGCCCTCTTCGACGTTGAACCGGCGATCAACCGTCGCTTGCATTGCGTCGTCGAAGACCTCGTAGCGGTTCCGACCAAGTCGCTTGGCCTGGTAGGCCGCCGTATCTGCCCGCCCCAGAAGCCCTTCGGCATCGGTCTGCGATGAGGTCTGCGACACCGCGATTCCGATGCTCATACCGGCGTGGATCGGATGACCGTCGATCAGGACCGGCTGCGACATCGACGTGAAGATTCGACGCGCCGCCTTTGTTGCCCGCTCGGCAGTGCCGTTGCCAAGCAAAACGACGAACTCATCGCCGCCAAGTCTGGCGACGAGAATGTCGACAGATGACGAGAGTGATCCGAGTCGTCGGCCAATCGCTGCGAGCAAGAGATCGCCCGTGTGGTGGCCGAGCGAGTCGTTGACCACCTTGAAGTGGTCGAGATCGCAGAACAACACTGCTGGCTGCGTGCCTGTTGCGACACAGCGCTCGAGCTCCTCGAGAAAGCGGGCCCGATTGGCGAGGCCGGTCAGTTCGTCATGAAAGGCTCGATGATGAAGTTCACCGGCGAGCCGATCCTCTTCGGTGACATCGCGCCCGATGCCGAAGCAGCGACCGACTGATGTGTCGAAGTGCAACGCCCACTGCACGAGCCGGTAGGACCCATCCGCAGCCCGCATCTGGAAGGTGGGCTCGGAGCGTCCGTCCGCTCGAAGTTCCTCTTCAACCCGTTTCCGCGTGACGAGATCCTCGGGAGGGAGCAGCGTCCACGAGTCGATGCCGAAGATCGTGGTGTGGTCATAGCCAAGGAGGTTCTCCCAAGCCGAGTTCGATTGGATGATCCGGCCGAACTGGTCGTACACGACGAACAACGAGTCACCGGAGGAGAAGAAGCGACGCATCAAGTGATCGCCGGTGTCTTCTCGTTCAGCCGTCGCCAACAAGACGCTGGCGTCATCATCCAACGGACGCACCCGCCACCGAGATTCGTTCCCGATGCCGAGCGCCAACCCCTGCTCTGGCTCCAGCTGCTCGCCGGAGAGATCGACGAGGGGATCACCGTTCGGTGTGTCGAGCCAACGATTCGTCTCGATCACGTGGCCGGAGTCATCCACCAGCGCTGCAGGAAAGGGCAGCGCTCGGAGCATCGATGCCCACGAGTTGAGCTCAGCATGCCCTGCTGGATGTGATGGAAGCCCCGGATTCACGCCCCAAAGATCGGCACAAGACCGCAACCGCTTGAGTACATCGTGCTGATTCGACAAGCAGCACGATGTTGACTAAGCCGCTTGGGTCGATTCCGCCGCTTCGACAGCTCGTTTCGGCCGCCAATTCGACGGCCGGGGAAAGGCTCCGAGCGCCCACAACGGAGGCCGGAATCGTCGCCACCGTCCGAGATCTTGAGCGAGACGGTCAGCCACGACGAGAGCAACCGACGTGTTGAACCCGAGGCCGCAGTGGCTGCCGAAGACTTCGACGTTTTGGCTCGTCGGGCTCTTGCGTTCGAGGCAGGTTCGCCAGTGAACGATGCCATCGGTTCGGGTGTAGACCGAGGTGGAGGGGACGGGTAGGAGCTCGTCGTGATCGACCAGCGCCATCCGCTCCATTGCGTCTGGATCGTGCATCGGTGCAAGGGATTGCCACAGACGTTTCGCTGCGCTTGGATCACCCGGCTCCATTCGGAACGGACTCCCGAGCGTGATGACTTGGCGGACGATCGTTGGATGGCGGCGAGCAAGATCTCGGGCATAGATACCGCCGAGACTCCAGCCGATCACCGAAACGGGCGCTCCGCCAGCTCGCTCACTGATCGAAACGAGCCGTTCGTCGAGTCCTTTGACGATCTGAGGAGTCGGACCGACGTTGTTGCCGAGTTTCCATCCGTAGGTGCGATAGCCGAGACGGCGAAGCAACGCACGAAGCTGCACCGTCGAGGAGTCAGCAGCAGTGAATCCCGGCAAGACCAACACCGGATGGCCGTCGCCCTTTGGCAGAGCCCCGAGCAATCGGCGACTCATCGACCACGACACGTATTCGAACCCAGCCCGACTTTCGAGCGCCGTGTAGATCTTCGGAGGAGCAGAGAACGTCACGGCGAAACCGTAGACGCGTTCGACCGGCGGGCCCTTTTTACTCCCAGGGGACTTTGCGACGGGAACGGCGAGATCACCCGGTCTTCTTTGCCCGCTTCTTCGGGGCCGACTTCTTGGCGGCCTTGCCAGAAGCGTTCCCGGATGCCTTCTTGCCCGCTGCCTTTTTCGATGACTTCTTCCGGGCCTTCGTCTGAGTGCTTTTCGGGGCTTTCTTCTGAGCGCTCTTCGAGGTCGCGCCCGAACCGTTCGCCGGGGCAGGTGACAACGTCACACCCAGTGCATCAGCCATGAGCTGGATCTCTTCGATCATGTAGTCGGCAAGATTCCCAACGTCGGGCACGAGTGACCGACAGGCGACGAGACCAAAGTCGAGCACGTCGACGTAGCTCTGCACGGTGACGTTGAGGCCCTGGCCATCCACGATGGTGGAGATGGGGTAGTAGTGCTTGAGTTGAGCCTGCCCGTCCAGTTCGAGCGGCGTGCGAGGTCCGGGAACGTTGGAGACCACCAGGTTTGCTGGCGGGTTGGTCCGATCGGCGAAACGAACCCTGGTTGCGAGACGAGCAGCTCGAGTCGCAAGTGCTGGTGGAGCGAGGTCGCTCATCTCGGTGAGCGCATCAGCCGGCATCAAATCGAACTGACCCTTTGCATCGACCATCGACTGGTGAACCGACGCAAGCCGTTCGGCCGGCTCGGCCATCGTCGTTGGCAGGTCGGCGAAGATCGCGGACACACGGTTCGACCACTTCTCGGTCTCCTCACCCGTTCGAATGGAAACCGGGACCATCGCAATCAGATTGCGATCTGGCAAGGCATCGTGCTCGAGCAGGTAACGGCGAATCGCACCGGAACACACCGCCATCACGACGTCGTTCACCGTCGCACCGGTGGCGACCTTGATCTGCTTGATGTGATCGAGCGGCGCGCTGCGATACGCAAAGATTCGATCGCCGGTGATGGTTGCATTGAACGGCGTTCGGGGCCCGCCGAGAGCGGGAAGGAGCGGCGGCTTGTCCTGGTCGACTGGCTTCGGATCACCCAGGAACCTGCGAACGACTGCTCCTGCCGGGCCGGGTAGGCCGCGGCGAATCTGATTGGCCAGTTCGTCGAAGCCGCGCGTTTCGGTTACTCGACCAAGTTCAGACAACGCCTTCACCTGCAGGCGTAACGCTTTGGCCGGGGAACGAGCCAGCTCCACCGCTGTTTTGGCGAGCAGATCGGATTGACTCGGCTCTTCTTCGGGTTTCCAGTCGTCGACCAGGTCTGGGTCGCTCGGAGCGAGGATGGTCGCCAACATCTCGGCGCCAGCCGCACCATCGATGGTGCTGTGGTGCACCTTCGTGAAGATGCCGAAGTCGCCACCAGGCAATCCTTCGATCACGTAGACCTCCCACAGCGGGCGAGAGCGATCCATCCGTTTGGCGATCAGACGGGCGATGAGCTCCTCGACGTAGTCCTGGCCGCCACCATCAGGGATCGCGACATGGTTGATATGCATGTCGATGTCAAAGTCCGGATCGTTGATCCAGTACGGGCGATCGAGACCGAACGGAACCTCGACCAAACGACGACGGAAGGGTTCGAGCGCCGGCAACTTCGACTCAAGCTGGGCTCGGAAGACCGCATGTGGATCGAAGTCCGGGTCATCCGCTGGCGGGCTGTAGACCGACAGGCTGCTGACATGGCCAAAGGCCGTATCGGTTTCGATGTTCAGAAAGCTGGCGTCGAGTCCGGTGAGCTGCTTCATGCCTTGGCCCTTTTCTTGGAGGACGAATCGTTGGAGGAGGAGGTCGGGGAGGACGGGGCGAAATCCGGGTCGGCGAGTTGGACTCGCAAGACCTTTCCGGCTGCGTTGCGGGGGAGTTGGTCCACCACGACGATCTCACGAGGGATCTCGTGAGATCCAAGCGCACGGCGAAGTTTGCGTCGGGTGGCATCCGAGAACGCTGCGTTTGCGGAGCTGGCGGAGACCGAGTCGGCGCTGCGGACAACCACCGCCCGGACACGCTGCCCAAGATCTGAGTCGGCGACCCCGACGACGGCCGCACCGTCGATTTCTGGGAGCGCCAGCAGTGCCCGTTCGATGTTGACCGGGAACACGTTTTCGCCACCGGAGATGATCATGTCGTCAGCTCGACCAACGATGGCCAACATGCCAGACGAATCGAGGATGCCAAGATCGCCCGTCTCCATGAACGTGTCGTGCATGGTTCGTCCTTTGCCATCGGTGTAACCATCGAAGTGCATCGAACTGTCCACAACGACCGCTCCGATCTCACCGTTTGCCACCGACGTTCCGTGCTCATCGACGATTCGAACGTCGACGCCGCGTAGCGGTCGGCCAGCACTCGCCGCGTCGGCGAGAAGGTGGCTCGGTTCAGCGACGCTGATCTGGCCGACTTCGGTCGAGCCATACAAGCTGTAGAGCGTCGGGCCAGCAACCTCCATCCATCGTTGGGCGAGGTCGCCGGGGAGAGCAGATCCGCTGCTGGCAACGATTCGCAACGTCGAAAGGTCGGCGTCGGCGGCGTCGTCGATCATTCGGTGCAACATCACCGGCACGACGGCGAGCACATCGGCCCCGTGCGCTTCAACGTCATCGAGCACAGCCTGCGCATCGAACGAACGACGAAGCACGACCGTGCCAGCGAGCGATGCGGTGAGCAGCAGCTGGCTGAGGCCCCATGCGTGAAAGAGCGGAGCGGCCACAACAGCGACGTCCCCGCGTGAATAGGGAATCGCTTCGAGTACACCGAAGATCGCCGAGGCCGAGCGAGCGCTCGCCTTTCGCGTTGTACCTTTCGGCGCACCCGTCGTTCCGGAGGTGAGCACGACCGGATCGTCGCTTCGCAGCGGATGCGGAAACTGAATCAGCGGGCGCCACTTCGACAATCCTGGAAAGCTCCAACTCGCATTGAGCTCCGGTGCGCACGCAACGACGATGACTGAAGAGTCGATGCCGCTCAGTTGCTCGATGAGATCGACGTCGGCGATCACACCACCGAGTTGTTCGCGCTCGATCACCGTCTGCAGCTGCGACGAAGGCAGCCCAGGGTTGAGATAGACCACTCGTGCGCCAAGCTTGGCAAGCGCAATGTTGGCTTCGACGAAGCCACGATGGTTGCGGCACATGATGCCGACCGCACGTTCGGTATCGATTCCTCGATGGAGCAGACCGGCCGCGACTCGGCTCGTCCGAAGCTCGAGCTGGAAATAGTTGATCGATCCGTGGTCGTCGATCAGCGCCCGCCTCGTCGGATGCGAGAGGCTTGCTGCGCTGTAGGCAGCAGCAGTGCTCGGGCCCCATGCGAAGGCGCTCATCCCGAGTGCCGCGGCGTTGATGGGGTTCAACGCACCAACGCGTTGAGCGGTCGCAATCGACGACAAGCTTGACGCCAGATCCATGCTGCGGTCCTCGTTCGTCATCGATCGCTCGTGGTGGCGAGGATCGCACTGAATGCATCGACGATGTGGGAACGGAAGGCGGCCGGGTCATCGATGGCCACGGGATCGATGACCAACCCGATGTCGATCGAACCGTTGTAGGACAGGGCGGTGATGTTTGCCGCCGTTCCGGCAACCGGGCCAAGAGGAATCGTTGCCTCGACGCGAGAACCGGCACAGAAGAGTTCGAAAGGCGCACCCCGGAGGTTCGAGGTCGCAAAGTCGATCTTGGAGGCACGGTCTCGTGCTGTCTTCGTGACCACCGAGGTGGGGAGAAGGTTGGCAAGTCCTGCCAGACCGTTCATGCCGCCCGACTTGCTCGATGCTTCTCGCTCGGCTTCCGCCACTCGCTTCACCTCAAGCATTCGTTCGACCGGCGAAAGATCATCGCCGGAGAGCTGGACGAGCACGGGGGTGAAGCTGTTGCCGGCAACCTTGTTATCGGTGCGAGTGGATACGACGAAGCTGGTGTTGAACGCGTCAACCTCCACACCTCGCTCCGAGTGGTAGGCCACGGCTCCGTTGGTGAGACCAGCCATGAATGCATCGTTGATCGAGCAGCCGCGTGATTTCGCTGCGGCTTTGAGTTCGTCGAGCGGAACCTGCACCCATTCGAGGTGACGATGGCGGGAGCGTTCCTTCCACAGCGGCGAGCCGCCGGAGGTTTCGTTTGAGGACCCGCTCAGCTGGTCGATGGTGTGTCGAGCCGAGGACACGGTCGATGTTGCTCGCTCGACGGCTCGGCCAGAGTCAGCCGGCCAAAGCATCACTTCGCCGAGAGCTCTGCGACCGAGACCCATCTGACGACGAGCGACGTGTTCAACGCTGGATCGAACGTTCGACGCGAGACTGGTTGCTGTGTCGCCACCCTGTTCCTTCGCTGGCTGGGCTGCACACGCCTCTGCCACGATCGCCTCGAGATCGATCTCTGGATGGCTGGCTTCGTCTCGCGAAATCTGCTGGTACAGCTCGGCCATCCGGATCTGGCCGATGCCGTCGCTGATCGCGTGGTGGAAGATCGACCAGATCGCGCCTCGACCACCTTCGATTCCTCGGATCGCGACGAAACGCCACAGCGGACGAGTGCGGTCGAGCGGTTCAGCGGCGAGGGTCGTCGCCAGATCGAGAAGATCTCGTTCGGTTGCCGATCCGCCGAGATCCATCTCACGAACGTGGTGATCAAAGTTGAACTCGGGATCGGGGACCCAGGCCGGCGTCGAGATTCGACCGAAGCCGGGAACCACACGCTGGTAGAGACGGGGCACATTCGCAACGCCATGACGAATCTGACGTCGGAAGCGGTGCATATCGAGCGGCTGATCGAGGAGCGTCAGCGACGAGCCGCTGGGGTTCAACCACGGGTCCTTCTCGATGTTCCACATCAGCGCTTCGTGCTCGGACATGCGATCCGCAAAGTCGGTTTCTCGTGTGCGTGCCATGTTGTTCGACCTCAGGCTTTCTGCGCTGCTGGGTTGCTCGGGGATGCGCGCTTCTTCTTCTTGCCGGTGTCGCTGGTGTCCGTCCCTGGACGACGATCCGACTCAGCGGTTGGATCGCCGGAGTATCCGGGCGGGAAGGTGCGAGCGAGCTCCTCGGGGGTGGGATCTCGCAGCTCTTGTGACTCGGGCGGGAGTTGTGCGGAAATCGCCTTCATGATTCGTTTCGTATCGGCTTTGGGGCTCTTGCCTTTGATTGCAACAGCCGGTCCGACCGACACGGTGACGACAGGCCGATCGGAAAATGTCACCTGGGGGAGACGAGCGTTCCGTGGCCACACGTGTTCGGTGCCCCAGATACCGATTGGAATCACGGGAACGTCGGTCATCGCTGCCAACCGAGCGGCGCCCCAGCGGCCCTTCAAGTCGGGATCGAAGAACGCCG
>CALEWY010000016.1 GCA_937925335.1 uncultured Acidimicrobiales bacterium
GCGGTCGGCTCGGTCGTTCTCGTGCTGGTGGCCGAGCGAACGAGCGTGGTTCGGCTGCGTTTGAGATGCCGTTGATCGTTGGCCTTGTGTTGATCCCGTTTGGGGTGTTGGTGCTGTCGGTATCGACGTGGGTGGAGCGTCAGACAGCAGCTCGTGATGCCGCGGCGGAAACCGCACGTTTCGCGGTGATAGCGGGTCCTGAACGCGTTGGTGAGGTCGAGGTGTTGTTGCGTGACATCGAGGCTGGCTACGGCCTGGCACCGGGATCGATGCGGTTCGAGCTTGTGCCGTCAGAGGTTCCGGGTGAGGCGGTCGTGAGTCGGGTGACGGTGTCGATGCCCGGTGCGGTCGTACCGCTGTTCGGGTCGTTCGGTGATGTGTCGTGGACCGCTGAGCATGTTGAGCGGCTGCCGGACTACGGAGCGACCCAATGATCGGCGGGCCTGACACTCCGCGTTCTGACACTCCGCGTTCTGACACTCCGAGTTGTGACACTCCGCGTTCTGGTGCGGTGCGTTCGGATCGCAAGAGTGCGGAGCGTCCTGGCGAGGCGGGACAGGTCACGTTCTTCGGTGTCGGCATGGTGATCGTGCTGCTGTTCGTCGGTGGGATCTCGGTGGACCTTTGGCGTGTGTTTTCCGAGCGGCGGGCGTTGGCGGAGATGGCTGATGCGGCCGCGGCTGCGGGTGCGAACGGTGTTGATGTCGATCGGTACCGAGTGTCTGGTGTGGTGGTGTTGGATCCGGCGCTTGCGACCGATTTGGCGTGGGAGTCGTTGGCTGGTCAGAGCGATGTGCGGTCGGTGTCGGAGCGTCCGGTGGTGGCGGCGGATGAGGCGTTGGTTGAGGTGGTGGTGCGTGGTGAGGTTGAGATGACGTTGTTGTCGATCTTCATGACTGGTGAGCCTTTTGCGGTGACGGTGCGTGCGGTGGCGGCTCCAACCCCGAGCGGATAGCTGATGACAAGGCATATGAGTTACCATATGGTCGTGTCCAGGAAGCAGGTGTTGGTGCAGCTCGACGACGAGTTGGTGGAGAGGTTGGATCGTTTGGCTGCGGAGTCGGGCACGAACCGTTCCGAGTTGTTGAGGCGCGGTGCTCGTGCGGTGCTCGAGGCTGCTGATCTTGCAGCTGCTGACGCTGAGCTCGTTGAGGCGTATCGGAGTCAGCCGGTCGACTCGGCCTTGTTGGAGGCGTCTGTGCGCCTTGCCGCTGAAACCGCTCCGGATTGGTAGCGGCGGTGGTTGCGCGGAACGAGATCTATTGGGCCGACCTTGGTGGCCGGGCAGGGCGGCGTCCGGTCGTGGTGCTTACCCGTGATGCGGCGTTGTCGGTTCTGACGTCGGTGACCTGTGCACCGATTACTCGAACGATTCGAGGGATTCGCTCGGAGGTGGAGATCGGTGATGATGAGGGTTTGCCTGAACGGTGTGTGATCAGTTGCGACAATGTGTTGTCGATCCCGACCTCGGCGTTTGATGAGGCGCCGGTGGGGCGGTTGAGCTCGACGCGTCGCGCGGACCTCGATCGAGCGATTCGCTACGCCCTCGACATCATCGACTGAACCGTCGGCTTGAGTTGCTTGTCTGCGAGACCTGGTCAACTTCAGTGTTGCGGACTCCTACACGGTTGGCTTGTCGAGATAGCCCTCCGAGAGGGAGGCCGACACCGAGAGAGTGTGGCCGCCGAACACTTGGCTTTCGTCGAACCACAGCGTGTAACCGTCGGGGTGGTTGGTGTGATCGATCGTGATCTCGGTCAGCGAAAGAAGTTCGGCGAACTCGGTTGCCGATGGAGGGTCGTCCTCCTGGCTCCACCACGACGATTCGGTGCCGTCGAAGATTGAGCGAGCGACGTATTGGCGTGCGTCGAGGTCGACTGCTTCTTGACGGGCCCAGAGCGAGTGCAGCGTTTCAATCGCAGCGACCGAAGGTTCGCCTTCGTCGACCGGGATGGAAATCCGAATCGTGCGGCCGTTCCACAATGGGTGGCCTTCGTAGATGTCGTTGTTCGCCCGGTCGTGAACGAGTTCGCCGAGCACTTCGTCGGTCAACGTGGCTGGCTTGCGGAAGCCAGCGGCCTTCGCCTCGAGCTCGGCGTCTGGGTAGGGCGAGGCAATAACCTCGTGAACGTCGAACTTGCGGAAACCGCCGTCCTAGGTGTGGAGGAGGCCCCCGATATGCACGACGGTCCACGGCTCGAACCAATCGACTTCGAATTGGGTCCAGCCTGGTTCGACCCGCCAGTGAAGAGGCTTGATCGAGATCTTCGCTCCGTCGAGCTTGTTGGCCTGAAGTTCGCCGTGGAGATGAACTTGCCCGCTTGTGGTGTTGACGGTGTTCACCTCACCGAGGAGTCCGATCAGTGCGCACTCTTTGGTGACGACGTCCATCTACACACGGTAGTTGGCTTCGAACGTCGACGATCTCGGCCGGCCGTCGAATCGCGGCACGGGTGGCAGCGGATATCCCAGGCGAGCTTCCGCGCTAGCGAGCGGCCTCGGCATCATCGTCGTGGGCATCTGCCTTGCCTTCTTCGTCGAAGCCTTGAGCGCCAATGACCGACAGAAGCCGAAGTGTTGCCTCGCTGTCAGGCGATTGCGTGTAGATCACCAAACGTTGCGCGGTTCCAGCGATGTCGAGCAACTCAACGTTGCAGATCACGTCGCCGACCGTCGGGTGCACAATGTGATCGACGCAGCTTCTGAACTCGCCAACCGCGTCGGTGGCCGCGGCGTAGGAGAATTCAGCGCTCGTCTCAAACTCCTCAAGGAGCGCCTTCGTACGGTCTTCGTCTACTGATTGAATCGAACGGGCGACGAAGTCGGCAGCTGTTCTGTCGACAAGCTCTTGAAGGTCAGCAACGGGAATCCGCGAACGCAGCGGTTCGTGGAACAGCAGCAGCCACACCATGTTTCGGTTGGGCCGTCTGATCTCCCCGAAGTCGACAAGAAGGGCCGCCGCGAGTTCGTTCCAGGCGAGAATGTCGTCGTTCGCATCGAGCACGAAGGCAGCGGCGCTACCCGAAAGTGCCGTCATCAGCTCGATGATTCCTGGGCGGACGTGTCGTGAGTCTTGAGTGATCGGGTTCAACCCTGCGAGACGGTGCAAATGGCCGCTCTCGTCACGATCGAGCCGTAGAGCGCGAGCCAACGCAGACACGACCTCAGGTGACGGTTTCGACGCTCGACCCTGCTCGAGCCGGGCGTAATAGTCGACACTCACGTTGGCGAGCAGAGCAACTTCCTCGCGCCGAAGGCCGGGAGTTCGCCGTTGATTGGTGGCGGTGAAACCAATCGCATCGGGAGAGAGCCGGTCGCGACAGTTCTTGAGGTAGGAGCCGAGATCGTTGTGGCTCATGTGAGAACCCTCCTCTTCATGGACTGGCTCCTCATCGGTGACCAGGAACTGAACCGTAGGCCTGGGGTCGTGGCGCTTTCGCTACCTGCACTGGCCTGCCTGCACTGGCCCTGCATGCATTGGCCGGACCATAGAACGCTGCGTTCGAGCGATGGTAGGTCTCAAAGTCCGCGGTTCAGGTGGGTGTGGGTAGCCAGGTGTCAGGTCGCAAAGATGATCCGGACGTGACATCGGGAAGACGCTGTCTGATTCAGAGTCTGACCCCGTTGCTCTCGAGTTCAATCCTCGACGAACTGTCACGCCCAACCACAACCAAAACTCGAAGGAACGTCAGCCGACCATGCCAAGAACGACAATCAGGACACCAAACCTTGCGCCAAACCCCGTGTACTCCCAGGCAACTCGCGCCGGAGACTTCGTCTACATCTCCGGGCAAGTTTCGGCCGACGCGGCCGGCGAACTCGTCGGGGAAGGAGACCCGCAGGCGCAGGTCCAACAAGTGTTCAGCAACCTTACGCACTGCCTCGACCAAGCTGCGGCGACGTTTGCCGACGTCATCGACTTGGTGGTCTACATCACGGATGAGAGCGTGATTGAACCGGGCATGGAAGCGTTCGTAACCCGTTTCGCCGAGCCACGGCCGTCGGCAACTCTCATCAAGGTGAGCGGCCTGTTCGACCCTCGATATCTCATCGAAGTCAAAGCCACCGCCTACACCGGCGAGTAGCGCGGCTGCTCTGTCGCGTCGGGCGTCGAGCGGTCTTGAGGGTGATCTCTCTACGCTTTGCGACATGGCAGTGGATGAATCAGCGGCTGACGTCGCGACCGAACTTCTGGCGGAACTGATCGAGGCTGAGAAGGCCTACCGAGCTGGTGCTCCGGTCATGTCTGACGACGAGTTTGACGCTCTGCGGGATCAACTCGCTGACGTTGGACAAGGCCGAGAAGACGTCGATTCGTTTCTCGAGTCGGTCGCCGGTGGGGTCGAGGGCGGAGACGTTGCCCACGCAACGCCGATGCTGAGTCTCGACAAGATCACGACCGACGCCGAGCTGGAGAAGTTCCTCGTCAGCGTGCAGCCATCCACCGTGTTCGTCTCGCCGAAGCTCGACGGTGTTGCGCTGTCGGTGTTGTATCGAGACGGTGCGCTCGCCGACCTTGTCACTCGGGGCAATGGGCGAGAGGGACACTCGGTCTTTCACAACAGAGATCTTGTCGCCGGCTTGCCGGAGCGGCTCGAGGTGGACGGCGCTCCGTCGCCGATCACCGAGCTGGAGGTGCGAGGTGAGGTCGTGATGACCACGGAGGACCTGGCCGAAGCATCGGCGAACCGCGGCACGCCGTTTGCGAATCGTCGCAATCCGATTGGGCCGACCCTGCACCAGGCCACGAAAGATCGCACCTACCGTTCGCCGATGCGGTTCGTGGCGTACTCGCTCGCCGCGCCGATGGGCGAGTCGCTCGCCGACGATCTTGCTCAGCTCAGCGCCCTTGGATTCAGCTCGGTTGCCGAGAGTCCGTCACTCGCCGACCTGTGCTCGTTCGTCGAGGCGGTCGACGACGTGCTTCCGCTCACCGCAGTAAAGGGCACGGTCGATGCGATCGGTGAATCCATGGCCAACACCGAGTTCGACTTTCTCCTCGACGGCGCGGTGATCACCGCCGACGACAAGGCCACGCGTGACCGATTGGGCGAAACCGGTTCGAAGCCACGGTGGGCATCAGCATTCAAGTTCCCATCGGAGACGGCGATCGGTGTGCTCAGCCACATCGAGACGGCGCTCGGCAAGACGGGTGCCATCAGCTACACGGCAGTGCTGGAAGAGCCGGTTGCCCTTGCGGGAACGATGGTGCAGCGGGCGAGCGTCCACAACCCGAGCATCATCGCCAAGCTCGATCTACACCTTGGCGACACGGTGGTTGTGACGAAGAAGAACGAGATCATTCCGCAGATCATCTCGGTCGACACCTCGAAGCGTTCACCCGAAGCGACGCCATACGAGGCGCCGACAACGTGTCCGAATTGCGACGAGCCGCTCGACTTCTCGGCGGGACGGCCAAAGTGCCTGTCGCCATCGTGTTCGCTCGCGTCTCGCCTCACGGCAGCCGCCGGTCGAAACGGATTCGACTGGGACGGTGTCTCCGGATCCGCCATCGGCAAGGCGATCGATGCGGGCCTGGCGAAAGACCTCGCCGATCTTTTCGTGATGCAGGCCGAGGATTGGGAGACCCTCGAAGGCATCACCGGTTCGGCATCGAAGATCGCCGACACGATCCATGGTTCGCTGACGACAACACGGCTCGATCAGGTGCTCGGCTCACTTGGAGTCCGCTTCGTGAACCGAACCTTCGCTCGCCGTCTCGCAGCCCACTACGAAACCCTTGAAGCGGTGCGCGCCGCAAGCATCGACGGGCTTCAGGTTGTGGAAGGGATCGGTGAAGATCGAGCGACGGCGATCCACGATGGGCTCGCTGAGCTGGCGCCGGTTCTCGATCGCCTTGTCGACCTGGGTCTTGTGCCCCTCGAGGTCGAGAAGGTCGAGGTGGCCGACGGCGCCCCCTTCACCGGCCACAAAGTGCTGGTCACCGGAACGGTCGAAGGCATGAACCGCGATGCAGCCAAAGAAGCGGTGCGCAAGCTTGGCGGCGATCCGGCCTCCTCGGTCAGCAAGAAGACCACGATCTATGTCGTTGCTGAGGGTGCAGGCCCCGCGAAGGTCGACAAGATCGATGCTCTCGTCGAGAGCGACCCCGAGACGTATCAGAAGCTGACCGCTGAGGAGTTCCTCGAACTGCTCGGTGAGGCGTAACTCCTCGAGGGCAGCGCCCTCAGTGCTCCGGTCTTAAGAAGTTGTCGGCCACACGGGTTTGACACCATCGGGCAGCGGAATCTCGAACGTGTTCAACGAGAACGAGATGTAGCAGTAGTAGCCAACGGTCGTGACGAGATCGACGAGCTGTTCATCGCTGAACGCGCCAACCGCGGCCGCCTCCTCAGCGGCCCCCGGACGTCCCTGCCGCAGGAGCGAACGCGTGAACTCATGAGCGATGCGTTCGAGTTGGTCGGTGAACGGAGGATCGGCCTGATCGCGAATCGCATCGAGCACATCCTCGCTGACACCAGCTTCGCGAGCGAGCCGTGCGTGAGCCCACCACTCGAACTCGGCTCGCCAATGTGCGCCAACCGTGCAGATTGCCACCTCCAGCACATTCGCTGGGAGTGAACTCGAGAACCGGAGCGCCTCGCCAACCTTGGTCAGCCCCATACCCGAACGTGGGCGATGGAGCATGGCGTTGAACGGGCCAACGAGCGCTCCGTCGTCACCTTCAAGGGTGAGGCTTGCGCCGCGCTCACCACCGCTGATTTCGTCCCACAGCGCAAGCTGATCCTCGTCGAGATCGGAACGGGTAAGGCGACGAAGAGAGGTCATCACTCGAACGTACTCGCCGGCCGGCCGCTGGGAGGAGTGGTAGCGGGCCTCCTGAACCTGGCGACGAGGCGGATCTATAGTCCCGGGATCCAGAGGGAGGATGAAGCGGTGTTTGAGAAGTTTCTGAACAAGGTGGCGTACGTCGCCAACAACCCGAAGTATCTGTTGGTCACCACGACGATCGTGTTGTTCCTGGGAGCCGGTGGCTACTGGTTTTTCGAGGGAATCATCGGGGGACGAACCGAAGAAGGGCCGATCCGATCGCTCTGGTGGGCGGTCGTGACCGCATCGACGGTCGGCTACGGCGATGCCTACCCCGAGACCACCGCCGGCCGCGGCGTGGCCGTGCTCCTGATCATCTCGATGGTGACGTTGATCCTGCCGATGATCACCGCGCTCTTCACCGCCAAACTCATCGTCGACCACGATGAGTTCACCCACGAAGAACAAGAAGAGATCAAGCGGACGCTGGCTGCCATCGCCGCAAAGCTTGAGGTCGACACGGCGTTCGCCGACCTCGTTGCCGATGAGTCGGCGGGGAACGCGCCACCCGGACCACACGACGCCTAGTGTTCGCTCGGTAGGAGGCGCGGGCACGACTCCCCATGGAGGGAACCCATGCGCGTCCGTACCCATTTGAAACGCATCAGCATTGCTGGTGTGGCGCTCCTCACCGCTGGCATTCCAGCGTCGATCGCATCGGCCCAAGGGGACATTGAGTACGTCACCGGCGAGATCACGCTCGTCGCCGGTGACGCCAACGCAATCGAACTCGGCGACGGCGGACCAGCCGTCGACGCTCTCATCGTCGGGCCGACCGGTGTCGATCGTGACCCGGAAGGCAACCTCTACACCGCAGGCAGCGACGGTCGAGTTCGCCGCGTGGCGCCGGACGGAACCATCTCGACCTTCGCCGGTGGTGGTTCGCCCGCGAGCGGCAACGGCGATGGCGGCGCTGCCGTCGACGCAAGCTTCGAGCGCCCGTTCGACATCGTGTTCGACGAAGCCGGCAATGCCTACATCTCGGACTTCAACAACGGCGTGGTCCGCAAGGTTGATACCGACGGAACCATCTCGACGTTTGCCGGCGGCGGCACACCGCTCGAGGGCAACGGTGACGGCGGCCCGGCGACCGATGCTGCGCTGCCCACCCCGGCCGGGCTCGATTGGCACGAGGGAGAGCTCTACATCGCAAGCGGGTTTGGCGGAGTCGTTCGCAAGGTCGCAGCCGACGGCACGATCTCGACGATCGCTGGAGCTGGCACCATCCCGATCCCGGTTCTCCAGCCGCTCGACACCGACCTCGGCATCGTGCTCGGCGTTGACGTGGATGCCGACGGCAACGTCTTCATCGCGTCAAACCTCGACGCCGGCTTCATCTGGAAGCTCGACACCACCGGTGATCTCACGCTTGTCGCTGGGCGTGAGCCGCTCGACACCGATGAGTTCCCACCCGCAGGAAACGAGGGTCTCGCTGCAACCGGTGCGGTGCTTTCCGGCGGCGCATATGACGTCGCCGTTCATCCAAACGGTGGCTTCTTGATCTCGGGTGATGGTCTTGTGCGGTCGGTCGATCCCGACGGAATCATCACGACCCTCGTCGGGCAACTGCCGGCGGACGGGCCGACCGACGCGCTGCAGGCTCTGCAAGGTGTCGATGCGGATGTGCAGACACCGTTTGGGCTGCACCTCGACGATGACGACACCTTCATCTTCACCGATAACAACGACGCCACGGTCCACCGCGTGATCCTGGAAGACGTCACCGATCCGATCGTCACCGTTGAGCTTCCAGAGTCGATTTCCCGGTTCACACCCGCGACGGCCTCGATCTCGTGCTCGGACAACCGGCCTGGTGTCGTGTGCACGGGAGCGGCCGATGGTTCCGCTCTCGACACGAGTCTTGCCAACCCGGCACCCATCGTGGCGACGGGCACCGATGATGCGGGCAACGAAACGACCGTGACCGCTCCCTATTCGGTTGAGTGGGAGATCACGGGAACCCACGCGGGATCGTCCGGGACCGAAGCGACGATCGCTCGTTTGTATGCCGCCTACTTCGGGCGTCTCGCCGAACCAGGTGGCTTTGCGTATTGGGAGAGCGAACTCGCAGCCGATCCTGCGGCGTTGATCGCAGCGTCGAACTTCTTCTCCGAAAGCACCGAGTTCCAGACGCTCTACGGTTCGATCACCAACGACGCGTTCGTCGAGCTGATCTATCGAAACGTGATGGGCCGAACTCCAGAACCCGCTGGATTCGACTTCTGGGTCTTGCAACTCGAGCAGGAGAGCTTCACCCGCGGCGAGGTCATGCTGTTCTTCAGCCAGTCCGTCGAGTTCCAGCAGCTGACCCAGACCAGCTGACTCGACCGACGAGCCGGCTTTTAGAGTGGCCGGGTGCACCCGATTCCAGTCGAAGAATTCGAACAACTCGTCGGGGAGGCGATCGACAGCCTCCCCGACGAGATTCTTGAGCTGCTCGACAACGTCGTGGTGATGGTCGATGACGAACATCCCGAAGAAGACCTCCTCGGGCTCTATGAAGGTGTGCCGCGGACCGAACGAGATGACTACGGCGGTTTCGAACTACCCGATCGGGTGACGGTGTTCCGCCTGCCCTTGTGCGCCGATGCCGCTGATCTCGCGGAATTGCGACGCGAAGTCACGGTCACGGTGGTGCACGAGCTGGCTCATCACCTCGGCATCGACGACGACACCCTGCACGACCTCGGGTGGGCATAGTTCGCAGTCGCCGACCCGAGAGGCCTACGAATCATTAGCCGAATGGGCCTATGGCCTAGGTATGGGCCATTGGGCATCGTTACTTTTTGCTACATGAATCGCGCAGCACTGCCGATGCTCGAACCATGGAATACGGATTGTGGTTCATCGGCGTATTCGCTCTGATCGGCGGTTTCTTCGCATCTCGCCTTGGAATCGGCGTGTCACCGATCATGGCGCCCGTGCTGATCGTTGCCCCCGGCGTTTCCGTTCGCGAGGCACTCGGCGCTGCGCTGCTGGCTGAGGTGTTCGTGCAAGCCGCAAGTCTGGCGAGTGATGACCGCAGCGAAGCGGTCGACCAAGAAACGTTCCGCCAGCTCGCCGCCTTCGCCGCCGGTGCTGGTGTCGTCGGCGCTGGAGCCATGGGCTTCCTCGGCGATTCGATCGTGAAAGTGCTCGTCGGCTGTGTTGCCGGTGTGATCGGTGCGTTCATCTTCTTTGACATCGACCCGGATGAGGAAGACGCTCGAATCGCCCGAGGTTGGGACATCGACGGCCCATCCGAACCACGAGCCATCGCGGCCTTCGGCGAAACGTTCCGCTACCAGGCGACCCGCCTCGACGAAGCCAAGTCGGTCGCTGTTGGCGGTGGCGTTGTCGCTGGATTGTTCGGCACTGGACAGATCGAACTGCACCGTGTCTCGCTGCTTCGTCGACAGAAGATTCCGAGTGTTGTCACCACAGCAACCTCGTTGCTTCTCGGCCTCGTCACTGCGTTTGCCGCTGCCATCACGCACCTGCTCATGGCCGTGATTTCCGATGGTGGTGTCGGTCGCGTGTCGTCCCTGCTCGTGTTCATCGTTGCCGGCAGCTCCGTCGGAGCACTTGCCTCTCGCAAGGGTCCGGCGATCAATGGCGAACTCGCCATCAAGGGCATTGGCGTCTTCGTGCTGCTGCTTGGTTGCTTCGCCGTTTCAACCGGTCTCATCCGTTAGTTCCGGCTCGACCTTCGAGCGGTGAGAAGCGCCGCTGGCTAGGCCTCGCTTCGGATCACCGAGATGCCTTCGGGGTCGACGAGGCTTCCGTGCTTCAAACGGTTGTGGCTGTGGCCAACGTGGTGAAGCCCGAATGCTGATTGCAGCGCCGTGTACATCCCCATCGCGTCGAGTGCGTTGTTGACCGACTGTTTGGCCAGCGTGAGGCCAAACATGGGTCGTTTCGCGATGTGTGCGGCCATCTCGGTGGTGGCCGATTCGAGCTCATCGCGAGGCACGACCTTGTTGACCATGCCGGCTCGGAGCGCTTCGTCCGCAGTGATTGCTCGACCGGTGAAGAGCATCTCTTTCGCAAGCCGTGCGCCCGCCTCGTAAGGGTGTGTGAAGTACTCGTGCCCGTTCACACCGAAGGCCACGACAGGGTCAGAGAACGTGGCTTCTTCTGAACACACGATGAGGTCCATCGGCCAGACCAGCATCAGCCCGCCAGCGATGACCTTGCCCTGCACCGAGGCGATCGTCGGCTTGGGGATGTTTCGCCACCGCCAGCACAAGCCCACGTACATCTCGGCCTCTCGGGCCATGTACCCCTCAGCGCCGTCGGCATCGAAGTGGCACTGGGTGCCGATCGTGTTGAGCGCATCCATGTCTGGGTCAAGATCGCTGAGGTCGTGGCCGGATGAGAAGTGTTTGCCGTCGGCCGCCAAGACAATGCAGTGCACCGACTCGTCTTTCGCCGCAACATCGAAGGCTTCGTTGAGCTCCGACAACATCAGGTAGTTCTGGGCGTTCGCCGCTTCGGGGCGAGCGAGTGTGATCCGGCCAACCCGATCAGCGGGGGAGTCGTATCGAACGTGATTCCATGACGTGCTCATGGCGCCGGTTTAACCGGAGCCGCTCGAATGTGCCAGACGAGTCTGACGAAACCTCGCAGGGATGCCCGCTAGACGAGTGGCCAGGGCCAGCGATGGCCGTCGGTGTCATCGATTGGAAACTCGCCGGCGGTCCGCAGCGCTTTGGCCCGGGTCATCACGGCGTCGATCTCGAAGGAGTCGAGGAGTTCGCTGAGCCCGTCCGGTGGTCCGGCTTCGACGAATCGGTCGATGCATTCGAGCATGGGATCGGGGATCGGGTCGGTGACGAAATCCCACATCACGGTTCGGAGCTTCCACTGTGCATGGAAAGCGAGGCCGTGGTCGATGCCATAGATGCGGCCATCGCGGCCGAGCAGACAGTGACCAGATTTTCGGTCGGTGTTGTTTGCGATGAGATCGAGCAGACACAGCTGCTGCAGATCGGGGATGCCGACGCCTTCTTCGTAGAGCGTGAAGTAGTGCTCGTCGAAGTCGGCGTTGACGAATGCCTGCACCGACCCTTCGCCAAAGGGTCCATCCGCAATCGTTGTTGCTGGAATGACCGACCAGCCGATGGCCTCGCTCAGCCGATACATGGCGGCTTCGCGCTTGTAGAGGTCCGGCGGGAAGTCCCACAGCGGCCGCTCGCCCTGTCCCGGCTTGTAGATGGCGGGGTGTGAGCGAGGTTCGCGGTCGGTCGTGCCCTCGGAGCTGTCGGTCACCATCACGAGCAGCGTGGCGTTCGAGCTGTTCGCCATCCGACCTTCGATCTCCATCTCGCCCGATTCGAAAAGATCGATCAAATCGGGAGCGCTGAGAGTGAACGCTTCGGTCGATTCAGGATCGACATGGGGAATGCTGGATTCGGCCACGAACCGTTGTTAGTTCAGACGGGGGCACGCATGGCCACCCGGCGAGTCGGGTTGGCCGCAGAGCCGGCATGGAGGCCGGCCTTTGGTCATCAACTCTTCGGAGGTGGCGATGAACTGCGTGGCCTGGTTCACCGAGAGGTGGACGCGAAGGCTGGCGCCGGTTGAGACGTCGCCGAGGAAGTCGTCTTCGTCTTCATCCGGATCGAAATCGACGAGTTCTTCGATGACGAGAACAACCGCTGATTCCTCTTCGTCGACACCAACTGCGATCTGTCCGACCACCCATTCGGGCAGTGCTGGTTCGATCAGTGGAACGGCGGCGGTCTCGGTCTCGGTTGGTGCGGGAAGATCTTCGAGAACCGTCTCGAGATAGGTGGCGAGCGCGGCGACCTGTTGCTTCTCGAGTTTGATCGAGACGTAGCGGCTCGCGTCACCCGCCTGGATGTAGAACACCCGGGCGCCTGGCTCACCGACCGCACCAGCGGTGAAGTGGGTGACCTCTCTGAACTCGAAGGACTCGCTCATTGCCGGTTCTCGCTAGCTCGGAGCGAGGGTCGTGAGATCGTCACCCATCGAGTTGACCCCGAGGACGACCGGACCACTCGACGTATAGAGGATCGCTGACACCGAACACTGACCGATGACGATGCGCTGGAAGTGATCGAGGTGCGTGCCCATGGCCTGGGCAACAGCAGCTTTGATCGTGTCGGCATGAGACGTCGCGACGATCGTCTCGCCAGGATGCTTGGCGACGAGATCATGAACGGCGTCGACCATGCGAGATTGCATCTCGGGGAACGACTCGCCACCCGGGAATCGGAATCCGCTCGGATAGCTCTGCACGGTTTTCCACGCGGGCAACTTGTTGAGTTCGGTGAGCTTGCGCCCCGTCCACTTGCCGAAGTCGGCCTCGATCAAACCTTTGTGGGTGCGCACACGAAGTTTGAGCGCCTTGGCGATGGGAGCAGCGGTCTCCTGCGTGCGTTCCATCGGTGAGGCGTAGACAGCGGTGATCTTGCGTTCCGGCTTGCTCTCGCTCAGCGCTGCCAGGCGTGTCGCTGCTCGCTCAGCTTGAGCCACCCCTTCGGGGGCGAGGTGGAGTCCTTTGGCCCGACCAGGCAGAACCTGGCCCGTTGTCGGCGTCTTGCCATGCCGAACGAGGAACACCAACGTCGGCTTTGGGCCTTCGGCGGCGGGCTTCTTTTTGCTGGATGAGTTGGTCTTGGCGCGTGCCATCGTCTGCCACGCTATCTACGGTCGACCGTCATGCCAGATTCTGCGAGGCCCTCATCGAAACGTCCGAGCCGGGCGAAGCGAGCAGCAGTGCTGCAAGCGGTCGCTGATGACGTCTCCAACTGTCGTGCATGCCCCCGTCTGGTCGACTGGCGCGAACAGGTGGCACGAGAGAAGCGCGCCGCTTACGCCGATCATGAGTATTGGGGTCGGGGTGTTCCGCCGTTCGGTGATTCCGAGGCCCGGCTTATCGTCGTTGGGCTCGCGCCGGCCGCGCACGGGGCGAATCGCACCGGCCGGATGTTCACCGGTGATCGATCGGGCGATTGGCTGTATCGAGCGATGTATCGAGCGGGATTCGCAAATCAGCCGGAGAGTATCGATGCCGATGACGGGCTGGAGCTCAGTGGTGCTCTGGTCACCTCACCGGTGAAGTGTGCGCCGCCAGCGAACAAGCCGACCACCGAGGAGCGCGACACGTGCCGTCCGTTCTTCGACCGTGAGCTCGACGTGGTTGACGCTCGGGTGTTCATCGCCCTCGGAGGGTTCGCCTACCAGGGGCTGAGCTCCTACCTCGGCATCAAACCTCGGCCCAAGTTCGGTCACGGAGTTGAGGCGGAGGTGCTCGATGGTCCACACGCAGGGGCGACCGTGATCTGTAGCTTCCACGTGAGCCAACAAAACACGTTCACCGGCCGGCTGACCGAGCCAATGCTCGACGCGGTCTTCTCTCGAGCGCGAGAACTCGTCTCGGACTAGCGGGTCGTGGGATCCGCTGGCTGCTCGGCCTCCTCTGGCTGCTCGGCCAGAGTTCTGACCGACCACGCCGAGTCGGGTGCTGGACTAGTCGATGCTGGTCTGGTCGGTGCTGGTCTGGTCGGTGCTGGACTAGTCGATCGCGGCGTAGACGGCGTTGAGCAGGTTCTCGCCGCGAACGTCGCCGAGGAGTGCGTCGTCCATGCGGTTCATCATGTAGGCGAAGGTCATCTTGGCGCCGACATCGACGACGATCGACGAACCGCCCCAACCGCCCCAGTAACAAACCTGGCGGTCGATCGCCGCGGGCAGCGCCGGCGAGGGCAGCGCGTAACCCATGCCGAACGCCACCTCTTCGTCGAGGAACACGTCAACGCCGCGAGCCTGCTCGTCAAAGATGAGATTGATCGTCTCGGGAGAGAGCAGTGTGACCCCATCGACGGTTCCGCCGTTGGCGATGATCGACTGCACCCGGGCGACCGAGCGAGCGTTGCCGTGGCCGTTTGCCGCGGGGATCTCGGCTCCGCGCCATTCCGGTGTCCATGAGACTTCGGCGCTCATCATCGGGCCGAGGAACGTCTTCATACGAGGGCCGGTCGGATCGATCGACTCGATGTCGACGGGCGGCGGAGGCGGAGGAATCACGTTGGCGATTCGGCCGAACTCGGACTCCGGCGTGCCGATGTGGAAGTCGGCGCCGAGCGGCCCGGCCACCTCCTCGGCAAAGAAGGTGCCCATGGTGCGGCCGTCGATCCGACGGAGAACTTCGCCGAGCAGGTGTCCCTGGTTGAGCGCGTGATAGCTCGAGGAGGTTCCGGGGTCGAGCCACGGGGCTTGAGCGGCGAGGCGAGCGGCGGCGGCCTCGAAGTCGTAGATGTCGGCGACCTCGATGGGGGTGTCCCAGCCGCACACGCCTGATGTGTGGCCCATGAGGTGACGGACTTCGACCGCCTCTTTGCCATTGGCTGCGAACTCGGGCCAGTAGGTTGCGACCGGAGCGTAGAGGTCGAGCTCGCCCCGCTCGACCAGCATCAGCATGCACAGGAACGACATCGTCTTGGTCGTCGACCACACGTTGGTGATCGTGTCTTCAGCCCACGGAGTGGTTTTGGCTTCGTCGGCGTGACCGCCCCAAATGTCGACGACGGGTTCGCCTTCGAGGGTCACACAAATGCTCGCACCGACGTCGCTGCCCGCATCGATACTGGCGCTGAGCAGCTCGCTCAGTCTGGAAAAACGCTCGTCGGAAACCGTGCCCTGGATGTCAGCCATGACGGAAGTGTGGCACCGATAGGTGAAACGACTCCACCAGCTCAGGTTTCTTGGCCCAGGTGCCGTTGATTTCGCCATGACAGCCCCTGGGTCTGAGCCCAATACCCGCCCCGCAGTCGTCGATGGTCAAGTCGTATGGCTTCCGACGCTCACGGGGATCTTGGACGGCGCGCCGAGCGTCATCCCGACCGAGAACAAGCAAGATCTGTGGATCGCACTTGCAGCCGCCGTGATGTCCGAAGCTGCGTTCGACGCACTCGACTCGGAGATGGCCGAGGGCAAACAACTCGCCGACGTCATCGAACTCGACGCCTACCGGCCCCGTCCGCACGAGCTCGACTAGCGGAGGGCTGCGGCCCTTGAGAGCCTGGTCCACGGTTCGAGCCTGCGCCCGAGGGTGTTAGAGATCGGCCTCGTCGATCACGCACTGCGCCATGATCGAGGTCAGCTCCTCGGGGAGCGGTGCGAGCGGGTTGAGCGTGAGTTCAGCATCGATCTCGGCGAACCGCTCGTAGGGAATCTCGAGCGCTGCCGCATCGAAGACGCACTGGCACAATCGCGCCTGCAAGAAGTTGTCTTCGGGCGTTTGCAGGCACGCGGCGAAGAACCCGTCACGAGTCTCGGCTGTGTAGTCGGTCGGGATCTCGTCGCCGCAGCTCGCCAGTGCGAACACGGCCGTCGTGGCGATGACGGCGAGGATTCGGGTTCGGCGAACGATCATCGATCGCAGCGTAGTTCGCTCCGGCAATCTGACGGTTCCTCCCGGTGCCGGTAGCGTCGGGCCATGACGATCGTCGATGACTCTTCAGGCGCTGGCTCAACAACGGCCGCGCCAGCCAAAAAGGAGCGCTGGACTCACCAGTGGAAAGAACTGTTCGACGAGGTGATCACCTCCGGTCTCTGCACGGGCTGCGCTGGTTGCGTCATCTCGTGCCCGCACGACGTCATCGGGTACAAACACGAGCCTGGCCAGTACAAGCCGTTCCATCTCGAAGACGAGCTCGGCCCGACCGATTGTGGCCACGGCCAGAAGGGCTGCACCTCGTGCACCCGCTCGTGCCCGCGCTTTCGCAACTGGGAGAACGAGGCAGACGAGCATCTCTTCGGCCGCACCCGCGAAGCCGACGAGATGTCTGGCATCTACAAAGACATTCTCCTCGTTCGAGCGAAGGACGATGCCGTCTACGACCAGGGTCAAGACGGCGGCCTGGTGTCCGCAATCCTGATCTGGTGCCTCGAGAACAACATCATCGACGGTGCTCTGGTCTCGATGCTCGAAGGTGGCACGAGCGGCTGGAAGGCGAAGCCCGGCGTCGCAACAAACGCCGAAGAGGTGCTCGCTGGCGCAGGCTCTCGCTACACCTACTCGGCCAACACGATGGCCTTCGATGAAGCCAAGGAGAAGGGTCTGAAAGACCTTGCTCTCGTCGGCATGAGCTGCCAGACCTCGATCGCCCCCGTCATGTGGCATCGCAAAGTCGGCAAGGTGTCGAAGCCGATCAAGCTCAACATTGGACTCCTCTGCTCGAAGTCCTTCGACGACTCCATGTTCGACGAGCTTTTCTTCCTCAAGTACGGCTTGAAGAAGGAAGACATCGTGAAGATGAACATCAAGGGTGTCTTCCAGGTCTGGATGAAGAACGGCGACTACCACGAGATCAACCTCAAGGAGTGCCACGCGTGGACTCGTGAGGGGTGCAACACCTGCCCCGACTTTGCCGCCGAGCACGCCGACATCTCGACCGGTGGTATCGGTAACGAGACCGACTGGACCCTCACCGTGGTCCGCACCGATCTCGGCCGCGCAATCATCGAGGCGATGATCAAGGACGGCGTCGTTGAGACCCGTCCGGGAGACGACGATCCCGCGGCGATCGCCCTGATGCACAAGCTGGCCGAGAAGAGCCGCAAGCGTTGGCCTGAATGGGCGGACAGCTCGGTCTCAGTCGGGATTACGAAGAAGAAGTAGCCGACTGGAGCTGGATCGCAGAACCGTTCTGAGTGGAGGCGACAGCCACGTCGACCGGCATACCGAGAGGTGTTGCTTCGAGCACGGTTCGACCGGTCGCGTGATCCACGACCGCCGCCATGCCGGCGTCGCCGATGAACATCACCGTCGAGCAAAGCGGGAGCGATTCCGGATCGTCGGCGAGGACGATTGCACCGATCCCGCCGGTGGCTTCGAGAAGATCCGGCAGGCCCAAGGCCTCGAGCTGATCGACGCCGTCCACGACCAGGATGGGTGTCGCAGTCGGCGATTCACAGGCGACGTGCGGGAGGCCGTCGGCCCAACGCCAGTCGGTGGCTCGATCGGATCGGGCGAGGATGGCGAACTCGATGTCATCCGCTGACGAGCGGGCGGCGAGTGACATCACGACGTGTCGGGCAGCGGCGAGCCGTTGGTCGCGTCGGCCGACGATCCCGAGCGAACCGGTTTTGAGGTCGGCAGTGATCGGAGCCGAGGCGAGCTTGTGAAGCGGCTGAACCGCCGACGCTGCGGCGGCTGAGACCATGGCGGGTTTGTCGAACCGAGGCCGCCAGGAGACATCGCCGGCTGCGATGGCGACGGTAGCGAACAGCGGATGGTCCGCTTTTCTGGCTTGGTTCGTGGGCTGGGCGTGCGGCGCGGGGACGCCGTTCTGTTCCGCGGTTCCGTGTAGGAACCACTGCTCGGCAAGGAGCGCGCGCCGAGTCGTGTTCACTCGGTGCAAGAGCTCGGCGAGGAACGGGTCGCCGAGGGGCCCTTCGGTCGAACGTGGTCCACACCCGCGCCAAACGGGAAGGGCCGGGCCATCGTCGATCGCTCGGTCGGGAACCGGGATGATTGTGTTCGGTGCGTTGACGATGGGGGCGCCAGTGACGAGGAAGCGGGACGGGCCAGCGTTGATGATTGCGCCGCGCACGTCGGGCAGCCAGGTGGCTGGTTGGCCGTCGACGTGAATCGACAGTGCGGAGAAGGCGTCGATTCCGTCGCTGGCGGTGAGGTGTGTGGGTGCGGAGAATTCGACTCGGCCATCGGTCGACATCGTCAACGTGAAGGAGAGCGAGTCGGCGTGGTGGCTCGCAACATCGTCGCCGGTGCTGTCGGCGGGATGGTCGTCGGCGCCGAAGTGATAGGAGCCGGGGCGGAGCACGATTGAGCTGCCCGCAGTGAGTCCGGCGAGGTGGTGAAGCTCTGTCGCGGCCGATTCCATGACTGGGTATCGGCACCTAGGGGGCTAGTTCTTGAGGACTACTTTGTAGGTCGGACGACTGCGGCCCGTTCGTCGGCGCACGACTGACGAAATGCGCAGCCGATGAAGTGATCGTTGACGATGCCCATGGCCTGCATCGCGGCGTAGGCGGTCGTTGGTCCAACGAAGCGGAAACCACGCTTCTTGAGTGCCTTCGACAGGGCGGTCGATTCGTCGGTGAATCCGGGGACGTCGTCCCACACCTCGGGAGTGGCCTCGCTGGGTTCGTGTGACCAGATCATGCCGGCGAGGGTCGAGCCTTCGCCGTGCATCTCGACGAGCACCTGAGCGTTATTGATCGTGGCTTCGATCTTGCCCCGGTGGCGGATGATGCGCTCGTCGGAGAGCAGCTTCTCGATTTCCGGCTCGCCAAAATCCGCCACGGTCTCGGCATCGAAGTCGGCGAACACCTCGCGGAACGCTTCGCGCTTTCGCAAGATCGTGATCCACGACAGGCCAGACTGAAATCCCTCGAGACACATCTTCTCGAACAGCGTTCGTTCATCTGTCGTGGGTCGACCCCACTCGGTGTCGTGATAGTGGATGTAGTCGGCTGATGAACTTCCCCAGCTGCAGCGAGGTTGGCCATCGTCGCCAATAACAAGCGCGTCCATGGCGCGACGCTAGCGCCCGAGGTCAGGGGTCGCAGCCGCTTCGCTCAGTGTCTGTCGGCTTCGCCGAACTCATCTCGATTGTTCTGTTCTCGGTCGTTCCACATCGGGTCGGTGCAGTCCCTGGTCGGACGCCCGAGTGCTGTGGACGATCGTTAGAGCAGGTCGGCGCCGAGGTCGTCGTGGATGTCGTTGCGATCGCTGTCGGACAGGCCGAGCGCTGCAGAGAACTCGCGTAGATAGGTCGCCTCGTCAATGGTGTCGACGTTGATCGAGATCAGTGAGACGGCATAGGCCTCAGCTCGAAGATCTGACGGGATTCGGCCTGCCATGTCGGATGCCGACTTGAACGGAGCAGCGATCTCGTTCCGGAGGAACTCGCGCTCAGCATCGGACACGTCGCCGAGTTCGCTCATGATCTGATTGGTCTCGGTTTCGTCCATCACGCCGTCGGCCTTCGCCGCGTTGCACATGGCTTGGATGAGCACCTCGGCATCACGGTCCTGCATTGGGGCATGGTCGTTACCGCCTCGGTCGCCACCGTCGTTCCCGCCTCGGCCTTTGAGCATGCCGCCGAGTCGTCCGAGCTGGCGTCCGCCGAGCATCGCACCGGCGAATCCACCGATCATGCGGCCCTTTGAGCCGCCGAGCATGCCGCCAAGCATGCGGCCACCTTGACTCCCAAGAAGGGAACCCAACAATCCGATCATCTGTTTTCTCCTGTCGCCACGTCCTGCTCAGCAGGATCGGGTTGACCCTACTTGCCGCGCCCGCCACTGCGCCTTGGGGTCGCGTCTCAATCTCAACACGCGCCCGCAAACGCGCCCGTGATCGCGCCTTGGGGTCGCGTCTCAATCTCAACATTTTCCTTCTGAGTCGCTCATCCCCGCGTCGTGAGATGCTTGATCACCATCTCGGCCCCGCGCAGATCACCACGATGGATCTCTGCTGCCCAGTCGAAAACGAGCGGTGAGAACCCGCTCGTTTCGTCGCCAGTGAGTGCCGCGCTTTGCATCTCGAGGTCGTCGAGAGTCTGCATGAGCGAGCTGACATGCTCTTCAAGAATCTCGATGAGCAACGACGGCTCGACGAGGTGCCCGAAGAACAGCCGCATGGCAGGGTGATGCTTGAGGACCGGGCGGTCGACCGGTTTGCTTGCAACCCAGTGGGAAAGGGCCCTTCGGCCGATTTCGGTGATTGTGTACGCCGTCTTGTCGGGCCGGTCGGCCTGTGGGACTGCCGAACTCTCGACGAACCCGACCTCTTCGAGTTTCTTGAGCTCTCGATAGATCTGGCTCTGCGCTGGCGACCAGTAGAAGTGACGAAAACTGCCCTGCGCCCAGCCTCGCAGCTCGTAGCCCGACAGATCGTGGCCAAAGGTCAGGAGGCCCAGCACGGCGTAGGCCGTAGCCGGAAGAGAAGGGGTTGCGTTCATGTCGTCGATCGTATATCTATTTGTCAGTGACAAATAGTCATACGAGAAGATTCGAAGCAGAATGTTGAGATTGAGACCCGACCCCAACGGCGCGGTCTCGGGCGCAACACAGGAAAATGTTGAGATTGAGACGCGACCCCAAGGGCGTGCCCTGGGGCGGACTCAGACGAGGAGTCGAGAATGAATGATGAACGGGTCATGCTTGAAAACCCGAACACGGGTCGTGACGACATGCGGATCAGCCGGGCGATTTATGACCCGGTGCGAGCAGCGATTCTTGCGGCGATCGATGAGGCGGGGACACTGCCACTCGCCGATCTGCGAGCCGAAGTCGAACGACGAACCCCGTCAGAAATGTGGGAGACGTCGTCGGTCGGTTGGTACACGACCTCGGTCAAGCTCGACCTTGAAGCCAAGGGCCTGATCCGGAAGGAAGGGTCACCCCAACAGCTCAGCCTGGCGTAGCGCCGCTTGCAGGTGGGCGCTTGCAGGTAATTGCCGGAGGCGATTCCTGGCACCCGGGCGAGGCGGTCGCGTCACGTGAGGGAATCGTCGGGTTGCAGAAAACTTGACCGACCGGTCAAGATGGAGGGATGGACCTCGATTACCCCGTTGAAGCTGAAGAGTTCCGGACCGAAATCCGTCAGTGGTTGGACGACAACCTGCCGCCCGGATGGACCGACGACGACTTCGAGATGAGCGACGACGATCGCCAGGCCTTCAACCGCGAATGGCCGAAGAAGCTCTTCAGCGGCGGCTGGATCTGCGCCTCGTGGCCAACGGAGTACGGCGGCAAAGGGCTCTCAACCCTGCAATCAGTCGTTCTCAACGAAGAGTTCGCAAAGGCGGGCGCCCCGATGCGAGGCGACTTCTTCGGCGACACCCTCGTCGGTCCGACCATCCTTCAGTGGGGAAGCGAAGAGCAGAAGAAGGAGTTCCTGCCGGGAATCCTTCGTGGCGAAACCCGCTGGTGTCAGGGATTCTCTGAGCCCGAGGCTGGCAGCGACCTGGCGGCCCTTCAGTGCAAGGCCGAGCTCGATGGCGACGAATGGGTCATCAACGGCCAGAAGGTTTGGACGACTCAAGCTCAGCACGCCGACTACGTATTTCTCCTCGCTCGCACCGATCAGTCCGAGTCGAAGCACGCCGGCATCTCCTACCTGCTCGTCCCGATGGATCAACCCGGCGTTGAAGTCCGACCGATTCATCAGGTCGATGGTTCTGGCGAGTTCAACGAGGTGTTCTTCTCCGACGCCAAGTGCCCGAAAGACAACGTCGTCGGCGGCGTGAACAACGGCTGGAAGGTTGCGATGACCACGCTCGGGTTCGAGCGAGGAACCAGCGCCACCACATCGCATCGTCGTTTCGAGATCGAACTCGATGCGATCGTTGACGAAGCTCGGAGCCGCGACAAGATCGACGACCCCGTCACGCGCCAAGAGCTGATGAAGGCGCATACGAAGGTTCAGATCATGCGGATCAACGGCCTCCGTTCGCTCTCGGCCAATCTCAACAAGAAGAAGGATCCCGGCGTCTCAGCGCTGGGTGCGGCCAACAAGATGTTCTGGTCGGAATATCACCGAGACGTGATGGAGCTCTGGACAAACATCGCCGGGCCCCACGGGCAGATTCTCGACGGTGAGTTCGAAGAGAACTCAACCAACCCGAACCGTCGCCGGGGCAAGTCCAGCTATCCCGTCAACGCTATGCAGGCTGCCTACTTCTTCAGTCGCTCCGAGACCATTTGGGGCGGAACAGCTGAGATCCAGCGAAACATCGTCGGCGAGCGAGTGCTCGGACTCCCCAAGGAACCGAAGCCTCCGAAGGCGTAACCCGGTGAGCCTGACTACTCAGGCTCTCGCAACGCATCCCATCTAGAACTGACGTCGATCGAGCGGCCGACTGCCGGCCCTCGTTCGCGCGTCCCGGGCGTCGCCAGCTTGTCAGCGGCCGACGTCGGCATTTGGTCTGGCATGAGGGCGGTTCCACTTCGCCGCTGCGCGTCGATGAGATCTCGATCGCACACCCAGCACAAAAACTCGGGCCGAGTTCCCAGGATCGAAAGCTGCGTGCCGCGGCTCTTTTCGATGATGGCAACGGGCACCGGGTGGAGGTCAGCCGAATCGCACGTCGGACACCGCCGACTCGGGTCGCGATCCCATTCGATCTCGCATGCATCACAGGTGATCCGAATCAGGTCTCCGGACCGTTCGCCACGGAGGTGTTCGTCGTCGCCACAGCTCGGACAGGTGATCTCATCGTCAGCCGGATCGCCCTTTGCGCCGGGGTCTTGAGCAGCCATCGCAGCGAGGCTAGGCGAACCACCGTCGCCTCTTGTTCGCGAACCCGTCTGCGTGCCGCCCGCGGAGGCTCGGAGGGCGCTAGCGTTTCGGCTCGTCATGTCGAATCTCGCTCCTTCCGACGGTGGGTCCGGTCGGCCAGCTGCTGCGCCTCGAACTCCTCAACCTCGACGTCGTTATCGACGCTCGTGGATCGAGCGGATTGTCGTCGCAATTGGTGTCACCGCAACGCTGCTTTCGTTGATGGCTGCTGGCGTTCTTGCCAAGGTGCTCGAGAGCTACAACGACATCGGTCGTGAAGAGAACTTGGTGCTCGAACCGCCACCGTCGGTCGTGGCGATCGAGGGTCTCGATGGTGAGATCGTCGAAGCTGGGGCACCGGTCAACTGGCTGCTGGTTGGCACCGACACCCGCGACGGGATCGAGGCCGATGATCCCGATGCGCTCGTCTTCTTGTCCGATGGCGACACCGGCGGCCGACGAACCGACACGATGCTCATCGCTCGGGTCGATCCGGCGACGCAAACCGTCGAGCTGTTGTCGCTGCCGCGAGATCTATACGTGCCGATCGCTGGGACCGACCGCTCGTCCCGCCTCAACACAGCGTTCAATACCGACGATGGCGCTCAGCGTCTGGTCGACACGATCCAGGACGAGTTCGGGATACCGATTCATCGCTACGCGGAGGTCAACTTCGTCGGCTTCCGTGACGTCGTCGACGAACTGGGTGGTGTGCCGGTTTGGTTCGATCAGCCGATGCGCGATGGCGGCTCGGGCCTCAACGTCTCGTCGGCGGGCTGTCACTTCCTCGACGGGTCACAGGCTCTTGCCTTCGCTCGTGGACGTAACGTCGAGTACTTCTCAAACGGAGCATGGCGTCTCGATGGAACGGGCGATCTCGGCCGAACCAGTCGCCAGCAGTACTTCCTCGGTCGAGTTGCGGCGAGGGCCAGCGCATCGCTCGACATCACATCGATCGACACGGTGTTCGGTCTGCTCGAGGTCGGAGGACAGAACCTCACTCTCGATGGCGCAACGAGTGCTCAAGACTTGCTCGACCTCGCGCAGATCTTCTCCTCACTCGATGACGGACAGATTCGTGGCCACGCTTTGCCGGTCTTTCAGTTCCGAGCTCCGAACAACGCTGCGGTACTCGGCCTTGTGGAAGACGAAGCTGAGCCCGTGCTCAACATCTTCCGCGGCACGGCGACCGAACCACCAGCTGCGGCCGAAGGCGGAGCGCCGGCTGGAGCCACCTTCACCGTGCTCGTGTTGAACGGAAGCGGAACGCCAGGCCAGGCCAGTGAGGTCGGCACAGCGCTCGGCACCGCCGGATTCCAGGTCTCGAAGTTCGATAACGCACCGCAGCGCCTCGATCGCACGACGATCGCCTACGGCGTTGGGATGGAAGCAACGGCAACCCGTCTCGCACAACAGCTTTCGTCTGACCCGGTCTTCGAGTTCGATGAGAGCCTGACCGAGGTTGTCTTCACCATGGGTTCCGATTTCGGCTCGCTGCTCGATGATCCACGCGATGCGGCATCGGTCGCAGCGCCAACCACGACAGCGCCGCCGACGACCGCCCCGCCCGCTGAGGCAGCCCCGGCCGCCGACGCCCCGCCGACCACCGAGGTCGTTGGTGTCGTTCCCGGCCCAACACCCGAAGGCACCGCCTGCGGCTGACCCCAACCGGTCACAACATCCATTGATGTGACCGGCTGTGGTCTCAGAGGTCATAGCGGAATCGCTATGTGGGGGCTGAGGCAGGAAACCCAGCAACAGCGGGGGATCGGCGCCATTCGGCTGCCGGAACACCGGCTGCGAACGCTCGGCGACACCTGCTGCGGTCTTGCTGCGGTCTCAGAGGTCATAGCGGAATCGCTATGGGACACAGACGTGCGTTTGCTGATGGTTTTGGGTTGAGTTGTGGCGGTTTGGCGGGTCATCGGCTGATCGGCGGCGTTGACTTGATGGGTGGTTCTGCCTGCGATGAGTCGGTCTTCCTCCTCAGTTGCAACTGTGGAGCTGCCGATCATCCTTAGAGGACCCCCTTTACGAGACGCGGCGGCCGCGTAGAACGAGGCAAGAAAAGATGATCGACACCGACGGCGTCGTTGACGTGTCTGAATACGCGAGTGCGCTCCGGCGCTGGTGGCCTTCGGTCGTCATCGCGGCTGTCATCGGTCTGGTTCTTGGCGCGATCGCCGTCGGTCTGCAAGAGGTTCAGTACGAATCGCAGGCCACCGTTGAAGTTCGCCCGCTCGTCACGAGCAGCGACGATCCCGATCTCGACGTCAACCGTCGAGTCAACACCACGACCGAACAAGCCATCGCCGGATCCCAGCGTGTGGCCGAGCGCGCCCTTGCCCTCATCGAAGCCGCCGACTCGAGCGACATGAACGACCTCGACGATCCTGAGGTTGAAGTCGCCGCTGAAGCCATCCTCGCCGATGGGGCATCCGAGGAGCTGCGTGAAGCAGCCAACCGAGTTGTCGAACAGGTCGACGTCTCGTTTACCGACGGCTCGCAGATCATTGAAATCACGGCCATGGCCGCAACCCCTGAGCGCGCTCAGGAGCTCGCTCAAGCGATGGCCCACGCCTACCTCGACTTCCGCCGCGACGAAGGCCTCGCCGGCACCGAGCTCGCACGCCAGCAGCTCGTCGACCGCGAAGCCGTCCTCCTCGGCGAGCTCGATGAACTGGCCGGCGACTTGGCCGACGCCAACTCCGACGAAGAACGCCAGGCGCTGTCCTACCGCGATGTCGCCAAGCGCGAAGAGCTCGCCGGTATCGGCTCACGCCTCGCCAACATCAGCGCGATCAGCATCAAGCCGGGTGAGGTCCTCGACGACGCCGAGCTTCCCGATGGTTCCGCCGGCCTTCCGTTCCTCGCCGGCCCACTGAGCGGCCTCCTGCTCGGCGCACTCGCCGGCCTTGGCGTCGCCTTCATGCTCGACCGAGGCGACGATCGCTTCCGCTCGGCATCACTCGAACTTGCCGATATGGATCTCCGCCCGATGGGTGCGGTTCCAGTCGGGCGTGGCTTCTTCCGACTCGGCGGCGACCTTGCCATCGCCGAGCAGAACTCCGACGCTGGCGAGTCCTACCGCCGAGTCCAGGGCAGCCTTTTGTTCAGCCTCGACGAAGCCGACAAGACACTCGTCCTCGTCACCGGCACGAACAACCCACAGTCGACCACGACGGTTGCGGCCAACCTTGCCGCCGCCGCTGCTCGCTCCGGTCGCCGCACCCTGTTGATCGGCGCCGACCTGCGTCGCCCAAGCCTCCACGAGCGGTTCGGGCTCGAGAACCATCGTGGCCTCAGCGACGTGCTCGGCGGAGCAATCGACATGGATGCTGCTCTTCAGCAATCGCCAGAACTTCCGAACCTGCGCATTCTGCCTTCGGGCTCACCAGTCCAGCAGCCCGCACGTCTGCTCCAGAGCGTGGCTCTCGGCCGTCTCTTGTCACACGTGAAGGACGACTACGACCTTGTCATCGTCGAGGCCCCGCCCGTCTTGGCCGTTGCTGACGCCGTCGACCTGGGTCGCCTGTGCGAAGGTGTCGTCATGGTGGTTGAGCCAGGGCGAGCGAACCGAGGCGATGTGGCGAACTCTGTCGAGCAGCTGCGCCGTGTTGGTGTTGATGTGGTCGGCACGATCGTTGCGGAGAGCACGCCAACCTGATGTCCGACGCGTCCGTCGCATCGCTTGCCACTCACGAACCGGCCCGGTCTCCGGTCCGACGCCGAGAGGCCGAAGCCCCCCTGCCCTTGTGGCCGGTCACCTTGATGATCGCCTGGCTGCCGCTGTGGTTCCTGCTGGGCCTCTCCGGGTTCACGTGGGTGATCTTCGCGGCACCGATGGGCGCCTCACTCGTTCGTCGTCGTGGCCTCGTCACGCCGAAGGGAACCGGCTGGTGGATCGCCTTCCTCGTGGCCGTTCTTGGATCCGTTGCCGGCATCGACTCGATCGCCCGGCTATCTGGCTGGACACTCCGATTCGGCTACTACATCGCCGCGACGATCATGTTGCTCTACATCCTCAACGGTCGCCGTGGTGTATCGACCTCCGCCGTCATCCGTGCGTTCGCGATGCTGTGGATGGCCACCGTCGTCGGTGGCTACCTGGCCTTCATCCTCGGCGACCTGTCGTTCCGGTCACCAACCGCCTACCTCATCCCCGGCGCTCTCCTCGACAACGACCTGATCAAGGCGCTCGTCACCCCGAGCTTCGCCGACCTGCAAGACATCATCGGGGTGCCGGTCCCACGCCCGAAGGCGCCCTTCCCCTACACGAACAGCTGGGGTTCGATGCTGGCGCTGCTGACGCCGTTCGGTTTCATGGCGCTGGCGGATCGTCGCGTCGGATTCTCACCCACACTCGTCCGATTCATGCTCGCCGCCTCGGTGGTTCCGGCCGTGATCTCGCTCAACCGAGGACTTTGGCTCAGCCTCGGTCTCGGTTTGGTCTACGCCGCTCTTCGCTTCGGCGTTGCCGGTGGTAGCCGGGCGATTCGCAACTCGATCGCCGTCGCCGTGCTGCTGGTCATCACCTTCGTTGTCACCCCACTCGGTGATCTTCTCTTGACGCGAATCGACACTGGTCATTCCAACCAAGACCGCACCGAACTGATCACCGATGCGATCGAAGGAACGATGGAACGCCCGGTGTTTGGTTGGGGTGCACCCCGCCCGAACGATCGCCCTGGCTTGCCGTCGGTCGGCACCCACGGCCAAATCTGGTTCACGATGTTCTCGCACGGGTTCGTCGGCATGATCGGCTACATGGGGACGTTCTTCAGCTTCGCCTGGTACACCCGTCGCCAACCCACCGTCGCCGGTATGTGGGCGCATGTCGCGATCATCGTCGGGCTGCTGCAGATGCCCTACTACCTGCACGTTCCGCACCAACTCTTCACGATGTTTGCCGCCGCTGCCCTTGCGTTGAGATTGCGATCGGACGAAGCGTGAAC
>CALEWY010000017.1 GCA_937925335.1 uncultured Acidimicrobiales bacterium
TCCACCGACGGCAGCCTCGGCACCATCATCGACACCGTCACCGACCTCACCTACACCGACACCACCGCAACAGCCGGCACCACCTACACCTACGCCATCAAAGCCATCGACGCCGCAGGCAACACCAGCTGGCGCTCGAACCAAGCGGTGATCGCAAACAACCCTGGAGCCGACACCGAGCGCCCATCCGCGCCGACCGGCCTCATGGTCTCGACGATCGATGACGAAGTCACGCTGACCTGGAACGAATCCAACGACAACGTCGGCGTCGAGAGCTACGAAGTGCTCGAGATCGTGAACGGTTCGATCGCCTCGGTGGTGACCACCTCTGCGACCACGTCGGTTCAGATCGACGACATCGAACCCGGTTCGATGAGCTTCGCCATCCGAGCGGTCGACGCCGCAGGCAACACAAGTTGGCGTTCAAACACCGTGACGGTCACGATCGGCTGAGCCTGCTGCGATACTGGTCGCCATGTCCGATTCTGGTCCTGGCGCCAGCTTCGTTGTTGTCGCCAATCGCCTACCCGTCAAGCGAATCGAAGCTGAAGAAGGATCGACCTGGGTCACAAGCCCTGGCGGCCTTGTCGCGGCGCTCGCGCCGGCCCTCGCCGATCACGACGGTGTGGCCTGGCTCGGCTGGACCGGCGATGCCGAGTCCGACGCCGAAAGTGAGGTCGTCACCGAGCCGTTCGATCACGGTGGCGTTCACCTGATCCCCATCCCGTTGTCGACCGACGAGCGGGAACTGCACTACGACGGAATGAGCAACGGAACGCTCTGGCCGCTCTACCACGACAAGGTGGAGCCCTCCGAATTCCACCGCACCTGGTACGACGGCTACCGGCGCATCAACCGCCGCTTCGCCGAAGCGGCCGCTTCCGCCGCTCGACCAGGGGCGACGGTGTGGGTGCACGACTACCAGCTGCAGCTCGTGCCCGGGATGTTGCGTGAACTGCGACCCGACCTCACGATCGGCTTCTTCCTCCATATCCCATTCCCGCCGCCCGAGCTCTTCTACCAGCTGCCATGGCGACGCGAACTCACCGCTGGCTTGCTCGGCAGCGACCTGATCGGCTTCCAGGCTCCAGACGGTGCGGCCAACTTCCATCGTCTCGCTCTTCGCCTCGGCCTGTGTGCTCGCAAGTCCAAGACGACCCTCGAGTACGAGGGTCGAACCGTCGACGTCAAGGCATTCCCGATCGGTATCGACGTCGCTCGCTACGACGAGGTCGCTCGTGACCACGACGTCACCGATGCCGCCCGCAACCTGCGGGCACAGCTTGGCCAACCACAAGTTGTCCTCCTCGGCGTCGACCGCCTCGATTACACCAAGGGCATCGACATTCGTCTGCGAGCATTCAAAGAGCTCTTGGCCGAGGAGCGGCTCCACGCATCCCAGGTCACGATGGTGCAGGTCGCCGAACCAAGCCGAGACCGCGTCGACGCGTACATCTCACTGCGAGAGAGAGTCGAACAACTCGTCGGTGAGATCAACGGCGACTACGGCCGGGTTGGCTTCCCCGTCGTGCACTACATCCATCAGACCCGCTCCTTCGATGAGCTCTTGGCGATGTACCGCACGGCGGATGTCATGCTCATCACGCCGTTCTCTGATGGCATGAACCTCGTCGCTAAGGAGTACGTCGCGACACGCTTTGACGAGTCGGGCGTGTTGGTGCTGAGCGAGTTCGCCGGAGCTGCTCACCAGCTCAAGGACGCACTGCTCGTCAACCCTTACGACATCGAAGCGATGAAGGCCACGATCGAGCGTGCCGTCGTGATGGCCCCCGAAGAGCAGCGCAAGCGGATGAAGACCATGCGCCGCAACGTCAAGACCCACGATGCTTCGAGTTGGGCCCGCTCGTTCCTCTCTGCGTTGAGCGCAAAGACGGCAACCCCGCCGGAGGCGCAGCTTCCGATCTAGAACGGGCTGGGCGTTCGTCTGACCGCCCAGCGTTGGGATGTCTGCCAATCGGGTGATGAGCCGATGACACGGCGGCCTGTTTGGGTACGACCAGTCGAGTGATGGATCAGGCGTTTGGCGCCACGAGCGGCTTACGCCGGCCCCGTGGTGTTTCGACGAGATCACGCAACGTGGCGTCCAGTTCGTGCAACCCGATCGGATCGGGGTCGAGAATCGGAGCGACTCGCAAACGATCCTCGGCCATCAATCCCAGCACGCGTTGTGAGTCGGACACGACGTAACCAAGCGATGCTTGCAGCGTGATCTCTCGCCGAACGAGATCCAGTCGTCCGACCGATGGTTCGGATCCTCCGCCGCGTCGATCAGCGACACCGACCGCAACGACGGTTCCGCCTCGGCGGGCCATCGACACCGCGGATGCGAGCGAGTCACCAAGGCCGGCGCAGTCGAAGACCACATCGGCCCCGAGCCCCGACCCGGCCCGACTCAACCAGTCGACCGCTCCATCGGCCGGCGCAAACGCTGCATCTGCGCCAAGATCGCACGCCAGTTCGCGTCGCATTGGCTCCGGATCGACGGCGACCACGCGGCCCGCTCCGGCGAGCCGAGCGAGCTCCGCGACGAGCAAGCCGATCGTGCCGGCACCCACCACACCGATCACGTCACCGAGCGCCATCCCCGACCGGGTCACCGCGTGAGCAGCCACCGACGCAGGCTCAGCGAGGACGGCGTCGGCATCGTCAACACCCTCGGGAATACGAAGCAGCCGACGGGTGTCGACTCGAATCTGTGACGCAAACGCTCCATGAGAGTCAGCCAGCGGATCGGCGCCAACGATGGCTTCGAGCACGAAATCGCAGTGGCTGGTCAGCCCTGCGCCGCACGGCCGGCACGTCCCACACGCCGGCGGTGCCAGCCCAACGACGCGCTCACCAACGAATCGGTGGGGAACGTCGTCACCAACATCGACCACTCGGCCCGACCATTCGTGGCCGAACCAGGCTGGAGGCCAGGAGTTCTCGTCGCTGGACGGACCGGCCACGTAGGCCGCAAGGTCGGAGCCGCCGATACCAGCGAACGAGATTTCGACGATCACACTGCCGGGGACCAACGACGCCGGTTCGACGTCGTGGATCTCAACCGACCGTGGCGCAACGAGCCGAGCGGCCTTCATCGCTCTGTCACTGTTGTCTCGGTCTCGGTCTCTGTCTCGGTCTCTGCAAGCTCGCCGAGAACCGAGAAAAAGGTCGGAAACGTTTTGCGGACACAACCCGGATCGGCGATCACGATGCCGGGCTGGCGCAGCCCGAGCAGCGCAAAGCTCATCGCCATGCGGTGGTCGTCGTAGGTGTGCACGATGCCCGGGCTCGGGTCCGACGGTTGAATCACGAAGCCTTCATCGAACTCTTCTGCCCGCACGCCGAGCCGGCTGAGTTCCTGGCAGATCGCGTGGATGCGATCGGTTTCTTTGTGCCGAATGAACCCGATCCCGTCGACCCTGGTTGGTGATGTCGCAAACGGCGCAACCGCTGCCAACGTCTGGGCGGTGTCTGAGATGTCGGACATGTCGATCGTGATGCCGTTGAGCGTTGCCGGTCCCGTGACGGTCGTCGAGTCGGCGGTCTGCTCGACCGTTGCGCCCATCTTCGCCAGAGCATCAACGAAGGCGAGGTCGCCCTGCACCGTGTTCGATCCAAGGCCCGGAACCTCGATGCGGCCCCCGGTGATCGCCGCGGCGGCGAAGAAGTATGAGGCTGCTGAGGCATCGGGTTCGATCGCCACATCCGCCGCGTCGTAGCCAATCGCAGGAACGACGAAGCGGCGATAGTCCTCGTTGAGAACCTGCACGCCGAACGCCGCCATCGTGTCGATCGTCAGATCGATGTACGGCTTGGAGACAAGCTCGTCAGCGAGCTCGATGATGACGTCGTCATCCGCACACGGGGCGCTCAGAAGAAGCCCAGACAAGAACTGACTCGAGATCGCGCCAGAGACACTGACTCGACCACCGGCCATCCCGCCACCCTGGACAGTGAGCGGCAACGAACTTCCCTCAACTCGCCCACCGAGCGCCTGCACCGCATCGACGAGCTCCCCAAAGGGGCGAGCCCTGAGCTGCTCCGCCCCGTCGAGCACGTTGGCTCCCTCGCCGAGCGTCAGCATCGGAAGGACAAACCGGCCGGTGGTGCCCGATTGGCGACTGTTGAGCGGTTCTGCGGCCGCCGGAATCCGACCGCCAGTGCCCACGATCGTGATGGATGCCGATTCTGGATCAGCGGTGACCTCGAGGCCAAGACCCTCGAGAACCCCCAGCATCGCTTCGGTGTCATCGGCAAAGAGTGCGCCGGTGAGATGGGTGGTTCCTCGAGCGAGTGCCGCACAGACGAGCGCTCGATTGGTGTGGCTCTTCGACCCGGGCACCACCACCGTGCGATCGGGAGGCGTGAGCAACGGCTCGATGGCGAGATGCGGAACAGACCCAGACACGACCCTGAGTATGCACGGATTCTCTTGCGTCACCCCTGTGATTTGGCGTCCGCCAACGCCGACTGCGCCGCCACCGCGTCGGATGAACGCACGAGGAGCGATCCGATTCCCTCGTCGTCACCGGATGGCAGCGTCATCATCTCGACCTTCACGCCTGCCGCGCTCAACGTTTGTGCGGCCGCTCGAACCATCGCATCATCACCCTCGACGGGGATCGGCGTGAACGAAACCGGACCCACGACTACTCCTCGTCGGATGAAAGCTCTCGACGCACGTCGTCGAGTTCAGCGGCCAGACGGCTGAGCCGGTCCTCAAGGTCGGACCGCCGGTCGCGCAGATCGATCACCTCGGGAGCATCCTTATCGATCGCCACGTCGGCGTCGCTTTCACGATCGTGACCGGCGCCGTGGCCCACCTCGGTTTCGGCGCCGCCCCCGGTGTCTCCGGCACGATCCCCACCCTCGACCGCAACCAATGCGCTGGTCTCATCGGGAGCAAGCGTGACAAGACGGGTCTTGATGTCGTCGATGGCACGACGGGCATCGGTCTCAGCGGCTCGTAATGCGTCAACCTCAGCTTCGAGCTGCTCAACCGACATCATCTCGTGGCGCCAGCGTCGTTCGAAGTCGTCGCTCATCGCTCGCCATCGGAGGAGCTCATCTCGGGTCACCGCCAACTCGTGTTTCAAGTTGTCGATGGTTCGGTCTTGCCCGCGCGGTCGAAGCTCGATCACATCGGCATCAGGTCCCTCGCCAAGACCGTCGTCTGACTCGCCACGAAGCGCGCTTGGCCGGCGCACCCCTGGGCGGCCAGTCGTTCCACCAGAAGTCGTCGCTCGTGACGTCGCCGAGGACGATTCGTTCGTCGAAGCGGTCGACTGGCCGCCCGTGCGCGCCGCAACCTCTTGTCGAGAGTCGTCGAGCCGGCGCTCGAGATCGGCGACACGACGGCGACTTGGCCCGTTGAGAAGCCAAATCACAACGATGATGAAGACTGCCACGGCGATGGCCGCGACAAGCGTTACGCCTTGCTCTCCCACCACCCATCACCTCAGAATCGCCACGTCTTGGAGTCGCCGCCAAGACAAGGTTTAGCTCAAGTTCGGGCCCAAGCGGGGCACGGTCTCACGCTCCCTCCGGGCAACGGTCGGTCACCGCTACTCCGGAGCGAGTTTTTACGGCCAAGCAGGCCGGCGACGATCAGTCGCGAATTGCGAGGCCGGTGTCCGGGTTGAAGAAGTGGAAGCGGCTCGTGTCGACCGCAACCTCAATCTCGTCACCGATGCGGGACATCGCACGTGGGCTGAAGCGACCGACGTAGATCGTGCGACCGTCGTCATCCTTCGACGCCTCGACGGCATCCTCACCCTCGAACTCCGCATCCATGATGGAGTAGGACTCGACGCCGAGTGGGAAGTGGACGATCAGCTCAGAGCCGAGAGCCTCAACGAGGGTGACCCTCGTCTTGAGGCGAACGTTCTCTGGTGCATCGGTCTTGATGCGCACGTCTTCGAGGTCCTCAGGACGAATACCGATCACGACCTCTTTGCCAATGAAGCCTGCGAGTGCGGGCCTTGAAGCGGCGAGGGCAGGATCGATGTTGAGCGTCTGGCCGTCGATCTCAACGGTGGGCGCAGCGGCGGTGCCACCGAGCATCACGCGCATGAGGTTCATCGATGGGGAACCAATGAAGCCGGCGACGAAGACGTTGTCTGGTGCGTCGTAAAGGTTCTGGGGGGTGTCGACCTGCTGGAGGAAGCCACGCTTGAGAACACACACCCGATCGCCCATGGTCATGGCTTCGACCTGGTCGTGGGTGACGTAGACGGTGGTGACGCCGAGGTCACGCTGCAGTGCGGCGATCTCGGCACGCATCTGCACACGCAGCTTGGCGTCGAGGTTCGACAGCGGCTCATCCATGAGGAAGGCCTTTGGCTGACGGACGATGGCACGTCCCATCGCAACACGCTGACGCTGGCCGCCGGAGAGCTGACCGGGCTTGCGGTCGAGGTTCTCGGTGAGGTCCAAGATTGCTGCGGCCTTGGCCACACGCTCTTGGATCTCGTTCTTTGGCACCTTGGCCAGCTTGAGAGCGAAACCGATGTTGTCAGCGACCGACATGTGGGGGTAGAGCGCGTAGTTTTGGAACACCATGGCGATGTCCCGGTCCTTCGGGTGCACGTCGTTGACGAGGGTGTCGCCGATGTGCATCTTGCCGTCGGAGATCTCCTCCAGGCCAGCAACCATGCGCAGCGCCGTGGACTTGCCACAACCGGATGGGCCAACGAGGACCAAGAACTCACCGTCCTCGATGTCCAGATTCAGGTCGTGAATGGCGTGATACCCATTCGGATAGACCTTGTTGACGTTCTCCAGCGTTACTCGAGCCACGAAACTCCCCCTGAGTTCATCGGTGAGCACGAGAGGCTAGCAGCCCCCTTCGGAAGGCGAAAGGTCCAGCGACGCGTTGATTCTCGCCCCTCCAAAGCGGAGGGAATCCCCGCAAGAACTTGCGCCAAATCCCTCCACAAACCCTGCGCCACCCAAAGCGGAGCCAATCCCCGCAAGAACTTGCGGCACATCCCTCCGCAAAACCCGCGCCACCCAAAGCGGAGCCAATCCCCGCAACAACTTGCGGCACATCCCTCCACAAAACCCGCACCACCCAAAGCGGAGCCAATCCCCGCAACAACTTGCGGCACATCCCTCCACAAAACCCGCGCCACCCGAAGCGGAGGAGATCCCCGCAACAACTTGCGGCACATCCCTCCACATCCCGCTCAAGTTTGCTGAGCACCCGCGCCGGACGAGCTCCGTGCAACGGCCCCCGGAGGGAATCACCGACGAGCTCCGTGCAACGGCCCCCGGAGGGAAGCAGAGCTAGGCCTCCGTGGCCATGAACGGCCCCCGGAGGGAATCAGTGCAACGGCCCCCGGAGGGAATCAGAGCTCGCTACTCGGGGGTTGATCGGCGGCGGAGGCCGATGAGGCCGGCGACACCGGCTGCGATCAAGCCGGCGGCGCCGTAGAGGGCGATCGAGTCGTCGCCGGCGTCGTCCGCTCCGTCGGCCAAGTCCCCGATCGCTGCATCGTTTGAATCTGAGGCGATCTCGGTGCGCGGATCGAGCGGCGCTTCGGTTGACGAAACAGCCGCTTCCGAGGTTGTCGTGGACTCGGCGACTGTGGACTCGGCGACTGTGGACTCAGCGACTGTGGACTCAGCGATTGTGGACTCGGTGGTTGTGGACTCGACTGTCGTTTCGATCGTGGTCGACTCTGTGGTGGTCGTCGGTGGAACCGTTGTTGTGGTGATCGTCGGTGCGGCGCCGCTCGCGATCGGGATGAGTTGATTCTCGATGTGGGCAACGCCTGCGTCACCCGGGCATGCCGTTTGTGACATGAGCCGGTGCGGGCACACGGTCGGAGCGGTGACGCTCACACCAGCGGCGTGGCGGTTCGAACCTCGCGAAACGAAGGTCGTCGAGGCGCCTGCGGTGAGGTCGATGCCATAGCGCCCACCGAGTGCGGCGAGCAGACCACCCATCGCTTGGGTTGCGGCTTCGCTCGGCATCTCGGTGCTGTGATCACCAATGAACGCACACAACAGCGCATGCCCCTGGCTGCCGCCGGTTGCGTCGCCTCGCACGGGGCCAGCCGCACTGCCTGCTCTTGCCTCCCACACTCGACCAAACCGATCGACGCAGAAGTTGTAGGCGACGTCGCTCCAACCCTTGTCGTTCGTGTGGAAGTTGTACATCGACCGCAGAATCGCTCCGACGTCATCTTCCCCGTAGGTGTTCGACGCCACCGTGTGATGCACGATCAAGAACCGAACATCGTCCTCTGCCTCGATCGGACCCGTCGGTTGACGGTCACCAGCCCACGCCGAACGCTCGATGATCGTCACCGGCGGTTGGAAGAGGCCAGCGACACGTCGAAGCAGAAGGCGGGTCACCGGCGAATCGTAGATCCGACGGCTTCGCTGGTGGTGGCTCGCGCCGAGACTGATCTCTCACTCCCTCCGGGGGCCGTTGCACGGAGCTTGTCCGGCGTAAGCGGTCGGCGACGTTGAGATGCGGGAGTTGTGAGCGCTAGCGAACAACTCTGTGAGTGAGCGCAGCGAACGGCGGCCACACAGGCCAAGCGGCAATACCCTCCGGGGGCCGTTTCACGGAGCTTGTCCGGCGTAAGCGGTCGACGACGTTGAGATGTGAGAGTTGCGAGCCCCGGCGAACAACTCTGCGAGAGATCGCAGCGAACGGCGGCCACACAGGCCAAGCGGTTGCTTCGCGAGACCGTAGGCTTGGGCGGGTGGAGCACATCGCTGACGTTTCGATCGACTGCCCTCGGTGCGCAAAGCCCGTGACCGAACGGTTCTACGGCCCGTGTGAGGACTGCCGGGAAGAACTTCGCACCACGCAGCAGAACGCCAAGAGCGACGCCGCGGCTGACGAATACGAACCGAAGATGAACGTCGTTCCGAACGCCATCGCATCCAAGGAATAGGTGGATGCCGGTGGCGAGCTTCGCCGCTAGACCCGTGGCGAGCTTCGCCGATAGACCCGTGGCGAGCTTCGCCGCTAGACCGGCGGTTCCCAGTGCTGCACTGCCTCGATCGGCCAAAGCGGTTGGGCCGCTCTCGCATGATCGAACACCGAAACATTCAGTGTCGTCAGACCAGGGCTATCGGCCGTCACGATCGATGTTGCGAGATCGCTGAACCCAGCCCTGAAATGCTGTGAGCCCTTCAGCCCGATCAGTGAACGCGTGGTGACGTCGATGCCGTGCAACGCGAAGATCACGCGGTCGAACGTTTGGCTCCGGCGAGACGTGACGATCACGTCGACACCACCTTTGCCCTTCTCGTCGCCGCCGATCACGAGGCGAGCACACTGGCCGAAGCTTGCTGGAACACCAGCGAGCATCGGGCTCTCGTAGACGAATCGCCCGTCGGTCAGCGTCTTCACGTAGGCGGTGACCTCCACCGGCTCACCGTGGAGCCCACCGTGACGGCCACCAAGTTCGGTTTCGATCATTGTGCCAACGCCAGCTTCGTGGGCCAGAGCCGCAACGGTTGGATCGAAAATGAAGCCAAAGCATGAGTCAGCAATCTGTGCATCGAGCATCGCTCGCAACAGGTGTGTGCCATCGCCCGGTGTTCCGCCTCCGGGGTTGTCCGCCGTGTCGTTGATGACCACCGGACCACCGTCAGATTCGAACGCTCGCAACGCAACTTCCATCGCGACGTCGGGCAGGAGCGACTCGCTCACGAACGTCTCGCGCGAGTCCCACAGTTCGGTCGCCAACGAATCAGCGACCGCCTTTGCCGCCGAGCGATCGCCGTTGGTCGTCACGACGAGCGAGGTTCCTGTGGCCGGCACATCGGTGTAGGGGAATCCGTGAAAGAACGCGGCGTCGATCACGTCCGGCTGTGCTTCGGCGGCGAGACACAGGTCGCGCATTCGTCCAGCCGGCTCCTCGTCGGTCGTCGACGTTGGCAGCAGGATCGGCACCTGCGTCACGTGGGTCACCGGCGAGATCTCACCAGCGGCGATCGAAGCGAGCAGTTCAATCGACTCGACGCCACGTTCGAAGCAGTCGATGTGGGGGTATTCGTGCACCCCGAGCATCACGTCGATGTGTTCAGCCATCGCTGGGGTGATGTTCCCGTGAAGGTCGAGCGGCACGACGAGAGGCGTTTCACCGATGACCGCACGAATCGCGGCGGAAAGGTCACCTTCGAGGTCGTCGATTCCTTCGACGACACCGGCGCCGTGCATCGAGAGTGCGACGGCATCGAACGGCCCCTCGTCGGCAAGGCGCGCGAGCAGGTCATCCTTCAGCGTTCGATACGTATCGGCTTCGATGATCCCCGATGGGCCGGCCATCGCCCAAAGGGTGGGAACGATCTCGTGACCATCACGATCACATCCGTCGATGAACCCTCCGACGAAGGTTCGCATGCCTCGTTGGGCGAGCATCTCCTCACCTCGAAGCTGGCTGAAGGCATCGAGGCTGGTCGTGCCCATCGACTCCGTGGCGTAGGTGTTGGTCTCGTGCTCAATGCCACCGATCGCGATTCGCATCGATCACGCCCCTGTCGTGTCCGCGAGCGCCGCCCGACGAAGCCAATCCTCGATCAGCCACCCGGCGATCGACATGCCACCACGAGGCACGGGAGGAAGGGCGTCATGGGGATACCAGCCGGCCTCGACGATCTCTTCCTCTTGGATCACGATCTCACCGCTGACGTAACGAGCGGTGAAGCCGATCATCATCGAGTGAGGGAATGGCCACGGTTGCGAGCCGAAGTAGGTGACCTGGTCAACCTCGATGCCGGTCTCTTCGCGAACCTCGCGAACCACACACTCTTCGAGACTCTCGCCCGGCTCGACGAACCCGGCCAACGCACTGAAGAACCTGCCGGGGAACTGACGACCCCACGCAAGCAGAACTTCGGGTCCGTCCTCGCCGTCGCGCTCGACGAGCATGATCACTGCGGGGCTCAGTCGTGGGAACGACATCAGTCGACACTTGGGGCAGGTCTTTGCCCGGTCGGTGGCGTGGTTTTCGGTCGTCTCACCGCAGCGCCCGCAGAACTGATGGTCTCGATCCCAGGCGAGCACCTGCGCTCCCCTGCCAGCCATCACCCACTCACCGTCGGGGATGGCACCAAAGGCTTCGCGAAGCGACACCATCGTTGCCTCGTCCGGCAGATCACGACCGTCGAGGGAGGCGGCCCAGACCGGGCGTCCGTCATCGAGGCCGAGCAGGTGCGGGTTGGACGCCGCCACTGGCGACTCCAACCCGACCGGCACGGCTCCGTCGATCAAAAGCAGGTTCTGTCGACGGTCAAACACGAACCACTGCCCCTCGATGGCAGGAGCCTCGGGATCGGGCAAGGTCACGCACGGTACGAACATCGTCCGGACCGTACTCCGCGGCGGCTCCAGACAAGAAGCGCTCAAGAGAGACCCAAGCCCGATGCCCTGATTGACCTCTATCGATCAGCCGGTCACCCGGAGGGCCGCAGCTGGGCTGATCTTGCCGGCTCGCATCGCAGGCAAGAACGCAGCGCCGAGCGAGGCCAGGAGCGAAACGACACCGAGGCCGACCAGGAACGGAACCGGGATGGCGAAGGTGAGCCCTTCTTCAAACGCTGTCGATTGGGTCAGCGTCTGCCACGAGCTCAACAGCCCGAGCCCAATGCCAAGAGCAACACCCTGGAACCCGACGAACGCTGCCTCGACGAGGAACGAACCACGGACGGCGCTGGCCGGCAGGCCGACCGCACGCATCATGCCGATCTGACGACGACGCTCACGTACCGCTCGGATCAGCACAACACCGAGGCCGGCGATACCGATCAGCAGCCCAAGGCCGAGATATCCCTGCAGCATCTTCAAGAAGCCATCCTGTTGGGACGTCTCGTCGTTTGCGATGGCGAGGACCGTTTGGGTCTCCGCACCTCGCTCGACGCCATCGGCATTGATGGCTGCGGCGAGTTGATCGGTCGACGTGCCTTCGCTCGGCGTGAGGAAGTAGCGCTCGGCGGGTGTGATCACGTCGTGCAGCTCCGTCGAGAGGCTTGCCGTGAGGTACATCCCGGAACCGACGAGCCAGCCGTTTGCCGTCTTGCCGACGATCTCGACGTTGCGGTCAGAGCCATCGGCGTTGCGGATGACGAGGGTGTCGCCGACCGCTTCGTCATACCAATCGGGCACGACCACGAACTCGCCGGTGGCATCGGCGCCAACCGCTGCGTCCCATGCCGAGGCATCGTCAGCGAACACGTCGGATCGCTCCGACATCGGCGGCGGCGAGACCGCTGTGAAACCGGCATCGACGAAGTCACCCCGGTAGAACTCTCCTTCGAGTTCACCGTCATCGTTCGGGCGAACGATCTCGACACCACGACGCATCACGGCGCTGGCCGACGCAACGTCTGACCGGCTCATGAGTTCCTCGAGCGTGAAGGGCGACGTCTCGTTCGTGTCGAGCACGACCGACCATTCGCCGGTGGCCTGCTCGGCCAACTCCGGAGTCGATGCCGAGAACACGGCATTCATCACACCCATGAACGTCACCGTGAAGATCACGAGTGAGTACATGGCGACGAGGAGCGCCGAGCGAACCGGGCGGGCGAGCGGATGGGCCATACCGACACGAGTTGCGACGCTGCCACCGCCGATGGCTCGAGCGATCCGAAGCCAACCCGCTTCGAGTGCCGATGCAATCGTGACAGCGAGGCCGACGAGCAGCACACCTTGCAGCAAGAACATCGAGATGTCCGGGTCGTTCATCTTCTCGGACATCACACCGAACACCGCAGCGGCCCATGCGAGCGCCGCACCACAACCGATGACCAGGGCCACTCGTTGCGGCATCAGTCGACCGAGGAGTGCGACCGAGGAGACGAGCGCGATCACCGGGGCGATCATGATCACGGCCTGCGTGTCGTTGAACGCGAACCACAGGGCTGCTCCGAGTGCGATGCCGGCGACACCACCGACGAGGCCCTTCCACGTCTGTTCCCGGTTCTTCACCGCTGGCAGGTCACGCAGGGCTCGCACGATGTTGAGACGCGTGGTGCGAAGACTCGTGAGCACAACGGTGAGTTGGCTGATGGCCAAGCCGATGATCGCACCCGATGCGAGGCTCGCCGGTTCGACGAAGAGGGAGATGGAGAAGCCGTCATCGGCGAGCACTCGCGATGCGTAGGCGGTCACTCCCGCACCAACCGCGATGCCGAGCAGGGCACCGACGATCGCGGCGGCGATTCCGTAAACCACACCTTCGATGGCGAATGATCGCAAGATCGCGCCACGGCGCATTCCGACCGCTCGCATTGTGCCGAGCTCGACGGTGCGCTCACCGGCGAGCATCACGAAGAGGTTGATGACGAGAAGGATTCCTGCGGCGACGCTGAAGCCACCGATGGTGCCGAACAGCTCCGTGGTTTCCGCCGACTCTTGCTCCGCATCCTCGAGAAGGTTCTGCTTGATCGGCTCGATGCTGCCCGTGTCACCGACCACACCTTCGACCGCCGGGGTCAATTCATCGATGACGCTGTCGGACAACTCGGCGCCTTCGAACACGTCACCGGTGTTCGACACCATGACGAGCGACGTGATCGCGTTGACCGCACCGAGATCGGGGTTGGCCAGAAGGCGATCGGTCACCGTTCCTGGAGCCACGATGGCCTGGCCGATGCCTGCCATGCCGGTCCGTTCGATGATCGCGGCGATGGTGAACGTCTGGCGTTGGTTGCCAGCAAACACATCAAGCTGATCGCCGACGACAACACCGAGGTCATCCGCCGTCGCATCGTTCAACACGATCTGTTCGTTGGTCAGCGTTTCGGGGATCCCGGCGAGCCCGGTCGCCTCGAGGTCGCCACCGAAGGTGCGAGCCTGCGACGGATCGAGTTCGAGCAATCGAACGCTCGGTTCGGCCACTCGTTCCTCGCCAGCGGCAGGGACCGTGCCGAGTGCAACCCGGACGAAGGCGCCGGACATGACGCCGTCGATGTTCTCCGATTCGAGCGCCTGGACCGCAGCGACGATTGGGTCACGGTCGGCCGGTTCGTTGACGAACACGATCTCGTCGACCGGCCCCCAACGCTCTTCGGCCAGGCCACGGATTGACCCCCCGAAGCTGTCACCGACAACGAACGATGCGGTGATGAGGGCGGTGGCGAGCATCGAGCCGCCGATGACGAGAGCGGCTTCGCCTCGACGGCGACTCACGTTACGAAGGCCAAGACGGCGGATCGTCGGTCGGCGAGCGATGTCGAACAGCACCGGCGGGATGAGGACCGCCAGGATGATGATGGAGATGACCGTCATCGGATCATCCCTGCTTCCGGTGCGCCGCCCTGACGGACGTCGGATGCGATCAAACCGTCACGCACTTCGATGAGGCGATCGGCGCTGGCGCCAATGCTTGCATCGTGGGTGACGACAACCATCGTTTGGCCGGCTCGGTTCACCTCGTGGAAGAGCTCGAGCACCGAGTTGGCGGTTGCGGAATCGAGGTTGCCCGTCGGCTCATCAGCCCAGACCACAGCGGGGTCGGTTACGAGCGAGCGGGCAACGGCGACGCGCTGCTGTTCACCACCCGACATTTCGTTGGGACGATGCGAGGCTCGATCGCCGAGGCCGACACGGGCGAGCAGATCCATCGCCTTGGCGCGGGATTCCTTTGGCTTCGCTCCGCCGGCCAGCATCGGGAGCTCGACGTTCTCAACCGCGGAGAGAACCGGGATGAGGTTGAAGCTCTGAAACACGAACCCCATCCGCTTGGCACGGTGAGTGGTGCGAGCTCGATCCGACATGGCGTGAATGTCGTGGCCGTCGATGGCGACCGTTCCACCGTCGATGTCGTCGATTCCAGACAGACAGTTGAGGAGGGTCGACTTGCCGTTGCCGGACGGGCCCATCACAACGACGAACTCGCCGCTTGCGATGTCAAGGTCAACACCCCGGAGCGCTCGGACGACAACGTCGCCAGTCTGGTAGGTCTTCTCGACACCTCGTGCAGAAATCAACGAGGCATTCAGTGCCTCGGGGCCGTCTTGCGACAGTCGGGAGATCGACACGGGGAGGTCCGTTTCTTCGTAGGCGATGCTGGTCATGATTGCATCGTCGTCGACGCTCACAAGACCACCCATGGGGCGACACCCTGGTCCACCCCTGAGCCGACCCTGAGTGAACTCAGGGACACCCCGGTCGGGCTGGCAGCGTGCTCGCCGGCTAGCAGAGTGCTCGCCGGGTGCTAGACGATGCGGCGGCGGGCAGCCCAGCTGGTGAGCTCGTGGCGGCTCGACAACTGCAGCTTGCGCAACACGTTGGACGCGTGCGTCTCGACGGTCTTGATCGAGATCGTGAGGCGACGAGCGATCTCTTTGTAGGCATAGCCGCGAGCCAAGAGACGCATCACTTCCTGCTCACGTGGCGAGAGTTGATCGAGCTCGGGATCGGCTGGTTCGGCGATGTCGGAGGAGAACGCGTCAAGCACGAATCCTGCGAGCCGCGGTGAGAACACCGCATCACCCTCGGCGACCCGAACGACGGCGTTCACGAGCTCTTGGCCCTTGATCGCCTTGGTCACGTAGCCACGAGCGCCAGCACGGATCACGCTGATCACATCGTCAGGCGCATCGGACACCGACAGCGCCAAAAACTTGGTTTCGATCCCACGAGCGGTGATCGCGGTGATCACGTCAGCGCCGGTTCCCGACGGCAGATGAACATCGAGCAGAACAACCTCGGGTGTGCGGTCGACGATCACGTCAACCGCTTCGGCGACATCGCCCGCCTCACCAACGACATAGACGCCGTCGCCGAGCTCAGCACGCACACCCGCTCGAACGAGGTCGTGATCGTCGACGAGGACGACGGTTGGTTGATACGCCATGGTTCGTTCGCTTTCATTCAGGAGACGACGAGATGTCGTCTCCACTGCTCTGCTGATTGCTGTGCTGTGCTTCAGTGCCCTGCTGGTTACCGGCCTGCTGGTTACCAGCCTGCTGGTCTCGATCGGTGACATCTCGAGGCAAGTAGATCTCCACCTCGGTGCCGTCGCCCGGTTCGGAGAAGATCGTCACCGTGCCACCGATCCGTTCCATCCTGGCCTGGATCGACTCTCGAACACCACGACGGTCCGGGGCGATCGTCGTCGGGTCGAATCCCTTGCCTGTGTCACGGACGAAGATCTCGATCTGGTTGTCCTTCACCTCGACGAAGAGGTCGATTTGATCGGCTTCGGCGTGTTTGGCGGCGTTGACGACGGCCTCGCGAGCAGCCGCCAGTGCTTCCTCGATGTCGTCGTCGACGAGACAGTCACCAACGGCAACGATCTCGACCGGTGTTTGGTAGAGCTCTTCGATGTCGGTGGCCATGTGATCGAGTCGGCCTCGAACGCTCTCGCCATCGCGAGACACTCGGTTCGGGTCGAGCCAGTTGCGGAGCTCACGCTCTTGGCGCCTGGCGAGGCCGGCCATCCGTGCAGGATCGCCAGCGCTCTTCTGGATGAGGGCAAGCGTCTGAAGGACCGAGTCGTGCAGATGAGCAGCGACGACTGCACGCTCTTCACTTCGAGCACGCGCCTGGCGTTCGGCATCGAGTTCGGTCAGCGTGCGCCACCACCACGGCGATGCGCCGACAACGACGAGCAGTGCGATGACGATCAGGGCGATCGAAACGAACGAGCCACTTCCATCCTGGATCGATGCCGACAGAAGACCGGCGCCGCCTGCGGTGATCGCAAACCCGCCGAGCAACATGATGTAGCCCCGACGGCCAACACTTCGTGTGGTCGATCGGCGCGATGCCTGGCGCCACACGACCAACATGCCGATGCCGATCACCGCGGCGGACCATGCAAGATCGCCGCTGACGCCACTCATGTTGGAGAAGGCTGACGCAAAGCCGGCGACGCACAGAGCAAAGCCGAGGAATCGAGAACGACCAGTTGCGCCTTTTGCCGACGGCGGACCGGTTGGGCCATGACCGCGATACGCGGCATAGGAGAGCCCGCCCCACGCAAGGGCGTAGAGCAGCGCTCCCCAACCCCCGATGGCAAAGAGGATCACAAACGAGATCCGCACCCAGAGCGCATCGAGCCCGAGCTCGTTTCCGATGCCGGACGCCACACCACCGACGATCCGGTTCTCTGAGTCGAGCGCAGGCATTTGCCAGAACTTGTGCGAACCGTCTGCTCCAACCTGCGCTCGCCGGCCGGCACCGTTCTGGTCAGGACCGCGAGGGTCAGCAGGCGGTGCGGTCGGCGCATCGTGACTCGGCGCACCATCGTGATCACCCGCAGAAGCAGCGCCGTTCGAAGCGGCATCACTCGAGACACCGCCGTTTGATGCGGTGCGAAGACGGGGATCCGTCGGCGGAGGAAGGGTGGGATCAGTCATAGGGAGACGCACACGACACGGCTGCCTCGCTCACAATCCCGCCGAATAGAGACGGAAAAGCGACCGTTGGACACATGGCGTGACCGACATCGTCGCGCAGTGTCAGCCCTCAACCCATCAGGGACGACCCTGAGAGGACCCTGAGGGCTTTCAGGTGAGGATCATGGACGTCCCGGATACGACGGTGCGATCATCGGACCGACCATACGACTATGACCGAACCACCCCCCACACCTCCCCAAACACCCAACAACCCTGGTGAGATCCGAATGCTCCGTCGCGACCCTGACGGTCCGGTGGGTGGCGTGGCGACTGGAATCGCGAACTACTTCGAGATCGATCCCGTCATCATCCAGGTCGGCGTGGTCTGCCTTGGCATTGCGAGCCTCGGTGCCGGCTCGTTTGCGTATCTGGCTGCGTGGGTGCTGATCCCCGAGCGCGACACGAGCTCGAGCACCGCACGCTTCGCAATCAAGGATTCGATTTCGACGAGTTCGATCGTGGCCCTCATGGTGGCCGGGCTCGTCATCGCCGGAGTGATCGGCGACCAGTCAACCTCGCTGATCGTTCCCGGCATCCTCGTCGCCGGCGGCTTCTACTTCTTGAACCAACGGTCGGCTGAGCACGCAGCGTTCGTACAGCCCCCACCCGCTCCCCGCACACCACCACCGCCAACCGCAGCGGCGAGTGCCGACCCGTACGGCTGGGCCGTCCCTCGAGTCGACGGTCAAACGCTGACCACGCCGCAGCCTCCGAAGCAGGAGAAGGAGATTCCGGAACCCGAGCCAGACCTCCCCGCTGCTCCGACTCCCCCGATCACCGCTGTCACCCTCGGCATCGTCGCCGGTGCGATCGCGCTGCTCGCTCTGCTCAACGGGCTGTTCAACATCGGTCTCGGCGCGGCGGTCTTCATCGGTATGGCGATCACCATCATCGGTGGCGGCATGGTCGTCGCCTCGGTCGTCGGCCGAGCTCGCGCTCTCATCCCACTCGGGCTTCTCAGCGTCTTCACGCTGATCGCATCACCCATCGTCGATGCCGGCTTGAGCGGCGGCTTCGGGCCACGTGAGATCACGGTTCGAAACGAATCGGCGCTTCAAAGCGAGTACACGCTCGGTGCCGGCTACTTCGAGCTTGACCTTCGGCCGCTGACGCTGACCGAGAACCGGACGGTCACGATCGATGTTGGTGCCGGTGCTGCTGAGATTCGGGTTCCGAGTGACATGAACGTCGAGATCATCGCCACGAACGATGCGGGCTATGTCGGCGTCGTCGCACCCGCGGTCCCTGGCGAAGCGATCGTGGCTGGCGAAGGCGTCGACCCCATCGAACCAGTTGACCCGATCGACCCGATCGACGGAACCGACTTCGACGAGTCATTCGAGGACGGGTTCGACGAGGAGCCGAACTTCTCGATCGAAACCGACACCGTGACGGTCGAGATTCCGCCTCGATCCGGCCTCACCTGGACGAGCGAGGAGATCGCTGGCACCGACAATGACTATCGGTGGTCACAGGTCGTGAACGACGGCCCAACGCTCACCCTCATCGTCAACGTGAGTTACGGAGCCTTGGAGATCACCCGATGATCACGCCGACCGCACCAGCGCACGACTTTTCAGCCATCCTCTCCAACGGAACGACAGCGAACGACCCAGCCATGAACAGCAGCACGAACAGCACAGCCGCAACAACCCGGGAGTCACGCCGAGCAAACAAGCCCCGCTTCAAGTCAGGACAGCTCATGTTCGGACTCGGGCTCATCGCCATCGGCGTCACGGCGTTCGTCGTGTCGGCAACCGGTGCCTCGATCAGCACCACACTCTCGGCCGTCGTCCTCATCGAGGTCGGCGTCGTGTTCTACCTCGTGCGACGCAACCGCAAGCTGCTCAACGCCATGATCGCTGCGGCGACACCGGTCGAAACCCTGACGGGTGACGCTGCGGGCCCCGATCCCGAATTGGTGCAGGCGGCGATGGCCGAGTTGGACGAGATAGACGTGACCGAACGACCGTGATGACGTGCGGTTGGTCGCCAACCTGCGTACATCGAGGTCTGACCCCAACGGTTACGCAGGTTCGGCCTTCGTGATGATGGCTGCGGTCGGCTAAAACTGTCCGATGTTCGACCGAGCAGGGTTTGAAGCCGCCGTCGCCAATGCTGGGCAACGCTCATCTGAGATCGAGGCGAACGGCACCCTGCCGACCGACCTCGTCGATGGCTTGGTCGACACCGGTGTCTTCCGACTTTGGGTTCCAACCCATCTCGGCGGTAGCGAGGCTGACGTCGTCACCGTGCTCGACGCAATCGAAGAGGCTGCGTACCACGACGGTTCGACCGGCTGGTGCGTGATGATCGGCTGCACCACGTCACTCAACTCGGGCTTCTTGCCAGAGCCGTTCGGCAAGGAGATCTACGGTGATCCTCGAGCGGTCACCGGCGGGTTTGGCATGCCAGCCGGGGTTGGCACCGTCGTCGAGGGTGGCATCAGCGTTTCGGGCACCTGGGCGTGGGGATCAGGCGCCAAACACTGCACCTGGATCGGCGGCGGGGTTCGTATCCCCGAGACCAAACAGGCGCCGTTCGTCTACTTCGACCCCGCTGATGTCGAGTTCGCGAACAACTGGCAGGTCAGCGGCATGAAAGGCACCGGCTCGGGTGACTACACCGTGACCAACGCCTTCGTGCCAGATGGTCGTTGGGTGAACTTCGCGGCGCAGGCCGAACCAACGAGCGACTCACCGCTCTACCGATTTCTCCTTCCTGGGAGCCCTCGGGCTGGGAGTCGCCTCGGTCACCGTTGGCCTTGCTCGACGGGCGATCGACGAGTTGGTCGCTCTTGGCGAGAAGAAGCCTGCTGGCAGCTCAAAGGGCCTCGCCGAGCGCGCACCGGTGCAGCTTCAGCTGGCCGAAGCCGAAGCCTCGATGCGCTCTGCACGAGCCTTCATTCGCGAGATCGTCGAGGAGTCGTGGACAACGGCTGCAGCCGACGGAGCGGTCACCGATGAGCAGAAGCGTTCGCTTCGACTGGCAGCCAACCACGCCGCCGCACAGTGCGCCCATGCGGTCGACCTTTGCTACCACGCAGCCGGCGGAACGGCCGTGTACGAAACGTCTCCGATGCAGCGAGTGTTCCGAGATGTTCACGTCGCCACTCAACACGGCATGATCGCCGGCCGCGTGATGGAGCCGCTCGGCCGCATGAAGTTTGGGCTGCCAACCAGCACCGCTCAGTTCTAGGTCGAGAGCTCCGCATGGATTTCGATCTCCCGTCCGATGACGATCCGCGCCGAGTCGCCATCAGGGCATGGCTCGCCGACCACGGCAACCCGACGCGCGCTGATTTGGCGACCGCTGGATTCATCGCCCCGCACTGGCCACGCCCCTGGGGCCTCGATGCCGACCCAGAACATCAGCTGATCCTCGATCAGGAACTGCAGGCGGCCGGCATCGACCCGATCGGCGCATCGATCGCGGTGGGATGGGCGGGCCCAACAATTCTGGCCGGTGGCACGCCAGAGCAACAGCAACGGTGGTTGCCGTCGATCCTCGACGGCTCAGAGGAATGGTCACAGCTGTTCTCCGAGCCCGACTCCGGCTCCGATCTTGCATCACTGCGCACGACGGCGGTGCGAGATGGTGATGTCTACGTCGTGAACGGTCAGAAGATCTGGAGCACCTGGGCCAATCGCTCGAAGTGGGGAATCCTGATCGCCCGGACCGACCCCGACGCACCGAAGCACAAGGGCATCTCATACTTCGTCGTCGAGATGGACACTCCAGGCATCGAGGTTCGTCCGATCATCGAGATGACCGGCGGCAACCACTTCAACGAGACGTGGTTCACCAACGTCGAGATCCCGGTGAGCCATCGCATCGGCGATGAGAACGATGGCTGGCGGCTTGCCCGAGTCACACTCGGCAACGAGCGACTGTCGCTTTCCGAGGGAGGCGTCATTTGGGGCATGGGCCCGAGCAGCGATGACTTCTTCGGAGATCTGACCGGTGTGAACGATCCGCTTCTTCGCCAAACCGCAGCGAGTGTGAAGACCGACGCCGTTCTGATCGAGCTGCTCGGCAAGCGCATGATGTCGATGGCGATGGGTGGTCGAGATCCAGGGCCGTTTGCATCGATTCGAAAATCGCTCGCTGACGAACACGGTCAGCACATCACGTCGCTCATGAAGGATCTCGGCGGGCCATCTGCCATGCTCGGCACACAGGACGAACACACCGAGGAATCCGACGAGTGGCATTGGGCCTATCTCTTCAGTCGGGCCTTGACTATTGGAGGGGGAACGAGTGAGGTGCAGCGCAACATTATTGGGGAACGGCTGCTCGGGTTGCCGAGAGAACCGACATGAGTGACGCGATCAACAACCCCGCCGAGGGCGACCCGGACAAGCGTGAGGAAGCGCCAGACATCCGCATCCGCCGCTTCTTCATTACCGACGATGACGAGCTGACATCCGCCGTCCGCGACTCGCTCGACATCCTCTCGCCGTGGATGCCGTGGGCCACGCCTGACTTCTCTCGAACCGACGCTTCTGACTTCATCAACGGCTCCAACGGGACGAACCGGCTCGACCTTGCAATTCTCGATGAGAACGACGAGCTCATCGGTGTCGCCGGAGTCAACCAGATCGATGTGACCAATCGGGTTGGCAACCTGGGCTACTGGGTCCGAGCTGACCGAACCCGCCAAGGTGTGGCGTCAGCCGCTGCTCGACTTGCTGCGAAACGAGCGGTGGAAGAGCGAAACCTCAATCGCTTCCAGATCACGATGTCGGTCGACAACGAGCCGAGCCGTCGAACCGCCGAACGACTCGGCGCAACGTTCGAGGGCATCGCCCGCAACGCGCTGCTGCTGCACAATCGATTCCACGATGCCCGCGTGTACTCCCTCATGGCCTCCGAGCTCGACCAGATCCCACAGCCGCCCGTCCGACCATGACCGATTCCGGACCGAGCGCCGACGCGCTGATTCAGGCGCTCGATGCGTGGATCGGCCAGTGGCCGCCTCCGACGGACGGGGTCACCGTCATCGGCTCGACCGACCGTGAACAACCCGGCTGGGACGGTTCGATTCGAGCCCTGGTCGGCGTCACGACGCCACATGTCGGGTCGATCATCGCCGTGCCACCAGGCCTGGTCGACCAGGTTCGATCACTCGGGTCGACGATCGACGAGATCGGGCCCGGCATCGCCGAGGTGCTCGGCCAACCGGAAGCGACATTTGGTGCCGGTGTCTTTCGGACGACAAGCCAGCCCCTCCGGCCGGCCACCGTCAACGGCAACGCAGATCCGGGTGTCTGGGTGGCTCGCAGCGACCCGCGCGTGCCCGAGTGGCTCCACCCGTTCAACGGTGATGTGCTCGTTGCGTTCGAGCCTGGCTCCGACGGCGCACCTGAGGTTGCGGCCGGGATTGGCGTGAAGAAACACAACGACTGGGCTCACGAGATCGCTGTTGTCACCGAGGAGGCACATCGAGGCAAGGGCCTCGCCAAAGCGCTCGTGGGCCAGGCGGCGCAGCGGATCCTCGACGATGGGGCCGTGCCGATCTACCTGCACGGCGAGGACAACATCGCGTCGGCCAAGACCGCCGACGCCTGCGGCTTCTTTGACGAGGGCTGGCGGATCCTCGGCCTCTTCTCCTAGCCGCGCTCGCCATTCCCCCGCCTGCGCATGATCCACCACACGACTCGGAGCTCCTTTGACCACAGACGCCGCTGGTTCACACAAGGCGGATACTCCAGCGCCGAGTTGGCCCGCCCACCCGAAGCCGGCGCCGGGTACGCCGAACGTCTTGGTGGTGATGCTCGACGATGTGGGGTTCGCCGACTTTGGTTGTTACGGCTCGGAGATCTCGACGCCGACCATCGATCGTCTCGCCGACCGGGGTCTTCGCTTCACGGGCCTTCACACGACGGCGATGTGTTCGACCACTCGAGCGTCGTTGTTGACCGGCCGAAATCACCACTCGGTCGGCATGGGATGCCTTGCGAACTTCGACTCGGGTTATCCCGGCTACCGAGGCAAGATCGCCGCTGACGCTCCGACGATCGCCGAGGTGTTGCGGCCTGTTGGATTTCGCAACTACTTCATCGGCAAGTGGCACGTGACGCCGCTCACTCAAAGCGGGCCGACGGGCCCCTTCGACGGCTGGCCACTCGGCCGTGGCTTCGATCGGTTCTACGGCTTCCTCGATGCCGAGACGGACCAGTACTCACCCGAGCTCGTCCGAGACAACTCCCACATCACTCCCCCGGGCGATCACACCACCGGCTACCACCTCACCGAGGATCTGCTCGACGAGGCGCTCAGTGTCGTCAAGAGCCACGAGGCTGCCTTGCCGGACTCTCCGTGGTTCATGATGGTGATGCCAGGTGCGTGCCACGCGCCGCACCAAGCTCCCCAAGAACTCATCGATCGATACGACTCGGTCTTCGCCAAGGGGTGGGATGCCACCCGCTCGGACCGTCTCGCTCGCCAGATCGAGCTTGGCATCGTTCCCGAAGGAACCGAACTGCCGCCGCGCAACGATCACGTGTCGGCGTGGTCGGACCACTCCGCAGACGAGCAGCGGCTGTTCACCAGGTTGCAGGCTGCCTACGCAGCAATGCTCGAGCACTTCGATCAGAACCTCGGCCGACTCATCGACCATCTCGATTCAAGCGGTTCGCTCGACGACACGATCGTGGTCATCCTTTCAGACAACGGGGCGAGTCAAGAGGGTGGCCCACTCGGCTTCGTGAATGCGATGGGGCCATACAACGGCATCAAAGAGTCGATCGAACACAAGGTGGCCCGCATCGACGACATCGGTGGGCCGGACACACATTCGAACTTCCCCTGGGGTTGGGCGATGGCCGCCAACTCGCCGCTCAAGCGCTACAAGCAGAACACCCACGGCGGCGGCATCCGAGATCCGTTGATCGTCTCATGGCCGAACGGTCCTGCCGCCGAACCCGGGTCGCTGCGCCATCAGTTCTGCCACGTGCAAGACATCGCACCGACACTCTTTGACCTTCTCAGCGTGACTCCACCCGCAGATGCTGAAGGAACAAGCTTCGTCGGAGCGATCAACGACCCCGCCTCGCCGACGGCGAAGACCGTGCAGCACTTTGAGATGTTTGGGCATCGAGGGTTGTGGCTCGACGGCTGGAAAGCCGTTGCCTTCCACCCACCATCGACGAGCTTCGACGACGACGTGTGGGAGCTCTACAACCTCGACGAGGATTTCAACGAGTGCAACGATCTCGCGTCGGCCGAACCGGAGCGACTCGCTTCGATGCTCGACCACTGGTGGAGTGAAGCCGAGGCCCACCAGGTGCTGCCCCTCGACGATCGCTTCGCCGCCCGGTTTGCCGAGAACGCCGAGCGATTCCGCGGCGATCGAACCCACTACACGTTCTGGCGCGGCATGGGCCACCTGCCAGCAGAGGTCGCCCCCGATCTCCGAAGTCGGAGCTACTCGATCACCGCTCACGTCGACTACTCCGCTGGCGACGAGGGCGTGCTCATCGCGCACGGCGATGCGACGTGCGGGTATTCGCTCTTCGTGCGCGACGGCAAGCTCGTTCACGACCTGAACATCGGCGGCGAACACACCATCGTCGAATCCGGAACCACGATCCCGACCGGGGCGACAACATTTGGCTTCAGCATGCGACGTTCCGAGACAGGTGGCGGCTTCCCAACCGGCGTCGGCACCCTCCTGATCGACGGAGAACCCGTTGGCTCCTTTGAGACCGAATCGGTCTTCTGGTTGATGATTTCGTGGTCGGGTCTCGACGTTGGACTCGACCGCGGCACGACGGTCAGTGACTACGACCGGAGCGGGCGTTTCGTCGGCCCAAACACCTACACCGGCCAGCTCTCAAAGGTCACGGTCGATCTCGACGATGACCAAGAGGTCGACGACGACGGAGCAGCCCAAACCGAGCTCGCCCGGGAGTAGCGACCCCACGTTCGAACGAACTTCGGTGCGCGAAGTTCTCAAGGCGGTCGCTTGCGTGACCGATCATCGCTTTATGGGAAGGACACCAACCACGCGAAATCGGTACGTTCGCGCCACGCTCGTTTCGCTCGCCTTGGCGCTCACGGCGTCGGCGTGCGCGTCGTCACGAGCACCCCTTGACCGAGAAGCATTCGTGCTCCGAATTCAAGAGCGTGGGTACACCCCCGACCAGTCGAACTGCATCGCCAACCGCATCATTAGTGTCTACGGCGACCAGATGTATGCCGACGGCCAGATCGCCGCATCGAACCCAGCACAGGTCGAGCGCTACGTCCGGGCCTACTCCGAAAGCTGCTAGCAGCGGTTCAACGAGCGCTCAGGCCCAGAGGGCGAGTGCAGTCAGCGTGCCCGCCGGAATTTCGGTGAACCCACCGTCGTGAATCGTGATGGGTGCTTCGTCGACCAGTTGTGCCCAGAGTTCGGGCGTGGCGTGGATGACCGACACGGGTCGTTGCGCCTCATCCCAAGCAGCGACCACCGCCGCGTCGGAGCGCATCCACGCCCACTGGCCTGCGTGGGCGCACTGAGCGGCTCGCTTCCCCCAGCTCATGTCGACGTCGGGGGTCAACACCACGACCAGCGTTGAGCCGGCAGCTGCTTCGAACTCGGGAAGGGCTTCCACCCGATCGGGCTCGTCGAGCGGGGTCGACTGGATCTGCAGTTTGGCGAGTGGTCCTGGTGCTTGATCGAGTGGGCCAGGCACGAACGCCCGAACCGCTGCGCCGTCTCGTTCGACCGTGACACCGTCTGGCTCCTGCGCTCGTTCCCATGCCGCTCCCCGGCCCCGCCGCATGATCTTGCGAATCCGTGCCCCATTCCACGCATCGACGGCCGCGAACCACTCTCCACCCGGTCGGCTTCGGTCGTCGTCGAGTAACTCGATCGTCGCCACGATCGCAGCGGCACAGATGGCGGTGATCGTCGGCGGTTCGATCTTCTCGACACGAGCGGCGAGCTGGAGGGCCAGCGGTGCTGGTTCGGCGTGTTCCACCTGTCCTACCTACCACCGGCGAGAGCATCTACCGTCGTCAGATCGTGGTCGACCCTTCCCCGTCCGAATCAACAGCACCACACATCGGCACCCTCAACGAGGGTTCGCTTCACGCGGCCTTGAAGGCGCACTACGCGATTCCGGGCGACGAGTTCGAAGTCCCGCTTGAGCGTTTCGTGATCGACATCGCTCGTCGCTGGGGTGAACCAGACGAGCTACTGATCGAGATCCAGACCAGTTCGTTTGCTGCCATGGGCAACAAGCTCGATCGTGTGCTCGGCGAACATCGGGTGTTGCTCGTTCACCCGATTGCGGTTCGAACCACCCTCGAACGCGACGGATCAAAACCCAGACGCTCCCCAAAACGTGGCTCGATCTACTCCGTGTTCGAAGAGCTCGTGAGTATCCCAACCCTGCTCGACCATCCACACCTCGAACTCGACGTGGTGCTCGTCGAGGTCACCAAGCGCCAGATTCACGACCCAAAGGCCCGCCGCGGGCGCGGCGGATGGCGAACGGTCGATCGTCGGCTCGAAACCATCACCAGCACCGAACGATTCGCAACCGTCGCTGACCTGACCAGGCTCTTGCCTCCCGATCTCCCGCCGACGTTCACCACCGCCGACCTGGCCGCCGATGGGACGATGACCCGCGACGAAGCGCAACGCCTGGCCTACTGCTTTCGGGCCGCCTGTTTGTTCGACCAGGTCGGCCGGTCGCGCGCCGGCATCGAATACCGACTCAGCTTCTAACTGGGTCGGCTTCTCACTGAGTCAGCTTCTCACTGAGTCAGCTTCTCACTGGGTCGGCTTCGATCGCGCTCGTTTGGATCGATCCGGAATGGCTGCTGCTACGGCAGCTCGATGATCGTCACGATGCCGGTGTCACCGTCAACCTCGATGGTTGCGCCGTCCGGAATGCGCTTCGTGGCGTCGGTTGCCGACACCACGCAGGGGATGCCGAGCTCGCGGCTCACGATGATGGCGTGGCTCAGTGGTGCACCAACGTCGACCACAACCGCAGCTGCCGGCACAAAGAGCGGCGTCCATGAAGGGTCGGTGATCGGTGCGATGAGGATGTCGTCCGGATCGAGCGCGGTCGGGTCGTGGGAGTCGAGCACCACTCGAGCGATACCACGAGCCTTGCCGGGGCAACCAGGCACACCTTGCACGGTCTCGCCAGCTTCGACGCCGATGATCTCGACTGCGTCGCGGCGGGGATAGCTCGCCATTTCCGGGCGTCCGCCGTGGAACAGGAACGGTTCCTGGAGCTCCGACACTTCTTCCATCTGAGCCACCCTCCGCTCGAACTCCTCGAGCGGCAACTTCGTGCCGGCGACGAATTCGAGCAGCTCGGGACGAGTCATCAAACCAAAGTCCTGATGGGTGAGCATCGTTCCAGCAGCGACGGAGCGCTTGCCAAGCTCATGCATCGCGACGCGCATCTCGTGGACGAGCTTGATGTTGTTCGTCTTGGTCCGCTCACGACCCGGCATGAAGACCGTCGCCGAGTGGAGCGCTGCGGCGAACTGACCCTGGGTCTCTGGGTCGGCGGCGAGCGCCTCGGTGATGGCTGCACCGATGGCCTCACGTTCTGCCGCCCGCTCGGCGTTGTTGGTTTGAGGCGCAGCCGATGCGTCGGAGAGTCGCATGCGATCGATCGCAGCGAGGGCAAGATCCGGCTCGGTCTCCCAGGTGGGCGAACGCATCTCCCACTCGTTCGGGCCACGGCAACCGTACGCAAACAAGAACTCGTCGAACGCCGCAACGAAGGCGGCGGCATCGGCGGAGTCACTGCCGCGCAAGCGAGCATCGAGGCCGTCGTAGCCCTGATCGAACTGTGCGGTGAGATCAGCGGAGTCGACGACCGTCCGTCCGAGGTCCCACATCGCCATCGATGGAGCGGCGGATTCGACGTCGCCGAGTCCGGCGAGCAGCTTGAGTGTGTTCTCGGGTTGGCCAACGGCGGCGCAGACACCGGTGATGATCCCGATCGGAAGCGTGGCGAGGAACGAGATGAAAATGTGTTCGGTGAACAACTTCTCGAAGTGTGTGTCTGCGAGGTCGAGGGCGTAGTCGACGAGCTCCTTGTCGCTCATCGCTGACAGGTCGGGGCGATTTGCTCGCAGCGCGTTCATCTCGACTTCGTGAGCCAGCGCGTCTGGCAGCGACGGTGTCGTGAGCACCCACCCGAACGTCTCGCCGATCTTGGCGGTGAGATCCTCGCGATCAAAGCCCGGCTTCACGACGAACTCGGGTACTCCGGGGGCATCGCCGAAGAAGGCATCGTCGATGTCTTGTGCGGTCATACCTGGCGCACGATGGCCGAGCATTCGAAGCGCGCTGGCGTTGAGATAGGCGTAACCACCGGTCACACCGAGGAATACACACTCGTCGGCCGGCAACTCGTCAGGCGTCATCACGCCGATGCGGTAGTAGGCGTTGCGGAAGCCCATCTCCGAGCCGCCGAGACCATTTTCGTTCTGGAAGTAAGAAAAGGAGAGCGGTGCGACGGGATCGGGGAACACTTCACCGACGTTTGCACGTGTGTAGAAGTCCCACTCTTCGCTGAGATCGGTTTCGACCAGCCAGCTGTCGACCATGTGTTGCGCTCCTCGTTTGAGGTTGCGCCCTTGCGGCACAACCGGCCGCGAAACTAACCCACCGATGTGACCGCTGTCACCTCGGCGCTCCCGCTGCGTGGGCGGGGGGTGGTGGCAAGAGCCGAGGACACAAGCCCGGCTACCCAAGCCCGGCGCCGGAGACTGCGACAGGAATGGCGACCGGGGTTACGGAACGACTTCGACAGGAGTGCCGGGCTCGACGATCGAGGCCAGCTGGGTCAACACGTCGTTGTCGAGGCGGATGCAACCGAGCGATACCGCATCACCAAGGACCGAGTTGTTGCGGGTGCCGTGGATGGCGACCACTGCGTCGCCGCCGTTGATCTGATCGATCACTTCTGAATACGAGGAGAGGGCAAAGACCCACGGGCCGTAGACCGACTCTGGATCCCATGGAAACTGGTCCCGGATGTAGAACGATCCGGTTGGTGTTGGCGTGCGCTCGGCGCCGATCGCTCCGGTTGTGTCGAGTACCACCTCGTCGCCGTCCCACACGATCACGCTGCGATCCGAAAGGTCGATCTCCATCCGGGTGGTGACGGGAGCAACGGTGACATCCGAGGCTCGAATCCAACCGACACTTCCGTTGGGCCGCACGGGAACCTGCACCTGCAACCAGCCCGTGCCGTCGGTGCTGATCAACTGATCGATGACGGCGAAATGTCGAGGCCCTCCGAACTCGGTGGGGGCCGACAATGACCAGGTCGGATCGGTGACGGCTCCGTCGTTGCCATCGCCGATCTCTGACCAGAGCGGGACGACTCCCTCGGTCTCGATCGCTGTTGCAACGTAGGTCGTGCCGATCGGAATCGATGCTGGCAACCCATCGATGGCACCAAACGCCGGTTCGTCTGACGCATCTGCAGTCGCGGGTTCTCGATCAGCCGCATCCGAGCCGGCCGGACGTTCAGTGTCCGGCTCGATCGCATCAACATCGGCCGGATCCGGGCTGTGTCCGAGGACGGGCAGTTCGGCCTGTGCTTGTTCATTCGCAGTCGCAGTTTGGTCATCAGCTGGTCCACAGGCGGAGGCCAGCACGGCGAGGGCGACCAGCAACGGCAGGAGTCGCCGGGGCACAACCGTCGACCACCGCGCCACGTCGTTCAGCCGCCTGGGCGAAGGACCGCCGAACGCGGATGGTCGCTGGGCGCGTTCGGACGCCAACGTGACCGAAGCCGCGTTGCGCCGTAGGGTCGCAAAGATGTTCGTCACGGTCCGCCCGCCGACATTCTTCGAGCCTAGGTGGCCGAAGCCATGAGTGTGCCAGCGGCCACGAATCGTGATGACGCCACGGTGTGGGAACGCTTCGTTGCACTCGCCGCAACAAACGGCGACCGGACCGCGTTGGTCGAACCGGACGGCACCGTCGTGTCGTTCGCTCAGCTGGTGGCTGCGGCTGAGTCCGCAGCGGCTGGCTTGTTGGCCCTGGACCTGCACCACACGAACAACATCGGCATCTTCGAGCCAAACCGAAGTAAATGGCTTGTGACGTGGCTCGCTGCGGCCAAACACGGCATCAACGTGATCGGCCTCAACACTCGATTTCGCACCGCAGAACTCGACCACCTGCTCGACGTTGCGAACATCGACGTCGTGCTTGCACCGACCGAGTTTCTCGGCATCGATCCGCCTGCGTTGTTCGCATCGCTCGAGCGCTCGATCACCGTCATCGCCGATGGCGAGGCAGGCCCATTCGTCTCGGCCGGGGCAGACGCGATCGATTGGTCGACGTTCGTCAGCACTGAGATCACGTCAATCCCTGCTGACGCACGCCCGGGATCACGAGCTGACCTGACGATCGGGTTCACGACATCGGGCACCACCGGCTTCCCGAAGATCGCGTGCCATACCCAGCACTCGACGCTGCATCACGTCGATGCCGTGATCGAGGCGTACGGGCTCACGGACGCAACGGTCAACCTCTTACCCTTGCCACTTTGTGGCACGTTCGGGTTCATGACGGCACTCCCCGTCTTGCTCGCCGGTGGCACCGTCGTCCTGCACGACACGTGGGACCCGGGTGAAGCGGCGCGTGCGGTGGCGACCCACGGCGTCACGTTCATGACCGCAGCCGACGACATGTTCTCGGCGATGTTCAATCACCCCGACTTCGTCACCGACACCACGTTGACCGTCGGCGGCTATGCCGATTTCACGAATGCTGGACGGGCGTGCGTCGAACTCGCCGAAGCCCGCACCGAAGGCCGCTTTCGGTTGGCCGGCGTCTACGGCTCGTCAGAGGGTTTCGCCTTGATGTGTCGCTGGGACGGATCGTCGGTCGATGATCGAGCTCGCAACGGCGGCCCGCTCGTGAGTGACGACTACGGCGTTCGAGCGTGCGACCCGGAGACGGGCGCCCCGCTCCCCCACGGCGAGCCGGGCGAACTGCAATTCACCGGCGCAAACATCATCGACGAGTACCTCAACAATCCCGAAGCAACCGCAAAGGCGTTCACGAGCGATGGCTGGTTCCGCTCCGGCGATTTGGGCCACACGATCGACGATCGAACGTTCATCTTCCAGGCTCGCCTCGGCGACAGCCTTCGTCTGCGGGGGTTCTTGTGTGACCCCTCAGAGATCGAACATCACCTGGAGAGTCATCCCGCTGTTGATCTCGCCCAGGTGGTCGGCGCCAAGCGGCCCGGTGATGGTGACGTCGCCGTTGCCTTCGTCCGCCTCAACCCGTCCCAAAGCGGCGCTGGTCACCACGATGTCAAGGAAGCGGCTGCAATCGGGTCAGTCATCGATCAGCTCCAAGCGCACTGCCGCGAAAGGCTTGCCAACTACAAGCGGCCTGAGCACATCGTCATCGTCGACGAGTTCCCGGTGACCGACGGTCCAAACGGCGTCAAGATCCGCAAAGTCGAACTCCGAGACCGAGCCGCCGCCCTCATCGACCCCAGCTCCTGACACAGCCGAACCCACACAAGCGGAGGGAATCCCCGCAAGAACTTGCGGCACATCCCTCCACAACATCTCGACCCACACAAGCGGAGGGAATCCCCGCAAGAACTTGCGGCACATCCCTCCGCAAGTAGGGTCCGGGATGTGACTTCGACCTCTCGTCCCGGCGCTCGTATCGACCTCGAGGGAGCGCTGAATCTGCGTGATCTCGGGGGCTGGCCAACCGACGACGGTCGCAGGGTTCGGTTCGGGCACATGTACCGATCGGACCGGCTGAGCGACCTCACACCGGCCGATCATTCGCTGCTCAGCGGGCTCGGTTCGCAGAACGAAGGCATCCAAACCGTGATCGACCTTCGCTACGAGCGGGAGGTTGCCGAGCACCCGTCTTCGCTCTGGCCGACGGTGACGAACCATTTGGAGATCCCGATGGCCGGCGATCTGGCCAACCAGAAGTCGTTTATGGATCGAGCGTTCGAGGGTGAGTTCGATGGCATTAGTGACGCCGACGTCGGTGAGAGCTACGTCGAGATGTTGCAGCGACATGGCGCCGACTTTGCCAGGGTCGTCGGCGAGACGACCACGGGCGGCCCGGCACTTTTTCACTGCACCGCGGGCAAGGACCGAACCGGACTCACGGCGATGCTGATCTTGTCCACGCTCGGTGTCGGCGACGACGACATCGTCTCGGACTTTGGGCTCTCGAATGAATACCGAGCCGAGGTCAGGATGGCCCAGCTTGCGCCGGTCTTCGCCGAGAAGGGTCTCGACGTCGAAGCCTTCCGGCCAGCCCTTTCCGCCCCGCTGCCAGCGATGCGCCACGCTCAAGCATTCATCGCCCGAGAGTTCGGTTCAGCCGAACGGTTCCTACTCGACAACGGCACGACAGCCGAAGCGATCGACACGATGCGCGTCGAGCTACTCGAAGATCAGTAGCACCCTCGTCAGATCTGCAACCCGGCGCCGCACGGTTCGTCCAGCAGGCCGACACCGTCAGGTCAGCCGGTGCAGACGACGACGGCTCAGTTCGTTCTGCCCGAGCAGACAGCGCCGGCTCAGCGGGTCAGCCGGTGCAGATGGCGTCGGAGATCACCGGTGTTCCCGCTTCGAAAGCGGCACAGCCGGCATCATCCAGCACCGAATAGGCCGAGATCAGCAGGTCGGTGGTGAGTTCGTCGGCTTTGGCGTGACGCTCAGCGGCATCAGCCGGCAGTTCGACGCCGTCGGCCCAGCCGAAGGTGGCCACATCGTCCGGTCGCTTGACGGCATGCCCTTGCGGTGCGGTCAGCCCAGAGGCGAGCAGGCCAACCAGGTGTGCGCCGCCACGCAACTCGCGCAAGATCGCCATGTTCTGCACGGCCTGACCAGCAGCGTCGACTGCTCGATCCTCCGCCGCGATTCCGGCGAAGAGTGCGTAGGCCGCCGGATCGGCAGCGGCGATCACCGCAGTCGCCGCGTCGTTGTAGGCCGCCAGCGTGGCATCGTCGACATCGCCGAGCTTGGCCCGGCCGATCTCGGCAAAACACTCGAGATACGCCGTGCCCGCCTCGCGGGCTGGAACCGTCTCTTTCGCGGTGTTCCACAACTTTGCGATCATCCCCGGCGCGAAGTACGCAAAGGCACTCTGCACGACCGGTGCTTCCACGTCGCCGAGAACACCGCCTCGCCCGAGGATGTACCAACGCATGCCATCGAGGCCACGTTCTTTGCCGGCGGCAAGTGTCGACGGGCTGAAGTAGAGCGGGCCCCCGATGTCGTTCGTGGCCTGCGAGGTTGCGTCGATCAATGCACGTGCGGTGGAGTCATCTGCCATCGGCGCAGCCTCTCACCGCAGGCGCCGGCACATCAAAGTGACTCGTTCACCGCGGTTGTATGAGCGATGGTGCTGGCGGGACTCGAGGAGGAAGCGGAATCGCCGGCCCGATGATTCGACTCGTCAATCGCCCCGCCCCAATGGCGACGCCAACTGCGAGCGCCATCGTGAGCAGCGCGGTCGCAGCGGAGTTCGTGATGCCCGCCCTCCACACGACGAGTGGCAGGAGCGGCACCACACCGACCACGAACGGGGTGGCGAACGCGAGCAGCGCGACCGGTTGGAACGAGCGCTTCTTGGCGCTCATGAGAGCTCCGATGAGGTAGAGAACGGGAGCGGCCACAACGCTCACGAGAAACGCCATCGCAAACGGAAAGACGATCACGCCCAGCGTGTCGTTCACGAACCAGAAGTTCCACACCAAGCCGATGGCCGGGATGGATGTGACGGCAACGAGCACGCCGAAGACCTTGCGATCGACGGCAAACAACACGGCCGAAGCGGCGAGCACCATCGAAGCGAACACGATCAGCACCAGTACACCCCATTGGAGCGATCGATACGACGAGGTGGCCGGCGTCCAAACGCCATCAACACTCCGCACCGCCGGTGGAAGCTGCCCCATCACCACAACGACGGACCCGTCGTCGAGTTCGCTGACCACACTTGCCTCTTGCCTCGTGTCGGCGAAATCGCCGGTCGTGAATCGAGCCAGGTGGGCCCCCGGTTCGATCTCGTACACGTTGGTCCAGGTTTCGCCGCCATCGGTCGACTCCTCGACGCTCAGTCCAGGAACGGAGCGCACGCAGAGCGACTGGTTGTTTCGAAGACAGAGGGTGGTCTCGGTCATGAGTGGGCCCGGCAACGTCGGCGGTGCGTCGCCGATCTCGTACTCCCACGTCTGGCCACGGTCCTCGCTGATCAGATAGCCGGGTGAGAAGTCGCTGGTCTCCAGAACGACGATTTGGTCACCCGACGTGGAAACGGCGTTGTAGTCAGGCGTTTCGATCGCACTCGTGGCGACGCACGCAAACGCAGCCAAACCGAGTGCACCGGTCTTGAACGCACGCGACTGGACGAACCGAGTCTCTGAGATCGGAGCCGGATCGCTCACGATCCGAGGAACGAGCGCCAGGCCGACGAGCCCGATCAGGTCGGTGGGGTCGACGACGATCGACTGAGCTGCACCCGTGATCGCCAGGGCGGACTCAACCGCTTCTGCGGCGACCGCCGACGTCTTGATCGCGACCATCAAGGCGCTGACGAGACCGATCGACGCGATCTGCGCCCGTCTGGCCGAAAGAGAAGGCGCCAACGCTTGGAGCACAACGATGGCCAGAACCGCAGCAACGATCGGCCCGACGAAGTCGCTCACCTTGCCGGTGATGAAGCCTGGCCACTCAGCCTTGGCGAACCGATCGTTTGCGATGAGCAACACGACGGCACACAAGAATCGGCGATCGGTGAGGACACGCATAGAAGATGAGACGGTGCGAACCTCCGAATGGTTCCGTCGGTCGGCTGTTTTCTTTGCGCCAAACATCAAGAGGCCTGTGTCCAGAGCCGTCCGCTCGTTCAAAGGAGGAGAGCCAACTGTCGTGTGCGGGCGACCAGGTGCCCGGCTTCATCCCAGAGCTCGCCATCCTCGATCAACAGCCCGTCGTGCAGATCGGTCGTTCGAAATCGTGCGCTGATCCAGCCGGGCACCGGTCGCCGTCGAACGTGAACGGTCAGCTCGAGTGTCGGCACCCAGCCGACTCGGCCGAGCAGGCTGAACAATGAGGGCGGGAACGAATCACCGAACAGCACGAGTGCCGCGGTGTCGACCGGGCGTTCGTCCTTGAAACGAATCCAGCCGGAGATTTCGGCCCGATCCGAGCTGCCATCCTCGGCCCACTTCGGATCGACCCGGATGTCGAGACGGGAGGTGATCGCCAGATCGACTCCCTGTTCGAGGTCCATCCGGGCTGTGCACTCGTCGGGTGGCGGCAAGTCAACCGGTTCTCTGGTGAGCGCCGCACCCTCGATCGGCTGGTCGGACAACGTGCCGCCGCTGAGGTCGCCCATCGCCGCCATGAGTTTGTATCGCGGCTTGCCATCTTGGGTGAGCTGCACATCGACGTTGGTGAACCGGCGCCCGCGTCGAACCACGTCGACGTCGATATCGGCAGGCTGGTCGGGCAAACCGGGGCGGAGATAGTGAGTGGTCACGGTCAACGGATCGGGTTGTCCGGATGCCTCCACCGCCACCTTGATGCCAGAGCTGAGGAGGTAACCGCCGTTTGGATTGTCGCCGATGTTCCAGTTCGAGGTGATGTGGGTTGTCCACTCGCTCGGTGATCTGGGAGCGACCGCCGTCTCTCGGTCGAACTGGTGGGCATGATTCGCAGCGTCGGTCACGGCGCCGACCATAGAAGAAGTCCCCAGGGGAGCCGAAGACCAGATCCGCTCACGCCCAATAGGGTTTCATCCCATGTCGCTTCTTCTCGACACCCCTATCCGTTTCATTTCCGACCGGCTCGACGAGCCCCTCGGTGCCGAGCTGCGTTCGTTCGCCGAGTCCGGCGGAACCGTGGTTCTCGCCCCTGTTCCCGGCGACTCGATCGCCGCAGATCTCACAGGCGTCGCAGTGACCCAGGGTCTCCCCGAGACCGAGTGGTTCATCACCCTCGCCAAACGAGCCGAGGCAGTGCGCCTCGACGGAGAGGTACCGATCACCTCGGCGCTCCGGTTGCTCGAACCGCGGGCCGACGACGTGGACGTCGCTGCGACCACCAGCGTTGGCTATCAGCACTCCCCCACGATCACCGTGCGTACGATCGGCGCTGGCCGAGTCATCGCCTCTGGCATCGCCAACCTCGATGCTGTGCAACGACACGCAACGGTGGGCCGCTTCGTCGAGCGACTGGGCCGCCCATTCTCAACACCCGAGGTCGACACCCTCGGTGTCGCCGTCGTTGGTTACGGCCCCTATGGCGGCATGGGATACAGCCATGGACTCGCCTGCACCGAAACCGACGGGCTCCGCTTGGCTGCCGCTGTCGACACGTCGAGCGACCGCCTCACCGCCGCAACCGACGACTTCCCCGAGCTTGCGTGTTACGACTCGGCGACCGGAGCAGCGAACGACCCGAACGTCGACATCGCGATCATCGCGACACCGCCGATTCACCACGCCGACCTTGCGCTGGAATTCTTGCGTGCCGGAAAGCACGTCGTCGTCGAAAAGCCGATGTGCATCACCACCGCACAAGCCGACGAACTCCTCGCAACGGCCGAGGCGAACGACCGCATGATCACCGTGCACCAGAGCCGCCGATGGGACCGTGACTACCTTGCGCTCAAGCGCACGATCGAAAGCGGCATGATCGGCGACACGTTCGTCATCGAGACCTTCGTTGGCGGCTTCGAGCATCCGTGTCGAGCCTGGCACTCGGAAGACTCCGTCTCCGGTGGTGCGGTCTATGACTGGGGAAGCCACCACGTCGATTGGATCCTCCAGCTGTACGGATCCGCCCCGACCAAGGTGATGTGCCCAACCCACACCCGCGTGTGGCACGACTCAACCAACGTCGATCAGCTTTCGCTGTGGATGCAGTGGGACGACGGCCGCGAAGCCACGTTCCGCCAGAGCGACATCGCCGCAATTCGTCGCCCGAAGTTCTATGTGCAAGGCACGAAGGGCACCGTCGAGGGCCACTACGAGCAGATCTTCGAGCGTGACATCGTCGCTGGACGAGGCCACATCGAGACCGTGCGCCACCACGCGGAGGCGCCAGTCAACCTCACCGTGGCGACCCACGAACCGGAGCGGGGAATACTCAGCACCGTCGTGCCTCCCGCCCCTCACCCCGGCTGGGGCTTCCACGTCAACATGGCCGACCACCTGTTGCTCGGTGAAACGCTTGCCGTCGACCCGCGCGACACGCGTGACGTGGTGCGAGTGCTCGAAGCAGCACATCGCTCCGGAAGCGAAGGCGGCTCGGTCATCTCGCTTGAAGCAAACGCGTGATGGCTGAATCCGTCGGATTCGGTGTCATCGGTGGTCGGTCCTTCATCGGGACCGCTGCGGTGATTCCCGCAATCGATTTGGCCGAGGGAGCAGAGTTGGTGGCAATCGCTGCCAACTCCGGTCAGGTCCAGGATCAATGGACTCACGCTGAAGTCGACTCCTACGAGGCGGTCATTCAGCACCCCGACGTCGACGTTGTCTACATCCCGCTGCCAAACGGCCAGCATCAACGCTGGGTCGAGGCGGCGGCCGCCGCTGGCAAACACGTGCTCTGCGAGAAGCCTCTCGCTCCGTCGCCCGACGAAGCACGAGCCATGGCCGCAGCCTGCGAATCAGCTGGTGTGCTTCTAGCCGAGGCATGGATGACACCGTTCGGCCCTCGTTGGGCCGACCTCCTCGGGCGGGCGGCCGCTGGCGAGCTCGGTGCCGTCGACCACATCGACACCGCGTTCACGTTCACGATCGGTCCCGGCAACGAATCCAACTATCGATGGGACCCGAACGAAGGCGGTGGCGCACTTCTCGACGTCGGCATCTATGCCCTCGGCCCGGCCGTTCACCTGTGGGGTGCGAACCCAACGTCGATCGACGTCACGCGAACGATGAGCGATCGAGGCGTCGACCTCACAACCGAGGGCACGCTCACCTGGAAAGGCGGCCAGCGAGCCACCTTCGAGGTGAGCTTCGAGCGCGATGAGAGCCAGACGCTGACGATTCACGCAGCCAACGGTTCGGAGTCGATCGCACCCAAACCGCACACCGGTGATGCGCCGGCCGAGAACCCCTACAAGGGCATGATCGAGGCCATGTCTCGGGCCGTCCGAGGCGATGACCCGTGGCCACGACCCGTCGCCGACGCCATCGCACTGGCCGAGCTGCTCGAGCGCATCGCCGCAGCGTGAACCGCACCGCATGAGTCCTCAGCCGACCTTCGAGACCCTCGCCCTCCCCAGTGGTGTCGAACTGAACGCCGTTCGTTGGGCGCCCACCGACGAAGCTGATTCGGCCACGGGCGAACCTGATTCGCCAACCGGCGATGCATCCCTCCCCTGGCTGCTCGTGCACGGTCTCGCGTCGAACGCTCGACTTTGGGATGGGGTCGGCGCCCGCCTCGCAACGGGCGGCCATCTCGCCGTCGCTATCGACCAGCGAGGCCACGGTCAGTCGTCGAAACCACCAGCTCCCGATGCGGCCAACCCAGCGTCGGTCACGGCCGGCCCCTTCGACATGGCCACCGTCGCCGACGACATCGCGCTTGTGCT
>CALEWY010000018.1 GCA_937925335.1 uncultured Acidimicrobiales bacterium
GCCATCACCGGCCCCGACAAGAACCGAGGCATGGTCTTTCAACAGGGTGCACTGTTTGAGTGGCTCAGCGTTGAACAGAACATTGCTTTCGGCCCGAAGATGAACAAGGCCGACAAGGCCGAGACAAAGGAGACGGTGCAGGACCTCCTCCGCACCGTTGGCCTTGCGGGCTTCGGCGACAAGCGAATCTACGAACTCTCCGGCGGTATGCAACAGCGAGTCGCACTCGCTCGTTGCCTCGCCAACGACCCCGACGTGATCTTGATGGACGAGCCACTCGGTGCGCTCGATGCCCTCACCCGAGAGAAGATGCAGGGCCTCATCCTCGAGCTGTGGAAGGAGACGGGCAAGACCGTCATCCTCGTCACCCACAGCGTCGAGGAAGCGCTCTACCTCGGCGACCGACTCTTCGTGATGGCTCCACGGCCAGGACGAATCGAGAAGGACTACGAACTGCCCTTCGCCGAGCAAGGCCTCAGCGTTGAGCCTCGCGAACTCAAGGCGTCGCCGGAGTTCATCGCAAAACGCGAAGAGATTCTCTCGATCATCTGGGAGATGGAAGAAGAGATCATGGGTCGACAGGAGGCTGGCTGATGACCGCAGCACCGAACGGAACGATGGGCTCCGGCATCGGCGACGGCAATGCCGTCGAACTGGCCGACTCAGGCCCCGGCTTCATGGACCGCTTCAAGCGCAACGACGCTGCGAACGCCCGCAAGACCGTCACCTTTGGTGACTCGGCTGCAGTGAGCTCCAGCATCCTGTGGAGCGTCATCGCACTTGTGTCGCTCCTCGCCTTTTGGTGGGCGGCGACGAAGCCGTGGGGTATCGCATCGGAGTTCTTCTCCGATCCAGAGCTGACCGACAAGCAACGCCTCACCGCCTGTCGCGGCATCGAAGCCTGTGACGACTCCTACTTCCAGCTCGCCAAGCCGCTCACCTTCCCGTCGATCCGAGATACGTGGCTGGCGCTCGACCTCATCGCGACCGAGGGTTTCAAAGGGAAGCTGCTGCACGAGCACACGCTTGCCAGCCTCTGGCGAGTGGTGCGAGGCATGTTCTGGGGAATCGTCTTCGGTGTGCCGATCGGTATGGCCATGGGCTTGTCGAGTCGAGCACGCGGCTTCTTCGATACCCCGGTCGAGCTCTTCCGCCCAATCCCTCCGCTTGCGCTGCTTCCGCTGTTCATCTTGATCTTCGGAATCGGCGATGGCACGGCCGTTCGGCTGCTCATCTTCGCCAGCATCTGGATCATGATCATCGCTGCTCGCTCGGGCGTGCGAACCGCCAACCTCTCGAAGGTCCGAGCTGCGTACTCGCTCGGTGCTTCGAAGCGTCAGGTGCTCACCAAGGTGCTCTTGCCGAACGCTCTCCCCGAGCTCTTCACGGGCGTTCGAGTTGCGCTTGGCGTGTGCTGGGGAACCCTGGTGGCGGCCGAGTTGGTCGGTGCAGAAGACGGCCTCGGCGCCATGATCTTTGCGGCCCGCCCCTTCTTTCGTCTCGACGTCGTCGTCGCCGGCATCATCGTGATCGCGATCCTTGGCGTGTTGATGGACGTCGTGTTGCGCTGGGCCGAGTCCAAGCTGATCCCATGGCGCGGCAAGGGCTGATCGGTTGAGTGCAGACTCTGGTTCGCTGCTTGAACGCTGGTACGAACGAGCGGCTGCCAACCCGAAACGAATCGTGCTGGCCGATGCCGGCGACGAACGCTCTCACACGGCAGCCGAAGAACTCAACACCCGCGGTCTCGCCATCGCGACCGTGATCGACGATGCCGCGAGCCACCGCTCCCCCGCCGTCATCGCCGCGGCCGAAGCACTCGCCAAGCCTGTTGACCTCGACGACCCACTCGCCATCGCCGTGTTGATGTTGGCCGCTGGCGAGGCCGATGGCTGCGTTGCCGGAGCGAGTCGAGCGACCGCCGACGTGATCCGCGCTGGCCTGCGAATTCTCGGCGTCGCCGAAGGCGCGGCTGCAGTGAGCAGCTGCTTCTTCTTCGTGCTTCCCGACGGAACACCCATCGTCTACGGCGACTGCGGCGTGCTCCCCGACCCCGACGCCGACCAGCTCGCATCGATCGCCGTCGCCAGCGCAGCAAGCTTCGAACAGTTGGCCGGAGAAGACGCTCGCGTCGCGATGCTCTCGTTCTCAACCAAGGGTTCTGCCGAGCACGCTCGAGTCGACAAGGTACGAACCGCAACGGCAACCGCCCAAACGTTGGCTCCCGACTTGGCGATCGACGGCGAGCTGCAGTTCGATGCGGCATGGGTGCCGGCGATCGGCGCATCAAAGGCCCCCGACTCCCCCGTTGCCGGCAACGCCAACGTGTTCGTGTTCCCCGATCTCGATAGCGGGAACATCGCCTACAAGATCACCGAACGACTCGGCGGCGCCCAAGCCTTCGGCCCGCTACTGCAAGGGCTCGGCGGTGTGCTCCACGATCTCTCCCGAGGCTGCAACGCCGACGACATTGTCAACGTCTCGGTGATCGCCTCACTCCAAGCCTGACCTGCGGGGTCAAGGCCCGACGTTAGCGCTGGGCGAAGAGGTGATGCAGTGCGTCGTAGGTCCCGATCGTGAGCGTGCCTTCGAGACTGAGCCGGATCGATCGCGGAATGAACTCCGCAAGATCTTGGTCGATGCCGATCGCACCGAGTTGAATGTCGTCGCCGACTGCCCTGGCCACGTTGCGGAGGTGATCGCCGAGGTAGCCATCGCGATTGTTGTTGGCCGTCACCGTGTGCATCGGAACGCCATCGGAGATCATCACGATGGCTCGTCGAGCCTCCGGGCGTCGCAGGATCCGACCCGCCGCCCACAGCAACGCCTCGCCGTCGACACCCTCCCGGTAGTGATCGGTCTTGAGCATCGAAGCGATCGAGAGACGGGCCTGTCGCCACGTCTCATCCGCACTCTTGTAGATCACGTGCTGGGTGTCACCAACTCGACCCGGATTGTCCGGTTGGCCCTCAGCCTTGAAGCGACCAAGTGCCTTCCCGCCTCCCCACGAGGCGGTCGTAAAGCCGAGCACCTCGCTCGAGATGTCGGCCATCTCCAGGGCGCGCACGAACGTGTCGACAAACACGGCAACGGCTTCGAACCGCTGCGCCTTCATTGACCCTGAAGTGTCGACCAGGAAGCTCACGACTGCATCGCTCGTCGGCACACTGCGTGGCAAGCGGCGAATGAACGGATTCGCCGGATCGACGACAACCTGCGTGAGCCGGGACGGGTCGAGATGGCCATCGTCTTCACCAGACGTCCATCCGGATTCCACAACCGCGGGAAAGAGGCGCTGAAGGCGCTGAGCGAGGCGGGCGACGCTGACCGATTGGGCAGCGACATGGCCATCGAGCTCTCTCCGAAGTTCCCGCCTGGTCGGTTCTCGATACAGCTTTGAGCCGTGCTTCTCGACGTCGAACTCGGTGGTGAACACTCGGTAGTCGCCGCCGACGCCGGACCGGCCGTCGAGATCGGACTCCATTGCCTCGAGCTCTTCTTCAAGCGTCTCCCAATCGATCGGGATGAGCAGCTTGTTCTCGGTCACGACTCGAGGCACTTCGGTCGCGGCTTCCTCTCCATCACCAGCCATCTCGGCAAGCAGCCGGGCGATCTCTCGTGCAGGCACGGCGAAGTCCTCTTGGGACTCGATCGCCGGCGCCAACTCTCGGAGCGCGTGGCCCACGAGCTTGGCCAGCGCAAACCGAGTCGACTCGATCACCTCGTCAACTGACTCGGAGGTCGCGATGCCAAGCAAGCGGTATCGCATGAGATGGCTGATCGTGTAGATCATCAGACCGATGCCGGTCTCGTCGATGCCGTTGGCTCGGGCGGTTTCACTCCACTCGTCGAACGCCTTGCGAGTGTTCGCACGCACGCCGATGAGGGCCGGGCTTGCCAGCGCCTCGCAACGAAGCTGCTCAGCGATGTCGAACACCACACGCTCGAGTGGCGACTCCGGGCTCAGTTCAAGGTGCAGTTCTCGATCGCTATGACGCAGCCGAAGGCCGATCGCGTCGAGAACGCCTCGGCGCCGCTCCTCGCCAGCCTCTCGAAGATCGAGCGCAAGATAGGGAACGACGATCGCCATCGGCCGGCGGCCGACCTCCAGACGCGTTCCATGAACCTCGGCATCGGTCCGTCGCGCAACGGCACGCAGGCCAGCTGAGCTCAGTCGCTCGGCTTCACGAGTTGCAACGCCGGAGCCGCCCGTGCCGATCGAAGCTGTGCCGACCCGACCAGTGCCGACCCGACCAGTGCCAACCCGACCAGCGCCGACCCGACCAGTGCCAACCCGACCAGTGCCGACCGAACCTGTGCCAAGAGGTCGGGGTTCGCTCGGCTGAGAGTCCGAAGATGCGGACCCGAGGGTCACGAGTCCGGCGTCTCGCCGAACACTCGCTGGTGGTATTCGGCCACGATCGCCTGCTCGGCATCGTCACACTTGTTGAGGAACGAGAGTCGGAACGCTCGAGCCGGATCGCCGAAGGTGATCGTGTTCTCAGCCCAGCTGATCACCGTGCGAGGCGACATCACCGTCGAGAGATCGCCAGCCGCAAACCCGGTGCGGGTCATGTCAGCAACGGCAACCATCGACTCAACGAGCGTGGCGGCATCGGCGCGTTCGGCGATGTCCGGCACCTGGCCAAGCACGATCCCTTTCTCAACGGCTGCATCGAGATAGCCGAGACGAGCGACCACGTTCCAGCGATCGACCTGCGCCTGATTGAGCGCCTGGGTGCCTCGATAGAGGCCCGTCGTGTCGCCGAGACCAACGGTGTTAGCCGTTGCGAAGAGTCGGAAGTTCGGATGCGGAGCGATCACTCGGTTCTGGTCGAGCAGCGTGAGCTTGCCGTCCTTCTCGAGCACCCGCTGAATCACGAACATCACGTCGGGTCGACCAGCGTCGTACTCATCGAAGACCAGTGCGACGGGACGTTCGAGCGCCCACGGCAACAGTCCCTCGCGGAACTCGGTCACCTGCTTGCCGTCGCGAAGCACGATCGCATCTCGCCCGATGAGGTCGACACGGGTCAGGTGACCATCGAGGTTGATTCGCAGACACGGCCAGTTGAGGCGAGCAGCGATCTGTTCGATGTGAGTCGACTTGCCGGTGCCGTGAGAACCCTGAACGAGCACACGGCGATCATGCTCAAAGCCGGCGAGGATGGCCGCGGTGACGTCGGGATCGAAGTGGTACGCGGGATCGATCGCCGGGATGTGGTCGGCCATCTCGGCCGGCCCTCCGTCAGCAAAGGCCGTGACCTTCAGATCGGTGGCGAACCCAAACAGCTCCGAAGCCGCCACCAATGTCGTTCGATCACTCACCAACAAACCTCCAACAACTCAAGCAACCCAGACTACGGCCGTCGCTTCCCTTGATGACCCACCAGTCGAGATGTGAGCGTGAGCGAGCAACACGCTTCGTGAGCGCAGCGAACGGCGTGAACCCCAAGGCGTTGCCAGACCGGAGCGCCTGCGAGTTGTGAGCGTGAGCGAACAACTCGAGTAACGCCAAAGGCGCTCCAGCGCCGACGCGTTTACACGTAATCGGAGTACTTCTCGAGGTGACGGACAGGCTTGGAGAGTGCGTCCTTACGGAACGGATCACCGAGCTCTTTGGTGCACATGATCTCGATGACGGTGGTCTTGCCCTCGTTCATCTGGGCGTTGATCGCGTCGGTCAACGCCGCTCCGACGTTGTCGATCTTGTCGACACGCACGCCCTCGGCACCCATGGCGATTGCGATGTCGGAGTACGACTCGCCACCATCGAGCTCACCTGCGACGAAACGACGGCCGTAGAAGTCGACCTGGTTCTTCTTCTCCGCACCCCACTGGCGGTTGTGGAACACAACCGCGGTAACGGGAATGTTGTGGCGAACGGCGGTCATGAGTTCGGACATCGACATGGCCCACGCACCGTCGCCGGCGTAGGCCACAGCCGGACGCTCGGGAGCGGCCTTCTTCGCACCGATGATGGTCGGCAACGCGTAACCACAGTTGCCCCATGACATCGGAGCGAGGAACGAACGGCCTTCCTCGAAACGGAGGTAAGAGTTGGCGACCGAGTTGATGTTGCCGATGTCGGTGGAGACCATCACTCGAGCAGGCAGGGCCTTCTCGAGCTCACGCAACACCTGACGGGGGTGAAGCCAATCACCCGGCTCATCAGCGGCTTCAGCGATCGCGTCGAGACTGAACTCGTCCTTCTCGCTCATCCAGCCGTCGAGCTCGGCTTCCCATGCCTGCTGCTCTTCAACCATCGTGGCGGTGCGAGCCTCACGGGTTGCGTCGCACGCAAGGTCACGATCCGCGAGGCGTTCGGTCAACGCGATCGCAGCCGCACCAGCGTCGCCACAGATACCAACGGAGATCTTCTTCACGAGGCCGAGCATCTTGTGATCTGCATCGACCTGGATGATCTTGGCGTCCTTCGGCCAGTAGTCCATGTCGTGCTGGGGAAGGGTGCCGAACGGGCCGAGGCGGGTGCCGAGGGCGAGCACCACATCAGCCTTCGCGATGAGCTTCATCGCGGCCTTCGAGCCCTGATAACCCAACGGGCCACACCACTGCGGATGTGAGGCGGGGAACGAATCGTTGTGCAGGTAGCTGTTCACCACGGGGCAGCCGAGACGCTCGGCGAGTGCGATGGCTTCGGGGATTGCGTCACCCATCACGACACCACCACCGGACAACAAGACCGGGAACTCAGCGTTCGCCAACATGTCCGCTGCTTCGTTCAACGACTTCGTACCGCCGGGGCCACGGTCGAGGCGCATCGGCTCCGGGATCTCCACGTCGATATCGCCGTAGAAACGATCACGAGGGATGTTCAACTGCGTCGGACCGATCTCAGACATCGCCCGATCAAAGCAGCGAGCGGTGAGCTCAGCCATACGATTTTCGTTGTCGACCTGACCCTGGTACTTCACGAACTCCTGGAACATCGGGAGCTGGTTCGCTTCTTGGAAACCGCCGAGGCCGATACCGCCAGAACCCGTCTGCGGCGTGATCATCACGACCGGCGAGTGGGCCCAGAACGCAGCGGCGATCGCTGTGACACAGTTCGAGATACCCGGGCCGTTCTGACCAATGACCACACCATGACGACCACTCACGCGGGCATAACCATCAGCCATATGGGCAGCACCCTGCTCATGAACCACCGGCACAAGCTCGATGCCAGCGGGAGC
>CALEWY010000019.1 GCA_937925335.1 uncultured Acidimicrobiales bacterium
GGCCACGGAGGCCCGGCTGGCGCAGGGCGAGTTGCGGGTGTTCCGCCGTCTGCGGAGGACTTCGCGCAACACTGGCGGCGTGCAGCACTCACTCTCTGATGTCGCCAACGCGATCGGCGCCGAACTTCGCGGTCCGGACGAGGTTTTCGACGGCGCAACGATCGACAGCAGGACGGTTCCTCCCGGTTCACTCTTCGTGCCGATCGTGGCGGAACGGAACGGTCACGAGTACATCGAGGCAGCGGTCGCAAGCGGCGCCATTGCGCATCTCACTGCCGAGCCGAATCGTGTGGTTGGTTCGGCCCTTCTCGTGTCGGATACGGCGATCGCTTTGGCTGATCTCGGAGCGTTCTCTCGCGGCCGGATCGACGGTGACGTGATTGGGGTGACGGGCAGCGTTGGCAAGACCTCGGTGAAGGATCTGATCGCGGCGGCGATCGGTGCTGATCGTGTGACCCACGCAAACCCGGCGTCATTCAACAACGAACTCGGGTTGCCGCTCACGCTGATCAACACGCCCGATGACGCTGAGACTGTCGTGCTCGAAATGGGTGCGCGGGGGATTGGGCACATCGCTGATCTCTGCGCGATCGGTCGACCGACGATCGGTGTCGTGACTCGCGTCGCCGAGGCCCACACCGAGCTGTTCGGTTCGCTCGAAGGCGTCGCGCTCGCCAAGGGCGAGCTGGTCGAAGCCCTTCCGGAATCGGGCACGGCAATCTTGAACGCCGACGACCCGAACGTCTTGCCGATGCAAAGCAGGACGTCAGCATCGGTGCTCACTTTTGGCGCTGAAGCGGGCGACGTGCGGGTCACCGATCTCCAACTCGACGAGGCGGTTCGCCCCCACTTCACGCTGGCGACACCCAACGGTTCTCGCTCGCTTCGCCTCGCCGTGAGCGGCGCACACATGGCCGTGAATGCTGCGGCGGCGGTGGCGAGCGCGCTCGCAGTCGGAGTCGATCTCGATGTTGCGATCAGCGGCATCGTCGATGCGAAGTTGTCCGCGATGCGCATGGATGTCTCGACCACCAACGCTGGCACGACCGTGATCAACGACGCATACAACGCCAACCCAACATCGATGCGAGCGGCCCTCTCGGCACTTCAAGCGGTCGATGTTGAGCAACGAACCGCCGTGGTCGGGGTGATGGCCGAGCTCGGGGCCGATGGTGATGCCGATCATCGGGCGATCGCTGCTGAGGCGTCTGCGGCCGGTGTCCGCCTCATCGCGGTAGAAGCGCCGGCATACGGCCCGACCGCCGAGCACGTGGCGTCGATCGATGAGGCCCTCGATGCTCTCGGGTCGCTCGATGGGCGTCACGGTGTTCTCGTCAAAGGCAGCCGCGTGGCACAACTCGAACGGTTGGTGGCCAAGCTCAGCTCGTGAGCTGGAATCGTGTCAGCGCCTGTCCGCGCGCGATCGCTACGGCTGTCGTAGGTTCGTCGGCCATGTCTCAGACTCCCTCCACCGTCGATCGGGCCGCCGCGAGCGCCCCCGCCGGCGACGTGTGCGCAACGCCTGAATACAACCGCTTCGGCATCTTCGCCGAGTGTCCTCATTGCGGCGGTTCGATGGCGCCCGAACATGCTCACTACCGTTGCGGCTCATGTGGATGGAGAGACAGCTGCTGCGACTAGTCGGCCGACGCGTGGTCCGGTCGTGAACAAGTGGATCGTTGGAGCTCGCCCCAAGACGCTGCCAGCTGCCGTTGTCCCGGTTGCGGTCGGCACCGCCGTTGCTGCTGGAGCTGACTCGGGTGTGATCTGGTGGCGCGCACTTGCCGCGCTCGTGGTGTCGCTCGCGCTGCAGGTCGCCACGAACTACGTCAATGACTACGCCGACGGCGAACGTGGAACCGACGATGATCGTGTTGGTCCGGCTCGTCTCGTCGGTGGCGGAATGGCGTCAGCGCGCGACGTGAAGATTGCGGCCGCGGCATCGTTTGGTGTGGCCGGAGTCGCGGGCGGAGCCCTCGCCCTCACCGTTGGTCCCGAACTCTTCGTCGTCGGAGCGATCTCGATGCTGGCCGGCTGGGCCTACACGGGCGGGCCGAAACCGTATGGCTATCTCGGGCTTGGCGAACTGTTTGTGTTCGTCTTCTTCGGAGTGGTCGCAACGGTTGGGTCAGCGTATGTCCACACCGAGTCGGTCGATGGTCTGGCCTTGCTGGCGTCGGTTCCGGTCGGCCTGCTCGCCGTTGCGTTGTTGGTTATCAACAACTTGCGTGACATACCGGGTGACACCGAGTCCGGGAAGAACACGCTGGCTGTGCGGCTGGGTGACGCTCGGACTCGGACGATGTTCGTGGTCATGTTTGTCATCGTTGGTGTGACGATCGCTGCGACGGCGATCAGCCGCCCACCAGCGTTGCTTGGTCTGCTCGGTCTCGCAGCCGCCGTCGGTCCAATCTCGATCGTTCGAGGTGGGGCGAAGGGCATGGATCTCATCCCCGTCCTCGGCGGCACTGGCCGAGTGCAAATGATCACGGGATTACTCTTCGCCATCGGCCTCACGCTCGGAACTCTCTGACAAAACGTCAGTATTCTCCCGACCTTTGTCGGGCGGCCGAGCTGCAACTCATGTTGGGGCCGGAAATGCCGATACTCAAAGGGTGAGCGCGGTAGACGGCTCGCCATCGCGGCGAGAGCGACGACGACAAAGCCAGCAGGGGTCGAAGACCGTTGTGAAGAACGGCGGTCCGTCGCGCATCCGAAACAAGCGCCAAGAGAAGATCGTTTCCATGATCGATGGATACGACTCGGTCATGACACTCTCGACCGCTCTCGCTGCGGTCTTTCTGCTGTGGATCATCCCGGCGCTCGGGTTGATGGCGATCGGCGCTCTCGGCCTCGCCTCTGGCGGCACGCAGGTTGCCACCGACGAATCGATCGACTCGTTCAACTCAGCGTTTGGAATGGCCCAGGGTGCTCAGTCGCTCATGGGATTGCTGACGGGCACGCTCTTTGTCTACTGGGCTTTCCGAGCTCGTGAGAACGTTCGCCGGCTCGGCAAACGGCATCGCATCGGTGTCGCCGACATCTTCATTCGGCGGCTGAAAGCACTGGCCGTTGCGTTTCTTGCGTTGATCGTGGTGTTCTTCGTGCCGATTCCGTCCGTGCAGATTCTTGGACTGATCATCTTTGCCGGGGCGTTCATCTACATCTCGTTCTTCGTGCACAGCGTCACCTACGCCACGATGCAGATGTTGTGGCGGACGAGTTCGCCGCCCGTCGGTCTCGAGAACGCCATGCCGCACGTCGGCCTTGTGTGGTTCTGGTCCTGGGCGCTCTATGCAATCACCACCGGCCTGTCTCAGAACCCGGCCCAGCAATCCGATGTGGTGTTGACGATCAACCAGCTCAGCGTCATCGCCATCTTCCAGGGTGTGATGCTGCTGATCGCCGTTGCGGCGGCCGCTCGCCTCGTGATGGGCGTTGCCATCCGCCAGGAAGAGCGCCTCGGGGTGATCATGAGCTACGTCGACAACGACGCACCCGGCGACGACACTTCGTCGGTTGTGACGACGGATCAGATCCAGTCCGCCTGGGACGACTCAGATCGGTTCATCAGCTTCAACGCCTAGCGAAACGAAGCGACGTTCGCCCATAGCGAAAACGCTATGTCCTCTCGCTATGTCCTCTGAGGTGCGGCAGGTTGACACGCGGTCCGTTCGATCGCTGAATTCCGCCGATTTCCCCGGAATCTCGGCCTTTTCGGTCATAGCGGTTCCGCTATCACCTCTGAGGTGTGGCAGGTCGGATTGGCCCGGTGGATGAGCGGATCGATCGGTGCGAAAGCCTGGACTTCTCGTCAAGCACGACCGTTTGTATGCCGATGAATCTGACAAGTTTCTGTCAACCAATTTGGAGCTCACCTTTCATGACCCGCAACCGCCCCGTCCGTTTGGCGACGCTCTTGCTCGCCGTCTGCGCTCTCGTCGCATCTGCCTGTGGGCAAGGCGACGCTGTCGCTGATGGATCGACGAGCCCAGCCGATGATGGCGTGTTCCGGGTGGCTCTCGTCGCTCCGAGCGCGAGTATCGACTACGCCTTCACCCAAAGCATGGTCGACTCGATCTGGGCGATCGAGAAAGACATGGACCTCGAATTCAAGATCACCGACGGGGTGTTCATCGTCGAAGAAGCTGAGGCGGCGATTCGTCAGTACGCGTCGGAAGACTTCGATCTCGTGATTGCACACGGCTCGCAGTACGGCGAGTCGGTCGAACGAATTGCGACAGAGTTCCCTGACGTGGCCTTCGCCTGGGGCACTGCCTCGGAGAACTTCGGTTTGTCGAACGTGTCGGCCTACACGGTGAGCGCCGACGAGGGTGGTTTCGTCATGGGCACGATCGCTGCGCAGATCTCCGAGACCAAGGTCATCGGCATCGTCGGGCCAATCGAGGTTGGCGACGCTGCTCTCTACATCAACGGCTTTGTTGCCGGAGTCGAATCCCAGGATGCCGATGTTGTCGTCAACACCGAATACATCGGCTCGTTCAGCGACACCGAAATGGCTGCGACCGTTGCTGCCCAACACATCGAGGATGGCGCCGACATCTTGACCGGCAGTGCGCAGATGGTCACCGGCGCAATCGCCGTCGCCGACACGAACGACATTCCGTGGTTCGGCACGCAGTCGAACCAGACGCTGCTCAACCCCAAGGTTGTTGTCGCCTCGCAGGTGTATCACTGGGAGGTGGTGTTCGAGCAGATCATCGCTGACATCCAAAACGGAACGCTCGGCGGTGAGACCCACCTGCTCACGTTGGCAAACGGCGGCATCGAGATCGAATACAACTACGACTTCGTGTTCGATCGTGACGTTCGGTTGGCAGCGGATGCAACGATCGCGGCGTTGACCGACGGCTCGATCACCACCGGCATCTGATCGACGGCAACAGCTGCTGCTCGGCGCTACTGCGAGCGGGGCGGCCGGTGCCAAACCGTCCAGCGACGCCGGTCAGGCGACGACGCCGGCCATCATCTCGAGAAGCTTCGGCGGTCCGCTGACCACAAGGGTGTTCACGACCGACTCGTCCCATTTGGCGAGATCGTCGCGGATCTTCTCCGGCGGACCGATCAAAGCGACGTCTTCGACCATCGAGGTTGGAACAGCGGCGATCGCGGCCTTCTTGTCACCTGCGAGGTAGAGATTCTGAATCTTGACGCAGGCGTCCTCGTAGCCCATTCGAGCGAACACGTTGAGGTGGAAGTTGGCTTCCTTCGCTCCCATACCGCCGGCATAGAGCGCAAGCATCGGACGGACACGGTCTGCCGCCTTCTCGATGTCGTCACCTGGCACGATCGACACGACAGCGGCGACGTCGAAATCGTCGGCGGTCCGCACAGCGCCCTCTCGAGCAAAACCCGTGTCGAGCGCGTCGGCGTAGAACTGGTTGTCCTTCGGAGCGAAGAAAAGAGGGAGCCAGCCGTCGGCGATCTCGGCGGTCATGGCGACGTTCTTCGGACCTTCAGCGCCGAGGTAGATCGGAATGTCAGAACGCAACGGGTGCACGGTCGACTTCAACGGCTTGCCCAGGTCGGCGCCGCCCTTGAACGGCATCTGATAGTGCTCGCCGAGATATTCGACCGGGATGTCGCGAGCCCAGATTCGGCGAATGATCTCGACGTACTCGCGGGTTCGGGCAAGAGGCTTCGGGTAGGCCTGGCCATACCAACCCTCGACGACTTGAGGGCCAGATGCTCCGAGGCCGAGCCGAAATCGACCGCCTGAAAGATGGTCGAGGCTCATCGCCGCCATCGCCATAGCGGCAGGTGTACGAGCAGAGATCTGACAGATCGCCGTGCCGAGCCCGATTCGCTCGGTCGAGGCTCCCCACCATGCGAGTGGGGTGAGCGCATCGGAGCCGTATGCCTCGGCGGTCCACATGGAATCGAAGCCAAGATCCTCGGCTGCTGCAAGCTGTTCTTCCGCCCCGTCCGGGGGGCCGGCCGACCAGTAGCCCATACCTAACGCCAATTTCATGGTGCGCTCCAATGCGATCGTCGAAACCTCGGTACTGAAGTCTCCACCGCCGGTCTATCAGAGTGGGCGAAGCGGCCGTAACCTGGGCGCTCGAACAGGAAGGTCTTCGTGGCGACTCACTACGAAATCTTGGGCGTCGGTCCCAAGGCACAGCACGACGAAATTCGTCACGCCTACCTGGCCGCGGCGCGCCGCTGGCACCCTGATCGATTTGGTTCGAGCGCGCCTATCGAGGCGAAGAAGGCCGAAGCTTCGATGCGTCGGGTCAACGAGGCGTGGCGGGTCCTCGGCGATGCCAGTCTTCGCAGGCGTTACGACCTCGAACGGTCCGGCGGCGAAGATCTCAGCGGCCGAGCCGGTCACATCAGAACCGACGATGGCATCACCCGCGTCGACCCTCGCCTGCTCGACCCAACCTTCCTGGCGAATCGACGCCAGCAACAGGTCGACGAAATCGAATCTGGCCACTCGACCATGCTTCGGGTCCTCCCCGTCGTTGCCTTCTTCGGTCTGCTGATCGGGATCTTCATCTTCACCGCGTACGCGAATGGATCGTCAGCGACCAGTCCACCCGACTCGACCGTCCCAGGGCCACGGATCGGCGTGGACGCGGGCGCCTGCGTCCGAATCCAATCAGGTCCATCGCTGATCGAAGTTCCGTGCACCGGAACGATCGATGGGCGAGTCCTCGGAGCGCATGGTGAAGGTGGCGTGTGCCCCGCTTTGACGATTCGCGAAGTTGTGCTCTCGAACGGTGTCACCGCCTGCCTCGGTTCGGCGTAGAGCCCCACCGATCTGTTTCGCCGGCACGGGTTCCATCTGTGCCATCGAGTGCGTGCCATCGTGTGAGTGGCTCGGCTGATCTACCTTGGCCGCATGTCTTCTTCGGTCAGCATCGACTTTCGCGATCATCGGCTTGTCGACCTTGCGTCCGATATTCGGAGTCGACAGCGTTCGGCCAAAGAAGTCGTCGCCGGATCGCTCGAGCGGATCGACGAACTCGAGGGTGATCTGAACGCGTTCGTTGTCGTGGATGCCGAGCGTGCGATCGCTCAAGCCGAGGAAGTCGATGCTCGACTGATGAACGGTGAGGGTGTCGGGCCGCTCGCCGGCATTCCAATCGCAGTGAAAGACCTCGAAGATGCAGCCGGTCTGCCAACTCGCTACGGGGCCGTCGGCAGTTCGAGCGAGCCGGTTGAAGGCGACTCGGTCCTCGTCGCCAGGCTGCGGGCCGCCGGGTGTGTGGTTGTCGGAAAAACGACGACCCCCGCCTATGGGCACAAGGGGTCGACCGAAAGTCAGCTGACCGGAATCACCCGAAATCCGTGGTCGCTCGATCGTTCGCCAGGGGGATCGTCTGGCGGAACGGCTGCGGCGATCGCATCCGGAATGGTGCCGTTGGCGACAGGGTCCGACGGCGGCGGGTCGATTCGAATCCCCGCAGCACTCTGCGGTTTTGCGGGCATCAAGACGACGCAGGGCCGTGTTCCCAACGGCGGTCCAACGCCACCCGGTGCGGGATTGTTTACGGTCAAGGGGCCGATGGCTCGCACCACGGTCGACACGGCGTTCGCTCTCGACATGTGCACGGGGCCGCATCCAACCGACCCCTTCTCGCTTCCCCGATCGGGTGCGCCCTGGTACGAAGCGGTGTCCACGACGTTCGGTTTGCCGACCAGAGTCGCCTTCTCTCCCGACCTCGGGTTCGCAAAGGTCGACAGCGAGATTGCAGCGATCGTCGAAGCGGCGGTTGTGCAGCTGGAAGCTGCGGGTGTGGAGGTGGTCCGTCTCGACAAGGTGTGGAGCGAGGATCCATTGCTGTCGTGGTTTGCGACATGGGCTGCACAGCGAGCCAGGACCGAAGGCCATCTGAAGGGCACGGCCGCTTGGGATGACGTCGACGACAGCATGAAGCATCAGATCGACTACGGGCTGAAGCTCTGTGCCATGGATGTGACTCGCGCCGAGGACAAGATCTATGACCTCAACCTCGAGCTCGACGCAGCGTTCGAACAGGCGCCGTTGCTGATCACGCCGATGGTGGCTGGCCAAACCCCGCTGTGTGAACACGATGGAACGATCGACGGCGTCGAGCAACGAGCGTGGGTTTCATTCAGCTACGGCTTCAACATGACCCGCAACCCGGCCGGCACGGTGTGTTGCGGACTCACCGGTGATGGCATGCCGGTTGGTCTGCAAGTTGTGGGTCGCCAGCTGGAAGACGTGAGTGTGCTGCAAGCGATGGCCGCGCTCGAGCTGGTGCTCGGCAACGACTGGACCGCTCCCATCGGAACGCTGGACTGAGACGCTAAGCTCGCTGAGCGATTCGGGACCGTTAGCTCAGCTGGCTAGAGCGCTCGCCTCACACGCGAGAGGTCACTGGTTCAAGTCCAGTACGGTCCACGTCGCTCTGCTTGCAGAGCAAGCCTCGCTTACCGCCTTTCAGCGCTAGGGCGCTGAAACGCTGTCCGGTGAGCGTGGTGTCTGGTGGTTGGAGAGCAAGCCTCGCTTACCGCCTTTCAGCGCTAGGGCGCTGAAACGCTGTCCGGTGAGCGTGGTGTCTGGTGGTTGGAGAGCAAGCCTCGCTTACCGCCTTTCAGCGCTAGGGCGCTGAAACGCTGGGGCGGATTCCTTACGGTTTCGGACTCGGCCGAACCCGTCGTCGTTTTTGGCACGGCACCAGCCGTGAGACATGGCAGACGGGGTCTTCGATACCGCGATCGTCGAGCCTCTCGCTACCGGCTGCGATCTCTGAGACCGCAGCCGGTTAGCGGATCTACCTGCGGCGACAGGGATCCCTGGTTTCGCCACTGTTTTCGGGCCGCGCCCGCCACCGCGGGTTGTTGAACCCGTTGCGGTCTCTGAGACCACAGCCGGTTCCAGACCCACTGCGGTCTCAGAGACGACAGTGGGTCTGGATGGGGGAGGCTGGTGTGGTGGTGGGGGAGAAGGGGAGTTGCTGTCCGGGGCTGGCGATCTCAGGGGTTTTTGCGGCTTCGCACTCGGATTGGCGTGAGCTTGCGTCGACTGCCCTGAACGAACATCAGTCCGAAGATGACGAGCGCCAATCCGGTCAGCACGGGAAGAAGCGTCGACGAGCCGGTGAAGGCGATGACACCAGGCGTTTGCACATTGATGCGTGCCACGTCGTGGTCGTCCTCGTCGCCAGAAGCAGATGTTCCGGTGATGACGTCATCGGTTTGTGTGTCGTCGTTGATCGCATCGGCGACCGAGTCGACGTCAGGAATTGGCACACCGTTTGGCATCAGCAACACAACGGAACCGCCACCGTCGGTCGGGCTTGCCGCCGAGATCTCGGCGTTGTTGACCATCGTGCCGGCGGCACCGGGGCTGATCGTGAAGGTGATGTCGACCGTGACCGACTCGCCGGGCTGCAAAGTCAAGCCCTCAAGCATGACCGTCGCTATTCCCTCTGCGCCGGCTGACCAGTCGGGATCGGCGAGTACCAAGCCTGGCGGGAAGTAGTCGACCAGGTTGATGTCACCTGCCGTCACATTGCCCTGGTTGAAAATCGTGGCGGTGAACGTGACGGTGTCGCCAACATTCAGGTCAGCACTGTTCGTCCCGTCTTGCAGCTGCAACCGAAGCGCCAGGTCGAAGTTCGGCTGCCAGAACCCGAAATCGACGGTCAGGTTGTCGTGCACGTCACGATCAGCGGTTGAGTTGTCCGGGGTCTCACCGACCGGCTCGGCACCGGCCAGCGTGACCGGATCGGCCCACACGTAGCCGTTCGCACCCGGCTCACCGTCATCGACACTGTCGATGTCATCGTCGGGATCGTTCGCTGCGGGGTCTGACGAAAGCAGACCGTAGAGCGGGCCAGCTGGATCCCACTGTGAAGGTGGGATGCCGACGATGAAGTCGCCCGCCGGCAGATCGCTGAACAGATAGAGACCGGCTGCGTCGGTGCTTGTTGTCGCGAGCGGAACGGTGGTGTCTGGCACGCCGTCGCCATCGGCATCGACGAAGAGGTGCACGTCGACTCCAGCGATGGGTACTTCGTCAGCGTCGACCGTGCCGTCATTGTCCGCATCGAGCCACACCTGGTTGCCGAGTGAATAGCTCGGGGGCTCGACACCGGCGATGTCGTGATCGTCTTCGTCGGCGACACCGTTCGGTCCGGCGGAGTTGTCGGTGACACCATCGGTCGGATCATCCGGGTTGCTCGGCTGTGGATCGCTGTCGATCGCATCCGGAGTCGAGTCGACGTCGGCCACGGGTGATCCATCCGGGTAGAGGATCTCGGTACCAGCGCCATCGGTCGCCGTGGCGCTACTGATCTCACCGATGTTGATGAGATCGGTCAAATCGCCATCGTCAGCGACGGTGAGTGTGATCGGAATCGAGACGGTGTCTCCCGGAGCAAGCGGGGCGACGAGTGTCGCTGCCGCGTCTGGGCCGATCGTGTTCCACGTGTAGTCCGCAGTGTCTGGGTTCAACGCTGGATCGAACGAATCCCAGTCCGCTGGGTCGAGATAGTCATGAATGGTGACTCCCTCGGCGAAGGTCGAGCCCTGGTTGGTGACCGTCAAGATGAAGGTCACTTCGGACCCTGGGCTGACGGGAAGGTCCGAAGCCGTTGCATCAAGCTCGACGACGAGCGCAAGGTCGAGCACCGGAACTCCCGCAACATCGTGGTCGTCCTCGTCGCCAGCGATCGGGTCGGTTCCTGACGCGTCACCATCGATCTCGTTATCTCCGGGCTCGCCCCACGTGGTCGGGGCTTCGTCATCGCCGAACGTGTCGTTCGGCGTCGAGTCAAGGTCGACCGGCGGGGTGTTGGTTCCATCGAGGTCGTTGTCGAAGGCGCTGATCTCCGCCCAATTGTCGAGCGACTGACCGTTGGGGATCGTGCCGACCCGCAGCGTGATCGGAATCGTGATCGTCTCGCCGAAACCGAACGTCTCCGTTCCTCCGACCGGTCGAAGTTCGACCAGGGGAGCGGTCGCCCCGTCGGCGCCTACCCAAGTGAAGGCAAAGGAATCGCCACCGGAGTCGGTGATCGAACCCGCGGCGTTCAGCGCGGCCTCAAACTCGAGGCCAGGTTGGATGTAGTCGGTGACGTCGATGCTTTGCACCGCACGGCCCTGGTTGGTGAGCGTGATGTCGAAGGTGACCGTGGCGCCAATGCTGACCGGCAAGGTCGTCGATGTTGTGTTGAACACCTTCTGCAGCGCGAGGTCGTAGGGGATAACGACGACTTCGACGTCGTGGTCGTCTTCGTCACCGGGGGTGACTTCGTTGAGGTTGCCGTCACCGTCCGGGTCGTAGCTCAGCTCGTTGTGCGAGTTGGCTGGGGTGTTGGGGTCGTCGGCGACATCGGGATCGGATGGGTCGACGATGAGCGGGTCGCCGTCGGTCGCATCCGGGGTCGAGTCGACGTCGACAGCCCATGTTGGGACGGCGTCTCCGACGATGTCGTTGTTGTCGATCGAGTCGATCTCGGCGCCGTTCGTGTACGTGCCGAGTGTGAGATCGGTGACGTCGACGACGATGGCGAGGGTCACCGAGTCGCCAGGGGCGAGGGTGTCGATTTCGTAGGTGCCGTCACCGTTGTCGGTGACCGTCACCGCCGCACCGTCAAGGGTGGTTGTTGGCATCGCTGGAGCGGTGCCAGTGGTGTAGACGGTGCCAGCTGGGAGGTAGTCGGTGACACCGACGTCAAACACCGGAGCGGAGCCTTGGTTCATCACCGAGATGTCGAACGAGATGGTCGGCGTCGGGCCCGAAAGGTCGATGACGTAGGGCTGGCCGGCGGTCAGCGTGTTGATGAGCGAAACGTCATAGACGGGGAATCCAGCGACGTCGTGGTCGTCTTCATCTCCGGTGATCGGGTCCGAGCCCGTTCCGTCGCCGCCGATTTCGTCATCGCCCGGTTGTCCCGGCCCGGTGGGCTGGGCGTCGCCGGCCTGCGTGGAGTCGGGAGTCGAATCAACGTCGGAGATGGCACCACTTTCAGCATCGCCGTTCCCTGCATCGAGATCGTCGTCGAAGTTCGAGATCTCGGCCCAGTTCAGCGGGTCGGTGCCGTCCCAATCCGATGCAAGTCGCAGCGTGATCGGGACGGTGATCGATTCGCCGAGAGCGAAGGTGCCGCCACTTGCAGCTCGAATCTCGGCGATTGGAGTGGTCTCGCCGTCAGAGCCGGTCCAGGTGAAATCGAACGACTCGCCATTGCCTGAATCGGTCGCCGAACCTGGGGCATTCGACGCTGCGACGAACTCGAGGCCCGGCTGCACGTAGTCGGCAACGTCGATCGATTGAACGGCCAAACCCTGGTTGGTGATCGTGATGTCGAACGTGATCTCCGACGTTCCAGCGGTGGCCCAATCGGCTGGGATAGAGCTGGCATCGACGACCTTGCTGAGGGCGAGGTCGAAACCAAGCACGACGACTTCAACGTCGTGGTCGTCTTCGTCGCCCGGGGTCGGTTCGTTGAGGTTGCCGTCGCCATCCGGGTCGTAGTTCAGCTCGTTGTGTGAGTTGGCTGGGGTGTTGGGGTCGTCAGCGACGTTGGGATCGGATGGGTCGACGATGAGCGGGTCGCCATCGATCGCATCCGGGGTCGAGTCGATGTCGCTGACCGTCGCTCCGGCGAGGTTCGTGAACGAGTCGATCTCCGCGCCGTTCGCGTAGTTGCCGATGGTGAGATCGTCGATGTCCAAAATGATCGTGAACGTCACCGAATCGCCGGGAGCGAGAGTGTCGATTTCGTAGGTTCCGTCACCGTTGTCGGTGACGGCCACTGCCGCGCCGTCCGCAGTAGTGGTCGGCATCGCCGGTGCGACGCCCGAGGTGTAGGAGGTGCCCGCCGGGAGGTAGTCGGTCACACCAATTGCATGTGCCGAAGCGGTGCCCTGGTTGACGACGGAGATGTCGAACGAGGCGGTCGGTGGCGAGGTTGAGACATCGAGCACGTACGGCTGTCCGGCGGTCAACGTCTTGATGAGCGAGAGATCCCACCACTCGACGACGGCCACGTCGTGGTCGTCTTCATCGCCGGTGACCGGGTCAGATCCGGAGCCATCGCCGTCGATCTCGTTGTCGCCCGGAGCTCCGGACGCGGTCGGCCGAGCGTCATCGCCAAACGTTGTGTCGGGTGTTGAGTCGGCATCGGAGATGTCGCCGCTGAGCGCATCGCCCGTCGCTGCATCACCGTCGTCGAAGTTGGAAATCTCGGCCCAGTTTTCGATTGGAGAACCGGTGGGCAGCGGGTCGGCCCACGTCAACGTGATCGGAACAGACACCGACTGACCGCTCGGCAGCGTTCCGACGAAGTCGATTGCTGGCGCCTGGGGATCGGTGAGGTCAAAGCTGTAGGCCAGCTCGGTCCCAAGATCAGCCGTGCCGTCGTAGTCGATGTCGACCGGCAGGGTGGTCCCGGCAGGGTTGGCGCTTGCGAGCGCATCCTCCCAAACCCCAGCGGTGGGCTCGTCGAGGTAGTCGACGACGGAGAAATTCTCGATGGTCTGACCCTGGTTGGTGACCTCGATCGTGAACGTTGCGGTGCGGGTATCGATGTCGACCGATGGGGCGTCCAGCACCTTGGTCAAGGCCTGGTCGAAGGGGAGGATATAGCCGGCGTCGAGCGTGTGATCGACGCTGCCGGGTGCGCCCGTGGTGTGCGAAAGCTGGCCGCCAGAGATGTCGGAATCGCTGCTATCGCTGCCGCTGGACAGGGTTGAATCTTGGAGGGTTTCAGCGAGATCGGCGTTGGTGAACCCGCCGGGAAGTGGAGTTGAGTTGGTCGAGGGGTCGAACCGGATCGTGTAGTCCGTGTTCGGGACAAGGCCATCGCTCGAGCCAAAGATGTATTGACCATTGGCGTCGGTCATCACCGTTGCGACGACGCTGCCGCCGCCATCAACCAATTGCACGGTCACTCCAGCGAGTGGGGTTTCGCCCGGATCTTGGACGCCGTCACCATCGAGGTCGAGCCAGACGAAGTTGCCGATTTCAAGCGGAATCCAACAACCCTCGACGTCGCCGACGGCGCTGCCTTTTCCGAGGTAGCCGTTGCCATCCTGAGGTCGGCCGCCGGCGAAGAGTTGGAGATCGTCTTGCACGCTTCCGTCGACATTCGAAAAGAACTCGAGGCCGCCGCTCACCCAGTTGTTCGGGTCCATTGCGGCGACGACTGTTTCGTCGAGAAGCGGATGCGTCCATGTGCCGCCTTGGGCGGTTTCGCTGTGGAACGGATTGGTGTCGTTCCATCGGTCGGCGCCGTACCACTCGGCGTCGCCGCCGGGGCCACCGTGATGGGTTCGAGGGATGGTTCCACCGGTGATCGGCGGAGAGGAGAAGTTGGCAGACGCATCGCAGTCTCCGCCGACGTTCTCGACGGAATAGACCGGGTTGTTCGGATCGCCGGTCGTGTTGCAGACGCGGATCAAATCGCCGCCCGAAGGCTGCTGATGGATCGTGTTTGCATACGGCGAGTAGGTGCCGTCGAGATGCATCAGCGAGTTTCGGTCGATGATGCCAACGGCGAGGCCGCCATCCGGCCCGATCGAAATGTCGCCGACGATCGGGGCTTGCTCACCCCGGACGTTGGCTTGGAACGAGGCGTTGGTCGCAACGGAGTCCCAGCTTCGAAAGTCTGAGCTTCCCGCTGGGCAGGTTGAGCCGGTGGCGACACAACCCCGCTGGTAGTCGAGTGGGAACGAGACGACAGCGGCACCCTGGGTGCCCGACGAAATGGTGACGGGCACGATGTTTGCTTCGAGGTGGGAAGAGTCGGCGCTGGTCTCGCCGGTGCAAACAATCCCGACGTAGAAGGTGTCGGCATCGACTGCGGTCACCGCCCAGGGGTACCAGTCGGCAGTGTTCGTCGTGTCGGGGCAGCCCGGATTCGAGAGTGCGATCGACGTTTCAAATGTCGGGTTACCGCCTGTGCGGATCGGGGTGATGTCGTAGAGATCGAGAGTCTTGGCCTCGAGGTTCGACACGGCGATGTACTCACCGCTCGTCGACACGTCGATGTCGCCGATTCCGGTCTTGGCAATGACGGGGTACGGGCCAGGGTCGGTCGTGATCGAGTCGTAGCCGCCGAGGTCTCGGACCGGATCGACGCCGTGGGATGGTCCGCCGAGTGTGTCGAGGCCGATCTGGTTCCACGAGTTGGTCGGATCGGCGATCGGGTAGGTCTGCCAATACAGACCGTCGAGACCCTGATCGCCGAGATCGACACCGCGATGGAGGTAGGCCGAGGTGAAGAGCGTTTGGCTCCACTGGTCGTACGCGACACCCCAGATGGCGCCGAGATCGCTCTTTTCGCCGAGGACTGAGACGCCGCTCGACAGGTCGTAATCGGTCGTGACGAGAACGTCCTGCGGGCCACCAGAAGTTCGTTGACCAAGAACCTGGCAGGTCGTGAAGATCACGCCTTCACTCGACCCGCCAACCGGACACGACGATGGCGGAACAAAGCCGAAGTTGGCGACCGAGCCGGCGGTCACGAACTGAGTGCCGGTCGTGGAGTCGGGGCCGGCAAACGTCTCCGCCCAGCCGGCGGTGAGGTCTGCAGCCGCGAGCTCGAATTCAACTCGGAATGTGGAGCCGGTGAGCCCTGTCACGTCGCAGCTGTACTGAGGTGGCGTTCCTGTTGTCACCCCACATGTGGTCGACGCGCCGGTGGCATCGAAGGCGTTGACGGTGATGCCGCCAGGGGGAAACGAAAGGCTCGAATCGGCGACGAACTCGCCAGCATCGATGCTGCCGTCGCGGTCGAAGTCTGCGAACAGTGAGCCCGAGATTGGGGGGTCGCCAGCGGCCGCGCCGGAGAGCGAAATCGACCCCATCGTTGCGGCGACGAGCGCGATCGCAGCCATCACGATCCAGTGACGTTGGCCGAGGAACGGAGCGAATCGATGCTCCTGTGTGCTCGATGGCGTCCGCGCCCCGTGGGGGCGAGATGAGGGGGAGCGAGGGTCGACTTCGCTCGTCGTTGCGTGGATCATTCCACTCCTAGAGAGACAGTTCTGGTCACGATGAACCTGCTTGATGAAGGTTCTTCATACCAGGTACATCGTCTCCATGGGTGGATCTGCCCATAGGTCGGTCGCATCAGTGTCAGAGGTATTTCTGCCCAACTTGTTCGGCGCCGAGGCGGCCTCGTCATTGTCTCTGCCATTGTCTCTGCCATTGTCTCGGGCGTTGTCTCGGCCGTTGTCACGACCGCGTCACGAGCCGTTGTCACGACCGCGTCACGACCGCTGTCATGACGTTGGCAGGATCCTTGATCCCCGACTGTGCTTGCACTCCACTTGATGGTTGATCAACTCGCAGGCACAAACGGGCCTCGGCTGTGTCGGCGGCGAGGGTCCCAAAGTTGAGTGGGTCTGATTACCCAAATTCGGCCCAAACGGTCCCCAACCTTCGGGACTTCGCCGATGGGGAGAGATCAGACGGAGACAGCTCCGCCTGAGATGGAAGCCTTGAGACGGGAAAATTCGGGTGACACAGACACGACGTCGAATGATCGCAGTTGTTGCATGGTTGGTTCTACTGATCGCCACGCCATCGGCATACATCGCTGGTACCGCCGCGCCCGCACTTGCGGGCCCTGACGACTTCACGCTGGACAAGTCCGGTCCCGAAGACGCGCTGATCGGCGAACTGATCGAGTTCACGCTCACCGCAACCGGCTCACAGTCCGCAGACCTCTACAACATCTCGTTCCGAGACGTTCTCCCCCCGGGTGTCGAGTTCGTGTCCGGCGACCCGTCACCCGTGGTGATCGCCGACGAACCATCGCCTGGTTTCACCACGCTTGTTTGGGAGAACGTGTCCGACCTCCCAACCGGCTCGCAGTCGTCGGTGAGCTACACCGTCGATACCGACCCTGACACCAACCCCGCCACCCTTCCCGTTGGCACGTCATTCACGAACTCGGCCGAGGCCGTTGGTAACTCTGACGCCTTTGTGCTGCCTGCCATCGACCCTGCCACTGGCACGTTCACTGGCGGCTTCACCGGCGAGGCAGACGCAACGACCGACACGCCGATCATCGCCTACCGCCTCGAGAAGATCCCACTCGAAGGCGAGATCTTGCGCGGCGTTCACGGCAACACGATGGGCACTGCGGGCGGCGGCACCGTCGGCACGACCTACGAAATCGTCGTCGAAGGCAACCCGAACTACGACAGCGTCAACTTCACCGTGTCCGACACGATGAACCCGTTCCTCGAATTCCTCGGCTGCGACAACTACTACGCCGCAGATAACACCACAGACGTTCCGTTGAATGGTGCTGCGATTGCGACCGAGGAGTGGGTCGGTTCCGGCCCCGTCTTCTCACCACCCGCAACGCCGAACTGTTTGACACCGACCCTGGTCGACACGCTTCCCTCTGGCCAGACGGTTGTCGAGTGGACGTTCCCGACCCTCGCCGCTGGCGCAACCGAGACGATCGAATATGGCGTCGGCATCGCAATGCGCGCCAACTGCGACACCTGGCCGGCAGGAAAGCCGGCCGCTGGCGGACTCACGCAAGGTCGAAACCTCGACAACAACTGTGGTGAGCCGACCAACGAACACGATATGGCACCGTGGCCCAACCCCGGCCTGCCGGAACTCTTGGGAGCGGCCGAAGAGCCGCTCGAGAACGTGGCGAGCACCTGTGGTGCTTACACCCAGGTCACCGGCCCTGCGTATGACCCGTGCCAGACCGACGAAGCAATCGTCGAGCAGGAAGATCTTCGTCTCGGCAAGAGCATGGTTGGCAGTCTGCAGCACAGCGCTGCTCTGGCGAACACGCTCACCGCTGAAGCCAGCGAGTATCGCGACTTCCAAGATCTCACCTTCCGTGATCTCCTTCCCTCCGGCACCTGCTACACCGGCACGTTCTTGAGCGACATCACCGCTCCGCCGAGTGACTGGGCGACCAACGACTGCCCCGGTGCCGGTTCGGTCGTCCCGACGATCTCGATCGACGGCGGCGCTCCAATCGCCGCTCCGGCCACCACGGTGCAGGAGCTCGCCGACGGCCGCTTCGAGATCGTGTGGAGCTTCACCACCCTCGCTGAACTCGGCGCGCTGTCGAGTGACTCGACCGTGAGCATCAGCTTCGGTTCGGTCGTTCGAACGACCTACCGAGCCGGCTTTGCCCCAACCACGCCCGTCCTCTCCGGTGACAGTCTTGAGAACACCGCTGAGGTCTACGGTCCCGACTTCCGGACCACAGAAAACAGCAACGACGAAGGCATTGACGACGACCCGGCAGATGAGACCGGCAACCCCGATGGTGATACCGCATCGGCTTCGATCGATAGCGCTCTGCCGTCGATCAAGAAGTACGTGTCGGTCAAGTCACCCGGCCCCCTCGATCAGAACACGGCGCCGATGCCGAACACGCCTGCCGACTGTGCTGCGCAATACGGCGCGATCACGTGGGAAGACTCCGCCGGCGGAGCGCCGACACCAACCGATGTCAACCTGAGTGAGTATGGTCCCGGCGACCTCGTATGCTTCGCCCTCACCGCTGACTTCCCGCCCGGCATCGACTACGGCGGCGTGCAGATCACCGATCTCCTGCCGCCCGGCTACACCTACATCCCCGGTTCCGCCGCTCGAATCACGACGTCGACGACCAACGTCAGCCCCAGCGGCTCGATCCCGGCTGACACGATGCCTGGCGCATCGGTCGTGAGCGAAGCTGATCGAAAGGTCGTGTTCGATGTCGGACCCGTCTCGAACTCCGGCAACAGCTTTGTCTGGGTCATCGGCGCAATCCTTGGGCCGCCCGGATCGAACGCCCCCGGCGACATCACGCTGAACCAGCAGAAGATGACCACCGTGAACACGGCCGGCAACGTCTTCCAATTCCGCGACATGGCCGGTGTGATCTGGGAAGAGCCGATCGTTCAGATCGCAAAGGGTGTCGAGTCGATCACCAGCATCTCGGGTGATGTTGACGCTCCTGGTCCTCAGGGCATCGACTTTGACAACTCCTACTTCGATGACGTTCCGACAGCCCAAGAGGTCGAAGGAGCGGCGCTCGTCGAGTTCCGCCTCGACATCTGGAACGAAGGAAACCGCGACGCGGCGAACGTTGAAGTCTGGGACACGATCCCGCCCGAGTTCACCTGTGCCGATATCTCCAACATCTCAAACGGTGGTGTGTGTGCCGCAGGCGTCATCACGTGGCCGCCAACTCTCACGGTTCCTGAGAACTTCGATTCGGTCAGCTACCGACCCGCAGCTGGCGACTTCCAGACCTACACCTACGACCTCACGGTGCCTGGCAACGTTGCCCCCGGCCAGTTCTACTTGAACGAGGCGGGCATCCGTTCCTACGAATCGGAATCCAACCTCGACTCGGGCGTCTTCACCTTCTACCCGGAAGACAACATCGACCCGACCGTCACGCCGAACACCGCCGATGCGGACGATCAGGCGCAGCTGTTCACCGTTGCACCGACCCTGAACAAGACGCAGTGGTCGGGAATCGACGACGCTGGCAACTCGAGCAATGGTTCCCTCAACCGGCCCGCAGATGACGCGACGATCGGCGAGATCGTTCAGTACCAGCTGTCGCTGACGATCCCCGAAGGCACGACGATCTACGACGGCGTGCTCTCCGATCAGATCCCGGCAGGGATGACGTGGTTCGAAGGCTCCGGCCTGTTCGACGGAGCGGTGTCGACCCTCACGCCGAGCATCGAATTCGTCGATGCCGGCGGCCTTCCCGTTGGCAATGACGATCCTTGCGGTGATCCAACACTCGCCGACCTTTTGATCGCCGGCGCTGCGCCGGCAGACGGTGACACCGGTGAGTTCGAGCTCACCTTCCCGTGTGACTACCTCAACGACACGGGCAGTGGCGACGACATCTTGTTGCTCACTTTCTACCTCCAGGTTGATGACGACCCGGCCAACCAGGCCGACCCTCAGACCGCACTGCGCAACCGTGGCCAGTTCTCCTATGGCGACGAGCTCGGCAACAACCAAACGCCGGTCAACTCGAACACGGTCCAGATCGACGTTGTCGAGCCGAACCCCGAGATCGTCAAGACGCACACCACTCCTGTTCCGCCGAACAACTCGATTCTTCCCGGTGGCAACGCTGTGTGGAACCTCTCGGTGACGAACTCGTCGGCCACTGCGGCCAACGTCACGACCCTCCACGATCTCGAGATCGTCGACACCGTCCCGCTGTTCGCAACTCCGTTGGCAACTCCTGGTGGCACTCCGGTTACCGCAACCGGCGACACCGTGGAGGGCCCTGGCGGAGCGATCGGCATCTGGGATGCGACGGCGCGGACCATCACATGGACGACCGCAACGCCGTGGAACCCGGCGGCAACACCGCACATTCTTGATGAGCTTGCTCCCGATGGTGGGCCGATCGTGCTCGACTTCGAGGTCGAGTTCGACTCCTTCATCCCGAGCGGCCAGATCATCTTCAACAGTGCCGAGGTGACCGGCGACAGCTTGTCGCCCGAGGACCCGAGCAACGATCCGAGCGATCAAGACGCTCGCCCCTATGGCGACTCCGATGGCGACTTCTTGACGCCGGTGACACCGAGCCTCGACAAAGACGTCGAGCCGTTCGGCTCCCCGGACGTCGACGACACCACCTTCACGGTTGGTGAGCCCGTCGAGTACTCCGTCACCTTCACGATCCCGGATGGAACCGTTGCCTATGACGCAACGCTGTTCGACACCCTCCCGGCCGGGCTCACGTTCGACTCGTTCTCCAACACCGGACTTGGCGCAACGCCGCTTGTCGGCCCTGGCTGTTTCTCCGGAAGTGAGACGGCGATCACCGGTCCACTCGATCCGAACGACTTCGGTCTGATCAACCCGACCGCTGGTGACCCACAGGTGGTTGCGTGGTTCTTCGGCGATGTCGTCGCAAGCGGCGAGGCCTGTGAAATCACGGTGCCGTACACCGTTCACGTCAACGACACATCGTTCGATACCAACCTGCTCACCAACCGTGCCGAATCGGCATGGAACACGCGTGACGAAGTCGACGATTCGACCGTGACGACGGACCTGCCTCCCGCCTACGACGACCCGAGCGAGTTCGACCTGAACCCGCCTCCAGTGACCGAGACGATCACGGTGGTCGAGCCGTCTCTCGAGTTGGACAAAGACGTTGCGCTGCAACCCGGCGCAACGACGATCGCGCCATGCGACACGACTCCTGGCAACGACACCTCGGCTTCGAACGATCCCGATGGAACGCCCGGCACGAACCCATCTGGTGGGGTCGATGGCGACGGCTGCGACGTCGAGGCTGGCGCCTCGATGCAGTACACCCTGACGCTCACCAGCACGGGCACGAGCCCGGCCTACGACATCACCGTCGTCGATGAGGTGCCGCCCGGTATTGAACCGACGCTGCCGATCGCAAACGGTGGTGTGTGGGACGCCGGTACACGAGAGATCAGCTGGCTCCTCGTCGGTCCGATCGATCCTGGCGACACCTTCCAGCTCGTCTACGACGCCGAGCTGTCCTATGACCCAGCGCTGCCGTTTGACTCCGATGACTTCCTCGATGGTGAAGACCTGACCAACACCGCTGGTGTGCCGTTCTTCCTCGGCATTCCGGCCACCGAGCAGGTCCAGATCATCGCGGACAACCCGGCCAACGATGATCTGATCCTGTACGGCAGCGACCCGACGGCCGATCGTGGCCCGGTCGATCCGGACGACGTCACCCTCGAGGTGCACTTCCCCGAGGTCGAGATCGTGAAATCCGCCGTTGCACCGAGCGACGAAACCGACGCACGCATCGGTGAGCCGTTCACGTGGCAACTGGTGATCCGCAACACCGACTCGGTCGCCTCGCTGTACGGCGTTGATGCAACCGACACGCTTCCCCCGGGTTGGACCTACATTCCGGGTTCGGCGACGGTCACCGTCGACAACCCCGGCCCAGGCACGCCGACTCCGGTCGAGCCGACCTGTGCGGCCGACACCGGTGCTTGTAACGATCCCGCAGCGTTGAACGAAGAGACGCTCACGTGGACCGATCTCATCTCCGGCACCGATGCACTCGGACCGGGCGAGACGATCACGATCACGCTGCAGGCGATTCCGCAGCTCGACGTCCTCGACGACCCGATCTACTACACGCCCGCCAACCTCCACACGAACGATGCGACCACCGCTGGCGACGACGCCGCCGGGAACGACTCGTGCTGTGGCGGAACGCCCTATGAGGATGACGATTCGCACGACGTCGTCCTGAACGAGTTCGACCTTGCGCTTCGTAAGACCGTGTTTGACCTCGACCCGGATCCGCTCCGTATTGGCTCGGAGATCACGTTCGATATCGAGGTCTTCAACCAGGGAACGGTCGACGCCTTCGACGTCGAGATCACCGACTACGTACCAGCCGAGCTGACGTTCTTGCCGAGCAACAACACCGCAGCCCTCACTGGCAACGCCAACGCTTGGGGCGGATCCGCCTCGGCTGCAACGCTCGACATTCCGTTCATCGCAGCGGGAACGAGTGAGACCGTCAAGATCGTCCTGGTCTTCTCGACTCCTCCTGTCGCTGGATCCTTGATCGACAACGTCGCCGAGATCAGCTCGGCCGACGACGACAACGATCCGGGAACTCCCGGGCCGAACGACAACGACTCGACGCCGGACGCCATCAACGATGACGAACTCGAAGATGACGAGATCGACGAGAACGGTGTCGACGACACCACCGGAGACGGCATCGCTGACGAGGATGATCACGACATCGCTTCGGTGACCGTGTTCGACCTCGCCCTCGAGAAGACGGTCAACACGATCGCTCCTCTCCCGATCGGCCCGACCTCGGTCGTGACCTTCGACATCGAAGTGTTCAACCAGGGTTCGGTCGCCGCGACCGACGTCGTCGTGACCGACTACGTCCAGTCCGGCTTCACGTTTGCCGCTGCGGACAACACCGCAGCTGCAACGGGCAACGCCGCCGACTGGGATGGCACGGATCCGCTCAACCCAACGCTTGACGTCGGCTCGATTCCGGCCGGTGCAAGCGTGACGGTTTCCATCATCCTCGCCGTCGACGCCAGCTCGGCGCCGCTCGAGAACTTCGCCGAGATCTCGAGCTTCGATGATGACGGTGATCCGCTGACGCCGCCTCCGGGCGACATCGACTCCGATGCCGATAGCACCAACGACGAGACACCGGACGATGGTGTCATCGACGAGACCGGCATCGATGCAACCGGCCCGACCGGTGATGACGAAGATGACCACGACATCGCTGTGATCGACATCTTCGACCTCGCCCTTCGCAAGACGATCAACACCGTCGCCCCGACCCCGATCGTGATCGGTTCGCTCGTCACCTTCGATATCGAGGTGTTCAACCAGGGTTCGATCGACGCGACGGACATCGTCGTGACCGACTACGTGAAGCCCGGCTTTGTCTTCAATGCTGCTGACAACACCGCAGCTGCCACGGGCAACGCCGCCGACTGGGACGGCACCGACCCGCTCAACCCGACCCTCGCGGTTGGCAACGTTGCGGCCGGCACCTCCGAGACGGCCACAATCGTCCTCGAATTCACCGGAACCCCTCCGGGCGGTGTGCTCGTCAACAACGCTGAGATCAGCTCCGCCGATGACGATGGCGACCCGCTGACGACCGCTCCGACCGACTTCGATTCGACGCCTGACGGCACCGATTCCGAGACCCCGGTCGACGACGAAATCGACAACACCGGCGGCGACGAAGACGATCACGACACAGCACTCATCGACACGTTTGACCTGGCGTTGCGAAAGACCGTCCTCGAAGCAATCCCATCACCACCGGTGATCGGTACCGCAGTGACCTTCCAGATCGAGGTGTTCAACCAGGGTTCGATCGACGCAACGGACATCGTGATCACCGACTACGTCCAGAACGGGTTCACGTTTGAACCTGCAGACAACACGGCGGCCGCAACCGGCAACGCCGAGGACTGGGACGGCACCGATCCGCTCAACCCGACGCTGCTGGTCGGAGCGATTCCTGCCGGCGGCTCGGCGACGGTCACGATCGTGCTCGATGTTGCCGACGCATCGGTCTTCTTGACCAACGTCGCCGAGATCAGCTCGGCTGATGACGATGGAGATCCGCTGACCACCGCTCCGACCGATGTCGACTCGGTCCCTGACGCCGTCAATGACGACGAGGTCGAGGACGACGAGATTGGCGAGAACGGCCAGGACGACACGACCGGTGACGGCGTGGCTGATCAAGACGATCACGACATCGCCGTGCTGTCGACCTTCGACCTCGCGCTGCGCAAGACCGTGAACGCCATCGATCCGTCACCCGTGACGATCGGTTCGCTGGTCTCGTTCAACATCGAGGTGTTCAACCAAGGTTCGATCGACGCAACCGACATCGTGGTCACCGACTATGTGCAGCCAGGGTTCGCATTCCGCCCGGCTGACAACACCGCAGCAGTCACCGGCAACGCCGCTGATTGGGACGGCACCGATCCGCTGCTGCCGACCCTTGCTGTTGGTTCGATCCCTGCCGGATCGAGCGTGACCGTGCGCATCGTGCTCGAGGTCATCGGGGGAGCCCCAATGCTCGACAACGCCGCAGAGATCTCGAGCTTCGACGACGACGGTGATCCGTCGACGCCGGCCCCGAGTGACGTCGACTCCACTGCTGATGCCACCGACGACGATGTCGTGGAGAACGACGAAATCGACGAAAACGGAATCGACGACGAGACCGGTGACGGCCTCGCTGACGAGGACGATCACGACATCACGACGATGCCGGTCTTCGACCTTGCCACTCGCAAAGTGATGGCCTCGTTCGCTCCGAGCCCACTCGCCGACGGGGGTCTCGTGACCTTCGAGGTCGAGGTGTTCAACCAGGGTTCGATCGACGCAACGGACATCGTGATCACCGACTACATCCAGCCGGGCTTCACGTTCGTTGCGGCGGACAACACCGCTTTGGTCACCGGGAACACCGAGGACTGGGACGGCACCGACCCGCTGAACCCGACCCTCTTGGTTGGCTCGCTCGCCGCTGGTGAAAGCATCACGGTTTCGATCGTGCTGCAGGTTCCCGTCGTCCCGACGACGCCGGAGACATTCGAGAACCACGTCGAAATCTCGAGCTACGACGACGATGGTGATCCACTCACCACCGCACCGTCGGATATCGACTCGACCGCTGATGCCATCGACGACGATCTCGTCGAAGATGACGAGACGGGTGAGAACGGCCGTGATGACACGACCGGAGACGGCGTTGCGGACGAGGATGATCACGACATCGCAACCATCACGTTCCCATTCTTCGACCTGGCGCTGACCAAGCAGCTGCCGGCCGGCGCCCCAACGGTCGTCGACATCGGCGACGAGGTGACCTTCGAGATCACCGTGATCAACCAAGGTCTGATGGACGCCACCGACGTGCTGGTGACCGACTACCTGCCCGCAGGACTCGAGCTTTCGAGTGCTGACACCAACGGCTGGACGAGCACCGGTCCTGGAGTGGTCGAGCAGACCATCGCTGGGCCGATTCTGATCGGTGATTCGATCACGATCGAGATCACGACAACCGTGCTCGACTCGTTCAGCGGCGATCAGGTCAACGTTGCCGAGATCGGTAGCGGTTCGGACATCAACGGCGTGCCACGAGTCGACATCGACTCAACACCCGATGCCGACGGTGGCAACGACGCTGGCGGTGATCCGGCAGCAAACGACAATGTCGTCGACGGCGCCGATGGTGACGAGGACGACCACGATCCGGCGCTCGTTCGAATCCGTGAGGTCGATCTCACGATCGAGAAAGCGTTGACCTCCACCGCCTTCGAGTTCGGCACCGATGTCACGTGGGAACTCTCGGTGACCAACAACGGTCCCGATCCGGATCTTGGTCCGATCACGGTGACCGACGTCTTGCCGGCCGGTCTCCGGTTCGTCTCGGCATCCGGTGACGGATGGACCTGCACGATCGTTGATCGCACACTCACCTGTGTGAGCGCCACCGGTGCTGACCCGGCCGAGACGATGCCGGCGATCACGCTCACGACGACCGTGATCGGCGAGGCTGGCGAACGCGTCACCAACTCCGCCGAGGTGTCATCGACGTTCACCGATGTTGTGGACACCAACAACACCGACACCGACGACGGCGTCGTCACCGTGCGAGCAACTACACCGCTCGCCTTCACCGGCGGCAACGTCGGCATCCTCCTGGCGATCGCCCTCACCCTCCTGGGCGCCGGCATCTTCCTCCTCGGAATCCGCCGCCAACAGTCCACACAGGCCTAGCCCTACCACCACCACACTCCGACTCACTACCGGCTGCGATCTCTGAGACCGCAGCCGGTTAGCGGATGTACCTGCGGCGACAGGGATCCCTGGTTTCGCCACTGTTTTCGGGCCGCGCCCGCCACCGCGGGTTGTTGAACCTGCTGCGGTCTCTGAGATCACAGCCGGTTCCAGACCCACTGCGGTCTCAGAGACCACAGAGGGTTGAGCGAGGGCTGGCGTTACGGCTCGAGGCCGAGCGCTTCTCGCATGTGGGGGCCCCATTTAGGTTGGGTGCCGTCGAGGTCGGTGAAGGCGAGGTTGGTGCCGTCGTAGCGTTCGACGAGTTCCCACGTTGCGGTGGCGGTTGCGGTGAGTTCCATGCGCTGTTGGTCAGCGGCGAGAGCTGCGATCGCTCGGCCGAGGTAATGGGGCGTCTCGGACCACGCGAAGTGTTCGTCCTGCTCGATGGCATCTCGCCACGTCTCGGCCGTGACACCAAGGTGATCAAGCATTGCTTCGGACCGTAAGAAGCCCGGGCTCACGGCGATTGCTGCCACGTCGTGAGGACGTAGCGTTTCGCCTTGGCCGACCGCCAACCGGATCACCGATGCCTTGACCAGGTCGTAGAAGAGCGTGCCTCGGTAACGATCGGAGACACCGTCGGTCACCTCGACGAGCAGCCCGTTCTCGCTCTTGATCAGAAGCGGCGCCATGTGCCAGCTCGTGATGATGTGCGTATCGATCGCCTGGCGAAGAAGAGCGAGCCCAGTGTCGAGATCCTGTTCCCAGAACGGGTTCTCCCAATCGACCATCGGGTCGCCGCCCCAAACATCATTCACGCAGATGTCGAGGCGCCCGTGGTCGGCCCGGATCGTCTCGGCCAAGTGCGCAACCTGAGCCGTGTCACTGTGATCGACCCGCATGGCGGTTGTCGAACCGCCCGCTGCTTCGATGATTCGGCCGGTCTCATCGATGGTTTCAGATCGGTCCATGGCCGACCGTTGCTCGTCAGTGGAGCGGCCCGTGGCGTACACGTGGGCTCCCGCCGCCGCGAGTTCGACGGCGATCGCTCGGCCTGCGCCCCTGGTTGCTCCGGTGACGAGTGCAACCCGGCCGGAGAGTGGATTGCCGTCGCTCATGACAACACTTCGGTTGCTCCGGGAAACGGCTCGTCGCCGTACAGCGCTTGTAGCCGAGCCAACTCGGCAACCAAGTCGTCGCGCACGGGCATCATCGCTGGTTCGTCGATCACGTTGTTGATCTCGAGTGGATCGGCACCGAGGTCGAACAGCTCCCACTCGATCGGGTCGGCCGGGCCAGCGGCGCCTGGCTGGCCGAGCGGGTCGTTGTAGTAACAGATGAGCTTGTGTGTCCTCGTCCGCACGCCGTAGTGGGCCGGGCACAGATGGGAGCCATCTCGATGCATCCAGTAGCGGTAGTACATCGATGTTGGCCAGTCATCGACCGCTTCGCCCCTCAGCAACGGCGCGAACGATCGGCCTTGCACCGGGTCAACCAGATCCGTTGGCAACTCAACACCCATCAGATCGGCGAGCGTTGGCGTGAAGTCGACGTTGACCACGATGTCGTCGTTCGTCGACCCAGCTTCGATCTGACCGGGCGACTGAATCAGCAGCGGCATCGACAGCGACTCCTCGTACATCAATCGCTTGTCGAACCATCCGTGATCGCCGAGGAAAAAGCCTTGGTCGGACGTGTACACAACGATCGTGTTGTCGGCGAGCCCTGTCGCCTCAAGGTGGTCGAGCAGCCGGCCGACGTTGTCATCGATCGACGCGACCACCCGTAGGTAGTCCTTGATGTAGCGCTGGTACCGCCACGAGATCTCCTCGTCGAGACTGAGGCCATCGGGCACAACCGCCTTCAGGTCGACGATTGGGTCGAGATCCATCATCCGCATCTTGACGGCCTGAATCACCTCGGCCCGGCCGACGAGATCATCTCGGAACGTGTCGGGCTCGGGGATGTCGACGTCGTCGTACATCGTGAAGTGTTCGCGGCTTGGCTCCCACGACCGATGTGGCGCCTTGTGATGACAAAAGACAGCGAATGGCTGATGAGCCGATTGTGCGGCCGGACCGAGTTCGCCATCGATGAACGCAATCGTGTCGTCGGTGATCAGGTCGGTGACATAACCACCTCGTTCCACCACGACACCGTCGGCCTCGAGCATCACGGGGTTGTGATAGTGGCCCTGGCCGGGGAGCACCCGCCAATGGTCGAAACCCGCCGGGTCGGCGCCTCGACCGTGGCCGAGATGCCACTTGCCGATCATCCCAGTGCGATAGCCCGCAGCCTGCAACGCCTGCGGGAACGTCCACAGCGAGTTATCGAGGTGCGTGTCGAGGGTGGTCACGCCGTTTACGTGGTTGTACGTGCCCGTCAGGATCGCAGCTCGACTCGGAGCACAGATCGAGTTCGTACAAAACGCCGAATCCAATCGCATGCCGGCAGCGGCGATGCGATCAAGATTCGGCGTCTGGTTGATCCGGCTGCCGTAAGCAGAGATCGCATGAGCGGCGTGATCGTCGCTCATGATGAAAACGAGGTTCGGCTGGTTGCTCATACGAGCGGCTGAAGCCCGAAATTCGCTTGAGAAGCGAACGAGATCAGTGAGCGACCTCACCGATGAGCATCTCCGGCGCAACGTTCGTGTAGTTCGCGACGTCAGCCATGATTTTGGCGCCGTGCTCACCCATCGCAGCGTTGAATGCGTCCTGGCTCTCGACGGTGGCCCAGCCAACGGCGGCCCAGTTGCCGCCAGACATCGACGATGCACCCCAGCCCTTGCAGGCGTCACCAAGCGCATCGGCCAGCATCGGCATATGCGTGCTGGTGTAGTAGTCCATGTCGAAGGTCGAGTCGTCGGTCTTTGGATACAGGATGTGGACTGAAATCATGCTGCTGATACTCACACAACCGAGCGAGGTTCGCACGCTCACGGCTTCGATCGGCTGGCCTTGATCGTCTCGACGAACGATGACTCGAAGCGGGCGTCGGTTTCCCAGGGAATGACATCGCTCGTCTCGAGGAACCAACGAAGAAGGGCATCGTCGAGTTGACCTTGGATCTCGGCATGGAGCGGGTCTCCAGCCAGATTGCTCACCTCCGCCGGGTCAGCGACGAGGTCGTAGAGTTCGGGCTCCTCATAGAGTCGGCGAACGTAGCTGAACTGTTGGTTGCGGACCGAGGCGACCTTGCCGGCGTTCACGGGGTCGTCTCGCTGGACATCGGCCTTTACCTGGTAGGCACCGCGAGCGGTTTCGAGCAGATGATGCTCCTCCGCGATGAAACCTCCTTCGGCGAAGGCGAGCGAGCGATGCGGCGCGCTGGCATCGACGAATGATGGCCACAGGGAACGTCCGAAGTGGGTATGGACGGCTTCGTGTTCGGCGCTCTCGAGCACCGATGGTAAAAGGTCGATCATCTCCACCATCTCGGTGACGGTGGTGCCCTCGCCGATGCCCGGACCGGCCACGATCAAGGGATTGCGCAGCAGCGAGTCGTGCTGACCGGACGGCCACTTCTCGACGAGACCGTGATCACCCAGGTATTCGCCGTGGTCGGTGAAGAACCAGGTCTGTGTCCGCTCGGCCTGACCAGCGGCGTCGACTGCGGTCATGAGACGACCGAGCTGATCGTCGACTCGGCTGACCATGCCGTGGTAGGTGGCAGCGATCTCAGCCCATCGATCAAGTTCGAAAGCTGCGGTTCCGTACGCCGAGCGAAGCTGGCTCATGTAGCGAGGCTTTCCCTCAGCGACCCACGGGGCAGGCGCTGGCATCGAATCCCGATCGTGCATCGAGAACCAGGGCTCCTCGGCCTCGAACGGCGGGTGCGGAAAGATCAGCGCAACGAACAGCACCCAGGGTTCCGGAAGGCCATCGGCCAGCCAATCGATGGCCGTGCGAATCGTTGCCTCGTCGATGTCGAGCTCCGGCTCGCCATCGACTCCCGCTCGTCGCCCGTGGTAGTGAGCGTTGAACCACGGATCATCTGGACCGAAGGGTCCGTGTCCGAACAGATGAGTGGGCGCGTGATCCAGACCACGTCGGTCCGTCGATGCGTCGGCGACCCCGGCCGCGAACATGTCGCCCCGTTCGCCGGCCCAGGCAACGTGGTAGCCGGCGTCTCGCAAGAGCGCGAACAGATTCGGTTCGTGGGGTTTGATGAGGTTCGTGAGGGTCCGATGTCCGGCGACGTGTGGGTACCAGCCTGTCAACATCGACACCCGACTCGGGCTGCAAACCGAGTGTTGAGAGTAGGCGTGAGCAAACCTCGTGCCCCTCGCTGCCAGCGCGTCGATGTTTGGTGTCTGAGCCATGGGCGAACCGAAACACCCCACGGCATCAGCTCGAAGTTGGTCGGGCATGAACATCACGATGTTCGGTCGAGTCACGCTGCCAGTGTGGCCCAACCGGTTCAGCTCGACAGCGCAAGTACCGTGGACGCGTGCTTCAGGCCCACTCCTCACTCGCTCAACTCGAAAACCTGCCGTCGGCCGGTCTCGGGCACTGGCCGACGCCGTTTCATCGCCTCGACCGGTTCTCCAAGGAGATCGGTGGCGACGTCTGGATCAAGCGTGATGACGTGCAATCGGTGGCCCTTGCCGGGAACAAGCTCCGCAAGTTCGATCTCGTTCTTGGCCAAGCGCTCGCCGATGGTGCTGACACGTTGGTGACGACCGGTGCCGCGCAGTCGAACTCGGCGCGAACCGGCGCGGCGGCCGCAGCCGCATCGGGGATGGAGTGTGTGCTTGTCTTGCGCGGCGACGAGCCGGACGTCCCCACCGGCAATCTCTTCCTCGATCGCCTGCTCGGAGCCGAGACTCGGTTCGTCGGTGATCGCAATTGGCGCGAGATGAACGCGATCGTCGACGAAATTGGCGAGGAGCTTCGAGCGAGCGGTAGACGCCCGGTCATCGCCCCGATCGGATGTTCGAATCCGCTCGGCACACTCGGCTTCGCCCGAGCGTTCCTGGAACTCGATGCTCAACTCACCACGGCCAAAATCGAGCCGTCGTGCATCGTCCACACCTCAACGTCGGGCGGGAGTCACGCAGGGATGCTCGTGGGCCGGGCCCTCTCTGCTCGCTCGACACCACTCGTGGCGATCGATGCCGGGCAGCTCTTCGGCATCGACCCGCGAGCTGAGATGCTTGCGCTCGCACAAGCCGCAGCCGACCTGATCGATCTTGACCTCGGCCTGACCGAAGCCGATCTCGATATTCGGCTCGACTACATCGGCTCCGGCTACGGCAAAACGACCGACGCAGGTCGCGAAGCGATCGAGCTGCTGGCGAGAACCGAAGCTGTTGTGGTCGACCCGGTCTATTCAGGCAAGGGCGCAGCCGGGCTCATCGACATCGTTCGCTCCGGCGAGTTCGATGGCCCGGTCGTGTTCTGGCACACCGGCGGGTATCACGCGCTCTTCGACCCAGCCCACGGCACCGGGGTCTTGCCCCGCTGACGAGTAGGCATGCACGCCCAGGAATACGGGCCAGGAGTGAGAGAGACAAGCAGCTGGTCGACCAGCCTCCAGCCGTCAACCTCGAGGTGTCAGGCGCCCTTGCGCCATGCGTCGGCGACCTTGCCGCCAACCGAACCCACCCGAGAGCCGACACCGTCGACCACACCGCGAGCCTTGCCGGCGTAGCCGCCAGCTGCGTCGCCGAAGTCCTCGGTGTACGGGACCTCGGCCTCGCCGGCGCGAGTGCGGTAGGTGCCCTCGACGATCTCGTCGTACTCGCCGGTCTCAATCCAATCGCGCAACTCAGCAACACGAACGACGGTGAACGGATGCGTCGTGCCCAACGCCGCGAGGAACTTGTAGATCCCGGCGAGGACGTCATCAGGGCCTCGGTAGTCGTCGGACTGAGCGATGAACTCGTCGAGATCCAGCTCCTCGCCGCGCGAACCGCCGGCGAGTTTCATGAGCGCCGACATAACGATACGCGGGTCCTGCACAGCCAGGAGCGCAGCGCGATCGCCGGACAGTTCGGACTTACGCTGCCATTCGAGCAATGCGAGGCGGATCGGCAACGTGGTCGCAGAAACGAGCGGGTAGCGCAGCGTGCCGAGCATCAAGAGGATGTAGAGCATCGTCCGGTAGACGGCATGCCCGCTCTCGATGTGGCCAACCTCGTGAGCGATAACGGCTTCGACTTCGTCCTGGTTCAGCACCTCGATGAGTGAGGAGTTGATCACGATGAAGGGGTGGTCGAATCCAACAGCGAACGCTTGCACCGTCGCGTCTTGAGTGATGAAGAGAGCAGGAACCTCTTCGACATCGAGCGTGTCGCACACGGTCATGAGGCGCTCGTGAACCCACGGATATTGCTTGGGGGAAACGCGGACAGCATTGGCTTGTAACGACAGGCGAATCTGCTTCTCGCCGAAGAGGCCGACGATCTTGCGAAGTACCGCTTCGAAGCCAGGGATCTTTCGCAGCGCGTTCAGCGCAGCGCGATCGGCGGGGTGCTCCCACGCCATCGGGCTGAGATCGTGGAGTTGGTTCACCGCCCGCTCGGAGGTGGTTGACGATGCTGTGGACTCGTTGGCCGAGGCTTTTGCCGTCGTCTTCGCTCCAGCGGCCTTTTTGGCCGTTCGTTTCGTGGCGGCCTTCGCGGTCGTCTTCTTTGCCGCGGCCTTCTTGGCGGTCGCCTTCTTCGCGGTGACTTTCTTTGTGGCCTTCTTGGTCGGCTTCTTCTTCGCTGGCTTTTTCTCAGTCATCTTCTGCTGGTCCCTTCGTGGCCGCACGCTCGTGTGAACGAGTTTCCAGCACACTCCGCCGGAATGTTGTTCACCCCTAACGAGTGTCGGCGTGAATCGGTTCCAGCTTCAGCGAAAGTCGTCCGGCCGACCTCGAGAGCCGGCCTTATTCGGCTGGGAGTCGGCGAAGTTCGGTGGCGAGATGTTCGGTGGCGTCGAGCTCCCCCAGCGGAACCTGCCGGTTGCGATGACGCTCTCGGAGTTCTTCACCGTGTCCGATTCGCGCCGCAAGCGCCTCAGCCATCGCAATGGTGAACGGCGTGCGTGGCGCAACCGCTTCTTGGAGAAGCTGCCAAGCGTGATCGTTTTCGCCGCGATGAAGCGCAAGGGCAGCGAGGCCAACCAGCGCGTCGTTGGATTGTCGTGCGAGTCGGCCACGCAACGCGGCGTGACCGAAGTCGACGATCAGCTCGGCTGCTTCGCCGACGCGACCGCTGTCGAGCAATGCGATCGCTCGCAAGACATCCGAGCTGTCCCACACCGAGCGAGACCAGTCTCGGTAGTCGAGGGTTTGAAGTGCCTCGAGCGGTCGTCCTGCCACGATCTGAGTCGTCGCCAGCGAGAGTCCGGCAACCATCGTGTAGTTGATCTCGTGAGGGTGGCTGCGAGCGAACGCAACAGCGGTCTGGAAGTGTGTGAGGGCGCCGTCCACATCGCCGGCATAGAGACACAAGGTGCCGCGAGCCCACGACGTGCCGATGCGTGAGGCGTCGTCCAACGTGATGGTGTTGATCAACTCGTCCGCTCTGTCGAGGAGTCCGGCGCTTTCGTCGCTGTGTTGGCGGGCTCGTGTGAACCCGTGCAGTCCCAGCGACTGCGTAGCAGCCAGGGGAACGGCGTCAGCGATCACTTCTTCGTTGAGCGTATGCACCCGCTCAAAGTTGTCGAGCTGCATTTCGAGAATCGCCAGGTTGCGACGCAACCAACTGCCGTGTTCGGTCGATCGCTCGTGGTGGGGGAGTGTGAGCTCGATCCAGCGCCGACCTTCGGTGGCCGGAATGCGGGTTTCCCAGAGCCCTTGGCTGCCGCGGGTGAGATGGGCGGCCTCGACCCACCGCTCCGTCGACGTCGCCCATTCGAGGGCGGACGCAATGTTTGGCCAGTCGATCGACAGCCGTACCGATCGATCGAGATCTTCCGCCTCTGTCCACGACGAGAACGAGGTCAGTTCCATGAAGTGATCCAGATGAAGATCGCGGACCGACCCGACCTCGCTCGCACGCGCCAGCTGGTTGCCGGCGTAGATACGGACGGTCTCGAGGAGGCGGAACCGCGCCCCTTCCTCGGACGTGTCTGGTCGGCTGACGGCGACGTCGGCGTTGTCTCGCCCAAAGCTCTCCTCGAAACCCCCCGATGGGGTGCTCGTGATGAGCGACTTCGCCACCAGGCTGTCGAGGAGGTCGAGCGTTTCGTATTGGTCGGTGTCGCCGACCTTGGTGGCGGCGGCGAGGTCGAACGAGCCGACGAACACACCCATACGACGGAAGAACCGCTGCTCGTCCTCGTCGAGAAGGTCGTAGCTCCAGTCGAGTGTTGCTTGAAGCGTGCGTCGGCGCTGTCGACCGCGTCCGCCAGAAAGCAGCTTGAATCGGTCGCCCATTCGGTCGAGTAGCTCGGCCGGCGAGAGAACGGCCGATCGGGCGGCAGCGAGTTCGATCGCCAGCGGAAGTCCGTCGAGTTTCGAGCAGATCTCGCTGATGGTCTCGTTCGTTGTGTCGTCGACTGTGAACGATGGATCGATCGCCGTGGCGCGTGCGATGAACAACTCGATGGCCGAGTCGTCGCCGGGCTGACTGCCGAGCGAGGCGACGTTGACGACCTGCTCGCCCGCAACATCGAGTCGTTGACGGCTTGTGGCGAGCAACATGGTCGACGCTGACCGGTGAAGTAGGAGTTCACAGAACTCCGCGCAGGCGTCGAGGAGATGTTCGCAGTTGTCGAGCAGGACGAGCGCTTCGCGTGTGGCGAGGTGATCGACGATCTGGGTCAGCGGATCACCACCGACCAGCGTCAAACGAATCGCGGTTGCGAGTGCTGCCGCGAGTTCAGACCCGTCAGACACCGCAGACAGATCGGCGAAGTAGCAACCGTCCGGCCGGTTCGGGAGCTCGTGGTGGGCAACTTCGAGTGCGAGGCGAGTCTTCCCGCAGCCGCCAGTGCCGGTGAGTGTGACGAGCGGCGATGTCTCGAGCAGTCCGCGTACGTTCACGATCATGTCGCCGCGTCCAAGGATCTGAGATCCAAGGTTTGGCAGCGTTGACAGTTCGGGATCGACGGCTCGGAGCGCTCGGAACGAGTCGTGGCCGAGCTGATGGATCGAGACGGGTTCGGCGACGTCTTTCAACCGGTGTTCGCCGAGCCAGGTGGTGGGGACCGAGACTTCGGTCTTCACCTGATCACTCATCAGGATCTGGCCGCCAGCTGCGATCGCTTCGATGCGCGACGCCGTGTTTGGAACGGGCCCGAAGTAGTCGCCCCCGCGTTCCGTCGACCGACCGCGGTGGAGCCCCATCCTGACTCGGAGCGGAGGTGCGCCATCCCAGTTCGCATCGCGGAGCGACTGTTGGGCTTGGCGAGCGGCGATCACGCCAGATGTTGCGTCGGAGAACGCCCCGCGGAACGAGTCGCCCGCAACACCGAACACGTAGCCGCCAGCTGATTCGATCGCATCTCGAACGATCTTGTCGTGGATGACGAACGAGCGAGCCGTGGCTTGGGTGTCCGCTGCCCAGAGGCGAGTCGATCCCTCGACGTCGGTGAAGAGGAACGTGACGATGCCACCAGGAATCTGGTTCGTCGAACCCGGTGTTGTTCCGGGCACAGCGGTCGAGGCAGGCACAGTGGTCGAGGCAGGCACAACGGTCGAGGCAGGCACAGCGGCGGACGCAGACTCGGGGTTGGACGCGGCGGATTCTTGGTCGGCCTGGGTGTCGTCACCAGGTGAGGTTGAGGGAGGGTTCATCATGAAGAAGCTGATGGATCCTTCGTATTCTCACGGTCTGTCCCGAATGGCGCAACTCCATCGAAGTCGTCCGATGCCACTTGCCCGTTGGGAACTCGGGACCGACCCCGATGGATCTGGTCGATCGTCAGCACCAGCGTTCGGAGTCGTCTAGCCTTTCCGGCCGTTGTCTCTCCCTCAAGGAACGGTTTTTGACATGGCATCAATTGAAACGATCGAAGGCGTTGGTCCAGCCCAGGGCAAGAAGCTTCGAGCCGCCGGAATCCGGTCGTGCGAAGCATTGCTGAAGCGTGGCGCAGGCAAGAAGGGCCGCAAAGAGATCGCCGAAGAATGTGGTGTCCCCGAGAAATCAGTTCTCGAATGGGTCAACCGTTCGGACCTCATGCGCATCAAGGGTGTTGGTTCTGAGTACAGCGACCTTCTCGAGGCCGCCGGTGTCGACACCGTCAAGGAACTCCGCAACCGCAAGCCGGCGAACCTGACCGAGAAGATGGTCGAGGTCAACGACGCAGCCATCAAGAAGACGAAGCGCAGCATCGTCCGTCGCACGCCGTCGAATTCTGAGGTCGAGCGTTGGGTTGCCCACGCCAAGACGCTCGACCCGATGGTGACGCACTAACAGTCTCCGAGGACTCGGCGCTCAGAGGGCAGCGCTGATCGCCGAGGACAGCGCTGCTCGCCGAGGCGATGCGTTCTGACTTCAGACGTCCCCCGGCCTCCATGAGAGGTCGGGGGACGTCTGCTCTTCGTCGGACGGCGTTGCCCGGATGGCGGTGGTCGAGGCTGCGTGCCTCAGAGCCGGTTTCGCTGATCTGCCAATCGTCGTCGAACCTCCGAGAAGGCTTCGGGGTTGGCCACGAATTCGCCGTCTCGCCAAACTGGTGCGATCAACGAATCGGCGACGCCGGCGGCATCCTGCTCGTCGAAGAGCGTGAGAACACCGCTCACTTCTCGCACAGCAACTCGGCCTCGGGCCGAACGTTTCATGCCTGAGTCGGTGACGGGATCCTTGAAGAGATCGCGTCCGACTCCATCGACCACGGCGTACGTGGCCTTCATCGCGAGACCGTACGTGTCGCGAGTGACGTACTGGTAGGTGTACGAACCGACTCCGAATACGACGTTGGTGGATGCGAAGCCGTCAGCGGCCAGACGGTTGACGATGTCCGCACATCGCTCGAGAGTGATCGAGTCGCCGTAGATCGCACCGATATGTGGGTCGAGTTCTCGGAAGCCAGCGCTGTTGACCGAGCCTCCGAAGACGTCCCACAGCATCTGGATGACGCCACGTCGCTGCGGTGACCCGGCAGGTGCTGTCGGGTCTCCACACAAGATGTCAGCCGGATCGCCTGAGTCGGGACGAATCACGAGCTTCCCGTCGCGGGCGAGGACTCGGTCACGTAGTTGCGGCAAGAACTCGGTGAGAACTCGCCACAGGTCCCACGTGTCGGATACGACCGAGACGATTCCTGCTGGATAGAGATCGAGCAAACGCTCGAACGTCGCCAACTCATCGTCCGCACCGCCGGCGCACATGACGGAGTGTTCGGTCGCGGCCACCGATGCGCCAACCAGTTCGGTTTCTCGTGTCGATTCTTCCTCGGCGTAGTACTTCTCGACGTAGTCCAAGGCGGGAAGTGTGTCGGTGCCGACGAACGACAGAAGGTGGGCTGCGCCGGAAATACTTGCTGCTTCGATGTTGGCCATGCCTCGCATCGAGAAGTCGTGTGCCTGGAATGGCACGAACGCTGCGTCGCCACCCGTCTTCTTCGCAGCTTCATCGAGGATTGTGCGATAGCGATCGGCCGTTGAGGCGGAGGTGCAGGACAACCAAAGCTCGGCGCTCAGCAGGGTCTCGATGTAGTTGACGAGCCAAAAGAACTCTGGCCTTGTGTTCGCGACCACAAGTGCTGGGACTCGAAGTGGGACGCGCGTGCCCTCGGGCAGCGCTCGGAACTCGAGCGGGACGTAGCCGAGCGTGTGCAACGCCCGGATGTGGGCGGTTCCGATCTGGTTCGGTCCGAGATAGGTGTTCACCCGTTCGGCATAGGCGGCGCAGACCTCGTCGACGTCGGCTGCGAAGAACTCATCGAACTCCTCCATCATCCAGCGCCTGAGGAAGGCCTGTAGCCCGAAGAAGACCATGGAATCGTCGCCGTTTCGCGATGACCGAGGCGTGATGTTTGATTCGACGTAGGTCGTTCCAGTTGGATATTGGCGGCGGTGGTCGAGCTTGTAACCGTCGGTGGCGATGATCGCCCTCGGCAGCGTGGTTTTCTTAGACATCGTTGGCCTCCTTGGTGGGGGTTGGTTCGGTGAGCGTCGAGCCGGGGCGGCTCGTCAATTGAGAGAGGGGAACGGTGGGGACGGATCTGATCGCCGCCGGAAGTGAGTCTGTGCTGACGACGGTCTCGTAGGCGCTGAGAGCGTCGAGTCCCTTGCTGAAAAGGCCGTGGGAAACGAAGAGGTCGAGCGAAGAGTCCGAGTTTGTCTCGGAGGCGTAGAAGGCATCGGCGAGTCCGGCAAACGTGCCGCCGCCGTCACAGATGTCATCGACCACAAGCCAGCGGCCGGGTTGGCCGCCATCGACGCCGAAACTGCTGAGCGAGCCTGTCGAGGGGTCTCGGTGTTTATGGCCTTGACGAAGTGGAACACCGAGCCGTCGTGCGACACAACCCGCTCGCTTCGTCGCCCCGGTATCGGGAGCGATCACGCCGTCTGGGTGCTGCAACAGACCGAGCTCGATCGCAGAAGTGACTGCATCAGCAGCTGAGATGATCCGAACCCGAGCGGGGAGCACTGCGGCAGTCACATCGGAGTGAGGGTCGAGCACGGTGATCGAGTGGATTGGATAAGGGGTCAACGTTTGGGCAAAGACCTGAACGGACAACGGCGTGTCGTCGCGGCGATCCTGGCGGGCTCCAGGGAAGAACGGGACGATCAACTCGATCCGTTCAACACCAGCGGCCTGAGCCATATCGAGCGCGGAGAGCAAGGCGAACCAGCCGGATGGAGAGAAGCCACGGGCTTCGATAGTCAGACCTCTTGCCTCGGAGCCGTTCGCGTCGATGAAGGTCTTGGATGGAATGTGAACGAATGGTTCCGATGACGGGAACTGGTTGACATCGACGACTTCGAATCGGCCCGTGTCGGTGTTCGTGATGGTGAGTTGGAAGCTCATGCGACGATCGTAGATCATTATTGTCACTATGACAATTAAATTCCGAGTGAAAGGCTTCACTCGTTGCCAGACTGGGTCGTTCGGCGGACGGTCGATGTGAACTGAACGAAGCGTGAGGCCAGCGATGGCAAAGCGATCCAAACCGAAAGAGGCAGCGGAGTCGAAGGACGCGCCGCGTCGCTCGGGCGAGAAAGAGTTCCTCGATCGCTATGACATGGCGGACTACCCCGCGGTTGCCGTCGCCGTCGATGTGGTCTGCTTCGCTTACGAACAGGACGAGCTCTGGGTCGGCTTGGTTCGCCGAGGAGGGCACCCTGAAGCTGGCAAACTCGCGCTGCCAGGTGGCTTCGTGTTGGAAGACGAGGACTTGATCGACGCAGCTCGCCGAGAGCTGCTCGAAGAGCTCGACGTCTCCCTCGACGATGGCGTTGTCGAACAGCTCGCAACGTTCGGCGCTCCTGGCCGAGATCCTCGCGGCCGGATCGTGTCGGTGGCGTACCTCGCACTTTTGCCAGAGCGAACAGCACTCACGTCAGGCGGTGACGCAGCAGCCGCTGCATGGGTTGCTCTCGACGATCTCGATGCTGGCGATGTTGCCTTCGACCACGTTGCGATTCTCGCTACAGCGCGAGAGCGACTCGCTTCAAAGATGGAGTATTCGACGATCGCGTTCGCGCTCTTGCGTGCACCCTTCACATTCCCCGAGCTTCAAACCCTGTACGAGCGCGTGTGGGGCGCGGATGTTGATGCTGGGAACTTCCGTCGGAAGTGTCGATCCGCCGGCATCGTCGTTGAAACCGGCGATGTCGTGTCGTCTGGAGCCGGTCGCCCCGCTGCTCTGCTTGCGCCTGCTCGCCCTGGTGAAGTCTGTGTGTTCGGCCCAGCAATCGCCCGCCCTGAAGTGGATCCTGACTGAGGCGACGTGTCCTAACAAGGACTATCGGGCTGCCGATGGGGGGTGATGCGTTCGACCTTGACGAGCTCAGTCAGCACCTCTCGCGCCCGCCGTGTCGGCGTTCGATTGAGCTGCCTCCCATGTGAAGTCGCATGGACCGGCCAAATGCAATCGACCTGTTGGGTGTGTGAAGGACCGGGCGTGCCCGGGCCAACCCCGTCGGTCTATCCCGACCTGGACTAGCCGACCTGCATTCGCCCGATCTGGCGTTGCTGCCCAACCTTCATTCTTTGAGCGTGCTCATCAAATGCTGCGATGGGTTATCCGGCCGCAGCGAGGGGGACCTGTCCAGCGGCCTGGGCGACGAGCTCGTAGCTGCGAACTCGAGTTGCGTGATCCCACGTGATCGTCACCACGAAGATGTCGTCGGTGCCGTGTTCATCCCCGAGTTTTTCGAGATCGCTCATCACCTGGTCGCCGGTTCCGATCGCCATGGGTTTGCGACCGTTGCCGTTGGCCGACTGGACCGCGAGCGGGTTCGGCGCTGCGTTCTTCACGTCGTCGAGCGACGGGATCGGACCTGCGAGACCGCGAGCACGCCAGAGCTGCACGCTCGACGCCGCCTCGGCCGCAGCCTCCTCCGTGTCGCCACAGATCACTCCCGCCGCGATCGCAACGATCGGCTCGGGAAAACGTTCGCTCGGTCGATATTGCTGCTTGTATGCCTCGACGATCTCAGGTCCGTTCGCCGGGCTGAAGAAGTGAGCCCATGCCAGCGGAAGACCGAAGTGGGCGGCGAAACTCGCCGAATCAGGGCTCGATGAGAGCAGCCACACCGGTGGGGGCTCACCGACCGACGTTGGCAGCGCACGGACACGACCGCGAAAGGGGCTATCTGCGGGCAGGTCACCGTCGAGGAATCCGAGAAGTTCCCGCACCATCGATGGGTATTGCTCGACGGGTCGAAGCGTGTCGGAAGCGGCGAGCGCGTACATGGTGATCGGGTCTGAGCCGGGAGCTCGACCAACACCGAGCTCGATGCGGCCTGGGAACATGGCATTGAGCGTGAGGAACGACTCGGCAACTTTGTAGGGGGAGTAGTGGCTGAGCATCACCCCTCCGGATCCGACCTTGATCGACTCGGTTGCGGCCGCGATGCGGCCGACGAGTAGCTCGGGAGCAGCGCCGGCCAGGCCATCGGAATTGTGATGCTCCGAGACCCAATAGCGGTGGTAGCCAAGCCGCTCGCAGTTCTGCGCGAGATCGACCGTGTTGGCGAACGCATCGGTTGCCGTTGATCCAGCGGGGACCGGCGATTGGTCGAGAACTCCGAGACGAAGGTTGCTCATCTGGTCAGTCTCGCCGATCTTCGGGCACCCACGGCGCCGGCTCTTTCGCAACGAAGGCGGCGATGCCGGCCTTCGCCTCGTCTGACTCGAAGAGCGCCTTCGAGAATGTGGCCGTCCACTCGAACGCTTCCTTGGTGTTCATGTTCGGCACTCGGTTGATGAGCTGTTTGCCAGCGGCGAGGGCCATGGGGCCGCCACGGACGACCATGTCGACGTAGTGCTCGACTCGAGCATCGAGTTCATCGGCTGGTGCCGCGGCGTTGATCAGGCCGATGTCAGCCGCTCGTGTTGGGGTGAAGCGTTCGCCGGTGAGGAACAGCTCACTGGCATCAGCTCGGCGCATCTTCGGCAGGCACACGACCGAGATCACCGCAGGGGCGACACCGAGACGCGCTTCGGTGAAGCCGATCTTGGCGTCGTCACGCATCACCGAGATGTCGCACGCGGCGGCGAGACCAACGCCGCCACCCGTGGCGTGGCCGTCGATCTTTCCGATCACGGGCTTTGGATCGTTCATGATTTGTTGAAAGACATCGACGAAGGTTCGGCCTGCGGTGTTGCCAGCGACGCCGGGTTTGGTCGCCTTTAGGTCTGCGCCCGCACAGAAGGTGTTGCCATTGTTGGTGAGCACGATCACGCGAACGTCGTCGTCTTCGTTGGCGTCGTCGAGCCGTTCGCTCAGCGTGTTGACCAATTCGGCCGACAGCGAGTTCTTCCGCTCGGGGAGGTTGAGCGTGATCGTGGCCACGCCTCCAGCGGTGGCGTAGAGAACGGGTTCCTCAGGTGCGTCTGACATCTCACCATCATCTACGGTCTGACCCCATGGCGTCGATTTTCACCCGCATCATCAATGGAGAAATCCCCGGACGGTTCGTGTGGAGCGACGATGTTTGCATCGCCATGATCGACATCCGGCCCCTCCACCGTGGCCACGTGCTTGTGATCCCGAGGGCCGAGGTCGACCACTGGGTTGACCTCGACGACGCGGTCGCCACGCACCTCATGGCGACGGCAAAGATCATCGGCGAGGCACAGCGCAGCGTGATCGAGTGCGAACGAATCGGGCTCATGATCGCCGGCTTCGAAGTGCCGCACACCCACGTTCACGTGGTGCCGATGTCGACGATGCGCGATCTCGATTTCGCCAATGCTGAGACATCACCCCGGGCCGATGATCTCGACGCGGTCGCAAACGAACTTCGAGGCGCACTTCGCAGCGCCGGTCACAGCGACCATGTCCCTGAATGACGATGTCCGTGAATGACCATGTCCCTGAATGAATGTGCCGAGTGGATGTCCTCGAATGAGCGTCCCGAGCGAGTGATGTGAGCAGGCGGCCCGAGTGAGTATCCGGAACCAGCTCGGCTTGTTGATCACCGTCGCCGCATGAAAGCTCGACACCTCGGCGAGCGCGACGGCTGGTCGTGCTGGTTATGTGATGGCGAGATCGACCCAGATCTGCCGTCGACCTCTCGATACGCCGGGTCGGTCGACCATGTCGTGCCTCGAAGCCGGGGCGGCCGTAACGACGGCACGAACATGCGCCTGGCGCATCGGATTTGTAACGCCCAGCGAGCGAACACGTTGCCCGAGCTGTGGTGGCCGGACGACTTTGCGGCGCTCGATGCTGGCAGTCTCTGGACCACGATCTCCCGCCTGGTCAAACGCCCCGGTTCTCGCGAGCTCGCAGCGGTTTTCCCGACCGAGGAGCTTGCTCGCCAAGCATCGACTTGGGCCGTCGAACAAGCCTGCTCATTCGTCGGCGGCGAGTGGACCGGCTGGGTTGAGCCCGTCAACGTTGGTCATGCGTGCGCGGTCTACCTCTCTGCCGAGGGGGCGGGAGATCCTGGCCGTCCGCTCGTGGCAGATCAGCGTCGTCGCCGCCGTTAGCGCCGAGCGCTACGGTCTCGGCCGATGACAAGGCTCTTGCTCGGCATCGATACCGGCGGCACGTACACCGACGCGGTCATCATCGACCAGTCGCTCGGCGGTGTTGACGGTGGCTCTGGTGACGGCCTTGATGCACTGGTCGCCGCCGCCAAGTCGGAAACGACACGGCACGATCTGAGCATCGGAATCAGTGGAGCCCTCGACGCAGTTCTCGAACAGGCGGGCAACCCGGATCCTGCATCGATCGGACTGTGCGCACTCTCGACGACGCTCGCCACCAACGCCATCGTCGAAGGCCTCGGTGGCCGCGTCGGATTGATCGCTGTCGGCTTCGAGCCTGCTGATTTGGAACGCGGTGGCCTTGGCGATGCGATCGAGGGCGATCACGTGATCTCGATCGGCGGCGGTCACACCGCAGCGGGTGTTGAACGCCAACCGCTCGACATCGATTCGCTCACCGACGCGCTCAGTGCGCTTCCAGCCGACCTTGTTGGCTTCGCCGTCGTCAGCCAGTTCGCCGTTCGGAACGCAGCACATGAACTGGCCGTCCGAGAGGCGCTCGCTGCAACCGGCCTCGCCGTCACCTGCTCGCACGAACTGACGGCAAAACTCAACGGCCCGAAACGAGCGCTGACGTGCGTGCTCAACGCTCGACTCGTCGGGTTGATCGACGATCTGCTCAACGCGACCGACACGTTGTTGACCGAGCGCTCGATCGACGCACCCCGCATGGTCGTCCGTGGCGATGGCTCGCTCGTCTCGTTGGACTTCGCTCGCTCCCGTCCGATCGAGACCATTTTGTCCGGCCCAGCGGCCAGCCTGGTCGGCGCCACCTATCTCGCCGGTGCGGGCTCAACCCCCGTCACGAATGCGATCGTCTCCGACATCGGCGGCACCACGACCGATGTTGCCGTCATCCTCGACGGTCGTCCGGCGATCGATCGAAACGGAGCGATGGTCGGAGGCCACCAAACCATGGTCGAGGCCGTTGCGATGCGGACGACAGGTCTCGGGGGCGACAGTGAAGTGTCGATCGATGACAGCGGTCGACACTCGCGCCTTCGACTTGGTCCTCGACGCGTCGTACCGATCTCGATGCTGGCCGACGAACATCCCGAGATCGTGTTGGCGGCGTTCGATCGCCAGCTCTCTCGGTTCGCTTCGCGTGAACTCGATGGCACGTTCGGTCGACTGCGCAACATCGTCCCGACCGGAGTGGCCGACGAGCTCGGTCCGATTGCGAATGAGGTGATCGCCGGACTCGTTGACGGTCCCGTTGCGTTGGTCGAGCTGTTGCCGACTCGGCGACATGAGATGGCCCTCGATGAGTTGATCGCTCGTGGCCTGGTGCAGAAGTGTGCGGTCACGCCAACCGACGCAGCCGTTGCGCTCGGTATGCATCGTGGTGTCACGGGCAACTCGATGTTCGATCCCGAGGCCGCAGCGCGTGCGCTCACACTCGTCGCTCGCCGAAAGGACCGCCACGGTGCCGAGCTGGCTGCCGGGCCGATCGAACTGGCGCAAGACATCGTCGATGCGCTGGTCGAATCGAGTGCGATGGCGGTCCTCGCATCGGTCTTGCCTGATGACGGTTTCGCTGCTGAAACGGCTCATCATCCGATCACCCAAGCCGGCCTTGCCCGCCATCGAGGTTTGGTCAACGTCGACGTGGCGCTCGGCGTTCCGCTCGTGGCCGTCGGTGCGTCGGCCAGCGTTTACTACCCGCCGGTCGCCGCCCGACTGAACACCGAAGCGCTCGTGCCGCGCTGGTCCGACGTGGCAAACGCCGTCGGAGCAGTCGTCGGCAACATCCGTATGAGCGAGCAGGCGCAGGTCACGCCGCTCAAGAAGGGCCTTTTCCGAGCCCACCTCGACATGACCGACCACGACAGCGCCGAGGCTGCCATCGCACACACCGAACGCCACCTGTCGGCGCTCGTCGAAGAGCGGGCAAAGGGCCAAGGAGCAGCGACGGTTGTGGTCGTCACCGAAAGCGACGACGTCTGGGCGACGGTCGATGGGCTCGAACTGTTCGTCGAGTCAACTGTGACGGCCGTCGCTTCAGCTCGCCCCGAGTTTGTCTGAGGATCTAACGTGACCCGCCATGGCAACCCCTCTTGGACCCAAGGCTGAAGACGCACTCGATTTCCTGGCAACCGACACGCTGTTGGCTGACGACGAAATCATGATGCGCGACACGATCCGTCGCTACGTCGAGGACAAGATCAATCCGTACGTTGGCGAGTGGTTCGACGACGGGACCTTCCCCCACGAAGAGGTCGCCAAGGCGTGCGGCGACATGGGTCTGCTCGGTATGCACCTCGAGGGATACGGCTGCTCTGGCTCGTCGGCCATGATGTATGGCCTTGCCTGCATGGAGCTCGAAGCCGGCGACTCCGGCCTTCGCAGCTTCGTCAGCGTGCAGGGATCACTCGCCATGTTCCCGATCTGGGCCTACGGCTCTGAGGAACAGAAGCAGGAGTGGCTGCCTCGTATGGCCGCCGGAACGGCGATTGGCTGCTTCGGCCTGACCGAGCCTGATTCCGGCTCCGATCCGTCGTCGATGCGCACCAACGCCAAGGCGGATGCGAACGGTGACTGGATCCTCAACGGCGCCAAGATGTGGATCACCAACGGCTCGATCGCCGACGTTGCTGTCGTGTGGGCGATGACCGACGAAGGCGTCCGCGGTTTCGTCGTCCCGACCGACACGCCGGGATTCTCCGCACCCAAGATCGAACGCAAAGTGTCGCTTCGAGCGTCGGTCACCTCCGAGCTGATCTTCGAAGACGTTCGTCTTCCGAAGGATGCGGTTCTGCCCGGTGTGTCCTCGATGCGTGGGCCGCTCAGCTGCCTGAACGAGGCCCGCTTTGGCATCGCCTTTGGCGCCGTCGGTGCAGGCCGAGCCTGCTATGAATCAGCCCTCGCCTACGCCGGTGAGCGTGAGCAGTTCGGTGTTCCGATCAGCAGCTTCCAGCTGACCCAACAACGCCTCGTCGATTTCATGACCAAGGTGCAGCAGGGCACGCTCGTCGCCTATCACCTCGGCCGGTTGAAGGATCAAGGCACGCTCGGGCCGGCGCAGGTCAGCTTCGGAAAGCGACAAAACGTGCGCATGGCTCTCGAGGTTGCTCGTGAAGCTCGTTCGGTGCTCGGCGCCAACGGCATCACGACCGAATATCCAGTCGTTCGCCACATGAACAACCTCGAGTCGGTCTACACCTACGAAGGCACCAACGAGATCCACACGCTGATGATGGGCCAAGCCATCACCGGCCAAAACGCCTTCACCTAAGACCCGGCCCGCCCAGCGCGCCCGCCGAAGCGGAGCTGTTTCCCGCAAGTTGTTGCGGCGTATCCCTCCTCTTCGGGCGCGTTCTTGGACTGCTAGCCAGGTAAGTGCAGGGTCGGAAGATGCGGCGATTCGAAGGGAGTCGACGACCTCCGCTGGCGGAATGGGCGGCGGCCACGGCGGCGGTCTTTGGTAGTTCGCTGTCGCTGAGATTGCGGTTCTGGTTGCCGAACTACGTGAAGTAGCGTCGGCGGATGTACACGCCTGGCTTCAATCAGATGGCAGCGGACGACGTCTTGCCGATGCTTCGCTCGGTTCGGTTCGGCCACTTGGTGACGAGCGTTGACGGGTTGGCTTCGACCCCGCTTCCGTTCCTCGTCGATGACGACGTTTCCATCGTGCGAGCCCACTTCGCACGAGCGAATGATCACTGGCGTTCGATCGATGGTGCCGACGCGCTACTGGTCGTCCCCGGTCACGATGGCTACATCTCGCCGCAGTGGTATCCATCGAAGCTCGAGCACGCGAAGGTCGTGCCGACGTGGAACTACGGCGTGATCCACATCCACGGCAGGATCGAAGTTCGAGACGATGCGGAATGGAAGCTCAGTGTTGTGTCCGACCTGACTGACGAGAACGAACCGGACGTTTCCGGCGGCACGCCTTGGGAAGTCAACGACGCTCCTGACGACTTCATCTCGAAGCAGCTTCGGGCGATCGTCGGTGTGCAGCTCAACGTTGGGCGTGTCGAAGCGAAGCAAAAGTGGTCGCAGAACCGAAACGACGCCGACCGGATCGGCGCGGCGAACGGGTTGAGCGAAGTTGATCGTGTTGGGGCCGAAGAACTTGCTCACCAGATGCGCAACCAGTAGCGAATTTCCGCCGCCCCTGCGGGCTGAGAGCCGCAAGGCCATGTTCACGCAGCGGGTGGGTCAACCGAAGCGAGCCTCGTGGATCTCGTTCACCATCTCGGCGATTCCGAAGCGGGGTTGCCAGCTCGGATAGTCGTGGACGAACGCAGCGTTGCTCCCGATGTACCACCGGTGATCGCCCGTTCTCCCGCCCTCGCCAAACGAAAGATCCATCGTCTTGCCGACGATCTCCTCGGCCGTCCCGATCGCCTCGAGCAGCGAACAACTCGAAGCTCGTCCGCCACCCAAGTTGTAGACCGCGGCCGGAACGGGAGATTCGGCGATGAACTCGATCGCTCGGGCCAGATCATCAACGTGCAGAACGTCTCGCACCTGCTTGCCGCCGTTGCCATACGCAACGTACGGAATCCCTTCGGCCACACACTTCGTGATGTAGCCCAGCATCCCGTGTGACTTGCTCGCCGCCTGCGCCGAGCCGGCGATGACGCAGTTGCGAACAACAACACAGTTCATCCGATGAGCGCGGGCGTATTCCTGCACCATCACGTCAGCAGAGACCTTCGACATTCCCATCGAGGTGTGCAAGCTCTGGTCGATCGACATCGACTCGGTGATTCCGTCGAAGTACTCATGCTCCGTGGGGAGTTCGAGACGAGTCTCGGTCTCGAACAAGGGGAGCTCGTTCGGCCGATCGCCGTAGACCTTCGACGTGCTGAGAAAGACGAACGCCGCATCAGGGCAGAACCGCCGCGCTCGCTCGAGCAGCGTGAGCGTTGCCCGAGCATTGATGTCGAAGTCTTCGATCGGGTTCCGCATCGTCCACTTTGCGTGGCCCGGCTGAGCGGCGGCGTGAACGATGACGTCGATCTCAGAGCCGTGCCGAGCAAAGATTGCGTCCATTTCGTCGTCATCACGAATGTCGACGTCGTGGTGTTCATAGCGATCTACGAGGTCGGATTCGAGTCGAATTCGTTCGCCGGCTATCGATGATTCGCTGCCAAAGAACTCGCCCCGCATGTCATTGTCGATGCCAACGACAAGCCGTCCGGATCGTGCGAATTGTCGTGAGCAGCGTGCGCCGATCAGCCCGGCCGACCCAGTCACGATTGCTACGGACACGGGATCGCTCCGCCTGGTGAGGTCATCTGACGAGCATGTCAGAGGTTCGGCCTTCAGCGCCGCCAGACGAGTTGAAGAGCGGGGCGCGGAGTATCCGATCGGTTTGTCGTTCCCGAGTGCAGAACATGGCCCGAGAAGACGAACGCGGTTCCAGCTACCCCAGTCAGCGAGATCTCGTCGTCGTGAGCATCGAGCGATCCGGCCAAGCGCTGAAGATCATGGCGCCGATGGCTTCCCGGGATGAGCCTCGTTGCGCCGTTCGTCGCGGTGAAGTCCGTGAGTGCGACGATCGCCGTCGCGACGGTTGCCGGTCCGTTGTCGAGCTTCGGTGGATCATCGGCGTGGAGCTTCTGGCCACCGAACGACGGTTGTGGGCTTCGGTACTCGACCTGATCTCGGCGAAAACCGGGACCGAGAATGTGTTCGATGATCCCCGAAAGGCTGCGCCGCCCCACGATCTCATCGATGACCTCGCTCCGGTCATCGAGTTCGCTGAGGCGCAAGGTCCCCGCTGCGACCTTGTCTCTGGCTCGTTGCTGGGACGCTGGCAGACGCAGAAGGCCATCGCATATCTCGCGAACACCCATGACTTCACGAGGGGAGAGCAGCTCAGGCAGCACACCCCAACCAGCCTCGTCGTCGTAGACACCATGGTGCTCAGCTGGTGGGTTCGGCATGGCAAGCGAGAGTACCGATCTCGAATCCGCCGGCGAAGCGATTTCCGCCTCAACTACGGTCGGCCAATGGTGGACATCTCGATCGCGAACTCCGGCGACATCGGCGCCCTCGTCGAACTCGAATCACGGCTCTTCGCCGAGGACGCGGGCGTGCACGATCCCAACGCTGACGTGACCTGGCCGAGTCGGGAGGGAGTCGCAGACTTCGAGCAACTTCTCGGTGACGATGATTCGGTCGTGTTCATCGCTCGGGAGGACGGCAAGCCAGCTGGGTTCACCGCCGGCTACGCATCGAAGTCCGGGGCCACCCGTCAGCCACTGACGATGGGTGTGCTGCGAAGCATGTACGTCCACGACGACGCCAGAGGGGCCGGGACTGGGCAGCGCCTCACCGTTGCGTTCATCGACTGGGCGAGAGGCAAAGGTTGCGCCGAAGTTCACGTTGAGAGCTACTTCAACAACGGGCCTGCTCGGCGGCTCTACGAACGATCGGGCTTCTCCCCGCAGAGCGTTTCCCATGTGATGTATCTCTGATCAACTCACCCGGCTGGCGAACGTCAGCTCAGGCTTTCTTGACGAACGCGGCTCGGATAAGGAGACCTCGACCGTTCACCTTCGCATCGATCTCGTGGTCGCCCTCGACGAGGCGGATCGATTTGATCTTCGTCCCGGCCTTGATGCCGCCGACCTTGCCGTCGGTCTTGAGATCTTTGATGACGGTCACCGAGTCGCCGTTGGCGAGCAGGTTGCCGTTGGCGTCGCGAATGTTGTCGAGCCCATCGCTGAGTTCGGCCATCCATTCGTGGCCGCACGTCGCACACTCATGGCCATCGACTGCATCGAGGATGTCGGTCATCGTGCAGATCGGGCAGGCGAGGTCGTCGGTCATGCCGACTGTGTAGCGCGGTCCCACCAGATGACGGCTCGTTCGGTCGACCTCGCTGGTAGCGATCGAAGTTGGGTCTCAACCTCGTCGAGTCGATCGGGTCCCAGGCAGAGCATGCGGGCAGCGCCAGCGGCTCGGACGTCCCAGGGCGTCTCTCTTCGCAGCTGACCGGACTGACCAAACTCGAGGTTTGCCTCGATGCCCGCCTCGTGGAGCACGGCCAGAGCATCATCGGCGCTCGGCCCTGAGGGTCGCTCGAGTTTCCAGAAGTGTTGCCAAAGTGCGTTGTTCGAGGCCTGGGGGTGCACGAGCGTCAGCTCCATCACCACCCGGCCGCCGGGCTTCACGGCTTGATCCAACGAACGAGCGAACTCGTCGAGTGGCGACACGTTGTAGGCAACGTGATGGCAAACGACAACATCTGCGTGTGGTGGCCCATCACTGGCAACCGAGCCGGGCCATTGCCCATGGATCGTCGACACGTCAAGGCCCCTCGATGCGGCCTCTGCCGCAAACAACTCCAGCATCTCGGCTGACTCGTCAGCGCCGATGACGCAGCCAGCGCGGTCGGCGAGAGCGAGCGACGCGGCGCCGCCACCACAGCCGACGTCGAGCACCGTGCCGTCTTGTTGGAGCACTTCGCGAGCTTTCTGTGTCGAAAGCGAGCCTTCGCCACTTCCTGGCAACGGCCGAAACAGCTCGGGGTCAAGCCGCCACGGGAACGCTGGCGCTTGTTCCCGAATCTCATCAGGAATGGCCCACGCGCCCAAGTCGGCCTTCCACCGATCGAGCGCTGGTGTGGTGCTCACTCGTCGAACGAGTCGATCGCTGGCTCCGGCGTCGAGTCAGACTCGGGACTTGTGATGCCGAGCGCTTCTTCGATCGAGGCCAGGCGAGCTTCGAGTTCGTCCACTCGTTTGGCGAGCGATGGCCCTCGATCCGACGAGCGGGTTGTTGCTGTTGCGACCGCAACGTCGTTGACGTCTGGGACCTCTTCACCGAGGCAATGAGCCCACCGGTCCTGGCTCTGGCCAGACGCTCGGCCGATGTTCACAACGAATGGATCGTCGCCCCGAGCCAGGCCGTCGAGCACTCGCTGCACGTCATCCGGTGATTCGAAGCCGGTGCCCTGCGAGGTGGGATATCGCTCGGTTCGGGTCTTCAGTTCACCCGTCGACTGCGGGCCGCGCAGCATCATCACGGCGAGTACCGCGAGCTGGTCGTGATCAAACCCGAGCGCCTCTTCGAGCACGTGTTTGTGCTTGTCGGCTCGGCCGCCGGCGATCGTGCGGGCGTAGCCGGCAGGGCGAAGCAACAGCAGCGTGTCAACGACGTCGCGTTCGCTGAAGTCCATTACCGGTTCGCGATTCGACTTCTGATTGCAGGCGTTGACCAGCGCGTTCGTCGAGAGCGGATACTGGTCGGGTGTCGTCGCCTCCTTCTCGATCAGGCAGCCCAGCACACGAAGTTCTTCAGCGGATAGTTGCACGGTGACCCCCACGAGCAGACGTTGAGAAAATCACACTAGGCCGCAGCGGCGCGGACGTCGGCGAGTGATCCAGTGAGTGAGCAACGACGTGGATGATCAGAAGCCGAGCGAGCGGCCGATGATCTCTTTCATGATCTCGTTCGTGCCGCCGTAGATCTTCTGCACCCGTGCATCGCGCCAGGCTCGGGCGATCGGATACTCCTCCATGTAGCCATAGCCGCCGTGGAGCTGCAGGCAGTTGTCCATCACCCGGTTCTCGAGATCGGTCGTCCACCACTTCGCTTCGGCGGCATCGTCCGCAGTGAGTTCGTCAGCCATGTAGGCCTCGATCTGGCGGTCGAGGAACACCCACGCAATGTCGAGCTCGGTCTTCATCTCGGCGAGCGTGAACTTCGAGTTTTGGAACGAACCAATCGGCTGGCCGAACGCTTCGCGCTCTTTGCAATAGTCGATCGTCCAATCGAAGGCGGCCTGTGCGTGGGCCACGGCACTGAGGGAAAGGGACAGACGTTCGCGAGGCAAGTTGCCGACGAGGTTGAAGAAGCCCTGTCCTTCTTCCCCAAGCAAGTTCTCGGCGGGAACGCGCACGTCTTCGAAGATGAGTTCGGCGGTGTCTTGTGCGTGCATGCCGATCTTGTCGAGGTTGCGACCGCGTGAGAATCCCTCCATGCCTTCTTCAACCACGAGGAGGCTCATCCCTCGGTGGGCCTGCTCGGGGTCGGTCTTGGCAGCAACGATCACGAGCGAGGAGTTGATGCCGTTCGTGATGAAGGTCTTCGTGCCGTTCAGGATGTAGGAGTCGCCGTCTTTGATCGCCGTGGTGCGGATTCCGGCGAGGTTCGATCCGGTTCCCGGTTCGGTCATGGCGATCGCCGCCATCGCATCACCCGAACACAACCCGGGAAGCCAGCGCGCTTTCTGCTCGTCGTTCGTGACGTCGGTGAAGTACGGCATGCAGATGTCGTTGTGCAAGGTGATGCACATGCCAGACGCCATCACTCCGGCGGCTTGGATCTCTTCGTTGATGATGCAGTTGAAGCGAAAATCGTCGACGCCGCCTCCACCGTGTGCCTCGTCGACCTCCATGCCGAGGAAGCCGTGCTCGCCTGCCAGCTTGAACATCGCGGTGTCGACTTTGCCCGCGCTCTCCCAACCGTCGGCGTGGGGCACGATCTCTTTGGCGACGAACGTTCGCACGCTGTCGCGGAAGAGTTCGTGGTCGGCGTCGTAGATCGTGCGTCGAAGCATCCGCCAACCGTAGTTCCCCCTCCTCCTACGATCCGAACCGCCATGCCCGCCGCGCAAACACAGTCCCAAGAAGAGCGAGTCGTCGCCGTCATCGGTGGCGGTTCGGCGCTGCACGAGGTTGAGCGATCGGCGGTCGCGCGCGCTGGTCTGGTAGTCGCCGCCGATTCGGGTGTCGATCGAGGTCTCGAAGTGGGCATCGCAATCGACGTCGCCGTTGGGGATTTCGATTCGGTCACGTCAGCTGGTCTTGATGCACTCGAGTCATCGGGCGCTCGGGTCGACCGGTTCGACGAGGCGAAAGACGAGACCGATCTCGAACTTGCGCTCGTCGCCGCACTCGCCGAGGCAGCGACACACGTCGTTGTGGTTGGCCTCGATGGTGGTCGACCCGATCACGCGCTCACGTCGCTGCTGTTGCTGGCCGACGATCGCCTCTCCGGCGTTGACGTCACCGGCTTCGTCGGCGAGACGGCCATCGCAGTCGTTCGGGCGGGGGAGAGCGGACGGTCGTTCAGCGGTGCCCCGGGTGATCTCATCAGCCTCGTTCCTGTCGGTGGACCAGCGATTGGTGTCGTGACCGGCGGGCTTGTGTATCCGCTCCGGAGCGAGACGCTTCCACCGTCGAGTCCTCGCGGCATGTCCAACGTCTTCGAGGTTGCCGAGGCCTCGGTTCGGCTCGATGCCGGAACACTGCTGGCCTTCCAGCCGCCTACTGAGGCGCCATGATCGGCAATCGGTGGCGAAGTGAACAAGACGGCGATGACAAGCCACGCGAACGAAAGCTCCGGCGCACCTGGCCACAACGGTTCCTGGTGCTCTTCAACGTCTGCATGATCCTCGTGGCGCTCGCGATGGCGTGGACGCTGCGGTACACCTACGTGCAGGCCGCCAGCGTCGAGCGGGTGCAGCTCGGCGGATCGTTGACACCGCGCGCCGAGTCGAGCGACAGCGATGGCGGGGTCTTCAACGTCTTGATCGTCGGCTACGACAGCGACGCTGGCTTGGATGAGGACGATCCCATCCGGGTCGGTCGCAATGGCGAGCGGTTCAGCGATGTGATCCTCATCGCACACGTCGACGAGGTCGAAGGCACCGCGACGATCATGTCCGTTCCTCGAGATCTGTGGTTGCCGATCGCAGGCCTCGATCGAGAAGCCAAGATCAACTTTGCGTTCGGTGTCGGCGGCCCAGCTGTTCTCATCGAGACGATCGAGACCGAACTCGACATCCCCATCAACCACTACGTCGCCATCGACTTCGCCGGTTTCCAAGGACTCGTCGAAGTCGTCGGGACCGTCGACGTGTTCTTCGAGCTGCCGGCTCGTGATTGGAACGCCCGGCCCGCCGTGGGCCCGCCTCGCACACAGACCGGGTTCGAGATCGGTGCTGGTTGCCACGCTCTCGATCCACCCACGGCTCTCGCCTACGTTCGAAGCCGGCACTATCAGGTGCAGATGGCGGATGGGTCGTGGGTCGATTCCACACCACCATCCGACCTCGGCCGGATGCAACGCCAGCAGGACTTCATCCGCCGGCTGATCCAACGAGCGATCGACCTCGGCGCTCGGAACCCGTTCGTGTTGTCCGATCTTGTCGACGCCGGGCTCGACAACGTGACGATCGATCAAGAGCTCACACCACAAACCCTTCTCGACGTTGGTCGAACGTTCCGAGACTTCGAGCCAGGTGAGTTGCAGACATTCAGCTACCCGACGGAGTTCGGCTTCGTTGGGTCGTCGAGCGTCTTGTTTGGTCTCGATGAACCGGCTGCCCCGATTCTCGAGATCTTCCGCGGTGCATCACCGTCGGATCCGTCCACCGTTGCGATCTCGGTCGTGACCGCCGCTGGGGTCGAAGACGATGCGGGTGATCTCGTCGACGAGTTGAGCGACGCAGGCTTCATCGTGAGCGGGCCGAGCCTCTCCGATACCGAACCCGGAATCGTGATCCGGCATGGAGCGGACGGCCGACAGGCCGCCGAAGTCGTGCGAGATCGGCTGTCGTCGTCCACGATCGCTGACTTCGTTGGCGATGACGGGTCGGTACGACTCGAGGAAATCGACACGTTGCCAGGCCGATCGGTCATCGTCGTTGTGGGAACGGCATCGCCATCGCTCAACTCCACCATTCCTGACGATGCTGGCGTCGGAGTGGCCACGAGTGCACCGGATTCCGACTCGGGCACAGGTGAAGAGGCCTCATCAGACGCGCAAGTGACAACAACCTCATCGACCGACCCCAGCACCCCCAGCTCAGGGGATCAACCCGCTGAAGACGCTGATTTAGCGCCTCCACTCGATGCTTCGGGGTGTGGATGACCGCTGATGGTCACATCACCTACACGCAACGTGTGCGCCTACCCACCAAAGTTCGGAACCACTGAGCTAGCCTCTGAGGCGGTTTGCAGACCCTAGGAGGTCAACGGTGGCGAGAATTGCAGTGATCGGGACGGGTTACGTCGGGCTGACGACTGGCGCGTGTTTTGCTCATCTTGGGCACGATGTGGTGTGTGCCGATATTGATGAGGCGAAGGTTGAGTCGCTCCGGAAGGGCATTGTCCCGATCGTTGAGCGTGATCTTGATCGTTTCGTGACTGAGGGGATTGCTTCGGGCAAGCTCAGTTTTGTGGTCGGGGCGCGAGAGGCGTCGAAGGACTGCGAGTTCCACTATTTGTGTGTGCCGACGCCTCAGGGTCCTGATGGCGCGGCTGATCTCTCCTATCTCGAGGCTGCTGCTGCGGAGATCGCTCCGGTGTTGCCGACGGGGTCTGTTGTTGTGAACAAGTCGACGGTCCCTGTTGGGTCGACCGGGCTTGTGGCGAGTGTCATGGGCCGTAACGATGTCGAGGTTGTGTCCAACCCCGAGTTTTTGCGTGAGGGCACAGCGCTTGATGATTTCTTGAATCCTGACCGTGTGGTGATCGGTGCTCGCGATCAAGAGGCCGCGATTCGTGTGGCTGGTCTCTATAACCGTGTGCATGCGCCGGTGATGGTGACGGATCCGATTTCGGCGGAGACGATCAAGTACGCGTCGAACGCGTTTTTGGCGTCGAAGCTGTCGTTTGTGAACGCGATCGCGAATTTGTGTGAGGCGGTCGGCGCTGATGTGAACGACGTTGTGCTCGGTATGGGTTATGACCGTCGTATCGGGAAAGAGTTTTTGCGTCCCGGTCCGGGTTGGGGTGGTTCTTGTTTCCCGAAGGACACGATTGCGTTGGCGAAGATCGCCGAGGATCACGGGTATGACTTCACGTTCTTGCGTGAGGTGTTGAAGGTGAATGACGAGCAGTTCGATCGGACTGCGGCGAAGGTCATCGATGCGCTTGGTGATTCGCCTGAGGGCAAGCAGGTTGCGTGTTGGGGTCTGACGTTCAAGGCGGGTACTGATGATTTGCGTCAGTCGCCGGCTGTTGAGGTGATGAAGCGGGTTGAGGCTGCGGGTGTGAAGATCCGTGCGTATGACCCGGTTGTGTCGTCGCCGATTGGTGATTTGCCGACTGCTGAGATTGTGTCTGATCCGTATGCGGCGACCGATGGTGCTGAGGTGCTTGTTGTGTTGACCGAGTGGGATGAGTTCCGTTGGCTTGATTTCGACAAGGTTGCTGAGAACATGGCGTCCAAGGTCGTGGTTGATGCCAGGAACCTGTTGGATCGTTCACAGCTCGAGCGTCGAGGTTTCGACTACCGCGGAATCGGTCGCTGACCGAATGGCCCGAGTTGTCCTCACCGGCGGAGCCGGATTCCTCGGATCACATATGTGCGACCATCTCCTCGCACGAGGCGATGAGGTCGTGTGTGTCGACAACCTGGTCACGGGCCGCGCGTCGAACATCGCGCATCTTGAAGACAACGACCGGTTCGAGTTCATCAACCAGAACGTTTCCGACGGATTGGCGGTCGACGGTCCTGTCGATTCGGTGATGCACCTGGCGAGTCCGGCGTCGCCGATCGACTTTGCGAAAATCCCGATCGAGATTCTTCGAGTCGGAAGCTACGGCACCCACAACGTTCTCGAGTTGGCGCTTGAAAAAGGCGCCGTGTGCCACGTGAACTCAACCAGTGAGGTCTACGGCGATCCCGTGGAGCACCCGCAGCCGGAGAGCTACTGGGGCAACGTCAACCCGATCGGCCCTCGTAGTGTCTATGACGAGGCGAAGCGGTTCGCTGAGGCGATCACGATGGCCTATCACCGGGTCCACGATCTCGATGTTCGGATCGTTCGAACGTTCAACACCTATGGGCCGCGCATGCGTCCTGACGATGGTCGAGTCGTGTCGAACTTCATCGTGCAGGCGTTGCGCGGCGAGAACCTGACGATCTACGGAGACGGCTCACAGACCCGCAGCTTCTGTTACGTCGATGACCAAATCGAAGGCCAGATCGCCCTGCTCGACTCGAGCTACGTCGGCCCGGTCAACATCGGCAACCCGCACGAGTTCACGATGCTCGAGCTCGCCGAGGTTGTGATGGAAGCAACGAATGCTTCGTGTGAGCTCGTCTTCCAGCCGCTGCCGCACGACGACCCAACCCAGCGTCGTCCCGATCTCACCATCGCCAACCGAGAACTCGGTTGGGAACCAGCGGTGCAGCTGAAAGAGGGCGTCGTCAAAACCGCCGCCCACTTCGCCGCCGAACTCGGTCTGTAGCCAACCCAAACCCCACCTGCCGCCCCTCATTCGCGCGCCAAAAACCGGCTGTGGTCTCTGAGACTGCAGTGGGTCTGGAACCGGCTGTGGTCTCAGAGGACAGAGCGGAAACGCTATGTGGGGTTCTGGAAGCCGAGGGTGGCGAACAGCTGCTCGAGATGGCGGTTGGGGCTGTGGCATTCGGCCGCTTGGCGGCGGTTGTTGGCCGACATGGCTTCCCAGCGGGATCGATCGCTCGTGAGGGCGTCGATGGCGTCGAGCAGCGCTTCGGCGTCGATCGGGTTGATGAGGCGCCCGTTCGTCTCATCGACGATGTCGGCAACGCCGCCCTGATCGCTTGAAACGACGGGAAGCCCAACGTGCAACGCCTCCAAAATCGAGATCGGTTCGCCTTCGACTCGGTAACTCGTCGGTAGGACGAAGACCTGAGCTGAGGCGAGCAGCTCGAACTTGGCGTCGTCGGCGACGACGCCGGCCCACCGAGCATTCGGTGGAAGCGACGTCGCACGGCCGTGCGGATCGTGGCCAGCAAGGACGAACCGAAACGCACGACCCTGGTCGTGAGCGAGCCGAGCAGCCTCGATCACGACGTCGACGCCCTTTTCTGGCATCAGGTTGGAGACGAACGCGACCGTTGGCTCTGCTGACCACGAGGCCCCACCGGCGAGTGCTCGCGTGGCAAGGTCTTCTTCAACGCTGTTGCCGATCACTTCGATGCGCGGGCCGGTGCTTGCACCGCCAGTCTCTCCATCGAAGACGCCGTCGAACATTGCGGTGAGACGAGGAGTGAGTGCGATCAGCACTTCGGCCCTCTTGAGAAGCCGAAGATAGGTGGATCGAACGGGCGCTGGCGTTGCGTCGAGACCTGTCCGCCAGCCACCGCCGTGCACATGGCCAACGACCGACCAGCGGCGCGTTGCCGCCACGGTGAGGAATGCTGTGTCTCGAATGATCGAGGAAGGGCCCTGCCCGAGCTGCAGATACAGAACCGTCGGCGTCGACGGGCGGAGCCGAGCAAGCCTCGCAGCTTGGCGCACCGAGCGGAGCGCCTTGCGCGCCGACGAGGTCTGATCGTCGATCGAACTCGCCGTGCTCACCACGTGATGTTCGATCCGCTGCGCCGCAAGTGCGTTGGTCAAGATTCGCCCGGCAGTCGCCTGCCCGGTGATCGGCGGGGGAGTCGAGATGACGGCGACGATGCTCTTGCGAGCCGTCCTGCGGTCGCTCACGACGCACCACCGATGGCATCTCGATACGCGTCGATCATTCCAGCCGCGGTCCGATCCCAGGTGTAGGTGAGGGCCCGCTCACGGGCCGGCGCACCGAGCGTTGCCCACGAGTCGGGCTCTGACGCGAGCTCTCGAATCGTGTCGACCCACGCATCGGCATCGTCGTGTGGCAAGAGCCGACCGGTTTCGGCAACCACCTCGGCGATCGCCGTGCCGATCGTTCCCACCACCGGCGTCTCTGCCACCATCGACTCGAGCGCCGGGAGGCCGAAACCTTCTCGACGACTCGGATAGAGCAGCGCCACAGCTCCCTCCATCAGGGCTGGCAGATCCTCGCTTGGCACAAACCCAAGGCGTCGGATCGACGGTGTCGAAGACAGATCCGGCAGCGATTCATTCCATCCATCGGGCCCGGCGAGCAGGAGATCAGCCTCGGGGTTCGCCTTCGCAAACGCCTCGATCAGAAACGGAAGGTTCTTGCGAGGTTCGACCGTGCCCGCATAGAAGAAATACGGCCGGTCGCTGCGTCGGTAGCTGGCCACCCTGGCCCGATCATCGTCCGACACCACCCGATCCTCGACACCCAGTGGCACGAGACGAAGCCGGTCGGGAGCGAAGCCGATCGACACGCAATCATCGAGCGTCTGTTTGCTTGAGCACGTCACGATCGAAGCGTTGGCCTTCGCCCGGTCGAACGCCGTCGTCATCATTCGAACACCACGCTTCGTCAGCGTCGTTGGCTCCAGCACGGGGAAGACATCGTGCAGGGTCATCACGAGTGGCGCCGTCGCAGGCGGTGTCATCGGCACCGTCGAGTGGACAACATCGACCGGACCCGTCGCTCGCTCGGGCGGGAACCAGCCGCGATGCCACGCGTCGTAGAGAAATTGATAGGGCAGTCGCTGCCGAACCACAGCTTGTTTCGGAACGAACGGAGGTGCTGGTTGACGCCGCCCACCAGCACCAATACCGGTGATCACAACCTCGCCAGAAGCTTCGAGGGCGTCGGCGATGGCCAGGGCGGCAACGGCGGTGCCCCCCGGCACGGTGTGCCAACACTGAGTCAAGACATAGGCGGACCGGATCGGCACGGCGGTCACCCTAGTGTCGAGTTGAGGGCCGATTGGGCCTCTTCAACACGGACAAACCACTGCTGGCGTGGCATTGGTCGCCAGCCGGCCAGACGGCATCACAAACGACACGACAACGGCGTCACAAACGACATCACCAACGGCGCAGTCGATGTCGTCGCAAGCGGCCTCACCGCTGGCCTGGGATCCAGGGCCCGGGGTCCTATCCTGTTCGGGTGCGGATCCAGCTGTTGTGCCCTCACTTCGAGCCTGACCTCAGCGCCGCCACCGGCATGCTGATGACAGGCCTCATGCGTGGTCTGCACGAACGCGGCCATGAGATCGATGTGGTGACCAGCCTGCCTTGGTACGCCAACCACGAAGTGGAGAAAGAGTGGCGGGGCAAGCCGTGGCGAACCGAGCAGGGCCCGCTTGGTCAAATCATCCGGGTCTTCCCATTTCCCACCGAGAAGACGAACATCCCCGCACGAGCGCTCGGCTTCTTCGGGTTCTCCGGCCTCGTCGCCGCGGCCGCACACACGTTGCGCAAACCCGACGTTGTCATGGGGCTCTCGCCGCCGATCTTCCTCGGTGATGCCGCCTGGACCATCGCCAAGCGTCGCAACATCCCGTTCGTGTTCAACGTGCAAGACATCTTCCCTGACGTCGCCATCGAGCTCGGTGCGATCACCAACAAGCGCCTCGTCTCGGCGATGCATCGCCACGAACGCTCCGTCTACGCCCGTGCCGATGCCGTCACCGTGCTGTCGGAAGACCAGGCCGAGAACGTTCGCCGAAAGATCGTGCCGGACGAGCAGTCGAAGGTCTCCATTATTCGGAACTTCGCCGACGTCGAGTCGATCAAGCCACTCGACCGGCACACGAACGAACGAGCTCGCCTTGGCCTCGGCGACAAACTTGTCGTGCAGTACTCCGGCAACGTTGGTATGTCACAGCCGTTCGAGCTCATTCGCATGGCGGCTGACCGTTTCGCCAATCGCCCGGACGTTCACTTCGTGATCAACGGCGAAGGTGCTGGCCGCTCGCTCGTCGATGAGTGGGCGGAACCACGTGAGAACGTCACCGTCACCAACTTCGTGCCGTCCGATCGCGTTGCCGACATTCTCGGCACCGCCGATCTGCATCTCATTCCGCTGAAGGCCGGGCTCGCTCGATCGAGCACGCCGTCGAAGCTCTACGGAATCCTCGCCGCCGGCCGTCCGTCGCTCGCCTCCATCGACGAAGGTTCTGAGGTGTGGAACACGCTCGAAGCTGCTGACGCTGGCCATTCGGTCATCCCTGGTGACGCTGCTGGTTTCCTCGATCGAATGGACGAAATGTTGGCCGATCCAGATCGCCTTCAGGTCCAGGGAGAAAACGGCCGAAGGTATGTGGAGAGTCGGCTTTCTCCTGCGAGTCAGGCCGCGGCATATGAGGAACTCTTCGAGCGCCTCATCGCCAACCATCAATCGTGAATCCCTCGGCGGCTCAGGAGCCCAAGATGTTCGAACATGCCTACGCAGTCATCCTTGCCGGTGGCTATGGCGAACGGTTCTGGCCGGCGAGTACCGCCGCCAAACCAAAGCAGCTGCTCTCGCTTCTCGGCGACCGAACGATGCTCGAGATGGCGATCGACCGACTCGAAGGTTTGATCCCGCCCCAGCGCATCATGGTGCTCACAAGCGCTGACCTTGCCGACGCCACGCGTGCTGCCGCCCCAGCGCTGCCTGCGGAGAACGTCGTCGGTGAACCGATGCGGCGTGACACCGCGGCGGCCGTCGCACTCGCTTGCGCACTCGTCGAGGCGAAAGACCCCGACGGTGTTTTCTGCGTGCTCACGGCCGACCACGTCATGGGCGATCTCGATCTCTTCCGCCACACGCTCGCGTCTGGTCTCGAACTCGCAGCCAACCAAGACGTGCTCGTCACGATCGGCCTCACGCCGATGCACCCGAGCACCGCCTTCGGCTACGTCGAAACGGCCGCTCCGCTTGGCTCACAACCGGACGGGCTTGGTGAGGGACACGACCCGGTGGCGTTCCACACGGTCGCTCGGTTCGTCGAGAAGCCGGATCGCGAAACGGCTGAGTCCTACGTCGCCTCTGGCCGCTTCTGGTGGAACTCAGGCATGTTCGTCTGGTCGGCGCAGTCGCTCCACGCCGCCTTCACCGCCCATCAGCCACAGCTCGGATCGTTCATCACCGAACTCATCCCCGCCGCTTGGACCGACGGTTTCGTCGATGCGCTCGCCGCCGGGTTTGAACCGCTCGAGAAGATCTCGGTCGACTATGCGCTCATGGAAAAGGCCGACAACATCGTCATGGCCGAGGGGCGCTTTGCCTGGGACGACGTTGGGAGCTGGCCAGAAGTCGCCAATCACCTGCCAGCGGATGAGAGCGGCAACGTCGTCACCGGCGACGTGGTCAGCCTCGACGCAACGAACAACATCGTGTTGTCCGACGGCCGGTTGACGGCCATCGTCGGGGTTGAAGACCTCGTCGTCGTGCACGCAGACGGAGCAACGCTCATCGTTCCGAAAGACCGAGCGCAAGATGTCAAGAAGATCGTCACCGAACTCCGGCAAAACCCGGACTGGTCACACCTGCTCTGATCAGGTTCTCGCAGCCCTCGCGGCTGGCTGGACCGAACGATCCTCATCGAGTGCGAACTGAATCACTTCCTCGGCTGACAAAGCCGGGCTGTAGAGATGACCCTGCACGCGATCGAGGCCAAGCGATTCAATGATCGCCATCTCCTCCCGGCTCTCGACACCCTCGGCCAACGACACGATGCCGAGCTCTTTGGTGATTTGAACCAGGCCACCAACGATCGTCCGGATCTTGCGATCGCGGCCAAGGCGCGTGGTCAGCGAACGGTCGAATTTCACGACGTGGATCGGGAACCGGGCGAAGTACGCGAGCGCGTTGTAGCCGGTCCCAAAATCGTCGAGGCCAACGATCACGCCTTGGTCTGCCAGTTGGCGCAGGTTGTGCTCGCTTCGAGCGTTCACCTCGATCAGGCCTGACTCAACGATCTCGACGATCACGTCGGCTGGTTTGAACGAATGAGCGTCGAGGCTGTCCATGTGCCAATCCGCGTACCGGTCGAGTTGAAGCTGTGATGGGTTCAGATTGATGGCGACGGGGCAGTCGGCGAGGGCGGGAACGGCCCGACGAATCGCACTCCAACCGCTGCAGATTCGATCGAGCGACCACTTCGTGAAGGCTTCGATCTCCCCGGTCGCTTCGATGCGCTCGAGCCCAAGGTGGGGTGGGATCTCACCGAGATTCGGATCGGTCCAGCGGAGGAGGGCCTCGGCACCGACCATTCGGCCCGTCGACATCGACATGATTGGTTGAAAGTGAAAGTCGAGGGCATCGGCATTCAACGCCTGGCCGAGTTCTCGATCGATCGCGATGACACGATCCGCTTGCCTCCGAATGTCGTCGTCGACGGCACAGACCGAGGTTGACGAACGCTTTGCCTGGTACATGGCGTGATCGGCCTCGGCCATCAGCTCTTCGGTCGTTTGATCGGCTGATCGTGGCGTCGTGACCCCCACACTGATTCGCGGGCGGAGCGTGATCGACCCGACGCTGATCGGTTGCGAGCAGTGTTCGACAAGACGCTGAGCGATCTCCAACGCTGGCTCGCCGGGCTTGAGCGGACAGATGGCGAGAAACTCATCGCCGCCGAGTCGGCCGACCGAATCCTGCGAGCGAATTCCAACCGTCAAGCGCTGGCCGATCTCGGTCAGCAACGCATCGCCAAGCGCATGCCCATACGCGTCATTGATGCCCTTGAACCCATCGATGTCGAGGAAGAGGACAGCGAGGCTCTCAGGTGTCGGCGCGGAAGCGAGCTTGGCTCGAAGATCTTCGAGAATCGTCTTGCGATTGAAGAGGCCGGTGAGTTCGTCCCATCGGCTCCGTTCACGCTCTCGCTCGAGCTGAAGCTGGACGCGAATGTATGTGCCGAGCAAGTTCGCAACCGCACGGAGTCGATGGCGGTGGAGCTGGCTGAAGGGCATCATCCGCATGCGGCCGGCGTTGACGGTGCCGAGCGCCTTGCCAGCGTTGACCATCGGAGCAGACATCGCATGGTGGAAGCCGTGCCGTGCAAGGTGGCGCAGGTCGACACCCGGGAGTGTTGCAATGTTGCTCGCGGTCAGGACTTCTTGTTTCTTGAACGCGTCACCGACGAAGCTGTCGTCGATCGGAAACGAGGTTCCGTCCGGAATCGCGGTGCGATCGCCAATGGCGAGGAGCTCGAGCGACTGTCCGTCTTCTGAAACCAGCGTGAGGCTCGCTCGGTCGGAGTCCACGATGATCGGAACCCAGCGGGCAGCCACGGCGAGCAGTTCGCTGAGATCGCGCGACATCCCGAGCTCGTCGATGAACGCGTCCGGCAAGTCGACCGAACGCGCGGCATGAGACGGGGTCATCAGCGGCGCACCAAGTTCACGCTGATCTATCGGTGGGTTTGGCCAGGCGCTGCAGCCCGAAAAGCCGATTTCAGACAATCACCCCTGGCCTGGGGGGAGTTCGGCCTAGATCGCTCGAATATTGGTGAGCTTCATGACCAGTTCACCGGCTTCGTCGGACGCAAGCCGGTCGATCATTCCTTCGATCCGCCACTCGCCAGATTCGGCCGGATCGAGAAGGATCTGTGTTGCCTTGCCGGTCGCTGGATCGAAGATGAAGTACTCGCCTGAGCGGGCGACCGCGTCGGTGATGATCGAGTCGTGCTCGTCCCAGTAGGTGGCGACGGCTTCCGAGATGGCGTCAGAGGTGTCGAGCCCGCTCACCTCGTGTGCCGCGCTCGCAAGTGCGGTGTAGTTGCGGCCAAACGCCAGGTTCTGAACCCAGCGGAACATGGTGTTTCGCACCAACACACGAACGGCCTTTGCATCGGCCGCCCAGTCGGGCACATCGTCGGCGCTGGGCGGTCGGATTGGCTGCTGCGCTTCCTCGGAGATGTCGAGGCCAGCCTGCATCCGTTCCCACTCGGAGATAAGGCTCGAATCGACCTGGCGAACAACCGCACCGAGCCAGTCGATCAGGTCATCGAGTTCATCGGTCTTGGCTTCCTCAGGGATGTTCTGTCGGAGCCCTTTGTAGACATCGGACAGATAACGCAGTAGCACACCCTCGCTCCGTTTGAGCCCAAAGCGATGCACGTACTCGCTGAACGTCATCGCCTGTTCGAAGAGATCCCGAGCGATCGATTTCGGACGAACGTTGTCACCGTCGACCCAAGGGTGCTGCGAGCGGAAACCGTCGAAGCTGGCGTAGAGCCACTCCCGATTCGGCTGCGGAGGGCGAACCTCGGCGAGCCGCTCCATCCGCTCTTCGTACTCGACACCAGACGACTTCATCTCGGCCATGAGCGCAGACTTGGCTCGGTCGACCTGGGCGGCGATCACGACACCGGGGTTCTCCATGACCGACTCGATGATCGTGAGAAGGTCGAGAGCGAGAACAAGATCGGTTTCACGTTCGGCGGTCTCGATGATGATCGGATCGAGCAGCTCCGCCTCGGAATCGTCGTCGTCGAGGTCTGGGCCGTCATCGTCAAACTCGAGCCCGCTGAGTTCGCCGAAGATGCCCGACGTATCGGCCGGGCGAGGCTCGGGCTTTGGGGGCAGCGTGGGCATGATCGAGAACGACTCGCGAGCGAGGCGCTGCTCGATCGCTTCGATCGCCCACAACGACAGTGGCTGGTGCAACGCAAACTCGTCTTGCAGATCGAAGTTGACCCGCACCTTTCGACCGAGGTCATCCGGCTCCGGTGGGAACTCGAGCAGGTCGGCCTCGACGAGCGACCGATAGATCGCGATCGAACGTCGAATGTGACCGCGCTGGCGCTTGCGAGACTCGTGGTTGTCGACCATGAGGCGACGAACCGCATCGCAGCCATCAACGCCATCATCATCCGCTGGGCGGTCGAGAAGGCTCATCACCATTTGGTGGTTCACTCGGAAGTGCGACCGCAGCGCCTCCGGGGCGCCGTTCACCATCTTCGTGAAGGTGTCCTCGGTCCAGTGTGCGTAGCCGCGGTCAGGCTGCTTCTTCTTCACGACCTTCTTTGGCTTCTTGCCGCCCGTCGCGTTCTTAGCGGCTTTCTCCTCGGCACGAAGGTTGTCGACGACGTGTTCGGGCGCTTGGACCCAAACGGTGCCTCGATCGTCGAAGCCCTTTCGCCCAGCTCGTCCGGCAATCTGAGCGAACTCGCGGTTGCGAAGCGTTCGGGTCGAGATGCCGTCGTATTTACAGAGTTGGGTGAAGAGCACCGAACGAATCGGAACGTTCACGCCGACGCCGAGCGTGTCGGTCCCGCAGATGATCTTGAGAAGGCCATCTTGGGCGAGTCGCTCGACCAGGAGCCGGTACTTGGGCAGTAGGCCTGCGTGATGAACGCCGATTCCTCCGAGCAGGTAGCGCTTGAGATCGGCACCGATCGGTGAATCGAATCGGAACTGTCCGATGGCGTCCTTGATTGCCCGCTTCTCCTCCTTGTTGAGAGGGTCGAGCGAGAGGTAGCTCTGCGCCGCCTCGGTTGCGTCGCGCTGGGTGAAGTGCACGAGGTAGATCGGCGCAAGATCGCGTTCGAGAAGCTCCTCGATCGAGGCGTGAAGAGTCGTGCGTCGGTACTCGAAGTCGAGCGGCACGGGCCGCATCGTCGACTGCACGAGCGACACCGGCCGCCCGCTTCGTTGCGCAAGATCGCGCTCGAAAAACTCGGTCGAGCCGAGTGTGGCCGACATCAACAAGAACTGCGTGTGTGGCAACTCGAGCAGTGGCACCTGCCATGCCCAGCCGCGTTGAGGGTCGCCATAGAAATGGAACTCGTCGACGACGGCGACGTCGACATCGGTCGCTGCGCCGTCGCGCAATGCCCAGTTCGCCAGGATCTCAGCGGTGCAACAGATGATCGGGGCATCGGGGTTGACGCTCGCGTCACCGGTGATCATGCCGACTCGTTCGGAGCCGAAGTCTCGACACAGAGCGAAGAATTTCTCGGAGACGAGAGCCTTGATCGGTGCGGTGTAGACCGAGCGCTTTCCGGCGGCAAGGGCTGCGAAATGGGCGGCAACACCGACGAGTGACTTTCCCGAACCGGTCGGGGTGTTCAAGATGACGTGATTGTCGGCAAGCAGTTCGAGGACGGCCTCCTCCTGCGCCGGATACATCTCGATGCCGGCTTCGAGCGTGAAGTCGACGAACCCCTCGAGCAGCGCGTCAGGATCGGGTTGTTCTTCCCTCTCGGGCAGGCCCAGCTGTTCTTCCCCCTGGGGGGCGTTCGGGCCACGCAGGCCCAGCTGGTCCGCGTTCGGTAGGTGGCGAAGGAGGGGCGGAAGCTCGCTCACGTCGAGGCCTTCTCTCGAGTTGTGGGCTGGCGACTCATCACTAGTGCAGGAACCTACCGAAACAGATCTTCTGCCGGGTCCCGAACGATCTCTTCCACGACGGACCCCGGACCGAACCAATCGGGGTTCACGCCGCGGACGATGGCGAGTGCAATGCCATCGGACTTGCCCCGGACGAGCTCGGCCGCTCCGGCGAGTTCGTCGACGATGCACACCTCGGTCACCTGCAGTTCCCGGCCAACCGCATCGTCGGTGCCGCGCAGATCGAGGATCGGGCGGATCCCTGCGCAGCCGAGTGCGATATCGGTCAGGCCTCGCCGCCACGGCCGACCAAACGTGTCGGCGACGACAACGCCGGTGTCGACTCCAACACGCCCTTTGACGGCATCGCGGATGCGGCGGGCTGAGCGATCCGAATCCTCAGGCAAGAGCAGTGCGACATCGGGAGCGACGTTCGACCGGTCGATCCCGGCGTTTGCACAGACGTAACCGTGCTTGGTTTGGCTGATGATGAGTTCACCGCGGCGCCGGATCACTCGTGCCGATTCCCGCAGCACCAACGGCTTGTGCGAAAGCGGATCGTCAGGATCGACGATCTCGATCTGGTTCTCGGCCTTTGAGACCACCTTTTGGCTGACGACGAGCACGTCGTTCTCGAGCAATCCGATCGGCGGATCTGCTTCGGCCAAACAGGCGTCGATGATCATGCCGGCGAGATCGTCGCCTGGCTTGATTTCGGGAAGTCCAGGGACGGGGATGATCTCGAGCCTGCGGTAGTCCGGCATGGCCAGATCCTACGTGAGAAGCGGCTTTACCTCGTCTTTCGGTCATGACGATCTACGCTGTCCGTCGTGGGAAAAGCCTCTCGTAACAAACGCCGCGACGCCTCTGGCGACGAAATCGCCGTCAAGACCATCTCTGCTCCCGATCAGGGGCGCTCATGGTTCATGCCAACCGTGATCGCCGTGATGCTCGCAGGAGTTGTTGGTGTTGGCGTGCTCGCCTCCACTCGCGAGTCGAGCGTCGGCATCGTTCCCGACTTCGAAACCCAAGACGGTGTTCGTCCGATCATCGGAGATCACTTCCACAGCGCCTACGGCATCTACGAATGCGGGTCGTTCGCTGCGCCGATCCAAAGCGACGCAGGCCCGGGCGGCATCCACACCCACGGTGCCGGCTACATCCACATTCACCCGAGCTCGGTCGGCTCGACCGGCCTCAACGCCAACCTCGGTCGTTTCATGGCGAACGCCGGTGCGCGCCTCACAACCGACAGCCTTTCGGTTGAGGAGTTGGGCGTCGACCTCGAAGCCGGTTTCGACTGCAACGGCGAACCCGCCGTCTTCCAGCTCGCCGTCTGGGAAGATCAGTTCAGCACCGATGATCCGCAGATCCTGACCGGACGAGATATCGCCGAGTATCACCTCGGTGGTGACGGTGCTGCTCTCACGCTGGCGTTTGCTCCAGAGGGTGCCGACATCCCGAAGCCGCCGACCGCAGCGGTCTCCTACGGCCAGTAACTCCACCTGTTGTGGTCAGTCCCCAAAGGGGCTGGCAACAAGCGTGGGACTCAAACGCGCTCGGCCAGGATCGTTTCGGCGAGCGCTGACGTGATCGCTGGGCTCGACATGATCGTGTCGGTCACAACGGCGCGGACGCCCAACGCTTCGATCGCTGGCGCCTGATCAGCGTCGACGGTGTCGATCACCAACGTGCCAACCACGTCTCGATACCACTCGGCAACCGCGGTGGCCGATGATTCCCGACCGAGTTCGACGAGCAGACGATCAGCCGGCCCTTTGAGAGCCTTGCCGCCAATGATGGGCGAGACACCAACGACGTCGCCACGGCGCGCCTCGAGACGTTCCCGTACACCGGGCACGGCAAGCACCGGGTCGATCGACACGGCAGGGTTCGAAGGGGCAACGACGATGGTCGTCGCGGCGTCGATGGCTTCGAGCACACCCGGCCCGGCCTGAGCGCTCGCAGCACCGTCGAAGCGCACGCTGCTGACGGCCACCGAGTGCTGTCGGCCGACGAAGTATTCCTGGAAGCTGATCTCCGTGCCGGCTTCGTCGCCCTCAGCGAGGGTCACCATCGTGCGGATCGGATCGTTCGTAACCGGCAGGATCGACAGCGGAAGCTCCCACTTCGCAGCGATCTGTGCCGTCACTTGATCGAGGGTTGATCCCTGGGCGAGCGCACCGGTACGGAACAGGTGTGTTCCCAAATCGCGATCGCCGAGGCTGAACCAGTCGAGCGGTTCGCCGCTGACTGCCCCATAGGCACCGATCATCTCCATCGCCTGCCAGGTCTCGCCCTCGAGGCCCCAGCCCCGCTCGGCGCTGACCGCATCGGCAAGCGTGTAGACGATCGTGTCGAGATCGGGCGAGATATTGAGCCCGTGCAACACCATGTCGTCGCCGACATTGGCGATGGCGGTCAGGTGTTCGGCGTCGATACGACCGACGAAACCGCGCAGCAGCCTGGCCGCGCCCACACCGCCGCAGATGACGGCGACGGGCTCAGACTTCGTCATAGCCATTCACGCCGGAGGAGAGATTCCGAGCGCGTGACCCAGGCCAGCCTGGCCTCCGTGGCCGTGAACGGCCCCCGGAGGGAGTTATGGCCTGGCCTCCGTGGCCGTGAACGGCCCCCGGAGGGAGTTATGGCTTGGCCTTCCGTGGCCGTGAACGGCTCCCGGAGGGAGTTATGGCCTGGTCTCCGTGGCCGTGAACGGCTCCCGGAGGGAGTCACCGTCACGCGAGGTTGCGTTGTTGGCGGGCGACGAGTTCCATGTCGGCCTCGACCATCATGGTGACGAGTTCGGTGAACGTGGTTTTGGGTTCCCAGCCGAGCACGGTTTTGGCTTTGGTGCAGTCACCGATGAGCAGGTCGACTTCGGCGGGGCGCATGAATGCTTCGTCCTGCACGACGTAGTCCTGCCAGGCGAGGTCGACGTGGCCGAAGGCGAGGTCGCAGAATTCTTCAACGGAGTGGGTTTCGCCGGTGGAGATGACGAAGTCGTCCGCGGTGTCTTGTTGAAGCATGAGCCACATGGCTCGGACGTAGTCACCAGCGAAGCCCCAGTCGCGCTGGGGGTGGAGGTCGCCGAGGCGGAGTTCGGTGGCGAGCCCTTGTTTGATGCGGGCGACGTGGTTTGTGATTTTGCGGGTGACGAATTCGAGGCCGCGGCGGGGTGATTCGTGGTTGAACAAGATGCCGCTGGAGGCGTGCATGTTGTAGGACTCGCGGTAGTTGACGGTCATCCAGTGGCCGTAGACCTTGGCGACGCCGTAGGGCGAGCGGGGGTAGAAGGGTGTGGCTTCGGTCTGAGGGACTTCCATGACCTTGCCGAACATCTCGGAAGAGGATGCTTGGTAGTAGCGGATCTCGGGGTTGGTGTTGCGGACGGCGTTGAGCATGCGGGTGACGCCGAGGGCGGTGGTGTCGCCGGTGAGCACTGCCTGCTGGAAGCTGGTCTGGACGAAGGATTGGGCGGCGAGGTTGTAGACCTCGTCGGGTTTGGTCGATTTGAGGAGTTCGGTGAGGGAGGACTCGTCGAGGAGGTCGCCTTGGACAACTTCGATGTCGTCTTGGATGTGGTTGATGCGTTCGAAGTTGATGGTCGAGGTGCGGCGGACCATGCCGTAGACCTTGTAGTCCTGTTCGAGTAGGAGTTCGGCGAGGTAGGAGCCGTCTTGGCCGGTGAGGCCGGTGATGAGTGCAGTCTTTTGGGTCATGGGGTTTTCCTCTCGGATGCGACGGTCATGGCGTGGGCTCGGCACCGGATTGTGCTTGGTGCCGGGCGTAGGCCATGACGTCGGCCAGGGATTGTTGCAGTGAGATCGTTGGCTGCCAGCCGGTGTCGGCGGTGATCGCCGCTCGGCTGCCTTGCAGGACCGGCAGCTCGACTGGGCGAAGCAGTGCTGGGTCGGCTTCGGTGCCGATTTCGACGGTTGCGTCGGCGATGAGGGTTTCGAGCACAGCCATCATTGGGACGGCCTCGCCGGAGCAGATGTTATAGGTCTGGCCGGGGGTCGCTCGCTCCGCCAACAATCGGTAGGCGGCAACCACATCGCGTACGTCGGTGAGATCGCGCTGCGCACTGAGATCGCCGTGGGATACCACCCCACCGCCGGCCGCTTCGCAGTCGACGATGCGCTTTGCGAACGCCGCAGTCACGAACTTCGGCGATTGGCCAGGCCCAATGTGGTTGAACGGACGAGCGATGATCGCTTCGACGCCAAACCCCCTGTGGTACTGCTTTGCCAGTGCTTCGGCTGCAACCTTTGAGGCACCGTAGGGCGAGCTCGGTTGAGCAGGCGCAGACTCGACGAGGGGGAGCGCGTCCGGGGTGACGACGCCATAAACATCGGCGCTCGAGACGACGATCACGCGCACGCTTTTCGAGCGGGTTTCGTTCTGCTGGCGAGCGGCTTCGAGCACGGTCATGGTGCCTTCAGCGTTGACACGAAATGTGGTGTGTGGATCGTTCCACGAACCACCAACATCGCTCCACCCGGCGAGGTGGTAGATCACGTCTGGTTTCTCGTCGGAAACGAGGCTGAACCAGCCGTCGCGATCGAGCAGATCCGGCCCGCTGCGGCCGCCGATTCCAGCGACGTCGTCGCCAGCTTCGAGGAGGTGCTTCTGCAGGTAGGGGCCGACGAACCCATCGGCGCCGGTGATCAGCGCTTTCATACGTCCAGCCCTGCGACAACGCAGCGAACCTGTCGGCCTCGAGCCGGTGCGGAATCCACGGCAGAGGAGGGTACTCGCCCACATGAGCCAGACCCCGGATTCCCATCACTCTCAGTGGGAGCCAAATCGCTCAGCGCCGCTTCTTGATCGGATGCCGCGTTCTTAGACCGTCGAGGCCGTCGAGTTGGGGCACTAGTCAGAACCGCCCTGATGCCCCGTGAAGGCGAGCGTGGGGAGTTAGCCTTGCCGTCCCGTGACTGAGCCTGAGGATTCCTCCATCGAAGGCCCAGCTCGCTCCGCGTCGCGGGGCGAGCGCGACCTCTCCACCCCGGACTCAGAAACGATCGAAATCGCCGCCGATGAATTGGTTCTTGGCGCCGCCACAGCGGACGAGATCACGGCGGCCATGGAAGGCGCCGACAGCGATCAGGAGCTGCCGTCGGTCGTCGCCGTCGTTGTCTCGCGTGATCCCGGCGACCACTTCGAGGCCACCCTCGAATCGCTGCGCGATCAGCGTTACGCCAACCTGTCGGTGCTGGTGATCGATGCTGGCAGTGCAAAGCCGCTCGCTGATCGAGTCGCGCCGATTTTGCCCGAGGCCTTCATCCATCGATTGAAGGGGACGGCCAGCTTCCCACTCGCCCACAACCTCGCTCTCGATCTCGTGTCCGAGGCAGCGTTCTTGGCGCTGTGTCACGACGACGTCGTGCTCGAAGACAACTGCATCGGTGTCATGGTGCAAGAGGTGTTCCGCTCGAACGCGGCGGTCGTTGCGCCGAAGGTCGTCGAGTGGAACGACCCTCGTCGTTTGGTCTCGATCGGCAAAGGCTCAGACAAGTTCGGCGTCGAGGTCGATCTCGTCGAACCTCGTGAGTTCGACCAGGACCAATACGACCGTGTTCGTGATGTGTTCGTTGCCCCCGGTGGGTTGCAGCTCATCCGAGCCGATCTCTTCCGCGAACTCGAAGGCTTCGACGACGCGCTCTCGCAGCCGAGCGCCGACGTTGACCTGTGCTGGCGAGTTCACCTTCTCGGCGGTCGCGTCATCGCTGCTCCCGACGCCAAGATTCGTCACCTTGGCCGCCATCCGAACGAGGGCGATGAGGAGACGAGGCGCCGAGATCTCGGGCGCGGCCGGCTGCGCACATTGCTGGTCACCGCATCGGGTTTCTCGCTCCTGCGAGTGCTGCCGCTCGCGATCTTTCTGCTGGTGCTCGAGGCTGTCTATTCGCTGATCGCCGGTCGTCGCCGTCAGGCACAATCAGCCTTTGGGGCGATTTCGTGGAACCTGTCGAACCTCGGCGCGATTCGCAAACGTCGAGCCGTCGTTGCCGAGTCCCGCAAGATTTCTGATCGCGAGATCCATGCGAAGCAGGTTGGCGGCTCGGCACGAGTCAACACCTTCTTCCGCGAGCAGTTCGGATTCGGAACCGACCGCCTTGCTGGCGCGTTCGGCTCGGTCAAGCGGTCGCTGACCGGCGAAGAAGCAGCCGCCAACCGGAGCGGTGCCGTGATCGGTGTCTTGCTCACGCTGTTCCTGCTCTTTGGTAGCCGTCATCTGATCACCAGAGGCTCCGTCGCGGTTGGTCAAGTTCCTGATCTCGGCACCGCATCGAGCATGCTCGGTGAGTGGCTGGGTGGGTGGCGCAGCGCCAACAGCGGCAGCCCCGGCAACCCGGCCTCAGCCCTGCTCGCCTTCGCCATCGCGAAGGTGGCGTTCTTCTGGGGGAGCGGTGTGCTCGACACCGCCCTCGTGATGGCGCCGCTGTTCATCGGCGCGCTGGGTGCATGGCGCTTGGTCGCTCCGTTCTCAAGCCTCCGAGCAAGTGCGATCGCGGCGATCATGTACGCCGCCAATCCGTTGCCGATGACCGCCATGTCTGCTGGCCGATGGGATGCCCTTGTCGTGTGGGCTGTGGCGCCGAGCCTGCTCGCCTCGCTGCTTCGCATCCAGGGCTTTGCGCCATTCGGTCGCGTCGGTGGTGAGCTCGGCCCGGCCGTTGCCGACCGACCCGTCGTGACCCGCCTGATTCGTTTCGGACTTCTCGTGTCGATGGCGGCAACCTTCGTTCCCGTCGTTGGCCTGATCGCCGCACTGATGGCGCTGGTCTTGGTCGTCGCGTCGATCGTCGTCGCTCGCCCGGTTGGTGTTCCTCGGCTCGTGGTCGCCTCGGTGGTTGCCGTGATCGCTCCAGCGGCGCTGCACTTTCCGTGGACGTACGATTTACTGCGCCAGTTCTCGTGGGAGCGATTCGTCGGACCCAACTCGCCCGAGTCGGTCTTTGATTCACTCGCCGACCTGCTCCGCTTCTCGACCGGCAGCTTGGCTCCCAGCCTGCTGACGCTCGGTGTCTTGGCCGCTGCTGGATGCGCGCTCGTCATCGCCAAGGATCGCCGCTTCGAAGCGGCCGCATCGGGTTGGATCGTGGCGCTTGGATTCTGGATCTTGGTGTGGGCCGGGCGACGCGATCTGCTTCCGTTCGAACTCCCCACCGCCGAGTTGATGCTGGCCCCGGCAGCCGCTGGACTTGCGCTTGCGAGCGGCATGGCCATCCGTGGCCTCGAGGTTGATTTCGCCTTCTCGAAGCGAATCAGCCTTCGCCAGGTTGCTGCCCTCCTTGGCGTCGTTGGCGTGGCAGTTGCCTCGGTCGGCGGGATGCAGCGCACATTCGATGGGCGATGGGGGCTGCCGAGCCAGTCGTTCAACAACATCGGCGGGTTGCTCGCCGACACAGAAGTTCGTGACGGCAACGGAACCGTCCGAATGTTGTGGCTGGCCGATCCGTCGATCGCTCCGGCCGACACGATCGTCAGCCCTGGAGGCTCCAACTTCTTCATCACCGATGGCGGCCACCCAACGGCAGCCGATCGCCTCACCACCGGACCGAGCCTCCTCGACGCGCAGATCGCTGATCGCCTCGACCTCGCAGCCGTTGGCGAAACGATCCGACTCGGCCAGCTCCTCGCTGTCTACGGCATCGACTTCGTCGTCGTGATGGAACAGCTCGCCCCGGCTCCCTACACCGGCCCGATCATCAGCCCCGATGTCGATCCCGGAGACGGTGTCGTCCGAGTCCTCGCCAACCAACTCGATCTCGAACGATTGCAGGGCGCCCCGAACCTGGTCATCTATCGAAACGCGGCCTCACACGGCCCGGCATCGTCCCAGCCTGGCGCCGCGGAGCTCACCGCCGATCCCCGCAGTCAACTACTCGTCGATCCCGAATCGGGTGAGCGCGTCTCGCTCGTCGCCGAGGACGCAACCTCGTGGATCGGTCGTGGTGAAACGCCCGAGCAGTTCAGGTTGGCCGTCGCCGCCGATGGCTGGTCGGTCAACGATCCCAATGCGTCGGTCAGCGCAACCCCCGGTGGGCTTTTGCTCGTCGACGGAGTGACCGAACCAGTGTTTGAGGTGTCCCACGATGTTCCTCTCACGCGCCGTCTGGCCGTGATTGGTCAGCTGCTGTTGATCTCGATCGGTGTCGGTCTTGGTCGCGTATATCGGAGGCGAGCATGACCCGTTGGAGCACGATCGCTCTGATCCTGAGCGTGCTGGTCGCCGGTGTTGCCTACGACCGAATCGACACCGCGCCGATTGCGCAAGAAGCAGAACCGGCGCCGCGCCAGAGCACTCCCGAAATGATCGACCCGCCGCGGTTGACTTCCACCTGGTACTGCCCGGTCGGCTCGACGAACGTCGACGGTTACGCCACTCATCGCGTGATGGTCTCGAACGTCGGCGATGAGTCGGCGTTGGTCACCGTCGACGCCCTGACGTCCAACGGTCCTGGACCTGGCCTTCGATTCGATCTGGATCCGCTCCAGACCGAAGTTGTTGATCTTGCGACCCTTGCGGATGACCCAGCTGTCGGGGCAACCGTTGAGATCGTTGGCGGCGAGGGAGCCGTCGGCCACCAGGTCACCACCGCAACCGGTGTCGCCGAGGGCCCGTGTAGCTCGTCAGCGGCGAGTCGTTGGTTCCTCGCATCGGGCTCGACGACCCGAGACGCACACGAATACATCGCGCTGTTGAACCCCTCGCTTGACGATGTGGTGTTCGAGGCTGAGTTCCGGATCGACGGCCGCACCCGTATTCCTGGCGACCTCGAACGCGGCGTTGTGCCCGCCCAGTCGGTTCGCGTGATCGATCTTGGTGAGTTCGTTGCTCGCGAGGAAGAGATCGCAGCCACGATCACCGTCGTGCAGGGACAACTCGTGGTGGAGCGATTGCAGACGCTCGACGGCACGCTCGGTCCTCGAGGCGCGGCCTTGCAGCTGGCCGTTGCTGACGCAGCAACGTCGTGGGCGTTCCCGGCCGGCCGGTTGGCCGAAGGTTCGGACAACACGATCGTCGTGAATAACCCGACCGATGAGGTCGCCACCCTCGACGTCTTCCTCGACCCGCTGATCGAACAGGACCGTCAAACCTTCGGCCTTGTCGCGGTGCCGTTGACGGTCAATCCCGGGCGCACAGCCCGGCTCGATCTAGCTGAACTCGCGGAACAGATTTTGATTCCGCTGCCCTACGAACTCGGCGTGCGAATCGAGTCGGTCAACGGCGTCCCTGTCGTTGCCGAGCGGTGGCAGCTCGCACCTGCAATCGATCGATCGCTGATCGGTGCTGGCGGCGGCAATGCGAAGATCGTGCCGCAACAAGATGGCGACGACACCGAAATTCCTGAAGAGGAGCTCGAGCCAGAGCCTGAGCCGGCAACGTTTGATCAGGCCACGGCAACCGCTGGTGTGTCGACCAGCCGCGGTGTTGAGCAGGCGTCGACTCGCTGGGTGGTTCCGTGGGTGACGATGGCGCCTGATGACGGAACCGTGATCGTCGTGACCGGCGCCGGCGGCGGAGAAGACGGCGTCGATGCTCGAGTTGAGGCTCGCGTGATGGTCGGCGGAACCCTTCAGCCTCCCGTCCGGTCGATCGTTGGTCCGGAAGGCCGATCGATTCTTGTCGTGTTCGCTCCCGTTGAAGGAGCGCCGGTTGTGATCACGAGCGATCAGCCCGTCTACGTCGAAGCCCAGGTTGTCTCCGGCGCACGACTCGACGTGGTGCCGGCCGTTCCGACCCGGTCCGTTTCATGATCCGACTCATCGTTCTCGTCGTGTTGACGGCGGTCGCTGTCGGCGTTGCGCTCGCACTACAGCGACGCCGTCCCGAGCCACCCTCCTCGCCGTCCTACAAGGCTCCGACCCAGGTCGATCGCGATGACTTCGAGCAGACCGCCTCAACCCTGATCGCTGTGTTCACCTCAGCCACGTGCGCCAGTTGCGCTGTCGCTCTCGAAACCGCTCGTTCGGTCGTGGCGGGTGCCGCCGACGCAACGGACGTCGCCATGGTCGATCTCGAAGTCAATCGAGACTCTCGCCTTCACCAGCGCTACAAGATCGACGGCGTACCGACCACGCTCGTGATCGACCACGAGGGCGTCGTCCAGGCATCATTCTTCGGCCCGACTGACGTTGCTCAAGTCAACGACGCCATCGCGTTCTAGCGGCGCTTGCAAAGCGGCGCCCGAGCCTAAGGCCCGACCACGATCGGTGGACGCCAGGCCGGTGGTGTCGCTGCTTTGGGACAAGCTTGTCGGTGCGTTTGTTGTGTCTTCCGACCCCACATTTGGGCATGCCGCCTCGTCCCAATGTTGATACTCCTGCGCTCAAGTTGTGCTTGATACCGGGGGTTTACGCCGAGGTAGGCAAAACGTCCGATCAGTGAGCGCTGTTCGTGGGCCGACACATGAAGGACACCGTTCCAAAGGCATCACCATGGCATCCACCCGAGACAAGAACTCCAATCACGAGACACGGCACCAGGCGTACTCAACCGCCAACCGTCGAACGTTACGCCGGTTCGTGCAGGCGCCTCTCGCAGCTGCTGCTGCGATCGTCAGTGTTTTGGCCGTTGCTCCATCGGGAGCCGAGGCGCAAGCATCGGGGGGATTCGTCGACCATTGCTGGATCGTGGCTGACAGCAGCGCCGGCACCGGGGCCGATTGGCTCTCTGAGTATGACCTGGCAACGGACACCGAAACACCTGCCGCCATCGGGACCGGAACGACCAACATCGAGGCGATCGCCTTTCACTACCCGACGAGCCGACTCTTCACCACAAACCAGGGACAGTTCGGCGAGATCGATCTGACACCCGGCGCCACCTTCGGAGCGTTCACGCCCATCGGAGCCGGCGGGCTCGGCGATGTGGATGGCCTTGCCTTCGACTCCACCACTGGCAACCTTTGGGGCACCGTGCGCCTCGGCGGCAACGATCAGCTCATCCGCATCGACTTCAACACCGGATCGCAGATCGGAGCGGCGGTCCCGATCGCCGCAACGACCTACAGCGGCCCGCTGAACGGTGGAGCGACCACCAACCTCGCCGACATCGATGACCTTGCAATCGATCCCGTCACCGGAACCTTCTACGCCATCGCCAACGGCGCCGGTGCCCTCGACATGCTCGTCACGATCGACCCCGCAACAGGTGCCACCACTCCAGTCGGCTCACCTGCTGAGAGCGGCGTTCAAGACATCGAGGGTCTCGGCTTCACCCCAGCCGGCGAACTCATTGGCACGTCCGGCAGCGGCGGCGGCGCCGTCGCCAACTCGATCGTCGACATCAACCTCGTCGACGGTTCAGCGTCGCTTCGCAACGATGCACTCGCCTTCGCCGACCATGAAGCCGTTGATTGCCTGACCAACGCGTATCTCGATCCGTCGATCGGCCTCGAGAAGGCCACAAACACAATCGATGCGGACACACCGTCCGGGCCGGTCATCGCGATCGACGGCACCGTGACGTGGACCTATGAGATCACGAACACCGGCAACCTGGCGCTGTTCGATCTCACCCTGAGCGATGACGTCGAAGGCGCAGTCACGTGTGCACACCCGCAGCCTCTCTTCCCAGGTGAAAGCACAACGTGCACCCTCACCGCTGCCTCGGTCACGGCTGGCCAGTATGCAAACATCGGCACCATCGTCGGTACGCCGATCGACTTGGTCGGCAACGGCTACGTGCTCGATCCGGTTACGGGCTCGTGGTTCGATGCCAGCGGAAACCCCGCTGACTTCGCAACGCTCGACGTCGCAGCCAGTTCACCGCTGACTGTCGTCGACGCAACCGACCCGTCTCACTACATCGGTGCCGATCCACAAATCGACATCGAGAAGGCAACGAATGGCGTCGACGCCGACAGCCCGACCGGTCCGTCGATCGTTATCGGTGATGTCGTGACCTGGACTTACGAAGTGACCAACCCTGGCACCGTGCCGGTGAGCAACGTGGTCGTGAACGACGACAACGGAACACCCGCCGACACCAGCGACGACTTCGTGCCGACATTCGTCAGCGGTGATGTCAACAACAACTCGCTGCTCGACCTCATCGAGACCTGGGTCTACACCGCTGAAGGTGTTGCGACTGCAGGCCAGTACATGAACAACGGAACCGTCACCGGCGTGGGGCCGGACACGGTCAACCCGGACGGTTCGACCACTCCCGGAGTCGATGTGGCTGACGAGGATCCGTCGCACTACCTGGGTACCGAGGCTCCCGTCGCGTCCATCGACATCGAGAAGGACACGAACGGAACACAGGCTGACCTCGAGGCAGACAACGTCGCACTCACCGAAGGTGCCGACATTACGTGGACCTACGAGATCACGAACACCGGTGGTCTCGACCTTGTCGACGTTGTGGTGACCGACGACGTCGAGGGCCCCGTCTGCACGATCGCTTCGCTGGCGATCGGTGAAACGACAACGTGCACTCTGATCGGAACAGCCGGTTCAGCCGACTACCGCAACATCGGTTCGGTTACCGGGCAGCCCGTCGACGATGCTGGCACCCCCACCGGTGACCCCGTCACCGACGCAGACGCCAGTGGCTACGACGTCACCGTGGTGCCCACCCCGATTCCTGCCCCAGTCGTTGATCTCTCCATCGTCAAGACCGTCGACGGTGTGCTTACGTCTGGATCGACTGGCACCTACGTGCTGACCGTCTCGAACCTGGGACCCGACACGGCCACCCAGGTCACGGTCGTTGATGTGCTCCCAACCGGGCTCACCTTCCGCTCCGCAACCGGCGACGGTTGGACCTGCTCCGTAGTCGTACAAACGGTCACCTGCACCCGGCCGAGCGTGTCCGTCGGTGAAACCGTCCCCCCGATTCGTCTGAGCGTGAACGTGGCTTCGGATCTCGGCGGCCGCACGATTATCAACACTGCACGGGTGTCATCCACCGAGCAGCAGACCGTCCCAGAGAACGATGAATCGTCGGTCTCCGTTACCGTCACATCGCCTCCGGCTCGAGTGTCGAACACGCCGCTGGCCTTCACCGGCTCTGAGACGACGACCACCGCTCTGATCGCTTCGATCATGATCGGCACCGGTCTCCTCCTCAACGGCGTGGCGACCCGCAAGCGCGAAGAAGGCTGACGCCACAAGCTCCCTCACCAGCGGCTCGGGGTGCACCACGGTTGCGATCGCAGCCGTGCCTGCGCCGCCCAAGAATTGCCAATAACCACAGGCGTCTCGAACGCTGGCGAGTTGTCGACAACCGTCGAGTCTCCCGGGACCTGACCGGTCTGTATGAGTGTGAGCGCCAGGAAGCCCGATCCGGTGGGCCGTCGTCGGAATCGGCGCCTCGGTTCTCAAACCCGGCCGCCGCGAACGCTGAACAACGAACAATTGATCGAGCCTCAGCATGGGATCTGCCATGCTGAGGTCTTGGTCGTCAACGTCGAGATCAGCATCGAACGATCGGGTTGCGGTAAAATCTGTTCCGCTGTGCTCTCGACAATCCCCGAGTGGTTCGGAATCCCTGAGGCCAACGCCGACTATGCGGCGAAGGCAGAGGTGGAGCCGACGGTCGTCGCCGCCATCGACGACCAACCGGTCGGTCTGCTGACGATGCTCCGTCACGGAAGCGAGGCAGCGGAGGTGTATCTCATGGCCGTGACGCGTGAGCGCCATCGGCAGGGAATCGGCGAACAGATGTTGGCCGCAGCGGAGACGCACCTGGAGCGAGACGGCGTTCGGTTCCTCCAGGTGAAGACACTGGCTGACTCGGACCCCGACCCGAACTACGCAGCGACCCGAGCGTTCTATCGAGCGAACGGTTTCGTTGATCTCGAGGTGTTCCCCACACTGTGGGACCCAGCCAACCCAGCGCTTCAGCTCATCAAGACGATCGGCTAGCCGATGCGCCGTCGTCGCCATGATGAGGACATCAACCGATCGTGGGTTCACGAGGCGCCCGTCCGCAAAGACCAGCGACGTTGAAGAGGCCACCTACTCGGCTGCGTCGTCGTACTCCATCGCCAGGATTGGGTTGCCACCTGGGTCTTCGAACGCGATGAGATGCCCGACGTTTGAGATCGTGAACTTCTCCATGAGGATCGTTCCCCCAGCAGCAAGGATTCGTTCGCGGACCAGTTCTACGTCGTCGACGCCGAACGTGCACTCAAAACCGCGAGTTGGTTCGTCAGGGAGAAGTTGACGGCGCTGCTGAATCGCGCCCATCGGAGCTTCTCCCGCCTCATTCAGTATCTGGACAAAACCGGGCGGCCCGTAGTCTTGGAACGTCCAGCCGAAGACCGACCCGTAGAACGCCTGCGTGGCGTCGACGTCGTCGGTGTTGATTGCGAAATGGGTGAGTTGCGGGTGCATGGGTGCCATCGTGGCAGAGCCCGCTTTTCACCGACCTTCTATACTTTGACGGATAATGTCGATTTCTCGCCACGGGTCGTCGCGGGTGCGCAGCTACTCAATTACCCATCCGCCTGGACGTGTCTCGCTTCCCACGCTGCCTGGTTGGGACTACCTCGTGTACGCGCACGCTGGCCTCTTCACCGCCATCACCGAGGATCGAGCCTGGACGGTTCCAGCGCATCGAGCGCTGTGTGTTCCTGACGGGACGCGCGTCCAGATCGACACGGCTCGACGGGCTGCGATCCGTTGCCTTTACGTCGACGAAGGCCTCGGGGTGTTGGGGGAGGAACTCCGAGTTGTGACGTTGACTCCGCTCACCCGTGAGTTGTTGGCCCACTCGATTGCTACCGCACCGATGACGCTTGAGGAACCTGTGGGTGAAGCGGCGATCACGCTGCTCGCCGATCGGCTTGCAGAGGAACCCGACGCGCCCTTGCACCTGGCGCTTCCTGCTGATCCGGTGGCAAGGGAAGTTGCCAACTTGATCATGTCGGATCCGGTCGTCGGTCTTGAGGTGCATCTTCGGACGGCGAACGCCAGTCGCCGCACGATCGAGAGGCGGTTCAAGGCAGAGACGTTGATGAGCCTCGGCCAGTGGCGGCGGCGGGCTCGAATCCTCGCCGCGATCAGCATGCTCGCCGAAGGACGAACCGTCACGTGGGTCGCGAACTCCGTCGGATATTCCTCGCCGAGTTCGTTCGTCTCTGCCTTTCGATCTGAACTTGGCTCAGCGCCTCGGCAGTTCATGCAGCGGTAGAACGCCCGAACGGTGCGGTAAGGAAACGACAGAGGCTCCCGGTCGAGATGACCGAGAGCCTCTGTGAAAGTCAGAGATGAAATCTGAGCGGTCGAGCCGCCGAACGTGTCGCCTTACGGGGCGATGGGTTCGGTGGCTGGGCTCGTGGTTGAGGTGGCCGTGGCGATCAGTCGGTTGACTTCTTCACCGGTGACCGTCTCCTTCTCGAGGAGGTTGCGAGCAATCAAGTCGAGAGCGTGGCGGTTGTCAGAGAGAAGACGCTGACAGCGGTCTTCCATGTCGGTGAGGATCTTGTGAACCTCTTCATCGACGAGACGAGCGGTGTCCTCGGAGAACTCCTTGGTGCCCATCATGTCGTCGCCCAAGAAGACGGGGCCGCCGCCAGAAAGCGACATCGGGCCGATCTGATCGGACATGCCCCACTCGGTCACCATGCGGCGAGCGATGTTGGTGGCTTGCTGAAGGTCGTTGGCAGCGCCAGATGAGACGACGTCGAACACGAGCTGTTCAGCGTTTCGCCCACCGAGGGCCATGATGATCATGTTCTCGGCCTGGGTCTTGCGCATCGAGTGACGATCCTCTTCAGGAAGCGTCATCGTCACACCAAGGGCCATGCCGGTCGGGATGATCGTGACCTTGTGCAGCGGGTCATAACCCGGCAGGAGCGCAGCGCACAGTGCGTGGCCACCCTCGTGGTAGGCGGTCATCTCACGCTCTGGGCCAGACATGACGAGGGAGTCACGCTTGACGCCCATGATCACTCGGTCACGAGCCTGGTCGAAGTGCAGTGCAGAGATCTGCTTGGCGCCAGCTCGCACGGCGTAGAGCGCAGCCTCGTTGACGAGGTTGGCGAGGTCGGCACCACTCATGCCGGGCGTTCCACGGGCGATGACTTCAACATCGACATCGGGGTCGATCTTCTTGTGCTTCATGTGCACGCCGAGGATCTGGCGACGATCGTCGAGTTCGGGAAGCGGCACGACGACCTGGCGGTCGAAACGACCGGGACGCAGGAGCGCCGGGTCGAGAATGTCTGGACGGTTCGTGGCCGCCATCATGACGATGCCTTCGGTGGCTTCGAAGCCGTCCATCTCGGCGAGCATCTGGTTGAGGGTCTGCTCACGCTCGTCGTGGCCACCACCCATACCGGCGCCACGCTTACGGCCGATCGAGTCGATCTCGTCGATGAAGATGATGGCCTTGCCCATCTTGCGGGCTTCTTGGAAGAGGTCACGCACTCGGCTTGCGCCGACGCCGACGAACATCTCCATGAAGTCCGAGCCGGTGACGGACAAGAACGGAACGCCCGCCTCGCCAGCAACCGCACGAGCGATCAAGGTCTTACCGGTTCCGGGAGGACCGACGAGGAGCACACCCTTTGGGATTCGGGCGCCGATCTCGGCGAACTTGGTGGTGTCGCTCAAGAAGTCGACCACTTCGGTGACTTCTTTCTTGACCGACTTGTAACCGGCGACGTCATCGAACGTGGTTCCGGGGCGCTCTGATGTGTAGGTCTTCGCCTTCGAGCGGCCGATGGACATGATGCCGCCCATCTGCGACTGCTGGCGCTTGGCCATCCACCAGAAGAAACCGATCACGATCATGAACGGAAGGAACAGTGGGAGAAGGCTGAGGAACCAGTTCGGCGTCGGTGTCTCGAAATCGACGGCGACGTTGTTGCCTCGCAGGGTTGCGAGATCCTCGTCGGAGATCTCCGCCGGGCCGGTCGTTCGGAACGTGCCGGTGACGGCGTTGTCTTCTCGGTACTCGCCGGAGATTCGGGCGTTTGTGTTGTCGACGGTGACGCTGTCGACCTGGCCCTCTCGGACGTCTTCAAGGAATTCGGAGTAGGTGAGTTCGGTCCCTGCCGGCTGGTTGAGCATCGCCGAAGCGGTCAAGAGCGCAACCAGAACACCAACCACGATCCAAGCTGACCAACGCGGCCATCCGCCGTCTGATCGGCCTGGAAGTCGAGGGTTGCGGCCCGGCGGGGGTGGGGGTGGGGTCGAGCCGTTGTCTGCCATACCTCGTAAGGATAGGCCGTTTCGACGTTTCACCGGGGTTCGGGGGATCAACTGAATCGAACGGCGCAATATCGTGGGTGAGGTGACCTCCCCCCTTTCGCTGCTCGACGCGCCGAGCGTGCCGCCTTCACCGACGCGTTGGGGTGTGGGCGATGCGGGGCTGTGGTGGGTCGTCGCTCAGATCGGGCCAGCGCTCGTGATTGGCGCTGTCTACGGCAACGACATCCCCGATTCGATCCCGGTCCTGTCGCTGTTCGCATTTTCAATTGCCCTCTGGTTTGCCTACGGCATCGGGCCGCTGATTTCGGCTCGGTTCCGCGGAAACGGCCCGGTTGGCGACTTTGGCATGGTGCTTCGTCCGCCTGAGATCGGCATCGGCCTCGCCGTTGGTGTTGCGACCCAACTCGCGCTGATCCCGCTCTACCTACCGATCAACCAGTTCATCGATGAGGACCCGAGCGAAGCGGCACGGGAGCTCATTGGCCGAGCCGACGGAGCGCTCGAACTGGGCCTTCTCTCTGTGATGGTCGTGATCGCCGCTCCGCTCGTCGAGGAGATCTTCTATCGAGGTCTGCTGCTGCGCGGCCTCATCCGGGTGATCGGGCAGTGGCCGGCCATCGTGATCCAGGCCGCCATCTTTGCGTTCTCGCACCTACAGGCGTTGCAGTTCCCTGGGCTGTTCGTGTTCGGCGTCGTCGCCGGTTGGCTCGCAACCAAAACCGGCCGGCTCGGCGCAAGCTGGGCCATGCATGTTGCGTTCAACGCCTTCGCTCTTGTCCTCGTTTGGCCGTAGCAACTCCCTGACCAACGCGATCTTCGGTCGACGTCCGCGACGAGTAGATCCACCTACGGGTCATGAGTCGAGCGGCTCATTCGGCCCCAAAGCCCTCTATTGCGGGGCTTTCTCGCCGATTGGGAGCGGGCTAGCCGAAAGGCGGAGGCCACTCGTATGGGAGTGGCGTGAGACGATTTGAGAGGTGGGCGAATATGGCGCTGGCGCAAGGACAACCATGTCCGACATGCACGAATGAATTGGTGACGATTTCCATCACCGTCGATGGCAACGAGCTCGACATGATGTCGTGTTCGATCTGTGACGTCAGGAGCTGGTCACATGCTGGTCTGCCCGTCGATCTGCCGTTTGCGCTCTCTGAAGTCGGCCAACACGCCGGCCGTCAACGCTAGATCTCGCCCGCTCGGCCGTCTCGGCCGAACGAATTGGCTGATGACACCCGATTCGATCGAATGGGTGTCACCATGAACGGGCAATGTTGACGAACGACCTCACCGATCCGGTGTGGCCTGAGCCCGAGCGCGGTCCGCAGACCACCAGTCCGCAGTCCGACGCCGCTGAACTCCTCGATGAGTCCGGCGGCGTTGTCGCGCCTGCCCGCATCGAAAGCGAAGTCGACCCCGACCTCGACCCCGACCTCGACGCCAGTGATGACCCCGACCAAGACTCCAACACTGACACCAGGTTCGACGAGGCGGCGCTTGGTGATGATGCGCTCGAAGAGCGTGTTGATCTCGACGAGGCTTCAGAGCCTCGCACCGCACCCGCACGATTTGAGATCAACGAAACCCTGGCTCGCTGGATCGGCATCGGCATCGCCATCATCTGCTCGATCTTCGTGTTCATTCAGATGCAGCCGCAGTTGCTCTTCAGCGACACGACGCCGTCAGGTGGCGACATGGGTGCGCACGTGTGGGGCCCCGCCTTCATGCGCGACAACCTGCTGACGAGCGGCCGGCTCACCGGATGGACCCCGGATTGGTACGCCGGATTCCCGGCTTACCACTACTACATGGTCGTTCCAGCGCTCGCGATCATCGCGATGAACGCTGGCCTCAATCCGCTGATCGGTATCCCGCTCGCCATCGCTGCGCTGTCCTTCTCCTTTGCATTGGCTCGGAGCTTCCCGTCGCTGAAGGCGCTGGCCTTCTCAGCCGGTGGCCTCGCAGCCGTCTTGCTCATCGGCATGCCGTACGGCACGGCGTTCAAGCTCGTGTCGGTCGCGGGATTGGTCTTCTTCCCGCTCGCCGCCTACCTGATGGGCCGGCTCACGAGCTGCCCCCGACCGGTGCCTGAGTTCTTGGCCTTCGCCGCACTGCTCTTCTTGTTCGACACGAACTTCACGATCTACGGCGGCAACATCGCGTCAACGCTCGCCGGCGAGTTCGCCTTCTCGCTGTCGTTGTGTCTGAGCCTCGTGGTGATCGGCCTCGCCGTTCGAGGCATGGACGATTCGAAGTGGCGAGCGTCCGCAGCAGCGGTCATCGCCCTCGTTGCGCTCACCCACATCATCCCGCTCTTCTTCGCAATCGTCGCCCTCGTTCTGCTCGTCGTTCTCGATAGCGACCTGCCCCGCACCTGGGCGCTCGCTGCCGCCATCACACTCGCACTCGTGCCGCTCACGCTCGCCGAGGGCACCAGCTTCTTGGTGCAAGCGGCAGCGTTCGGATCGTTCGTCGTCGTGCTCGGCGCCATCATCCTCGCCGAGCCTCGGGTCACCGATCGAGCCAAGTGGCTGCTCGTTGCCGGCCCAACCGCCGCCGCCATCTCGGCGTTCTGGCTGCTGCCGTTCTACCTACGCTCCGACTTCTTCAACGACATGGGTTGGGAGCGTCTCGAAGAAGTTGGCCCAGCGTTGCTCACGACGCCGATGAAGGCCGCACTTCCCGTCGCTGCCGTTGGCGCAGCACTCTCGTTCGCTATTCGCGATCGGATCGGCATGCTCTTCACGATCCTGGCGGTCACCTTCGCCGGAGCGGTCGCCAACCTTCCCCACGGCAAGCTCTGGAACGCTCGCCTCCTGCCGTTCTACTACCTCTCGGTCTACATGCTCGTGGCCGTTGCGATCGGCCTCGTCGCCCGCTTCGCCGCCATCGCGATTTCCGAACGGTTCGACGAACCAAACCGTCCCGTCATGGCCGCATCGTCGGTGGTTGGGCTGCTCGCCACGCTCGTCGTGATCGGCATTCCGCTGCGCATCCTGCCCGGTGGGGTCGACCAAGAGGACGGCACGTATTCGTTCTTCGGCGCCGAGTCACAAGCCGGCAGCTTCATCCCAAGCTGGGTCAACTGGAACTACTCGGGTTACGAGGAGAAGCGCTCCTATCGCGAATACCGCGGCGTTGTTTCGACGATGGGCGAAATCGGCGATGACAACGGCTGCGGCCGAGCGATGTGGGAGTACGACCGAGAGCTCGATCGCTACGGCACGCCGATGGCTCTGATGCTGTTGCCTCACTGGACCGATGGCTGCATTGGTTCGATGGAAGGCCTCTACTTCGAATCGTCGGCCTCCACGCCGTTCCACTTCCTCAACCAGAGCATGCTGTCGATCTCGCCATCGCGGGCACAACGCGGCCTGCCGTATCAGTCGTTCGATATCGACCGAGGTGTCGCGCAGCTTCAGAACGTTGGTGTTCGCTACTACATGGCGCTGTCTGACGAAGCGATTGCCGCCGCATCAGAACACCCTGATCTCACCCAAGTTGGCGTCGCCGAACCGTTCACGATCTTTGAGGTTTCCGGCTACGAAATGGTCGAAGGGCTCGCAACCGAACCCGTCGTCGTGTCAGGGCGTTCAATGGTCGACGCTGGCGAAGAGCCGAGCCGCTTCGACTACGGCTTCCTCGGCGAAGCGGTGCAGTACTACAACGACCCCAACCGGTTTGCCGCACTGCCCGCAGAAGACGGACCAGAGTCGTGGGAGCGAGTGTCGTCACTCCTCGCCGACGACGGGCGAGCGATCGAACCGGTCGCCGTTTCCGACATCGACGTCACCACCGACACCATCTCGTTCTCGGTCGACGAGGTTGGCTCACCGGTTCTCGTGAAGACCTCGTACTTCCCGAACTGGCAGGTCGACGGAGCCGACGGCCCGTACCGAGTCGGTCCAAACATGATGGTGGTCGTCCCAACGAGCACCGACGTCCGCCTCAGCTACGGCTACACCGGAGCGGAGTACTCGGGCTACCTCATCACCCTCCTCGGGTTCGTGAGCCTCGCGGCGCTGACGGTGACCCAACGTCGCCGAATCGGTGCAGCGTTCAGCGCCACGTCCGCCAAGTTGGTTGGCGATCCGGTCGTTGACACGACCGAGCCAGAGTGGGGGAGCGACACCGACCTGCCAACCGACTCGCTCTCTGCTTCCGACATGGCGCCTTCTGACGTGGTGAGCACTGATGTGGTGAGCACTGATGTGGTGAGCACTGACGTGGTGAGCACTGACGTGGTGAGCACTGATATGGCGAGCACTGACGTGGCGAGCACTGACGTGGCGAGCCCGGCAGGTTTGGCTGATGTTGATGACGCAATCACGGGCAGCGCCCCAGTGATCGATGCCGAGTCGGCCGCTGAGGCGGCATCGGCACTCGATGAGGCAGCCGAGCTCGACCAGCTCCCAGACGCTTCGCCGTCTCCTTTGTCAGACGGTCCGCCGTCTCCTTTGCCAGACGGTCCGCCGTCTCCTTTGCCAGACGGTCCGCCGTCTCCTTTGCCAGACGCTCCGCCGTCATTGCGCGACGAACTGCGCGCCGAACTGGATTCTGACGACACGTGAGAAGTCGCCTCCGAGTCTTTGCGCTCGTCGGGCTGATCGTGACGGCGATCGATCTCGGGATCTATCTCCTCGTCATCGATCGGGGCCGCAACGGCGCTCCGCTCACCGAGTTGTCGTCTCGCTGGATCGCTCTCAGTGTGGTCGCCTCGGTTGCGGTCAGCGCCTTCGTTTCCTACGTCGCCAACCGCACCATCACGTTCCGTAATACCCGTGCAGCCCGTTGGGTTCGCAGCCCCGTGGCGTTTGCCGCAACGGCGGTCATCGCTGGCAGTGTTGACATGCTCGCAACGGTGCTGTTCGTCCGGCTGGGTGTCACCGCGTTCTCCGACAACGGCCTACTGGCGCGCTGCTTCGGCATCTTCTCGGCACTCATCGTCCGCTGGGTCGTCTATCGGAGGGTGCTGTTCACCGAGGTGCGGCGCGATCTCGCCGAGCGTGTGAACCGACCACCGTCACCCGGCGACGTGCGGCTGACGGTTGTTGTGCCGGCTTACGAAGCGGCCGACGAGATCAGATACACCGTGACCTCACTGTCCAAGACGCTCACGCCCGTCGTTGGTGAGGGCCAACTCGAAGTGCTCGTCGTCGACGACGGAAGTGTCGACGACACGGGACCCGTCGCCGAGGCTGCCGGTGCCCGCGTGGTCGTCCACCCACAGAATCGGGGCAAGGGTGCTGCGGTCCGAACCGGCGTGCTCGCCGCTCGCGGAAAGTCGGTGGTGTTCACCGATGCGGATCTGTCGTACTCGCCCGAACATGTCGTGACCTTCCTGGCCGAGCTCGAAGCCGGCTGGGATGTCGTGGTCGGAAGTCGACGCCACGAGGAGACCACCACCCTCGTTCGAGCCCGCAAGATCCGCGAGCTCGGTGGACGGGCGATCAATTGGCTCACCCATCTGGTTCTGCTTGGCCACTTCCGAGATACGCAATGCGGAATCAAGGGTTTCCGAGGTGATATCGGCAAGGTGATCTTCGAGCGGACGACGATCGATGGCTTCGCCTTCGATGTCGAGATCTACCTCCTTGCCGAACAGGACCAACTTTCCCTGCTCGAGGTGCCCGTCTCGGTCGAGAATCGAGCCGTTTCGTCGGTTCGGATCGTGTCAGACACCGCAAAGCTCGTTCGTGATCTCGTGCGAGTGCGCCGGATGGCCGGTTGGGGTCGGTATCGCCCAAGTCCGGCCCAACTCGCAGTCATCGAGTCGTCTGCCGAGGAGCCGACAGTGCCCGAAACGGTTGCAGAATCGCCGTCCGGGGCCGAATTCGACGCTGACACCGGTTCTGGGGCCGGTGGCGAACGTCGCATCGCCGACCGCCGACGACCTTCCTGAGGCTTGTACTCTCTTCGTCGTGCATGATCTCGATCTCATCGTCAAGGCATACGACATCCGGGGCACGTACCCCGATCAACTCGATGCCGACACCTGTCTTCGCCTCGGCGTCGGCTTTGGTGCCTACATTCGCACGGCCGAGCCGGACACCTCCGACGTCGTGATCGCACGAGACATGCGGCCGTCGGGCCCCGAGCTCGTCGATGCCTTCGCATCCGGCGTCGAGAGCCAGGGTCTCAACGTCATCGATATCGGGATGGGCTCGACCGACATGATCTACTTCGCGTCGGGATCGCTCGGCGTGCCCGGTGCCATGTTCACGGCCTCGCACAACCCCGCTGGCTACAACGGCATCAAGCTCTGCCGCAGTGGCGCCGCTCCGATCGGTGAAGACTCCGGTCTGGCCGACATCAAGCGTGTCGCCATCGCCTCCGATGCTGGCGAACACGCCGACGCCGACACGCCAGGAACGCGCACGCAGCTTCCCGAAACAGGGCCGGACTCGATGCTGGAGAAGTTCAGCACTCACGTGCACGGTTTCGTCGATATCACGAAGCTGCGCCCGCTGAAGGTTGTTGCCGACACGGCGAATGGCATGGGTGGCCTCGTCGTTCCGAAGATCTTCGAGGCGCTGCCGTTCGATCTTGAAGTGATGTACGCCGAGCTCGACGGCACCTTCCCGAACCACGAAGCGAACCCGCTCGAGCCGAAGAACCTGGTCGACCTGCAAGCGCGGGTCCTCGAGGTCGGCGCCGACATCGGCCTGGCTTTCGACGGCGACGCCGATCGTGTCTTCCTCGTCGATGAGAAGGCCAACCCCGTCTCGGGTTCGCTCACGACGGCGCTCCTCGCTCAGTCGACACTTGCGAAGAATCCCGGCGCCGGCATCATCTACAACCTGATCTGCTCGAAGGTCGTGCCCGAGGTGATTGTCGAGAACGGTGGAACACCGATCCGATCACGCGTTGGCCACAGCTTCATCAAACAGGTCATGGCTGAGAGCGGCGCGGCCTTCGGTGGTGAGCATTCCGCTCACTACTACTTCCAAGACAACTGGCGAGCCGATTCCGGCATCATCGCTTCGATGATGATCCTCGCAGAGCTGTCTGCCTTCGATGGAACGCTCTCCGAGCTGCTCGCTCCGCTCGACCGCTACGCCGCATCCGGTGAGATCAACACTCGCGTTGACGACGCTGCGGCGGTCATCGAAACGGTTGCCGGGCACTATGGCGATGCCGAACTTGATCGCCTCGATGGCCTCACGGTTGATCTTGGCGAGTGGTGGTTCAACCTGCGTGCATCGAACACCGAGCCGCTGCTTCGTCTCAACCTGGAAGCGGCTGACGATGCCGAGGTCGCAACTCGTGTGGCCGAAGTCCAGGCCGTGATGGCTGGCTGACCATCGTGGTTGAGCGATTGCAGTGCGTGATTCAGGCGTACGCGTGGGGCGACGAATCCACGCTCGCTGAACTCGTTGGTTTCGAACCGACGGGTGAGCCAGCGGCCGAGCTGTGGATGGGCGCGCACGATCGCGGCCCAAGCGTGTTGGCCGACGGCCGGACGCTCACAGACCTCGTCGCCGAGAATCCAGCCGCTGCGCTCGGCCCGGAGGTTGCTGAGATCTTTGGCGAGCTGCCGTTCCTGTTCAAAGTTCTGGCGATCGGTGATGCGCTTTCGATCCAAACCCATCCAACGTTGGAGGGTGCGCAGGCCGGATTCGAACGAGAGAACGAGGAAGGTGTTCCGCTCGATGCCCCCAACCGCGTGTATCGAGATGCGAACCACAAACCCGAGCTGATCGTTGCGCTCACGCGATTCGAAGGTCTCTGCGGATTCCGCAAACTCGAACAAACCAAGGAAGTTCTCGAGCAACTTGGTCTCGCATCACCTCCCGGTGGGGACGACGAGCCGATCGTTCGCTTCGTCTCGCTTCTCGCCGAGGGCGATCTCGCCGCTGCGGTGAGTTGGACGCTCGGTCTCGACGCCGAATCGGCGACGACGCTCATCGCGTCGATTCTGAAGCCCGCGTCAGAGTGTCTCGATCTTGAACTGATCGATGCCTGCTACGTCGACGCCGTGGCCGCCGTCAAGCGACTCGGCGACGCTCGCCCGAGCGACCCGGGCGTTGCCGTTGCGTTGTTGCTGAACCACGTTTGGCTCGAGCCTGGTGAAGGTGTGTTCCTTGGTGCCGGAAACCTTCACGCTTACCTCGGCGGTGTGGGCGTCGAAGTGATGGCGAACTCCGACAACGTCGTTCGTGGCGGGCTGACGCCGAAACACGTGGACATCCCCGAACTGTGTGCAGTGACCACCTTCGAGGCTGATGAGCCACCGGTCCAGCGTCGCACCGAGGGCGTGCAAATCTACGACTCGCCGGTGTCGGAATTTTCGCTCACCCGCTACGACCTCACCGATGAAGAGGAGGTCCACGACCTCGCCGAGGGGCCGAGCATCGTGTTGGTGACCGAGGGCCATGCCATCGTGCGAACGGGTGAAGACATCGTCGACCTCGGTCGAGGTGGCGTCGCATTCTTGAGCGCATCCGAGGTCGAAACGACGATCGCTGGCATCGGCACCGCTTGGGTCGCCGCCATCGGGCGCGACTGAGAACGAGGCAACCTCGTGGCCGACTCAACCGACGCAGTGGCCGACAAGGTCCAAGCCGAGACCGAGCCCGCGGAGACTGAGCCTGGCGCGAGCGATCGGCCAGAGACAGAACCCGCCGAAGCCGCGTCGAGCGAGGCAAAGGCTGGCGAGGCGCAGGCTGACGAGGCACAGCCCGGGGACGCAGGGTCCGCGGACGGGAACCGTGGGGAGTCAACCGGCGGTGATCGGTCCCTGTTCGACCGCACGTGGTTCCGGCTGCTCTGTGGTGCGGTTATCGGCGCTGCGTTCTCTGTGTGGGTCTACGGCTGGGATTTCGTCAGCGGCGATCCCGAGATCTGGAACTCGGTCGGTGGTGACGCCGGCAGTGCCTTGGCCGCGCTGCGCTACTACCTCGACGAACCGTGGGGTTGGCCGCTGCTCGAAGCCCGGTCGCTCGATCACCCCAACGGGCTCGTCATCATCTTCACCGACAGCCTCTCGGCATGGGCACTCGTCGCCAAGACGTTTGGTTTCCTCGGCCTCTCGGCCAATCAATGGTTTGCGCTTTGGTACGTCGTGGTCTTTGCGCTCCAGGGTCTTGCCGCCGTCGCGGCCGTTCGTTCGTTTCGAATTCGATCGTTCCCAGTCGAGATGTCCGTTGCCGTGATCGCCGTTTCGGCCCCGATCATGATGTTGCGAACGTGGCACCCCGGGCTCGCCGCACAGTTCCTCCTGCTCGCAGCGGTCGCGGCGGTTGGGTTGCTGGCAACTCGCCAGGTGCGCCCAGGTCGAGTGCTCGCCGGTGTCACCGTGCTCACCGTGTTCGCCGTGCTCATCCAGCCCTACCTGCTGCTCGGGGTTCTCGTGATCGCCGGGGCAGGTGCGATTGGTTCCCTCGCCCGGGGTGATCTCACGTTCCGCACGATGATCTGGTGGGTTGCCGGCTCGGCCGTCTCCCTCGGCGTTGTGCTTGCGTTGTCCGGATTTATCTCATCCGGGGCTGAACCTGCGGCCGGCTACGGGCTGTATGGCACTTATGTGTTCGGTGCCGCGACGCCGCAGTGGTCAGCCATTTGGCCCGGTGACGAATGGATCCTCGAAGCGAACGGTTCGTTCGAGGGCTTCAACTGGGTCGGCATGGGCTGGCTGTTGCTCGTTCTTGCCGTGGTGGCCAGTCGACCTCGTCAAGTGCTCGCAGCCATTCAACGGCATCAGGTTTTGGCCGCCGTGCTCTTGGTCGTCGCTGCTTATGCGGTCACGCCCGAGATGCGCATGTGGCGCGGTGACGGCCTGCACGACTGGCGAACACCGCTCGGCTGGCTGCTGAACGATCGCACCCATCACAACAAGATCTACGGCCTCGGCGCGTTGCTCGCCGGCGGCGGAGCGATGGCGTGGATGGCGCGCGATCGCAGTCGATTCCAGCGCACCCCGGCTGTCGCCGTGTTGGCGTTGACCGCCGTTGGTTGGGGCCTTGCCATGCTCGTTGCCCCAGGCATCCTCGTGCGGGTCACCGGCCAGTTCCGAGTGTCGGGCCGCCTCTTGTGGACCTCGAGCTACGTGGCGTTGATCGGTGCGGCGGTGCTTGCGGCCCGCTGGTGGCCAAAGCGGGTCGTTGCCGGCGCGTTGATGGTGTTCGCGGCGATCCAGGTGTACGACGTGCAGCAGTTCCGCGAACAGGCCCACGACGTGTTCCGCTCACCAGAGGATCGAGTTGCCAACGTCGATGCCCTTGCTGCGGTCGCCGCAGTCCACGACGAGGTGCATCTCGAGCCTGACTTCAATTGCGCCGCCGGCCTCGGTGGCACCCCTGCGCTGCTCTCATTCCAAGATGTGGTGATCGGGGCGTCTCGCTCGTTCACGCCGGTCGACAACGTGTACGCAGCTCGCCAGGAGCTGAGCGATTGCCAGGCTGCACCGGCATTATCCAGCGAACCAGGTGTGTTGAACACGGTGATCGTTCCGCCTGAAGCCGGGGTTGTCTTGGTCGCTCCCGAGGGCCAGGAGTGCCGAGCGCTGGGTTCGATCGTGGCGTGTACGGATCGCTGGTCAGAGATTGATCCTGAGATCGCTGCTCGTTTCGTACCAATGCCGTAGCCTCCAAGCATGTTCGAGAACTACCCGAAGGTGCGGGAGCCGCTGTCCGACGAGCTGGCCGCCATCTACACCTCGCAGTACCTCGAGAATCGAAGCGGCGGTTCGACCGCAACCTCGATGGCTCAGCGCATGGAACAGTGGATGCACCGCAAGGTGTCGAACGATCTGAAGTCGTTGTCGGACCCGGCCACGCTCGAGATCGGCGCCGGCACGCTCAACCACCTGGATTACGAGCCAAACGTGTCGGTCTACGACGTCGTCGAGCCGTTCCACGAACTGTTCCGCGATGCTCCCCAGCTCGGACGCGTTCGCAAGACCTTCGACGACATCGCCGAACTGCCCCTCGATGCCAGCTACGACCGGATCGTGTCGATCGCCACCTTCGAGCACGTCTGCAACCTGCCAGAGGTCGTCGCCCACGCCGGTCTCTTCCTCGCCGAGAACGGCAGCATGCGCATCGCCATCCCGAGCGAGGGGGCGTTCTTGTGGACGATGGCATGGAAGTGCACAACCGGGCTTGAGTTCCGACTTCGCACCGGGCTCGATTACGGCGAGCTGATGAGCTTCGAGCACGTCAACACTGCGGCCGAGATCGAGACTGTCCTGCGCTACTTCTTTGGCACCGTCGAACGATCGCTGTTTGGCCCGGCGCGAGAGCTGTCGTTCTACCAATTCTTCGAGTGCCGAAACCCGGTGATCGGGCGTTGCTCGGAGATGGTCGAGACCCGCGCTGTCCAGTTCCCGCCAGAGTCTCGAACGAGGGATCCTCGCCACGTCGGCAACGGGTAGCGCCGTGTGAAAGCCCCCGGCCTCGGCAGTCTCCGAGCGCCGCACTAACCTCTCACCCATGTCACTCGATCCACAGCTTCTCGAGATTCTTGCGTGCCCCGACGACAAGGGCCCGCTTCTCTACTTCAAGGACGAGAACTCGCTCTACAACGCTCGTCAACAGCGTCGCTACCGGATCGACGAAGACATCCCCGTGATGTTGATCGACGAGTCCGAGATCGTCGACGACGCCGAGCACAAGCGTCTTGTCGCAAAGGCAGAAGCCGACGGCATCGAGCCGACCTTCACCGCATGACCGATACATCAAACGGCGCAGCTCCCGATTCGCTGGGGATGCGCCAAGCAATGCTCGCGATGCCCGACCAGATTCGGGCGTCGATGGACGCCATCGGTGATCTTGGCGGTGTCGCCGATCCAAGCGCGATCTCTGAAGTCTTGCTGCTCGGCATGGGCGACTCAGGCTTTGGCGGAAACGTGGCAGCGGCATGCGCCCGCCCGTTCGCGTCGATCCCGATCGTGGTCTACGCCGGCTATCTCCCGCCTTCGTGGGTGAGCTCGAAGACGCTCGTCGTTGCGATGTCATCGTCCGGGTCGACCGAAGAGACGCTCGAGTCGCTCGAAGCCGCTGTTGAGTCCGGTGCGTCGCTCGTTGCGATCACCAACGGTGGCGAGCTCGAGAAGCTTGCGAACCGTGCCAAGGCTCCCGTGTTGCCGGTTGTCGACGAGGGGCCGATGCCCCGTGCGTCCCTCGGCTCATTGGCGACGCCTGCCATGTTGGCGCTCGAACAAATCGGCGCATTCCCGGGCGCTCGCGCCTGGCTCGGCGAAGCCGTCGCTCAGCTTGAATCTCGTCGCACCGCGCTCGAGTCGAACTCCAGCCCAGCTGCAGCCCTGGCCGAACGAATCGGTTCGACCATGCCGGTGGTCTACGGCGGCGGAGCGATCGGCACGACCGCAGCGAAGCGTTGGAAGTTCGCCGTGAACCACAACGTGAAGCGTCCGTCGTTCTGGGCGCCGATGCCCGATCTTTGCCACAACGAATTGGTCGGCTGGGATTCAGATCACGCATCACAGTTCACCCAGATCCAGCTCCGTCACGACGCCGAACATCCCCAGACCGCACGCCGCTTCTCCTACGTCGAAGAGGCAACCGCTGAGGCAATGCACGATGTCGTCACCGTCGAGGCTGAAGGCGAAGGCCCGGTTGCACAGTTGCTCGATCTCGTGATGCTCGGTGATCTCACATCACTCGAACTCGCAGCCGCTGTGGGCGTCGACCCCGGTCCGCTCAAAGCCGTCGACGATCTCAAGGCTCAAATCGGCAGCTGACCTCTTGGGGTCAGGTCCAAATATGCAAAGGTTCGCTGCCGCTTGGCATGGCTCGAGCCCAGTGAGCAGCAGCCGCTTCGGTCACCGAGCGTCGGCTTTGCCGCACTCATCCCGGCCGTTCTGAACTCCCGTCGGCATCGTGCTGACTTGGGCGCTCGTTCAGCGGCCGACCTAGTGTCGCCGCCATGAGCAACTCTCTTGATGGGCGCGTCATCGTCGTCACCGGCGCTGGTGGCGGCATTGGTTCAAAGACGGTGCACGCCGCAATTTCTCGCGGTGCCTCCGTCGTCGCAACCGACCTTGCTGGCCCTGGGCTCGACGAGGTTGGCGCGCTCGACGGTGTTGTGGCTGTTGAGGCCGATGTGACCTCACGCTCGGACTGGGAGCGGACACTCGCAGCCGCGATCGATGGTTTCGGACACGTCGACGGACTCGTCAACAACGCCGGCATCGAAGGTGCCATCGCTCCGCTCGGCGAATATCCCGACGAGATGTTCGACCGGGTGATGGACGTCAACGTCAAAGGTGTCTGGACCGGCATGAAGGTGATCGGCGCTCCAATGCTCGAGGCAGGCTTCGGAGCGATCGTGAACCTTTCGTCGGTCGCCGGTCTCGGCGGCGCGTCCAATCTGTCCGCCTACTCGGCCTCGAAACATGCCGTGATCGGTCTGTCGAAGTCGGCCGCACTCGAGATGGGTCCGGCGGGAGTGCGGGTGAACGCCATCTGTCCGTCACCCATCGACACGCGGATGATGCGGTCGCTCGAAGACTCGATGAAGACCGACGACGTCGATCAAGCGACGATGCAAGCATTGATCGCTTCGAACATCCCGCTGGGTCGATACGGTCAGCCGACCGAGGTCGCCGACCTGATCTGTTTCCTCCTTTCCGACGACGCACGTTTCTTGAGCGGGGCTGCAATCCCGATCGACGGCGCAATGAAAGCTCGCTGATATGGCAACCGCAGAGTTCACGATCGAATCACCGCTGTCGATCGAAGAAGCCTTCGATCGCGTGGCCGACCTCACGCGCGTCAACGAATGGGACAGTGGCGTCAGCAACGCCAACCAAGTCGCCGGGACCGCTCCGTGTGCTGGCGCCAAGTACGAGGTGACCGTTGCCGGCTTCGACGGCAACCCATCGACCATGGTCTATGAGATCGAGGAGTTCGATCGCCCCAGCAGCTTCATGATGCGCGGGATCGGCCGTGATGTGATCGCCGTCGACGTCTTGACGTTCACGGCGAACGAGGGCGGGGCCGGTTGCAGCCTCCACTACGAAGCATCGCTCGAGCTGGTTGCCCCGTCGGAAAAGATGACCGACGAGGTCCTCCAGAAGATCTTCGACAAGGTGGCAGCCGTTCCCCGCAACGGGCTCGTGGGGTTCCTCAGCGCCTGACCTGGACTTCGGTCCTCTCTTCGTCCGAGCCGACTCCAATGGTGTCGCTTCCGCCAGACTGGCGGCATGGCCCGCTACGAAACGACCATCAAGAACGATCTTCCTCCCGCCGAAGCGTTCGTCCGAGTCGCCGACCTGTCACGGCTCGAACTCTGGGATCCAGGTGTCACCAAGTCGGAGCAGGTGTCGGGCGACGGAATCGAGATCGGCTCGTCCTACGACGTATCGGTCAAGACATTCGCTGGCCGCTCCATGACCCTCACCTATGTGGTCACCGAGTTCACCGAGAACGAACGAATGGTGGCCATCGCCGACGACACGAACCTTCGCTCCTACGACATCATCTCGGTCAAGCCCGACGGTGATGGTGGATCGGCGCTCACCTACGACGCCGAGCTCGAACTCAAGGGCTTCTTCCGTCCCGGCAACCTGCTTCTCGGCCTCGCCTTCAATCGAATCGGCGACGCCGCAGCCGCCGGCCTCCGCACCTACCTCGTGCCCTAGTTCCCTCCGGGGGCCGTTGCACGGAGCTCGTCCGGCGCGGGTGCTCAGCAAACTTGAGCGGGTTGTGGAGGGATGTGCCGCAAGTTGTTGCGGGGATCTCCTCCGCTTCGGGTGGCGCGGGTTTTGTGGAGGGATTTGCCGCAAGTTGTTGCGGGGATCTCCTCCGCTTTGGGTGGTGCGGGTTTTGTGGAGGGATGTGCCGCAAGTTGTTGCGGGGATTGGCTCCGCTTTGGGTGGTGCGGGCTTTGTGGAGGGATGTGCCGCACTCTGTTCATCATTGAGTGTTGCGGGAAATCCCTCCGCTTTGTGGGGCGTGGAGGTCGCTAGGCTCTCCTGTGGGTTTTCGGGCTGCCGTGACCTGGGCCAGCTGGCCTCAGCCCTCCCACCTCGACCACGGTTGGTTCGCCTCATGCGTACCGGCCACTCCAATCGAAATTTTCACGGGAGAAACACGCATGTCCGATACCTCACGTCCGCGCACCGTTGCGGAGGGTGACTACAAAGTTGCCGATCTTGATCTCGCCGGCGCTGGCCGCAAGCAGATCGAACTCGCCGAGCACGAGATGCCCGGCCTCATGGCGATCCGTGCGGAGTACTACGACGAGCAGCCGCTCGCCGGTGCTCGCATCATGGGCTCGCTCCACATGACCACCCAGACCGCCGTTCTCATCGAGACGCTCACCGCCCTCGGCGCTGACGTCCGCTGGGTCAGCTGCAACATCTTTTCCACCGATGACCAGGCCGCCGCTGCGGTCGTCGTCGGCCCAGAGGGAACCACCGCTCACCCCACCGGCGTGCCGGTCTACGCCTGGAAGGGCGAGACCCTCGAGGAGTACTGGTGGTGCACGGAGCAGGCGCTCAAGTGGCCGGGCCACGATGGCTGCAACCTCATTCTCGACGACGGTGGCGACGCCACCATGCTCGTTCACAAGGGTGCTGAGTACGAAGCAGCTGGCGCCGTTCCCGCCGCCACCGAAGACGATCCTGAAGAGTGGCACGTCATCATCGACACGCTCAACCGCTTGCAGGGTGAAGACAACACGCTCTTCACCCGTATGGCCCCCGGCATCCGTGGCGTTTCCGAAGAGACCACCACCGGTGTGCACCGTCTCTACGAGATGCGTGACGACGGCTCGCTTCGCTTCCCGGCCATCAACGTCAACGACTCGGTCACCAAGTCGAAGTTCGACAACAAGTACGGCACCCGTCACTCGCTGCTCGACGGCATCAACCGCGGCACCGACGTCATGATCGGCGGCAAGGTCGCCCTCGTGCTCGGCTACGGCGACGTTGGCAAGGGCTGTGCGGAAGCGCTCCGTGGACAGGGCGCTCGTGTGGTCATCACCGAGATCGACCCGATCTGCGCACTCCAAGCAGCCATGGACGGCTACGAGGTCAACACCATCGAGCAGATGCTCGACAAGGCCGACATCTTCATTACGTCCACCGGCAACAAGGACATCATCTCCGCCGAGATGATGGGCCGCATGAAGCAGGGTGCGATCGTCGGCAACATCGGTCACTTCGACAACGAGATCGACATGGCCGGCCTCTACAAGGCCTCCGACATCCAGCGCATCAACATCAAGCCCCAGGTCGACGAGTTCCGCTGGCCAGATGGCAAGAGCATCATCGTTCTCTCGGAAGGTCGCTTGCTCAACCTCGGCAACGCCACCGGCCACCCGAGCTTCGTGATGAGCGCCAGCTTCGCGAACCAGGTGTTGGCCCAGATCGAGCTTCACAAGAACGCAGACAGCTACGACCGTCTGTCGGTCACGACGCTGCCGAAGAAGCTCGATGAGAAGGTTGCCCGCCTCCACCTCGACGCCCTCGGCGTGAAGCTCACCGAGCTCAGCCAGGAACAGGCTGACTACATCGGCGTTCCGGTCGACGGCCCCTACAAGCCCGAGCACTACCGCTACTAGCCGCTCGCTGCGCTCGCGAACCGAATCGTTCTCGAGCGCTCACAACTCCCAGCCTCGGTTGGGGAGTGGCGACGAAACCGAACGAGCCCCACGGACTGCGCTTTGGCGCCGGTGCGTGGGGCTCTCTCGTTTTCGCTGGTTCTGCGCGATCAACCTCAGGGGTCAGACCCCAAACCAAGGGTCTGACCCCTGAGGTTGAGGGTCTGGCCCCTGAGGTTGAATCCCAGGCCAAGGACAGACCCAGGCCAAGGGCAGACCCACGCCAAGGGTCTGACCCCTGAGGTTGGATCCCGGGCCGAGGGTCTGGCCCCTGAGGTTGAGTTCCTGCTTGATCGCTGGCTAGGAGTCGAAGGGGGAGTCGGGCATGGCGATCTTTGCGACGTCGGGTTCGTCGATCGTCGCTCGGTGTAACAAGAAGCTGCCGATGCCGGACGCGCCTTGCATGTATCCGGTTTGCACTTGAAGGAAGTCCGGACGATTGCGATGCTCGGCCTGCTCCCACGAGCGGCCGCCGGTGCTCGGATCGAGTGTGCTGGCGTCGAGCACCGTGGTCATGACCCGATCGGCAAGGGCGAGATACTCCGGCCGGTTTGTCGCTCGATACATCGAGAGCGCATAGTCGCCGATACCGGCGTCGCCGCAACACTGGCCGTGGTTCTGCCACAGGCCATCGCTACGTCGCTCGGGTGCACCCGTCGCTTCGAGGCCACGCATGTTGGCGTGTGCTTCTTCGAGCCATGTGTCGTCGCCGGTGATCTCATCGAGCAGCACCTGGAGCCGGCCCGTTCCGGGCGGGCCGTGGCACACGCCGAGGTAGTAGAGCCCGGGGTTCTCATCGGTGTGGCAGACCAGATGGCCATCCCCTGACGGTGTCGACTTCGCCCTGACATAACCGGCAGCGGCGATGGCGGCTTCGAGATATCGAGGTTCGTCGGTCGCTCGATGAAGATCGGCGAGGAAGTAACCGACGCCCGCCGCACCGTGTGCAAAGTTCGGGGCGGTGAACGGGAACGGCATGTCGGCCATCATCAGCCAGTTGGGACCGTGGTCGGTTTCGATCGACATCTCGAGCAGTCGGTCCGCGGTCTGCTCAGCCAGCGAAAGAGCACTCGGCGAGAGCGCGTTGCGGTGCGCGTAGAGAAGACCAAGGCCAGCACCGGCCGAACCAATACTCAGGTCGAGCACCTCGCGATCGCCGGTGAGGCCGGTGATGTCCGAGAACGGCATCGGTTCGATCCACCCGATACCAGCACCGAGCTCGGAGGACGCAGCGACCATCCGGTCGAGGCTGTTCGACGCTGCGGTTCGAAAGCGAGCATCACCGGTGGACTTTGCGAGCTCGTTGAGAATGAAGATGTAGCCGGGCCACCCGCTGTAGAAGCCGATGCTGCCGACGTCATCGGTCGCTAGGTAGTCGAGGATTGAAGCGCCGGCGGCAACCGCTTCGTCGAGAAACGAAGCGTCGCCCGTGGCTCGATGGAGTTCGAGGTAGAACAGAGCGACTCCGGCCGTGCCGTGATAGATCGTGTGCCGGGGTGGTTTGGTCGAACCGGGGACCTTCGACCACGAGACTCCCGTCGCCGATTCGAGCCGACACGAACGCAAGAAGGCTTCGACCTCGAGGGCGCTCGCGAGTGCGGTCTCAGCCGGGTTCGTGCTCATCCCCTCAACGTAGGGCCTTGCCGGTCGTCAGTCGAAGCCTGCCGATCGTCGCCAAGGGCGCGCACCGGGTCGAGACGAGTGCGCCCGGGGCGCGGTCGCGTCAGAACCTGCGTCATAGCGTTTGTCCGATGTTCTTCGAACGGCTCTGCCCGGGTTGTGGTGCTCCGGCCCGGACGGTCTGTGACGCTTGCTGGTCATCGCTCGGTGCACCCCAGCCGATGACACTCGTCGGTCTCGAGTCCGTCGCCACGGTCGCCGAATACGACGAACTCGTGGGGCGTCTCGTCGTTGCCGCGAAGAACACGGGACGTCGAGATGTCTTGCGCCGACTCGCCGGTGAGGTGGCTGACCTTGCGGCGACCGAGCTGTCGCGTGACAAGCCGCTGGGCGGCGCGTCACCAAACGACGGATCGCCAGTCGATGCTGTCACGTGGGTTCCCGCCAGCCCGGCGCAGCGGCGCGATCGTGGTTTCGACCAGGGCAGGATCGTCGCCGGTGTTGTCGCCGCTCGCCTCGGAGTCCCAGCGAGGCGGTTGCTGCGCCGGTCCGGCCGAGCCCAACGAGGTGGCGACCGAAGCGAGCGCCTGGTTGGTCCAACACTCGTTGCGCCACGACCAGTTCCACCTCGAGTCGTGCTCATCGATGATGTCATCACGACCGGCTCCTCGATTCGCCGAGCGGGCGCTGAGCTCCATCTTGCCGGCGCCACACGGGTCGA
>CALEWY010000020.1 GCA_937925335.1 uncultured Acidimicrobiales bacterium
CCGCCGTTCGCTGCGCTGTGATGATGTAGTGGTTGTCTTCCCGGCTCGGTGTGACTCGTCGCTCCGCTGGTTTCGTGCCTTTAGTGAGATCCGTCCACCGATGCCGGGAAGCCGACTGTTGGCATGCATCGTCGCGACGAACGTGACCTGATAGGAGCTTGGACTAGAAGCCCCGTCACAGTGCTGTCCGGGTTTCGATGATGCCGGCCAACCCTTCCACCTACGAAAGGTTTGGCCATGACCACTTTGACAGAACAAGCGCCGGGTTTGGTGACCGTTGGGGTTGACACTCACAACGACTTCCATGTGGCTGTCGTCATCGACTCCCTCGGTCGCATGCTCGACTCGAAACGCTTCGATGCGAACAGCGACGGATACCGATGTCTCCATCAATGGGCATCGACGTTCGGAACACTCGACAAGGTCGGGATCGAAGGAACCGGCTCGTGGGGTGTTGGCCTGTCTCGGCATCTCAACAATCAAGGCGTCGATTGTGTTGAGGTGTCGCGTCCAAACCGGCAACACCGCCGCCGGTACGGCAAATCTGACCACGCCGACGCTCACGCAGCAGCGAAAGCTGTCCAGTCAGGCGAAGCAAGCAACACTCCAAGAAATCAGACTGGGCCGGTTGAAGGTTTGCGTGTGAACCGGGTTGCGCACCGCTCAGCGGTGAAAGCGCGAACTCAGGCGATGAACCAGCTCCGGGCGTTGATCGTTAGTGCCTCTGATGATCTACGCGAACGTCTTGATGGTTTGACCATGGTTCAGATCACGAAGACTGCGGCCCGGTTCCGCTCGTCGGGATCTCTTGATGAGCGAGAGATCACGAAACAAGCAATGCGTTCACTTGCCCGTCGGATCGTGTTTCTGAACAATGAGATCGCAGACCTCGAGGCGGTCCGAAGCCGGTTGGTGAAGAAAGCGGCGCCACCAGCATTGCTGGAGGAGTTCGGGATCGGGCCGGGCAATGCCTCTGATTTGTTGATCACGTTCGGGTCGAACCCTGGCCGGATCGGGACTGATTCCGCGTTCGCTGCGTTGTGTGGTGTGTCAGCGGTTGACGCGTCGAGCGGGCGTCAACAACGACATCGGTTGAATCGTGGTGGTGACCGCCAAGCCAACAGTGCGCTTTGGCGGATCGTGCTGGTTCGCATGGCAAGCCATCAACCAACACAGTCCTACATCGCCGAACGAATGTCTCAAGGAAAGACCAAACGAGAAGCGATGCGAAGTCTGAAACGCTACGTCGCTCGCCGAATCTGGAAGATCCTGAGCGACCACCAATCAACGATTGACAACCCATAGGAGCATCTCACTTACCGAGTTGTTCGCTGACGCTCACAACTCCCACCTGCCTCAGTCACCGAGCGCGTCACCCACGCCAGCCCGGCCTCCGTGGCCATGAACGGCCCCCGGAGGGAATCACCGCGACGCTCCGTGCAACGGCCCCCGGAGGGAATCACAGCGATAGTGTCGGACGGTGGCGCAGATCAGTACGAGGGATGTCATCCTCAGCGAGGCGCAGAGCTGTTTCGCCAACCAAGGTTTCGAAGGCACGTCGCTCAACGACATCGCGGCCGGCGTCGGGATTCGGCGACCGAGCCTGTTGCACTATTTTCCGTCGAAGGAAGCGATCTATCGCCAGGTGCTCGATGTCGCTCTCACGGATTGGGGGCTCCGGATCGACGAGGCTCGGTCGGAGAGCCTTGCCGGATGGGAGCTGGTCGACAAGGTGCTCGAGGTTTCGTTCGACTTCTTTCGGCTGAACCCCGAAGTTGTGCGGATCGTCCGCCGAGAGGCGTTGACCGACCGTGAGCACCTCGGGTTCAACCTCGGATCAGCGCTCCGTCCGTTCTTTCTTCGCTCGGTTGCATTCTTCGAACGAGAGATGGATGCCGGGACGTTCAAGCAACACGACGCAGAGCAGCTGGTCATCACCGGCTACGGCGCACTGCTCACGTATTTCTCCGACGATGTGATGCTCAACGGCCTGCTGGATCGTGATCCGTTCAGTGTTGAGGCCCTCGATGCGCGGTTCGAGCACATGAAGGCCTTCATGCGATCGGCGCTCATGCCATAGGCTCGCCGCCGTGCAAGCCACCTCACCAGACCCGACCGATTCAGAGACGGCCCTCGAGCCGACCTCGACGCTCTCCGAGCAGGCGTCCAAGGAACTCCTCGCACCCTTTGGTGTTCCGTTTTTGCCGGAACGAGATGTCACCGATGCTGACGCCGCTGTTTCGGCTGGTGACGAGATGGGATACCCCGTCGTCGCCAAGCTCAACGGCGATGCCATCGCCCACAAGACCGAACGTGGTCTGGTCAAGCTCAACATCACCGATTCGGAGTCTCTGCGAGCCGCAGCCACCGAACTTCTCGCAGCGGCCACACCCGATGACGGCGATGTCTCCGTGCTGATCGCACCGATGGTGAAGTCGAACCGTGAGTTCATCTGTGGCATGTCGACCGACCCGCAATTCGGGCCAACGATCCTCGTCGGGATCGGCGGCATCTTGGCCGAGGCGATCGCCGACGTATCCATCCGCCTTGCACCGCTCAGCAGCTCCGATGCTCATGAGATGTTGGGCGAGCTGCAGATGTCTGATCTCTTGAACGAGTTTCGAGGTGAACCTGCGGTCGATCGAGACGCGATGGCATCCCTGCTCGTCGCTCTGTCGGCCGCAGCTGATGCCAACGGCGAGATCCGATCGATCGACCTCAACCCCGTCCTCATCGTGGATGGGAAGCCGGTCTCGGTCGATGCGCTTGTTGAAGTGGCCGACTCGACCGATGGGGGCGCAGCCTGATGCCAACCTCACCTGCTGACCATCCCGAACTGTTCGACGCATTGTTCAACCCACGCGGCATCGTCGTCGCTGGCGCCTCAACACATCCTGGCAAGTTCGGGTTTGTGAGCCTGCACAACGTTCTTGCATCCGGCTATCAGGGCAAGGTCTTTGCGACGAACCGTGACGGTGCCGAGGTACTCGGCATCCAGTCCGTGGCGTCGATCGATGAGCTGCCTGAGGGCGAGATTGACCTCGTGTTCGTCTGCACACCGGCCGCGGCCAACATCGAACTGCTCAAGGCGTGTGGCCGGAAGGGCATCAAGGCCGCGTTCTTGACCTCAGCCGGTTACGGCGAAGCCGGCGAGGAAGGCATCCGGGCGCAGGAAGAGCTGATCGCCGTCGCCGACGAACTCGGCATCTTGCTCGCCGGCCCGAACGGCCAGGGTGTCGTGTCGACGCCCGCCAACCTCTGCGCACAGATCGTCGCTCCGTTCCCACCGAAGGGCAAGATCGGCGTGGCGAGCCAGTCCGGCAACTTCGTGTCGTCGTTCTTGAACTGGTCACGCCAGACCGGCGTTGGCATCAGTCGAGCCGTGAGTGCTGGCAACGCCGCTGCGGTGACGGTGCCGGACTATCTCGAGTACTACGCAGGCGACGAGAACACCGCCGTTGGCCTGGCCTACGTGGAAGGCATCCAAGACGGACGCAACTTCTATGACCGCATGCGAGAGATCACTCCCCGAAAGCCGATGGTTGTGGTGAAGGGCGGCGCAACCGCCGGCGGAGCCCGTGCCGCTGCGAGCCACACCGGAAGCCTCGCGTCGGACGACCGAGTCTTCGACGGTGCAATGCGCCAAGCAGGTGTTGTTCGAGCCGACACGGTCGAATCGGCATTCGAGATCGCCGCATCGTTCGCGACACAGCCGCTGCCGACCGGCAACAAGGTGATCGTGATGACCACCGCCGGCGGTTGGGGAGTGGTGACCGCCGACGCGATCACCTCGAGTGAGCTCGAATTGATGAGCTTGCCGCCCGATCTCGAAGCTGCCGTCAACGAGAAGTTGCCGCCGCGCTGGAGCCGGAACAACCCCGTTGACCTTGCCGGCGGCGAAACGCGAGACACGATCCCTGAAGTGCTCGAGATGATCGCCAGCCACGAGGAGGTCGACGCCGTCGTCTACCTGGGGCTCGGCATCCAGTCGAACCAGGCGCGAATGATGCGTGAGGGCAGCTTCTACCCGGACCACGGTCTGGAGCGGATCGTCGCCTACCACGAGCGGCAGGACGAACGGTTCGCACAAGCGGCTGCAGAGATCTCGGCCGCGACTGGCAAGCCGATCATGACCGCCACCGAGTTGGCCACCGCCGATCCGGACAACGCTGGCCCTGCGGCCGTGCGGGCCAGCGGCCGACTCTGCTACGGGTCGTCGAACCGAGCGGTGACGGCCCTCGAAGCCATGTGGCGCTATCGCCGCTTCCTCGAGCGCCAAAGCTGAGGATCAGAACTGAGCATGAGAACTGGGCATCAGAACTGGGCGCCAGAACTGAGCGCCGAAACTGAGCATTGCGGCGAACGAGACTGGCCAGATGCCGCTCGGTAGGGGCGTCAACGCACTAGGTTGACGCCCTCATGGGCACGACGAAATTCCTCCGACGATGGCTGCCGCTCGTCATCCTTGTCGTCGTCGCGATCGCTGCGTGGCAAACCGCCCGTCTGAGCGACACCGACACCGTCGCTGATACCGAGATCGACTACGTATCCGACATCGTCACCCCCGTGCTTTCGGCCCGCCGGATCCCCGAAACGCTGCGGGCGCCCGTCGTCGATTCCAATCTTGTGCCAACCGTCGACGATGTCGTCGCGGGATCCGCTGGGTTCGTGAGTTGTGTGACCGTCGAGGCCGACGATCGCGTCATTCAAGAAGTCGATGCGATGGTGCCGCTGGTCCCGGCTTCGAATCAGAAGTTGTTGTCCACCTATGCGGCACTGCTCCAATTCGGCCCCGACTACCGCTTCACCACGACTGTTCGGGCCGACGGCGTGATCACCGACGGTGTCCTCGACGGCGACCTCTACTTCGTCGGTGGTGGCGACCCGTTCTTGTCGACCGATTCATGGCGCAGTCAATACGAGGAGACCTCCGGGCGCTACCACACCCGCCTCGAGGATCTCGCCGACGCTGTGGTCGCCGCAGGGATCACCGAAGTCAGCGGCTCTCTGTTTGGCGACGAGTCCCTGTTTGACGACGTTCGAGTGGGCCCGTGGGCTCAGCGGTTGATCGACCAGCGCCAATCCGGCCCCCTGTCGGCGCTCACCGTCAACGAAGGCCACCTGAACTGGCCCGAGGTCTTCACCAGTTCGAGCAACCGGAGCCAAACCGACAACCCGCCGCTGCATGCCGCCCAGGTTTTGTCGAGCCTGTTGTCTGACCGTGGCGTGTCGATCGGGGGAGTAGAGGCCGGCGTTGCGCCGCTCACGTCCGTCCCGGTCGCCGAGGTCGTTTCGCCTGCGCTCGTCGAAGTGATCACCCACGTCAACTCCTACAGCAACAACTACGGCGCCGAGATACTCGTGAAACACCTCGGCATCGCGAACGCCGGTGTTGGCTCAACCGAAGCGGGTGCGGCCGCCATCGCCGAGATCCTCGCTCGCCAGGGCATCGACATGACCGGAGCGGTGATCGATGACGGCTCCGGCCTCGCCGAGACCAATCGTGTGACCTGCCGGCTCTTGAGCGACCTGCTCGATCACGCTGGCCCCGAGTCCGCGTTTGCTCAGACGCTGAGCATCGGCGGAGAACGCGGCAGCTTGTTCCGTCGCCACGAAGGCACACCCGCCGACGGCAACGTGTTCGCCAAGACCGGAACCCTCAACGGTGTGACGGCGTTGTCCGGATTCGTCGAGTCGCCGACCGAGGAAGGCTCGTGGATCACCTTCACGTACATCGCCAACGGCGAGTTCGCCGGCATCAACGAAGAACTCAAGGCGATTCAAGAACCCTTTGTCGAAGACCTCGCGGACTATCCCGAGGGTCCGACGATCGATGATCTCGACCCGTCACCGGCGGCCCTGAGCGGGCCATGATGTCGGCGTGACCTCAGACCAGGGCCCTGATCCCGACCTCCACCCTGACGAGCCTGGCGCCGAGGCCGGAACACCAAACGAGGCCAACCCAGACGCCACTCCAAACGAGGCCAACCCAGACGCCACTCCCAACGAGGTCAGCCCAGACGACGCTGGTCCAGCTGAGACCGATGCGCCTCGGGACTCGATGCAGCAGGGGCCGACCGAAGTGATGCCGATGTTCCCGCTGGGTTCGGTGTTGTTCCCGTCGATGATGCTTCCGCTTCACGTGTTCGAGGAGCGATACCGAGCGCTGGCCGCCGACGTCACCTCGGAGTTCTCCTCTGGTGAGTTCGGCGTCGCGTTGATCGAGCGGGGGAGCGAAGTCGGAGGCGGCGACGTTCGATCGATGATCGCAACCGTCGCCAAGGTGATCGAGTTCGAAGAATTCGGTGACGGCCGTTGGGGCATGGTGTGTGTTGGAACCAGGCGAGTTCGAGTCGCCGCCTGGCTGCCCGACGATCCCTATCCCGTCGCCCTCGTCGAGCCGGTCGAGGATGGCCCACCGACCGATCAGACCGAAGCGCTCCTCCAACGAGTGACGGAAAAGTTCTTGTCGTGCTGGAATCTGGCCTCGCAACTCGGCGATCCGCTCGGTGATCCACCAGAGCTGAGCGACGAACCATCGTTGGCTTCACTGCAGATCGCTGGGCTCGCACCGATCTCCTCATTCGACCAGTACGACATGCTTGCGGCGACCGATCCAGACGTTCGGTTGACCCTCCTCGACGGCGCCCTCGACGGTGCGGCAGAGGTTCTGCAATTTCATCTTGATGGACCCTCTGAACAGGGCTGAGCGCGAGCGTCGTCTGGCGCCTACACTCGCACCGTCCCGTGGAGCAGATGAAGAGAGAGACTGTGGCGAATTCAACCCCGATGGAGGGTGCGCAAGAACTCCAGAAGATGCTGGTGTCTTACGCAAAGCAAGAAACCCTCGACCCGCTGAAGGCGCTTGGTAAATACCTCGCCATTGGTTTGGCTGGTTCGTTCTCAATGTTCCTCGGTGTGCTTTTCCTTGCACTCGGCGTTCTTCGTCTCGTGCAGTCAGAGGGCGGCGACAACGTCGACGGTGGAAGCTTCTCCTCCACCTACCCCTACCTGGCGGCCCTGCTCTTCCTGATCCTCATGATCGTCGTCGTGATCAGCCTGTTCTCCCGAGCCAAGAAGCGAGTGATGTCATGACTGAAACCACCAAGATCGATCCGTCCGACATCGAGTCGAAGTTCCGTGACATTCAAGGACAGGTCGACACCGTTGCTGAAGACGGCAAGAAGAAGGCCGCCATCGGCGGTGGCGCTGTTGCGGTTGTGTTGCTCCTCTTGATCTACGTGCTCGGCCGTAACGCCGGCCGCAAGAAGAGCACCGTGCTGGAGATTCGCCGTCTCTGATGCTCAAGCGTCTCATCACATTCGGGATCCAGCGTTCGGTCAACGGGCCGGCAAAGTCGTGGGTCTTCACGTCTGGCGCGATGTTGCTGATGCGTCTTGTGTCAGCACAGACCGGTCGTCGGGAGATGATCGATCTCTCGAACACCAAACCTGGCGACAAGATTCTGATCGAGCATCTGCCGATCACGCACAAGCAGCAGATCAAAGAGGCCAAGGTTGCCGGCAAGGCCGAGAAGAAGTCGGTCAAGGCCGCCAAGAAGGCTGACAAGTCGGCGAACAAGAACGCCAAGGCTGTCCGAAAGGCCGGCAAGGCCGAGGCCCGTGCGCTGCGACGTGTTGCGAAGAAGCGGGCGAAGGCGACGAAGGTCCGCCGCAGTCAGCGACGCCGTACCTCCGTCTGAGACGGACTTCTGCACACATGCGAGTTCTTCTCCGCCAACCAACGCGCACCATCGACGTTGACGGGCCGATGTCGGTCGTCAAACTCTTGCATCGTCTCGACCTCTCGCGTGAGGCAGTCTTGGTGATCCAGGACGGCACGCTCGTGCCCGGTGACGCGTATCTGCAAGACGACGCGGAGATCGAAATCCGCCCGGTGATCTCCGGTGGAGCATGAAGTGCAAGGTCTGTAGCGGACCTGGCGTCATCGACATTCGTCGCCACAACGCCAACTTCTGCAGCGAGCACTTCCTTCGATATTGCCGCCAACAGGTCGAGAAAGTCATCCATGAGTTTCGGATGGCCAGCCCCGGGGAGCGCCTGCTCGTCGCGGTCTCCGGCGGCAAAGACTCACTCGCTTTGTGGGATCTTCTGCTCGAACTCGGATACGAGGCTGACGGTCTGTATGTGGGGCTCGGAATCGGCGACTACTCGGTCGAGTCCGCTCGGCAGGTGAAGGCATTCACCGATCGCTTCGCTGCCCCTCGCGGCGGCTCGCTGATCGAGGTCGACCTTCGAGAGACCTACGACATCGACGTGCCAACTGCAGCCAAGGTCGGCAAGCGAGTGCCATGCTCTGCGTGCGGCCTGTCCAAGCGACACCTCTTCGACAAAGCAGCCATCGATGGCGGGTACGACGCGCTCGTGACGGGCCACAACCTCGACGACGAGGCAGCCGTGCTCTACGGCAACGTGATGCGCTGGCAGACCGCCTATCTCGGGCGTCAGCGGCCGCATCTTCCTGCCGAGAACGGCTTCCCTCGCAAGATCAAGCCGCTGGTTCGTTTGTCCGAGCGAGAGATGGCGGCCTATTGCGTGCTGCGCGGCATCGACTATCAAATCGATGAGTGCCCGATGGCGGTTGGCAACAAACACCTCCAATACAAAGCCGCACTCAACATGGCCGAGGAAGACACGCCGGGTATGAAGCAGGCGTTCTACTTCGGCTTTCTCCGCGAGGCTGTCGATCGGTTCGCCCCTGACGCGGCGGCTCGAGAAGGCGGTCAATCAAACGGCGAACCGGGCAGCGATGGTTCGACCAACGACGCTGAAGGATCGCTCGGACTCTGCCAGCGGTGCGGATCACCAACGAACAATGAGGTCTGCTCGTTTTGTACGCTCGTCGAGCGCACGAGCGGGCATGATCCAGTGCCGGTCGAACTGGTTCGGCGCCCAGCAAAGCGGAGACAGCGATGACGTTCAGCCCAAGAGTCGGCAATCTCACGATTGGTGATCTCGTGCTGTTGACCGACAAGCGCCAGCATCGCCATCTCATCACCCTCGAAGAAGGCGGCGAGTTTCACAGCCATACCGGGATCTTGTCGCACGACGATCTCATCGGTCAGCCCGAGGGCTGCAAGGGATCGACCACCAAGGGGCAGAAGTTTCGGGCGTTCCGTCCGTCGTTCGAGGACTACGTCTTGTCGATGCCCCGTGGAGCGCAGGTCATCTACCCGAAAGACATCGCTCCAATCCTGATGTTGGCCGACGTCGCACCTGGTCATCGAGTCTTCGAATCCGGCGTTGGCTCGGGTGCAATGTCGGTCGGCTTGCTTCGAGCGGGTGCCGAGGTGACGGGCTACGAACTGCGCGAAGACTTCGCCTCACGGGCCACGAAGAACATCGTTGGTTTCATGGGTGAAGGGGCGATGGATCATTACGACCTTCATGTTCGCAGCGCATACGAACCGCTCGACCTCGAAGACATCGATCGGGTCGTCCTCGATCTTCCCGAACCCTGGCAGGTGATCCCGCACGCCGAAAAGGCCATGCGGCCGGGCGGCGTGTTGGTTGCCTACACCCCGTCGATCACCCAGGCCGTGCGCTTGCGCGAAGTGTTGCAGACCACTCACTTCGTTGAAGAGAAGACGATCGAAGTGCTGCATCGCAGCTGGCACATCGAGGGCCAAGCCGTGCGCCCCGACCATCGAATGGTCGCCCACACCGCGTTCCTCACCAGAGCCCGTCTCGCCAGCCCCGAACCCTCCTAAGGCAACCGCTGGGGTCTGGTCTCACTTTGCAGAGGTACGGCCTCAGTCGAGCCAGCTGGCGGGGGCGCCTCGTTGGACGGAGTTGAAGCGACTGGCGAAGCTCGGGGAGAGATCGTCTTTGCGCGGACCGGAGAAGCCGAACAGGAACTGTGCCACTCGGCGAATCTGGATTTCCTCGGAACCCTCGGTGATCCGATAGCGGCGATGATGACGGTAGATGTGCTCGAACGGTAGGTGGCGGCTGTATCCCATGCCTCCGTGGGTTTGGATCGCTTGGTCGGCGGCCTGGCACACCAAACGGTTCGCCCGGTAGTTGCACATGGCCACCTTGTCCGAGATCTCAACCGGATCGATGCCCTGATCCATCTGCCACGCCGTCTTGCGGATCAATCCGCGCAGCATCTCAGCTTCGGTGTGCATCTCGGCAAGCGGCCACTGGACCGCTTGGTTCTGGCTCAGCGGCTTGCCGAACGGCTTGCGCTCTCGGGCGTACTTGACCGACTCGTCGATGCAGTATTGCGCTGCGCCAAGAGAGCTCGCGGCTTGCCTGATGCGATTCTCGTGCACGAACGTCTGCGCTACTGACAGGCCACGACCCTCGGCGCCGAGAATGTCCGAATCGGCAACGCGCACCTCGTTGAGCGTGACCTCCGCGTGGTCGGTCGGCATGTTGTAGGTCCACCACATGAACTCGGTGGTGAAGCCCGGCGTGTCGGTCGGGACAATAAAGCAGGTGATGCCGTGAGCGTCGCCGTCATCACCAGAGGTGCGGGCGAAGACATAGTCGTGTGTCGCCGCGTGGAGCCCGGTGTTCCATCGCTTGGCCCCGTTGATGACCCACTCGTCGCCATCGCGCACGGCGGTGGTCTCCATCCACGTGGCGTCGGAACCGTGGAGCGGCTCGGTGAGACCGAAGCCGATGCGAGCCTTCCCAGCCAGCATCTTTGGTATCCAGTTCTCCTTTTGCTCCTCGCTTCCGTGAATGTCCATCATCAGCACGGTCACAAGGTTGCCGACGATTGAGCTCTCGTTCTGGAGATCGTTGTGTAGACCAAGCCCCTTCGCCGCAAGGTGCTCGCGAATGATCGCCATACCGAGGTTCGACCCGTCCATACCGTCGAACTTTTTCGGCAGGTGGTAGCGGTAGTAGCCAGCAGCGTCGGCCCGGCGACGCATCTCTCGCAGGAGGTTCTCCCACTCCTCGTTCGGCCAGCCGTCTCGATCGAAGTCCGTGCGGGCGTATTCACGACGGTGGTCGAAGAACCGAATGTTGTCGTCGGCCGCTTCAAGCGGCTTGATCTCATCCTCGATGAATTGGTCGAGTGAGTCGAGGAGGGTTTGGATCTCGGTGGGCACGTTGAAGTCCATCGGGGGATCCTGCCACGTCGCGCTCAACACGAACGAGTGGAGACCGATGAAGATTGGAGAAGATCACCCGTCCCGCGCCACACCTGGCGCCGTTACGGTTCGAGCGAGTTCGAAGGCGGCGGAATCGCATCGTCTTGCTTCTGGGCAGAAGCATCGACCGCCCCGGTTTCTGGATCGATTCAGAATCGGGGCGGTCACCCTTTTTCCGGCGCTAACTTTGTCGCCGATGACTGACGCGCCCCCCGCAGCCACGTCCACCTACGCCGACGCACTCCGAGCCGACATTCGTCGCCTTGGCACGCAGCTCGGCAAATCGATCGAACGCCAGGAAGGCGAGGCCTTTCTCGCGCTCGTTGAACAAGTTCGCGTGCTGGCTCGTCGCCTGCGTCGAGAAGAAGGCGAAGCTGCCGGCGACGAGTTGCAAACGCTTCTCGCCTCCGCAGACACGCTTGACGCGATTCGCCTCGTGCGAGCCTTCACGACCTACTTCCACCTCGCCAACGTCGCTGAGCAGGTGCACCGAATCGAAGAACTCAACGTCCGCAAGGCACACGCCGGCCGCATCAGCGACACCGTCGAGCGTCTCCTCGAAGCTGGCTACACCGGTGACGATCTTTCCGCAGCCTTGGGCCGCACGTCTCTTCGTCCTGTGTTCACCGCCCATCCAACCGAAGCGTCTCGCCGGTCGATCCTCGACAAGTTGGCTGAAGTGTCGAGCCTGGTCGAGACACGAAACGACGGTCGGTGCACGAGCGCTGAGCATCGACGGATCGACCGTCGAATCGACGAACTGCTCGACGCAATGTGGCAGACCGATGAGATCCGGCGCCTCAAGCCGCTGCCGATCGATGAGGCTCGAACGATCCTCTACTACGTCGAGCAGATGGCCAGCGAAACACTGCCTGCGCTGTGGCGCGATCTCGCGGCCAGTCTCGACGACGCCGGTGTCGAGCTCCCGACCGACAAAGCGGTCGTCGAGTTCGGAAGCTGGGTCGGCGGCGACCGGGACGGCAACCCGAACGTGAAACCGTCGACCACGCTCGAAGTGGTTGAGCTGCAGCGGGTTCGAGCCCTTCGCCTCATTCAGGAATCGCTCGGCAAACTCCGGGCTGAGCTGAGCATGACCGACCTCATCCGTCCGGCGTCCCAAGAACTCATGGATTCTGTCGAAGCGGACCGTGCTCAGTTTTACGATGTGTTTGAACGGGTCGGCACCGTGTTGGAAGGGGAGTGGTATCGCCTCAAGCTCGCCGTCATGACTCAGCGCCTCGCCGAGGCCGCTCGTTCGCCGCAGGGCGATCGCCGCTACGGCCACCCCAGCGAGCTGGCCGCTGATCTGGCGATGTTCGACCGCTCACTTCGTGCCCACAACGGCGAGTTGCTGGCCGATGGCCGCCTGGCCGAGGTTCGACGCCTGGTCGCCACGATTGGTTTCCACCTCGCTCGGCTGGACATCCGCCAGCACACGCGGGCGCACCACGCGTCGCTCGATCGGCTCTTTGGTGAGGCCGGCATCTCGTATCCGACCGACCGGGCCGGTCGAACCGCGCTGCTGGTTTCCGAGCTCAACTCGCGCCGCCCCCTTTCTCCTCCAGGCACTCCGCTTGAGGAGGACGATTCGCTCGCTCTGTTCCGTGTGCTGCGTGAACTGCTCGATGAACACGGCGACGATCTGATCGAGAGCTACATCATCTCGATGACCACCGGTGTCGACGACATCTTGGCTCCCCTGATTCTCGCCCGCGAGGTCGGCTTGCTCGATCTCTCGGCGGGTGTCGCTCGTATCGGTGTTGTGCCCCTGTTCGAGACCATCGACGATCTCCGCTCGATCGACGAGACGCTCGAAGCACTGCTCAACATTCCCGGCTACCGACGCATCGTTGAGCTGCGTGGCGGCATGCAAGAGGTGATGGTCGGCTATTCCGACTCGAACAAAGATGGCGGCATCGCAACCAGCCAGTGGGAGATCCACAAGGCGCTTCGTTCGATCCGTGACGTCGCACGCCGTCACAACATTTCGATTCGGGTGTTCCACGGTCGGGGTGGCACCGTCGGACGTGGTGGTGGCCCGACCAACGAGTCGATTCTTGCCCAACCATCGGGCGCCGTTGCTGGCCAGCTGAAGATCACCGAGCAGGGCGAAGTGATCGCCGACAAGTACGGGCAGCCCGAGATCGCAACCCGCAACCTTGACCTCGCATTGTCTGCGGTGCTCGAGGCGACCGTTGCCCATCGCGAACCTCGTCATGAGCCAGAACTCATGACCGGCTGGTCCGAAGTGATGGAGCACATCTCAACGGCTGCGTTCTCGGCGTATCGAGAGTTCGTCGAGCACCCCGACCTTCCCGCCTACTTCCAGACATCGACACCCGTCGAAGAACTCGGTGCTCTCAACATCGGATCTCGCCCGGCTCGCCGAAGTGGGGCCGGCCAGAGCATCGACGATCTCCGGGCGATTCCCTGGGTCTTCGGTTGGACGCAGAGCCGCCAAATCATCCCCGGGTGGTTCGGTGTGGGCGCAGGTTTGGAAGCAGCTCGCGAAGCCGGGCACGAGGACACGCTGCGGTCGATGCTGGAGAACTGGACGTTCTTCCAAACCTTCATCAGCAACGTCGAGATGACGCTGTCCAAGACGGACCTTCGCATCGCAGCCACCTACGTCGACGCTCTGGTCGATCCGGCTCATCGGCATCTATTCGATGTCGTTACCCAAGAGCACGCTCGAACGATGGCAAACATCGCTCATCTCACGGGCCGCGAGTTGCTCGGCGATCTCCCGGTCTTGCGGCACACGCTGCAGGTTCGCGACGTCTATCTCGACCCGCTGCACGTGCTTCAAGTCGATCTTTTGAAGCGAGCACGAGCCAGCGGCGCTGACCTTGATGGGCTCGTTCGGCGTGCGTTGTTGCTCACCGTGAACGGTGTTGCAGCCGGGATGCGCAACACCGGCTGACACCCAGGTTGATCGACTCGCCCCCCATCCGACGCGAGCGCCAAAACTCCTGCGACAATCACGGGCTGTGGATCGGATCGAGCGACACGATGTTGTCAACGCGATCGGGCTAGCCCTCATCCTTCTTGGGATGGCGCTCGCTCTGCTTTTTGGCGCCCGTGCTCTCTTCCGGACGCTCAATGACGGCATCGTCGACGCGGAGAAGCCACCGGAGATCACCGTGGCGACGCCAACGACCGTCGACTCCGGACCAACGACCACGGCCGAGGCGACCACCACGACCGCCACGATTCGTATTCCTGGCGAGGTGACCACTCGAGTCGGCAACGGCGCTCAGCGCGGCGGCATCGCCGGTGCTGGCACGTCGCTGCTCGAACAGGCCGGTTACGTCACCCTCAGCCCGAAGAACGCTCCACCTCGGCCCGACTCGATCATCTACTACGCAGAGTCGTATGAAGCTGATGCGATGCAGGTGGCCAGGTTGTTAGGTGTTGCCGAAACCGCGATTGCTCCGATGCCGCCAGACGCGGGGATCCCGATCGACGACGCCCAGGTCGTTGCGATCTTGGGCCGCGACACAACACTCGGCTAAGACTCAACCATGAGTTTTGTCCTTCGCCGTCGAGCGTCCCGGGTCGTGTTGTTGAGCCGTGGAGACGATGGTTCACCCGAAAAGGTGTTCCTGATCAAGGCGGTCGACCCTGCCGACTCGTCGAAGCCTCCCTGGTGGGAGATTCCCGGCGGCGGGATCGACCCCGGCGAATCATCGGCTGCATGTGCGGCTCGCGAGCTTCGCGAAGAAGCGGGCCAGTCCGCAGCCGAGGTCGGCCCCGTCGTGTGGACGCAGTACGTCGAGTTCAGCTTCGGCGGTTACGACTTCGAACAGGACGAAGTCGTCCACGTCGCATGGACCGACGACACGGAGATTCGTGCACCAGAGGGACTGGAGTACCTCGAAGCGTTGGCGTTCAAGGAAGCACGCTGGTGGACACTTGACGAGGTCCTCGCAACCGACGAGGGATTCCTACCCCCTCGTCTTCCTGAACTCTTGCCAGCCCTCTTCGCCGGCGATCTCCCCAACCCGCCGCTCGACATCTCACCAGCCTGACCAATCGGGCGCGATCCTGCAGTTGCAAACCGCTCGGTTCGTTCGGTTCGATCGGTTCGGTTCGTTCGGTTCGTTCGGTTCGTTCAGTTCGTTCGATTCGTTCGGTTCGTTGCACCTGCCGCACCTCTGGCCCGGGCGCGAACGTACGGCTACCACCAAGCGCTCGATTCGTGCGACCTGCCGCACCTCTGTCGGGGCGCGAACGTACGGCTACCACCAAGCGCTCGATTCGTGCGACCTGCCGCACCTCTGAGGACGCAGCAGGTCCCTCCATCAGCCGCCGGAGTGGACGTCCCGCCAAGAACGACACGCTCCCGCGGGCGCGCCGATTCGCCAAACACGACAAGATCGACGGCGCACCTACAGCCAGACTCAGCAAACGTGCGACCTGCCGCACCTCTGAGGTCATGCGCCGTCCCGTGAATAGTGGCCGAACGCACCGTCGGAGCATCTTCGAAGCGCGCCCTGGGGCGCGCTGGCCTGTTCCTCGGCGAACGAAGCCGAACACGAACCGCAGTGGCTGAGCCGACCTCGGACTCCGGAATCAGAGCATTGAGTCGAGCAACGCCTCGAGGTGATGTCGGTGCTTTTGGTCAACCATTGGCGGTTCGCTCTTGTTGAACGCCTGGCCGATCTCACCGAGGAACGTGAGGCAGAAGATGCTCGTATAGAGATCGAGCTTGGCGTTGTCGGTCGAGCCGAGCGCCTCGGCCTGAACGTCGGCGAGCATCGTTGGTCGCTCGGCGGCCAGAAGCGACATCCGAGTGAGCGCCACCGCCCACAACGGGTCACCGAACGCCATCTCGTCGACGTCAACCAGGCCACTGACCGCGCCGTCATGGACAATCACGTTCTTCGTCGTTGCATCGTGCAGGAAGGCGCTCGGCTCGACGTCGTCGAGGCCGGGAAAGCGATCGAGGGCTGCTCGAACGTTGGTCGACCAAGCGGGGCTGACAACATCAGCGGCAAGGATCCATTCGTGCGCTCGATCGACCTGGCCTTCGAGTAGCGATCGCCAGGTGGCGTGGAGCTGGGTCGAGTCGTCCGTTGCGTAGCCGTAGCCGGTCGCCGACGGAAGCGTCGCTGCTCTCTTGTGCATATCGGCAACAGCCCGACCGATGGAGCCGATCTGGTCGTCCGTCAAGTCATCGAAGACGTTGCCGAGATCGCTGCCGGGAAGCCGTTCGAGAATCATGAACGGCTGCTCTGCGACGACGTCGTGTGCCAGCACATTCGCAACTGGAACACCGACTTGAGTCAGTCGGTTCGACCAAAGCACCCCGCCGGCGAGTTCACTCCGGTTGTCGGCATGGCTGAGACGGACAACGACATTGAGGCCTGACTCGAGGTGGACGTCGTAGACCCAGTGGCGGAGCCCCGTCGTGAATCGCACGCAGCTCGAGACACTCTCGCCGAAGTGCCGGCTCGCAATCAGCGAGGCATCGATGTCGCTGGGCTGACCCGACCGTGTTGCCACCGCACCATCATGCCAGCGTCTCGTCATGCCGCCGCCGTCCATCCAGCCGGTCGTCGTTCATCATGCCAGCCGCCGTTCATCGGGCGCGAGTGCTTGGCTACCTGCCAACGATCAGTTCGTGCGACCTGCCGCACCTCTGAGGACGCGGCAGGTCACTCCAACAGTGGCCGAAGTCGCCGTCGCTGCGAAAACCAACAGCGCCCCAGGGCGCGCTTCGTCAGCCGATTTCGGAAAAGGGTGCCATGCACCTACAGCCAGACTCGGCAAACGTGCGACCTGCCGCTCCTCTGAGGTTATGAAATGGTGCGAGAAGAGTGGGTGGATGGAGTGGTGGGAGCGCGCCCTGGGGCGCGTGGAACCTTTGCCCGGCGACTCGAATGCCTGAGTGGTAGTCGATGAGGACCTGACGATCACCGGAGGGACTCAAGGCGATTGCGAAGCAGTTGTCAGGTCAGCAGGCGGAAGCGAGGCACTGACTCGAGGCTCACGTCGACGATGACGGTTGAACCACCGTCGTGACGATGCCCGAACTCGTCTTCCCACGTGCCGGGTGGCAGCCGAACCGACCGGTTCGTCGCTCCACGTTCAAGCACCGGTGCGACGAGCAGATCGCCACCGAGCATGAAGCAGTCGTTGACGTCGTCGAGACCGGCATCGGGGAACTCGTACGCGAGCGGACGCATAATCGGGTCGCCCGTCTCCACCCATTCGTGTGCAAGCTCCACGATCCGGTCTTGAAACTGTGCCCGAAGCTCGGCTGCGGCATGAACAGCGAGAGCGTGGCGCTCATCGAGTAGGCGCCACGGGGCTGCGGAGAACTGCATCATCGGGCACAGCGCAGCGATCTGAGCATGACGAACAAACACCTCGGGATCGATACGATCCTCGTCGAAGTCGAGGTATTGGCCCCCGCCGATCATGTCCGGCGCCCCACACGGCATCCCGAGCAGGCCCTGCGCGAGGTGATTCGGAATCAGCTTGGCGATGCCCTGGCCATCCCAGCTGTGGTTTGCGTCTGAAAGCCGCATTGCGAGTCCACGACCACCAAGGTCCCAACCTGCCCGAAGCTCGTTGAACGAGAACTCCTCGGCGAACGTCCCGTAGTGGAAGACCTGCCGAGAGGGCGAAGCAGGCTCGAACGTCACGTCGTCGGCGCGGTACATCTCTGGATCGGCGCCATCGAACTTGAAACCGTCGATTCCGAACTCGGTCTGCAGCTCGTGAAGCTGCGATCGAAACCAACCGCGGGCCGCCGGGTTCGTCAGGTCCAAGACAGCGCTGTAGCCGTTCCACCAGCGTCGAATCACCGGCTCGCCGTCAGAGTCAGCGATGAGCACCCCCGCATCGCGAAGCGTCAGATAGTTGACGCCGTCCGGGCTCACGTACGGACACACCCACAACATCACCGAGAAGCCCATTGATTTGAGCTCGCTCACCATCGCCGCTGGGTCCGGAAAACGATCCGCCCGAAACTTCCACGCCCCGTAGTCCTCGCTCCAGTTGTCGTCGATCATCAAGACACCAGGCCGATACCCGTTCTCGATGATCTGGCGCGCATAGGCAAGCACCTTCGCCTGGGTGGGCTCATAGAGCAGCTCGATCCAACCAACCCACTGTGGATCGAACAGTGCGAGGTGCGGCAAGGAACGAGGCGTCTGTTGCACATGCTTCGCGGCCCACCGGACAGCGTCACGGAGGGTGCTACCAGCCACATCGACCGAAACATTGGTCTCGACGTCATCATCGACGTCGGCATCGATGAGAAGTGACGTCCCTGACAGAGCAAACGTGAACGGTTCGTGTGACCAGCAGACCCGGCCGCGGTTCGACACGAGAACCCCGACCGCTTGGTTGTCGGCATGCGAGGTCAGATCGACCGACGATCCGGGCGAGAAGGGCATCCTCTGTCCGTCGGCAACTCGGCCGCCCCACCACATCTCGCCGTCGAGCAATTCGATCATCCAATCGTTGTAGCCGTCCTGCTCCTTCGAGACGCCCGAGGCGGCCGAAGCTGCAGGTCGGTACCGTCGAAGTAGACGTGTTGAGCCGATGGCGCACGAGCGTGGGGGTGTTTCGCCGATCACCACGTTTGGCCCATCGAAGAGCGCTACCGCCATGGCAATCGCGCCGCCGAGCGCTTCATCCCTCATGGCCCGTTCGAGCCATTCGCCAGCTCCTGGGCAGCGCTCGGCATCGCCTCGCTGCGGTCGAGTCCGCCGCCGGGTGAAGCGGCGATACAGATTGACCCATTCGCAATCTGGCAGCACCTACGCGACGATGCGCTCGTGACACGACCTCTCGATGGCATTCGCGTCTTGGACTTCTCCCGAGTGGTGGCTGGCCCGTTCGCCACTCGCATGCTCTCCGACCTCGGCGCGGACGTCGTCAAGGTCGAGCCGCCAGACGGCGACGTCACCCGATCGTGGGGTGTCCGCAAGGCCGGGTTGTCCGGCTTCTATGTGCAACAGAACGCCGGCAAACGAAACATCTCGGTCGACCTCAAAGCCGAGGGGGCAACAGAACTTCTCCTCGAGATGGGTGCGCAGGCCGACCTCATCGTCGAGAACTATCGACCCGGCGTCATGGCCCGGCTCGGGCTTGGTTACGACGACTTCAAGGCCGTGAATCCGAAGGTGATCATGTTGTCGGTCTCGGGCTTTGGCCAAGACTCATCGTGGAAAGACCGGGCGGCCTACGCACCCATCATCCACGCCGAGTCCGGCTTGCTCGGCCGCCAGGCCCGCTTCGATCAGGCACAACCAACCGATCCGATGCTGTCGATCGCCGACACGAACGCTTCGCTCCATGGTTTGGTCGGTCTCCTCTCCGCGCTATGGATGCGGGAGAAGACAGGCGTTGGCCAACACGTCGATATCGCGATGTTGAACACGATGACGGTGACCGACGACTACAGCCATCACGCACTCGATGGCGGCACGACCGCTCGCCTCGGCGGCCAGGTCCGACCGACCGGCTACGGACACATCCTGGTGTCGGGCGAGTTGCGGTCGCAGTGGTGGCAACTCAACACGGCCGGCAAGGTGGCAGACAACCTCGGCCCCGACGCCACGCTCGACGACAAGATCGCCGCTCGAACAACGATTCTCGAAGAGTGGTTCGCTTCGTTCGACGATCGTGAGGTGCTCGTCGGCCATCTCGACGACGCCAACATGGCGTGGGCCGACATCCGCGAGCCAGAAGATGTCTTCTCGACTGACGTGGCGCATGAACGTCGGCTGTTCACCGAGATCGACGATCGCGAAGGCGGCACGCGCAAGGTCGTCGAGTCGCCCTACCGGTTCAGCGACGCCGAAGCTGGCGTTGCCGCCGGCGCATCCTTTCGGGGCGAGCACAACACAGAAGCGCTCGCCGATTGGATTGGCGTATCTGCCGACGACGTCGCTCGATTGACCGACGCCGGCGTGCTGCTTGCCGAAGAGCCGCCCGCCCAAAAGTCGACGGACTGATCCGACCATGACCGACACCGGATGGCTCGACAGCGAGATGTCGCCGTACATGTCGTTCTCGGCGGAGCAGTGGTCGAAGCTCCGAGCCGCCACTCCGCTCACTCTGAGCGAGGCGGATCTCGATCGCCTGCGCGGCATCAATGTCGAACTCAGCCTCGACGACGTGGCCGCGATCTACCTACCGCTCTCACGTCTGCTGAATCTCCACGTCGGCGCCAGCCAAGAGCTCTACCGAGCGAGCGACACGTTCCTCGGAAAGCTGCCAAGCAAGGTGCCCTTCATCATCGGAGTCGCGGGCTCGGTTGCGGTTGGAAAGTCGACAACCGCCCGCGTTCTGCAAGCGCTGCTCGATCGTTGGCCGAACCACCCGCAGGTTGACCTCGTCACGACGGACGGATTCTTGCATCCGAACCACGTGCTCGATGAGCGAGGCCTCATGGCTCGAAAGGGGTTCCCGGAGAGCTACGACCGCCGCAAGCTGCTCACGTTCATTCGTGACATCAAGTCGGGCAAGGCCGAGGTCGAAGCACCGGTCTACTCGCACCTCACCTATGACATCACCGACGAAGTGACGGTGATCCGACAGCCCGACATCGTGATCGTCGAAGGTCTCAACGTGCTCCAAACCGGGTCGGTCGACCAGGAGAATCCGCTCTTCGTTTCGGACTTCTTCGACTTCTCGATCTACGTCGACGCGGAGGTTTCGGCGATTAAGGACTGGTACGTCGAGCGGTTCTTCACGCTTCGTGAAACGGCGTTCCGCAACCCTGACTCGTACTTTCATCGATACTCATCACTGACCGATGAAGAAGCCGTCGAGACCGCAACCGGCATTTGGACGTCGATCAACGAACGCAACTTGGTCGAGAACATCCTGCCAACTCGATCGCGGGCCCAGCTCGTTCTTGAAAAGGGCAACGACCACCGGGTCAGCAACGTTCGCCTCCGACGCCTTTAACCGGCCGTTTGGTCTACCCGACCAGTTCGTTTGAATCACACCGTCAAGCCTGGATTGCTCCGCTCTGCGGCCGATGGATGAATGTCGACCTTGCTAGCGTCGCGTACTTCCCATGAACCCACAGACCCCCTCCTCTTCCGGCGGCACACCGCCAGCGTCCACCCGCTACTCCCAGTGGCCAGGTTCGCCATACCCATTGGGCGCCAACTGGGACGGCTCAGGGACCAACTTCGCAGTGTTTTCCGAGCATGCGGAAGCCATCGAACTGTGCCTCTTTGATGACGACGGCAACGAGGCGCGCATCGAACTCGGTGAGATCAAAGCGTTCGTGCACCATGCGTATGTTCCCGGCATTGGCCCAGGTCAGAAGTATGGGTACCGAGCACACGGCGCGTGGGATCCGTCGAGCGGCCACCGGTTCAACCCGCAGAAGCTGCTGCTCGATCCATACGCAAAGGCGATCGACGGCGACGTCACGTTCAGTCGCGCGATCTACAGCCATCGAGCCGAGAACCCAGACCTCGCCGACACGACGGACAGTGCGCCGTTTGTGCCGCGCTCGGTTGTGGTCAACCCGTTCTTTGATTGGGGTAACGACTCCCGTCCGAAGCAAACCCGGCGTGACTCGTTCCTCTACGAAGCACACGTCAAGGGCCTCACCGCACGACACCCGGCCATCCCCGAAGAGTTGCGCGGAACCTACGCCGGCCTCGGCCAGCCCGAGGTCATCGACTATCTCCACACGCTCGGCGTGACAGCGATCGAACTGCTGCCGGTACACCACCACATTTCCGAGCAGTTCCTCGTCGATCGAAACCTCACCAACTATTGGGGTTACGCATCGATCGGCTACTTCGCCCCGCACCACAGCTACGCCGCCTGGGGAACCGCCGGCGAGCAGGTGCAAGAGTTCAAACACATGGTGAAGGCGCTGCACGCCGGTGGCATCGAGGTCATTCTCGATGTCGTCTACAACCACACCACCGAGGGCAACCAGCTCGGCCCAACCTTCTCCCACAAGGGTCTCGACAACGCCACGTACTACCGGCTGAGCCCGGAAGACCAGCGCTACTACGTCGACTACACCGGCACCGGCAACACCCTCGATGTTTCCCAGCCTGCCGTGCTGCAGATGATCATGGATTCTCTGCGTTACTGGGTGGAGGAGATGCACGTCGATGGCTTCCGTTTCGACCTCGCGTCGACACTCGGCCGCGACGCTGGCCATGTCGACCGCCACGCTGCGTTCTTCGACATCATCAATCAGGACCCATCGCTTCGACAGGTGAAACTCATCGCCGAGCCGTGGGACGTTGGCGAGGGCGGCTACCAAGTCGGTCGCTTCCCACCGCTGTGGTCCGAATGGAATGGCCGCTACCGCGACACCGTTCGTGATTTCTGGCGTGGCGAACACGGCCACCTCGGAGAGTTTGCGTCGCGCTTTACCGGCAGCTCCGATCTGTATGAATCAACGGGCCGCCGCCCGTCGGCATCGGTCAACTTCATCACCGCCCACGATGGCTTCACGATGCGCGATCTCGTGTCCTACAACGAGCGCCACAACGAGGCGAACACCGAGGGCAACCGCGACGGCGAATCACACAACCGCTCGTGGAACTCCGGTGTCGAAGGCCCAACCCTTGACCCTGCGATCAACGAAGTTCGAGCCCGCCGCACCCGCGCCCTGCTCGCCACAATGTTGCTCTCACAGGGTGTGCCAATGCTTCTCGCGGGCGACGAGTTCGGCCGAACCCAGCTCGGCAACAACAACGCGTATTGCCAAGACAACGAGATCTCCTGGATTGACTGGGAGGGTGTCGACGATGAACTCCTGGCGTTCACCCAACGCCTCGTCAACCTTCGTGCTCGCCACCCCGTGTTCCGCCGCCGCAAGTTCTTCTCCGGCGACAAACCAGTCGATGCTGCCGTTGCCGATGTCGACTGGTTCCGAACCGACGGTCTTCGTATGGACCACGCCGATTGGTCGGCCACCGATGGCCACGCCATCGCGGTGTTCTTGAACGGCGATCGCCTGACCGACCGTGGACCCCGTGGTGAGCCCGTTATCGACGACAGCTTCCTCGTCCTTTTCAACGCCGACGAAACCGATCTCACATTCACCATTCCTACGCCGCTCGCCGCTCGTTGGTGGTTGACCGAACTCGACACCGCGAACCCATCTGCACCGAACCGACCAGTCGTTGGATCAGCCGAGGTCGGCGCTCGTTCGATTCTCGTCTTGCGTGACAATGGCGGCGAAGCTCAATGACATCGCGAAGGGTCCTCTTTGCAACAGCGGAGATCTCACCGCTCGCTCGTGTTGGTGGACTCGCCGAAGCAGCCTCCGGTCTCGTTCGATCCATCCAGAAAACCGACGTCGAACTCACCGTTGTGCTCCCGGACTACAACGGCATCGAACTCATCGACGAAACCTCGTGGGCACTCGACGTCCCAGATTGGTGTGCGCCAGCCCGTGCTCGCCGAGGAAAGACCGCCGAGTTCAACGATGTGATTCTGATCGACCGAGCCGGACTCGGTCGCCCGCATCCATACGTCGAGCCAACAACGGGCCAAGGTTGGCCAGACAACGACTGGCGGTTCATGTGCTTCTCCGCCGGCGTCGCCGCCGTCACCCGCGATCTCGAACCCGACGTCTTGCATCTCAACGATTGGCACACCGCAGCAACGCTCGGCTTCTTGGCGACTCCGCCGCCAACGGTTCTCACCATCCACACCCTCGGCTACCAGGGCATGTGCGATTCGGCGTGGCTGGCTCGCATCCCATTCGAGCCGTGGCGCTTTGCCTGGTTCGACGGCTGTAACCCGCTGCTTGGCGCAATTCGCTCGGCCGACCACGTGATCGCCGTGAGCCCGAACTACGCCGCCGAGATCGTCGAACCCGAGGGCGGGATGGGCCTGCACGAAGAGCTCCGTCGGCGCGGCGACGATCTCATCGGGATTCGCAACGGCATCGACACCGAAGTCTGGAACCCACAAACCGATCAACACATCCCGGCGCAGTACTCGCTCGAAACCCTCGACGACGGCAAGAAGGCCGCCCGAGATGCGCTGTGTGCTGAGTTCGGATGGACGCCCGGTGGCGACGTGCTCCTCGGCGTCGTTTCACGCCTCGTCGATCAAAAGGGCATCGACCTCATCGCTGGACTCGTTCCCTTCCTCGCCGGCATCAAGGCTCGCCTCGTCCTGCTCGGGTCGGGCCAGTCCGAGCTCGCCGAAATGATCGACTCCGCAGCAGCCGCCTCAAACGGTCGAGTTGGAGCCGTCACCGATCGCTATGACGAACCGCTGGCCCACCGCATTTTCGCCGGCGCCGATCTGTTGTTGATGCCCAGCCGTTTCGAACCGTGCGGACTCGCGCAGATGCAAGCGATGAGCTACGGCACACCCGCCGTAGCAACGCGAGTTGGCGGCCTGGTCGACACGATCATCGACGTCGATCGCCACCGGGCAACCGGAACCGGCTTTTTGACCGAGACCAACGATCTGGCAGGGCTCGTCGACGCCGTGCATCGTGGCGCTCGAGTCGTCCGGATCGCGTCACGACGACGCCTCGTGCAAAAGCGCGCGATGGAAGCGGACTGGTCGTGGGACACGCCAGCGGCAACCCACCTTGCGGTGTACGAATCGGCGATCGCTCGCCATACCGACTGAGTTCGCTCCAACCTGCGTAAATCGAGGTCTGACCCCACGGCGTACGCAGGTGAGCTACTCGATGATGGCGTTCTTGCCAATGGCAACGACGCCACCTTCAGAGACTGTGAATCGTTTTGCGTCTTCGACTGGATCGACGCCGATCTGCGTTCCTGGTGGGATCTTGACGTTCTTGTCGATCACCGCACGCCGCACGACTGCACCCTCGCCAATCTCAACATCGTCGAAGGCGATCACACCGTCGAGGACCGCATCTTTACGAACCCGAACGCCGGGTGAGATGACGCTGTCCTTCACATCGCACCCGCTCAAGATCGCGCCGGTTGCAACGATGGTGTTTTCGATGTTTGGTGCCCGACCCTCAGCAGCAACGAACTTGGCTGGCGGGAGCGAGCGACCGAGGGTGTAGATCGGCCACTCACGGTTGTAGAGACTGAACCGGGGGAGCGGCGAAACCAGATCCATGTGTGCGTCGAAGTAGGCGTCGAGGGTTCCCACATCTCGCCAGTAACCGGTCTGGCCATCGCGGTCGCCCGGCACGACGTTGGTCGTGAAATCATAGACGTGTGCGGCTCCTTCGGACACCAGCCGAGGGATGAGATCGCCACCAAGATCGCGACGCGAGTTTTCATCGGCGGCATCGGCATGCAGCGCTTCGACGAGCACGTCGGTGGTGAAGACGTAGTTGCCCATCGATACGAACGACTCCTCGGGTGAATCGTCGAGCCCCGGCGGGTCAGCCGGCTTCTCCAAGAAGGCATCAATCTTCGATCCTTCGCCTCGTTGGATCACACCGAACTGATGCGCCTCAGACCGGGGCGAGCGCAACGCAGCAACGGTGACTCCGGCGCCGCTCTTGATGTGCTCATCGAGCATCTGGCGAGGATCCATCCGGTAGATGTGATCGGCACCAAAGACAAAGATGTACTGCGGCTTCTCATCGTCGATCAGGTTCATGTTCTGAAAGATCGCGTCGGCCGAACCACGGAACCACTCGGGTCCTCGCCGCATCTGAGCGGGGACCGAGGTGACGTAACTGCCGAGCAACGTGGACAGGCGCCATGTCTTGCTGAGGTGCACGTCGAGCGAGTGGCTCTTGTATTGCGTCAGCACCACGATCTTGCGATAGCCGCCGTTTGCAAGGTTGGACAACGCAAAGTCGATCAGGCGGTACTGGCCGCCGAACGGCACGGCTGGCTTGGCTCGATCCGAGCTGAGCGGCATGAGACGTTTTCCCTCCCCGCCAGCGAGAACAACGGACAAAACACTGGGGCGACTTCCGGTCTCAAGCACGCTTCTCATAGTGCTACATCACTCCGTTGGTTGCAGGCACGCTCCGAGACTTCTTCTTCCAAGCAAGAAACGAGGTCGCTACGCACGAGCGGCCTCTAGGCCAGACGGCCCTCGTGCCGGATGACCACTTGATGCAAGTGACCCATTGTCACGGAGAGTGGTTTTCGTGTTCACTAACGCATGCGGGTACCGGGAACAGGGCCTGACGGGAGCACCTCTGGCGGGCGGAGGCCCTGTCACAAAGGGTTTCTTGTTCTCGAATAGAGGGTGGTCTCACAGAGGCCACCCTCTTTCCTTTTTCTCTGACTCCCTCCGGGGGCCGTTGCACGGAGCGAACGGTGACTCCCTCCGGGGGCCGTTGCACGGAGCGTCCGGTGATTCCCTCCGGGGGCCGTTGCACGGAGCGAACGGTGATTCCCTCCGGGGGCCGTTCACGGCCACGGAGGCCAGGCTGGCGTGGGTCGACGTTGTGAGCGACTCCCTCCGGGGGCCGTTCACGGCCACGGAGGCCAGGCTGGCGTGGGTCGACGTTGTGAACGAAGCGAACGGCGACTCCCTCCGGGGGCCGTGCACGGAGCTCGCGCTTTCCACCATCTTTCGATGGGTTCGTTAGGTTGCCGACATGTCTGGAAAACTCAAAATCGCCCTTGGTTCTTTCGGAGCACTCATCGTCGTCCTCGCCGGAGCGGCGTGGTGGCTTGGTCTTTTCTCCTCCGAACCGGAGGAACAAACGGTTGAGGCAGCCGCCGAGTCAGTCGCCGCCGACAGCGATCCCGCAACCGCCGAAGCAGTGACCGACCTCACCGGCACGTGGACCGTCGAAGCTGGCGAGGCAACCTTCGTTGGCTACCGGGTACAAGAGGTGCTCTCAAGCGTCGGCGACTTTGAAGCTGTTGGACGCGCCCCCGGCGTCACCGGCACACTCGTCGCCGACGGAACAACCATCTCGGAAGTTTCCATCACCGCAGATCTCACCGGACTCGCCAGCGACAGCGGCGCCCGAGATGGCCAGCTGAAGAGCCAGGCGCTCGAGACCGACACGTTCCCCGAAGCCACCTTCGTTCTGACGAGCCCGATCGATGTCGCCACCATCCCAGCTGAAGGAGAAACGGTCGTGTTCACGGCAACCGGCGACCTCACGCTGCATGGCGTGACGAACTCGGTGACCCTCGACGTCAATGGCACCGTGCAAAGCGGCAAGCTGATCGTGGTTGGCAGCACCGACATCTTGATGCCCGACTACAACATCACCCCGCCGAGCGCTCCCATCGTTGCGAGCATCGACGAGAACGCAGTGATGGAAGTCTCGCTCGTGTTCGCCCGGGGCTGAGCGCCCAGAACGACAGCACGGTCTCCAGAACGACAGCACGGTCTGCAGCGCTCCTACGAACGCCGCTGCTGTGAAGCCGATCGGCTGTGCCAATACCCCGGGAGATGCGCTCGGGAAGTGCGCACGGTCAGTCCGCTCGGTTTGTGCGAGAGCGATTGGATGTGGGAGGCGAACGGCTAGCTCGTTGCGGCGCGCACTGCGGGCACAACATGTTCGATGTAGGCATCGAGCGCTTCACGATCGAACGGCGCTCGGAGGGCGACGTTGACCATGCTCGCGCCAGCATCGGCGTAGGCCATGATCTGTTCGACCGCCTGATCCGGTGTTCCCAAGATCGCGCCACCCTGCACCCGTTCGAACATCGCACCCCATTGCTCAACCATCTCGTCGGCGACGCGATCTGCTGATGGCTGGTCAGCGCCCATTCCCCACACCAGATTCACCGATCGTTCGATCGAGGCAGGGTCACGGTCAGCCCTTTCACACCAACCATCGAGCACACCGTTGAGGCGGGCGTAGGTCGGAGCGTCGACGTAGGCCGCATTCCACCCGTCGGCATGATCGGCGGCCATTCGAAGCGTGCGCTTCTCACCGACACCACCAATCCAGATCGGCATGCGCTCCGCCATCGGCGGAGGAAGCATCGAGGCGTTGACGGCGGTGTAGTGCTCGCCGGCGAAGTCCGTTCGAGCGATCTCGTCGCCGCTCCGCGGTGTGAGAAGCGAGCGGATGAGCTGCGTCGCCTCGTCGAGCATGTCGAGGCGCACACCAACCGACGGGAAGTCATAACCGAACGCCTCTGCTTCCCATTCGTGCCAGCCACCGCCGAGCCCAAGCTCGAAGCGACCTCCCGAAAGATGATCGATCGTGATGGCTGCCCGAGCGAGCAAGCCGGGGTTGCGGTAGCCGACGTAAAACACGAGACAACCAAGCCGAGCGTTCGTCGTGTCGCAGGCGAGAGCAGCGAGCGTGGCAACGGCTTCGAAGTGGGGGAGCACGCCGCCTTGGGGCGGTGCCTCGTAAAGGTGGTCCCATGCCGACAGCCAGTCGAGGCCTCGGCGTCCGTCGCCTGGATCGTCGAGAAAGCGCCAGAGCGCGCGCATTTCGTCCATCGTCATCGCTTGTTGGCCGACATGAGCACCGAGTGAGAGAGTCACGAGAGCGAACCTAGACCGAGCGACGTTCAGCAATCGAACGACGCACGACCGACACGGGGAATCAATCCGATGAGCACGAGCGAAACCAGCGGGACCGACACGACCATCGAAGCGGACGGCTTCGAAACACTCACGGCAACCGCCGAGGGCCGTATCGGGCGGCTCACGCTCGACCAAGGCGACAAACTCAATCCACTCAGTTGGCGCTGCCTCGATGAGATCGCCCGAGCCGCTCGATGGTTCGATGATCAACGTCAGGTGACCGTCGTGGTCGTGACCGGTTCGGGGCGTGCGTTCTCCGCCGGTGCCGATCTCAACTCGTTCGACACGCGTGACGAGATCACCACCCGAGAGGTGGGGGAGTACGGCCGCAAGATGGCCGACGCGCTCGAGGCGATGGAAGCGCTCGCCATTGCCCGTATCCAAGGTTGGTGTGTTGGGGGAGGCCTCGTATTGGCTGCTGCCTGCGATCTGCGCATCGCCGCTGAGTCGGCGCGTTTCTCGATTCCTGAAGTCGACCTCGGGATCCCGTTGGCATGGGGTGGCATCCCGCGACTCGTTCGCGAGGTCGGTCCGGCATTGGCCAAAGAACTCGTGCTCACCTGCCGGCCGTTCGATGCAGCCGAAGCCCGAAGCGCCGGCTTCTTGAACCGCGTCGTTCCAGACGACGAACTCGATGCCGCAGTCGAGGAACTCGCCGTGCAGATCGCCGGCAAAGCACCGCTGACGATCCGGGCGACCAAACGCCACGTCAACGCCGTCACCGATCAGATGGTTGGCACGATGCGCAGCTGGAGCGACGCCGACGGTCTCGCCAATGCGTTCAACGATGCCGAATGTGGCGAAGCTCGCAGGGCTTACCTCGCCAGTCGCAAGCGGTAGCACCCAATCGTCGCACCCACGACCGCAATCGGCGCAGCACCGAGTCGCAGCACCGAGTCGCAGCACCGGGTCGCAGCACCGGGTCGCAGCATCCAGCGCCAGCATTCAGCGGCAGCACGTCGCCAAAGCACGTCGCCTCATGACGGTTCCAAAACGGGCCGGTACGGTAATTCGACACCGCCGGTGACCGCTGTCACAATCTGGCCCTTATTCGATTTGCTCGTAATCAGTTCGCGTTCACCTCACGCGCCCAGGAGAACCATCTATGACCGACGTCGGGACCGACTCCGACCGCCTCACCCGAGCCGAGCACAACGAGCCGCTGCTCGAAGTGATCGACCTGAAGACTCACTTCCAAGTCGAGGGCGGCATCGTGAAGGCCGTCGACGGCGTGAGCTTCACACTCGACCGGGGCAAGACGCTCGGCATCGTGGGTGAGTCCGGGTCAGGTAAGACCGTTCTCTCTCGATCGATTATGCGATTGATCACAGCCCCCAACGTGATCACTCACGGCGAGGTTCGCTACGACGGCCGTGACCTCGTCACCAAGTCCTCGCGAGAGATGAAGGCCTACTGGGGCGTCGAGATGGCGATGGTCTTCCAAGACCCGATGACCTCTCTGAACCCCGTGGTGAAGGTCGGTCGCCAGATGACCGAACACATTCGACATCACCTCGGCGTTTCGAAGTCAGAAGCACGAGCAACCGCGATCGAGCTTTTGAAGAGTGTTCGGATTCCCGAGCCCGAGGTTCGAATCGACAACTACCCGCACGAGATGTCCGGCGGTATGCGCCAGCGAGTGTGCATCGCCATCGCATTGGCGTGTGGTCCAAAGATGCTCTTCGCCGATGAGCCAACGACGGCTCTCGATGTGACCGTGCAGCACCAGATCCTCAACCTGCTTCGCCAGCAGCAAAAGGATCGCTTCATGACGATGATCATGGTCACTCACGACCTTGGTGTGGTTGCTGGCCGAACCGATGAGATCGCTGTGATGTACGCCGGCAAGGTTGTCGAAAAGGCACCGACCAACCAGCTGTTCGCCGACATGCGCCACCCCTACACCCAGGCGCTGCTCTGGTCGATCCCCAAGGTCAGCCAGCCGAAGCACACACGGCTCAACGCCATCGCCGGTCGACCGCCAGACCTCATCAGCCCGCCATCGGGCTGCTCCTTTTCTCCTCGCTGCCCGTACGCACAGGAGAAGTGCCACATCGAGGAGCCACCGCTCACCGCGGGTGCTGCTCCCGGCCACCAGTTCGCGTGCTGGTATCCCGTCGGTAGCCCCGAAAACGAGGCCGCGTGGGAGCGCAACCTCGCCGCAGGTGTGCCACAGACGCTGGCCGCGGCCGGCAAGCTCACCGCCACCGAAGAATTGCTCGAAACGATCAACCTCGCAGATGACACCAGCGATCACGAAGGAGCGGGTGCCTGATGGCCGGAAGTGGTAAGGCGCACCTGCGCGACGAAGCCGACACGATCCTTCGAGTCGAAGATCTCAACGTCGAGTTCCCGGCCGGTCGTGGCCGAACCGTCTACGCCGTCAGCGGCATCAGCTTCGACATCGCCAAGGGTGAAACCCTCGGCCTGGTCGGGGAGTCCGGCTGTGGCAAGTCGACGACGGGCAAAGCAATCCTCCAGCTTCCGCGGCCAACGAGCGGATCGGTCCGGGTGAAGGGCAACGACCTCGCAGCCATGGATCCAGAATCGATGCGCCAGGCTCGTACCGGCGTCCAGATGATCTTCCAGGATCCCATCTCTTCGCTGAACCCCCGACGGATGATCGGCGACATCGTCGCTGAGCCGCTTGCGGTGTGGGGTCCACACGACGAAGACAAGCAGTGGCCGATCGTCGCCAACATGCTCGACGCCGTCGGCATCGATCCCGATGTCGCTCGCTACAAGCGCTCGCACGAGTTCTCCGGTGGCCAGTGCCAGCGCATCTCAATCGCCCGAGCATTGGTGATGGAGCCCGAGCTCATCATCTGTGACGAGCCGGTCTCGGCGCTCGACGTTTCGGTGCAGGCGCAGATCCTCAACATGCTCGAAGACTTGAAGGCGCAGTACGGCCTCACCCTTGTCTTCATCGCTCACGACCTCGCCGTCGTGAAGAACATCAGCGACCGAGTCGCCGTGATGTATCTCGGCAAGATGTGTGAGATCTCCGAATCCAACGAGCTCTACGACAACCCGGCGCACCCTTATACGGCGCTGTTGCTCGGATCGATTCCTGTTCCGGATCCGATGGCGAACATCGACGATGTGCTCGGCGACGAGGGAGAACTCCCATCGCCGTTGGCGCCGCCGAGCGGTTGTCGCTTCCGTACCCGTTGCCCTCTGGCCGATGAGATGTGCGCCAGGGTCGAACCACAGATGCGCAGGGTGAGCGACGACCACTACGTCGCCTGCCACCACCCGCTTGTATCCGCAGATCCAGTCGGTGATCCATCGTCGGAGGTCACGATCTCGTTGTGACGAATCGCCGACGAACACTCGAGGCTCTTTAGTGTCCGCCGTCACATCTGCTACACACTCGATTGTTGCTGGCTTTCACGCCACCAGCTGAACGACCGAAAGACATCGCTCCATGGCAAAGATCATCGCAGCCAGATTGCTGAGGCTTCTCGCAACGCTGTTTGCCGTCACGTTCATCAGTTTCATGATGACCAAGGCCCTTCCCGGCGACCCGGCGGTTGCCATTTTGGGCCAGGACGGCATTCAAAACGAGGAGCTCTTGCTCGAACTTCGAGCCGAACTCGGGCTCGACGAACCCATTCCTGTTCAATATGTGACCTGGCTCGGCAATGCCGTTCGTGGTGATCTCGGTGAGTCCTACATCAACCGAGGCCAGTCGGTTGCTGGCACCATCGGCCAGCGTTTCCCCGTCACCCTGCAGCTTGCGTTGATGGCCATCATCATCGCTCTCCTGTTGGCGATCCCGATCGGCGTGATCGGGGCCTACCGGCAGGGCAAGTGGCAAGATCAAGCCAGTTCGGCAGGTGTGCAGGTAGCGCTCTCGGTGCCCAACTTCGTCACCGGCATCTTCTTAATATGGTTATTCGCGGTGAAATTGGAGTGGTTACCAGCCTCCAACTGGAACCGAATCAGCGACAAGGGTGTGATCGCCAACCTCAAGACGGCAATCCTTCCCGCAACGGCACTGGCGTTGACACAGATGGCCATCTTCTCCCGCCTCGTTCGCTCGGACATGATCGCAACGCTGCAAGAGAACTTCATCCTCTCAGCACGAGCCAAGGGCTTGAGCGACCGGTTCATCCTCTTCCGCCACGCACTGCGCCCCAGTTCGCTCAGCGTTGCGACCCTGGTCGGTATCAACTTCGGCGCTCTCCTCGGCGGCACGGTCATCATCGAAACGCTCTTCGCCATCCCCGGCCTTGGATTCCGGTTGATCAATGCCATCAGCCAGCGAGACATCCTCGTGATCCAGGGCATCACCGTCTTCATTGCTACCGGCTACGTGATCATCAATACCGTGGTCGACTTGTTCTATTCCGTTCTCGATCCTCGAATCAGGAGGAGCTGAGCCAATGACTGCGCTCGATGCTCAGACAGACTCGATTTCCATCACCGACGACGATGCCCCCGCCGAACGGCAAGGCTCGACACCGATCGAGCGGCCAAAACGGGCGACTCCGCTCCAGGTCTTCCGAGAGATGCCGATCGTCATCAAGCTCTCGACGATCTGGTTGCTCCTCGTCTTCGGCGGCGCCATCTACGCCAAGATCGACACGGTCTTGTTGAACGATGCACTGCCACTGCAGAACCCCAACCTGCAAACGAACAACTTCAACCCGGCAACCGGCGAGTTCGGCGACGGTGAGCCCAACGAATCGTGGTCGAGTGCCCATTGGCTGGGCACCGACACGATCGCTCGTGACACGTTTGCCCGCATCGTGCACGGCGCTTGGGTCAGCCTGATCATCGCCATGGTGTCCGCCGGCTTCGGTGTCGTCGTCGGCGGCTTCTTCGGATCCCTCGTCGGCTTCGTTCGTGGACGGACCGAAACGGTCACGATGGCTGCAATGGACGTCATCTTGGCGTTCCCGGCCCTCATCTTGTTGCTCGCGATGGTCTCGATCTTCGAGGTTCGAAGCCTCACCGTGATCGCATTGGTGATCGGCTTCTTGTCGATCCCGGCCTACACCCGAGTGGCGCGTGCTGGCTCACTTGCGGTCAGCCAGAGAGAGTTCGTTCTCGCAGCGAGAGCGATCGGTACAAAACCCATGAAGATTCTGTTTCGGGAAGTCATCCCGAACGTTCTTCCGACCGTGTTGAGCTATGCGATGGTCGCCGGCGCATTCGTGATCGTGGTCGAGGGCTCACTGAGCTTCCTCGGCCTCAGCGTCCAGCTGCCGACCGCCACCTGGGGCAACATGATCAACCAGGCACGAGGCAACCTGAAGGTCAACTTCGCACAGGTGTTTTGGCCATCGATGGCCCTCGTGCTCACCGTCTTGTCGCTGAACTCTGTTGGTGACTGGCTCCAGAAGCGAGCCGCTCACCGAGGATCGGCGCTGTAGATCCTGGTATCGAACCCATTTCGTTACCAGTCGGGCTCATCTGAGCCAGATGACAGATGCGGAACGATCGCGCACCCTGATTAGGGCTCGCGTGTGACGTCTGCTACACCATCGAACGAATGCCGGTTCCCTCCGGGCCGGTCAATCCATTGAAGGGGAGTTGATGATGAACAAGCGGAGTTTGAGCAAACTGCTCGCACTGCTTTTCGCCTTTGCTCTGGTTGCTGCCGCATGCGGTGGTAGCTCAGACGCAGATGGCGAAACAACTGACACCACGGCCGGTGAAACCGAGACCGACACCGACGAGCCGATCGCCGCTGGCGAAGAGGCCGAAGGTGATGTCGACACCGAAGTCGAAGAAATCGAAGGGGAGCGCTCCTACGGCGGCTCGATCGCCGTTGGCCTCGAGGCTGAGGCCGTTGGTCTGCGCCCATGGGAAGACACCTGCTCATCACCTTGCTACAACATGATGATCACGGTCTTCGACAAGTTGACCGACCAGGCACTCGACGGCACCTACCAGCCGTACCTGTTCGAAACGCTTGAAGCGAACGAGGACTTCACCGAGTGGGTTGGCGTGCTGCGCAGCGGCGTGACCTTCCACAACGGTGTCGAGCTCACCGCTCAAAGCATCGCCGACATGTTCCCGATCCAGCAGGAAGGCGCCGCCGGCGCTGGTGGCCTCAGCGCCGCCAACATCATCGACGTGCAGGCCACGGGCGACCTCGAGGTCACCTACACCCTGAGCCAGTCGAACTCGGCACTTCCAGCCACGCTCGCTCGTGCCCCCGTGGGCATGGTCTTCGAGGCCGGCGCAGCAGCTGCTGACCCGGACGGCTCGGCCAACGAGCCCGTCGGAACCGGTCCATTCATGATCGAAAGCCGCGACCTCGACAACGAGACCATCGTGGTTCGTAACGACAACTACTGGGGCGTCGATCCCGAGGGCAACCAGTTGCCGTTCCTCGACCAGATCAGCTTCCGTCCAATCCCCGACGAGGGCACCCGCCTCGACGCACTGCTCTCGGGCACCGTCGACGTCTTCCAGACGCTTCGTCAAGGCACCATCCGTGACGGCCGCGCCGCCCGCGATGGTGGCGAAGACATCGTCATGGTCGAGTTCCAGGGCAACAACGTCGGTGGCGGCATGTTCAACGTGCTCGTCCCACCGTTCGACGATGTTCGTGTCCGTCGTGGCCTCACCCAGATGAACTCTCAGGAGAACGTCATCGAGGCCCTCGGTGGCACCGGCATCTCGTTGCCAGGCACCCAGTGGTTCAGCCCGGATTCACCGTGGTACTCCGAGAAGGTGGCAGCCGCTTGGCCGTCATTCGACTTTGAAGCTGGCTCCGCCACGCTTCAGGAGTACATCGACGATCCAGAGCGCTCCGACGGTAAGGCACCTGGAGAATCGATTGAAGTCGAGCTCTCCTGCCCGCCAGACCCCTCGCTGATCGCCGCCATGCAGGTGCTCGAGCAGACCTGGACCGCATCCGGCGTCGTTGACGTGAACCTCACCAACTACGACCAGCAGACCCACATCAACTACGCCCTCGGCGCCGAAAACGGCTTCGTCGGTGAGCACGGTGCACACTGCTGGCGTTTCTCCTCAGACAGCGATCCCGCTTCTGACATCAACCCCGGTTTCGCCCCACCAACGGCCGAAATCGCTGAAGCAGCCGGCATCCCTGATGTCGTCTCGCCGCTCAACTTCGCCAACTACTTCGATGGTGAAGTCTTCGGCGCAGCTGTTGCCGCACTCCAGACTGACGACTTCGACGAGCGTTATGCCCTCTACGAGAGCATCATGCTGAAGATCGCTGAAGACGTCCCGATCTGGTACTCCGGCCACACCGCCACCGCCTTTGGCACCAACCCTGCAGTCATGGGTCTCACCGGCTGGCATCTCCCGTCCGGCGACATCGGCATCGGTATCCCCGCTGTCGAGGGTCGTTGGCACGAGGTGTGGCTCTCCAACTGAGCCTCGCCAGGTTGATCGCAAGATCGCCTGACAATCTCAAGACTTGACGAACGGGTCGTCGGCTCCAGCACATTGCTGGCGCTGGCGGCCCGTTCTCGCGCGTGAAGCCGTCGCGTGTGAAGCCGTCGCGATTGCCAGCCTCTTACTTCGACGAACCGTCGCGTTTTGCGAACCGGTTGCGGCGATGTGACGAAGCGCGTCCCCAACTTTGTGGCGTTCGTCACATCTGCTAAACCGTGGCGATCTCGACATACGTCGAGTTGGGGACCAAAAGGGGAGTTATGACAAGGACTCTGAGCAAGTTTCTCGCTCTGTTGTTCACGTTCGCGATGATCGCTGCCGCATGCGGAAGCGATTCATCGCCGGACGACGCCACGACCGATACCACCGAAGACGGTGGCGGCGGTGACGACGACGGCGGAAGCGACGTCACGACGGGGGACGTGGATGATGACGACACGGTTGTGGAGGCCGACGACGAAACCGAGCGCAGCTACGGCGGTTCGATCGCTGTTGGCCTCGAAGCCGAGGCTGTTGGCCTGCGACCTTGGGAGGACGCCTGCTCCTCGCCTTGTTACAACATCTTCGTCACGATTTACGACAAGTTGATGGAGCAGACGATCGACGGCACCTACGAGGGTTGGCTCGCCGAAGACATCACGCCAAGCGATGACTTCACGATCTGGACGATGAACCTTCGCCCGGGAGTGACGTTCCACAATGGCGTTGAGCTCACCGCTCAGACCATCGCCGACATGTTCCCGATCCAGCAGGAGGGCTCACAGTCGTCATCACAGATTGCGGCATCCAACCTTGCTGGGGTTGAGGCAACCGGCGATCTCGAGGTCACCTACACACTCAGCCAACCGAACTCAGCGTTCCCGGCATTCTTGAGCCGGGTGCAGCTCGGTGCGGTGTTTGAGCCGGCAGCAGCTGCTGCGGATCTCGATGGATTCTCGAATGAGCCGGTGGGGACCGGGCCGTTCGTGATCGAAAGCCGAGATCTCGATAACGAGACCGTCGTGGTTCGTAACGGCAACTACTGGGGCGTCGACCCGCAGGGCAACCAACTGCCGTTCCTCGACCAGATCAGCTTCCGTCCAATTCCGGATGAAGGCACCCGCCTCGACGCACTGCTTTCGGGCACGGTTGAAGCAATGCAGACGCTTCGTCAGGGCACGATCCGTGACGCTCGAGCTGCGGTCGAAGATGGTGAGGACCTCACCCTCCTCGAGTTCCAGGGCAACAACGTGGGTGGTGGACAGTTCAACGTGCTTGTCCCACCGTTCGACGACGTTCGAGTCCGCCGTGGCCTCACCCAGATGAACTCCCAGGAGAACGTGATCGACGCACTCGGCGGCACCGGCATCTCGCTGCCGGGCACCCAGTGGTACAGCCCCGACAGCGTCTGGTACTCCCAGAAGGTTGCCGATGCCTGGCCGCAGTTCGACTTCGAAGCTGGCTCCGCCACGCTCCAGGAGTACATCGATGACCCGGAGCGCTCCGACGGGAAGGCTCCCGGCGAGCCGATCGACGTCGAGCTCTCCTGCCCACCGGACCCAACACTGATCGCTGCCATGCAGGTAATCGAGCAGACGTGGTCGGCGACGGGCAACGTCAATGTCAACCTCACCAACTATGACCAGCAGACCCACATCAACTATGCGCTCGGCGCCGAGAACGGCTTCGTTGGTGAGCACGGTGCACACTGCTGGCGATGGAGTGATGACAACGATCCATCGGTCGGCATCAACCCGTTCCTCGCTCCGCCCACACCGGAGATCGCCGAGGCTGCGGGTATCCCCGACATCGTTTCGCCGTTGAACTTCTCGAACTGGTTCAACGCTGAGGCGTTCGGTGCGGCTGTTGCGGCAACCCAGACGGACAACTTCGAAGAGCGTTACGCCCTCTACGAGCAGATCCAGCTGGCGATCGCCGAGGAAGTCCCGATCTGGTACTCCGGCCACACGGCCACGATGATCGGCACCGTGTCAAACATGCAGGGCCTGAACGGCTGGCATCTCCCGAACGGCACTGTCGGTATTGGTTTCACCAACGCCGAAGGTCGCTGGGCCGAGGTCTGGCTCAACTAGCCAGCTTGAACACGTCAGTTCAATCGTGAGCTGATCAAACGCAACGAACGGGTCGTTCCGAGCACGAGTTCTCTCGTGTTCGGGCGGCCCGTTCGGCGCTTTTTCGGTCGTCGATATTCGGCGCCGATCCTGCGCGTGTGCGCGTAGCGTGAGCCGATGTCTGAACTCGGCGCAGCCGACTCTCACGCCGAATCCCCAAACGGCGGGCCAACAGACGGCGGATCCCCAAACGGCCCGACTGCCGTTGAGGGCCGCCAGGCGTGGTGGCTCTACGGACTCAACTTCTTGCAGGCCACCGGAATCGGCCTCGTCTTCGTCTTCCTCGCTGACGTGCAAGATCGGTATGGGCTCGCCAACTGGGAACTCGGTGTCATTGCGGCCATGGGTTTCGTCGCCGCGCTGATCACCCAACTGGGATTGTCGCCGCTGATCGATCGCGGCCACATCCAAACGCTGGCGTGGGTAGCCGTCGCGGCCGGAACCTTGGGGACGCTCGGGTTCGCGTTCGGGACCAATCTGATCACGCTTGGCCTCTCTCGAGGCTTGTCAGGGATCGGTCTCGGACTGTTCAACGTCGTCGCCAGAAAGGCCCTGATCGGGCTCGACATCGAAGGTGGAGGCGCAAAGGTCGGCACGTTGTTGTCGACCGGCGTGTCCGGCTTCCTCGCCGGGCCCGCGATCGGCGCGGCTCTTGGTGCGATTGCCTTCGAGGCTCCCTTCATCGTGTTGGCTACAGCGTTCGTCATCGTCGGGGCCCCGGCGGCCAAGATTGCGGGAGGCGCCAAGATCGCAACGGCCAAGGTCGACTACGCCGATCTCGGCCGGATCATCCGCAAGCCTCGCATGCAGGTTGCGATGCTGACCCAATTCATCGTCTTTGGAGCCATCGGGATTTTCGACGCAACTGTCGATCGCTTCTTGACCGACCTTGGCGCAAGCACGGTGGCGGTCGCGATCGCCCTGCTCGTCACCGGTTTGCCGTTGATGATCATTCCGCCGCGAGCCGGAGCCCTCGCCGAACGAATCGGCGGCATCAAGGTGTTGATCCCGGCACTCATCGTTGCCGTGCCAGCGGTGGCCGCATTCGGGCTGGCGCCGAGCGCTGGCGCGTTTGCCATCGTCGGGCTCGTCCACAGCACCACCGAGTCGTTCTCGACGATGGGAGGCCAGGTGCTCGTGCTCGAAGCGACAGGCGCTGAAAAGGCAGCCATCGGGAGCGCGGTGGTCGAGGTCGTTGGGCTCTCGATCGCAGCCGTCACATCCGTCATGGCACCGATCATCTATGGCGAGTTTGGTCCCGAGCGACTGTTCGGCGGCTGGGCCGCAATCGCCTTTGTGCTCGTGGCAATCACGATCATGCGAACCCGTTCGATCAGCAGCGCAACCCCGGTCTAATGAGATGGGTCCAGCGTGACTCTTCGGAACGAGCTCGCTAGGGGTTCGACAGCAGATCGATCAGGCTCGAGGTGTCCCAACGGTTGCCGCCGCGGGCCTGAATCTTCTTGTAGAGCTGATCGACAAGGGCTGCCACGGGGAGGGACGCCTCGAGTTCCTCACCACCCCGCAACGCGATGCCGAGATCCTTTCGCATGTGATCGACGGCAAACCCGAACTCGAACTCGCCGCGGGCCATCGTGGATCCGCGGTTGGCCATCTGCCACGAACCCGCAGCTCCCTTGGAGATCACCTCGACAACCTGGTCGACATCAAGCCCAGCCTTCATGGCGAGGTGGATGCCTTCAGAAAGACCCTGCAGCGCTCCGGCGATACAAACCTGGTTGACCATCTTGGTCGTTTGGCCCGCACCCGACGGTCCGAGGCGAGTGACTCCAACGGCGTACGCGTCAGCGATTGGGGCGGCTGCATCGAACTGACTTTGATCGCCGCCACACATGATGGTGAGGGCGCCGTTCTTGGCTCCTGCTTCGCCGCCTGAGACCGGTGCGTCGACGAACCCAACACCGCGTTCGGCACACAATGCGTGCATCTCGCGAGCAAGGCTGGCCGATGTGGTGGTGTGATCGATGATGACTGCACCGTTCGAAACACCGTCGAGCACACCGCCCTGGGAGCCGACGACGCTACGAACGCTGTCATCGTCGCCGAGGATCAGCGCAACAACGTCGGCGTCTTTGGCCGCCTCAGCAGGCGTCGATGCCTTGGAGGCCGTTCCTTGGCTGCCGTACTCGGCAAGCCACGCGTCGGACTTACCGACCGATCGATTGAAGACGGTGACGTCGTGGCCAGCGGCGACGAGATGTCCCGCCATGGGGTAACCCATGACACCGAGACCGATGAATCCAACCTTTGCCATGACGTCTCCTCGTCCACTGCTCGGTTCTTCGCTGCGGTCACCCCTTTTGGTGGCTGCGATGGGCAGGATAGGACCGTGAGCGTCTCCCGCCGGGCTGGCGAGATCAAACCCTTCTACGTGATGGAGGCCGTGAGAGCCGCTGCGGCGCGCGAGGCGGCCGGGAGAGAGGTGTTCCACCTCGAGGTTGGTCAACCGGCAACGAAGGCCCCAGCGTTGGTTCGAGCGGCCGCTCACGCTGCGATCGATGATGATCAACTCGGCTACACGATGGCGAAGGGCATCCCCGAGCTGCGCCAACGAATCGTGTCGTGGTATCTCGATCAGTACGACGTCGTGGTCGATCCGGAGCGCATCATCATCACGCCCGGTGCGTCCGGGTCGTGCATCATCGCGTTCTTGTCACTGTTCGAGCCCGGCGCCCGCGTTGGCGTGCTCGAGCCCGGTTACCCGTGCTACCGCAACGATCTTTCGGTGCTCGACATCGACGTCGTCGACATCCCGATCGGCCCCGACACCGGCTTCCGCCCAACACCGGATCTTCTCGACCAGCACCTGCCGCTCGACGGCCTCGTGATCGCCAGCCCGTCGAACCCGACGGGCACGGTGCTCGATCGTGAGCAGCTCGCTGCCGTCGTCGAGTGGGCGGGCCACAACGACGTCAGCCTGATCGTCGACGAGATCTATCACGGAATCACCTTTGGTGATGTCTCAACACCGAGCGCGCTCGAGTTCGCCGGTGACGGCGCTTCGACCTCCGCCGGTACCCCAAATACCTCGGCCGCCACCAGCCCCGCCCAGATCACGGTCTTCAACAGCTTCTCGAAGTACTGGTCGATGACCGGCTGGCGTCTCGGCTGGGCCGTTGTCCCCCCGGGCACTGCGGATGCGTTCGAACGAGTGATGGCGAACCTGCTGATCTCCGCTCCGACCATCAGCCAGATCGCAGGTGTGGCGGCGTTCGACTCCATCGAGGAGTGCGACGCCAACGTTGAGCGCTATGCCAGCAACCGAACGATCATCCTCGATGGCCTGCGGGCGGCAGGGATCGACCAGATTGCACCGCCCGATGGTGCGTTCTACGTCTGGGCCGACATTGCTCATCTCCTCGATCCTCAGCCGGCCGATCCTCACCTGGCCAACGAGGTGGCCACAGCAGGCACTGCCAACGCGACTCCCACGGCCGAAGAACAGCCCATCACCAACTCGCTTGAACTGTGCGCTCGATGGCTGGACGAGATTGGCGTGGCCGTCACCCCGGGGATCGATTTTGATCCCGTGCGCGGCGACCGCTTCATTCGCTTCTCCTATGCCGGCGATGGCGACGAGATCGCTGAAGCCATGCGCCGAGTGGCCGAATGGACAGCGGCGCGAATCACGGGCGGTTCGACGCCAAGTGGCGGGGCGTCGTGACGGCGCCAGACGGACGACGTGCCCTCAATCAACGCAAGCAACCAAAGAAGACGGTCGCCGGTCAGCCCGGCTTCATGACGATGATGGGCCGGGCCCTCACCAAGGGTTGCCCGGTCTGCGCGAAACGTCAGCAGTTCTCGCGCTGGATGACGATGGACGAAGACTGCGAACGATGTGGGCTGCACTTCGAGCGCATCGAGGGTCACTGGATTGGCGCGATCGGGATGAACACCATCGTGAGCTTCGGCATTCTCGCCCTCTTCATGATCGGCGGTTGGGTCCTCACCTTTCCCGACTTCCCACTCTCGGTGTTGATCGTCAGCGTCGTGGTATCGATTCTGGTTCCCGTGGTGTTCTATCCATTCAGCAAGACCACCTGGACCGCCATCGATATTGCGATGCGTCCGCTCGAGGCCCACGAAGTGAACTGGGCCGCCCTCGACTCTTCGAAGAATCCCCCGTCAGAAAGCACAAGCAACGATGTCTGAATCAACCTCTGAGACCTTCGACCTGATCATCATCGGGTCCGGATCTGGTAACTCGATCCCGGAGTATCTCAGCGACTGGAACATCGCTCTCGTCGAGCGGAGCATCTTCGGCGGCACGTGCCTGAACGTCGGCTGCATTCCATCGAAGATGTTCGTCCTGCCGGCCGATCTCGCCGAGTCGGCCCGCCACTCCAAAGACCTTGGCGTCGACCTTTCGTTCAACGGTGTTGATTGGGCGGCCATCCGTGACCGCGTCTTCGGCCGCATCGATCCGATTTCTGCTGGCGGTGAGGAGTATCGGGCAACCGGCACACCAAACGTCACCTACATCCGCGGCACCGCGAGCTTCACGGGTGACAAAGTCCTGCATGTCGACGACGGTTCCGATGCCGGGCGCACGATCACTGCACCAAAGGTTCTGCTCGCCGCCGGCGCTCGCCCCGTCGAACCGCCGATTGAGGGTCTCGACACGGTCGGCTACCACACGTCCGACACGGTCATGCGGTTGGAAGAGTTTCCCGCCCGTCTCGGCGTGATCGGCGGAGGCTTCATCGCCGTTGAGATGGGCCACGTGTTCGCCGGTTTTGGTTCTGCCGTGACCATGTTCAACCGGTCCGGAGCGCTGCTGCGAGCGCAAGACGACGAGGTATCGCAGCGCTTCACCGAGGTCTTTGGCGAGCGTGTCGACCTTCGACTCAACCAAGTGCCTGATCGAGTTGAGCGTCTCGACGACGGCACAATTGCGCTCCATGTCGGTGATGAGACCGTGATCGTCGATCAGCTGCTCGTCGCTACCGGACGTCGGCCAAACTCCGATCTCGTCGACGCCGAAGCTGGCGGCCTCCAACTGTCACCCGATCGCACCGTGCAGGTCGATGACACGATGGCAACGAACGTCGACGGTGTGTGGGCCATCGGTGACATTGCGAACTCCTACCAGCTCAAGCACTTGGCGAACGCCGAGGCCAAGGTGGCCTTCTGGAACATGGCGAATCCGGATCAGATCAAGAGCCAGAGCTACCGAGCGGTGCCGAGCGCGGTGTTCAGCCATCCTCAGGTCGCCACCGTCGGTATGACCCAAGCCCAGGTCGAATCTGCTGGTATCCCACACCGAATCGGTGCTCGAGACTTCGGCGGAACGGCCTATGGCTGGGCACTCGAGGATCACACGTCGTTCGCCAAGGTGATCATCCACGATGAGACCGAGGAAATCCTCGGCGCACACATCATCGGGCCGCAGTCAGCCAGCCTCATTCAGCCGATCGTGCAGGCCATGGAGCTCGGTCAAACGGCCCGTTCGATCGCCGAAGATGTGTTCTATATCCATCCGGCGCTCACCGAAGTGGTCGAAAACGCCCTTCTCGAGGCCCTTGGATAGACGAAACAGGCGGATTCGCTACATGCGATAGTGCGAAGGTCTCATCACCGGGAATTCTCAACGGAGTAGCGTCATTTGTCGTTAGTCGGTTGATGGAGGAACGAGTGGCCACAGATGCAGAGCGAATCGCAGACGTCCTGCGCTTCAGCCCAATCGCTTGTGTTGTCGTCGAAGACGGCGTAATCAAGGGTGCGAATGCTGAAGCGATCGAGGTGTCTCGCGTTCCACGCGGCCGACTCGTTGGGTCGCCACTGAGCGAACTCGTCGTTGAAGAGAGCACCGGCGAAGTCGAGCGTCTGCTCGCCGGATCCGGTGAATCGTTGCTGAACGGTCGGGTTCGTCTCGCCGCCGGTTTGGTTCCGATCGAGCTCACAACCCGGCGAATCTCCGCTCGGCTTCAGATCGTGTCGCTGCGCCATATGCAGGTTGAGCACGAGATGTCTGCTCTTGCTGGTGGCGAACTCACGCACGACTCGATTACCGGTCTTCCCGATCGTTATCACGTGCTTGAGAAGCTGCACGACCGTCTCACGGTTGCGCCGACGAACCCATTGGCACTCATCGCCATCTGGATCGACGACCTCGACAGCCTTCGGGCTGAGCGCGGTGATCGTGTTGCACAAAAGATCACTCGTCAGGTTGGCGAGCGGGTGCAGGCTCGACTTCGCGGGCCAGACCTTCTCGGCCGTCTCGATGACGCCGCGTTCCTGGCGCTTCTCACGACCGATTCCGATCTTGAGCAGCTCAAGGAAATCGCTGATCGTCTTCGCGCCGAGGTGTCATTCCCGGTCGAGGTCGATGGTGTGCTCGTGTCGTTTACGTCGAGCGTGATGGTTGCCTCGATTGGACCGAAGCGGCCCTCGCTCGAGCGTGTGTTGTCACGGCTCGAATCGGTTGGTCGGAAAGCTGCCGCGAGCGGCGGAAACCGCACCGAGTTGTTCACGATGTAGTGAACGGGCAGCGATCATCCTGCCCGCTTCAACAGCTGCCCGCTTCAACAAACGATGGCGCTTCTCAAATGAAGCGTGCGAGCTCGTCGAGTTTCGTGAGCACTTCGGCCTCCGAGCCCTGGGGCAACGCAAAGATCGCTCGGGTCACTCCTTGGCCTGCGAGTTCGTCGAGCTTGTCCGCATTGTCGGGTGCGCCAAAGAGTCCGATCTCGAGCGTTGCCGGATCTCGGCCGATGTCCTCGCACGCCTTGTGTACGGCTTCGAGACCGTCGCCGATGCCGTGACGTCCGCCGATCGGCATCCAACCGTCGCAGAACTCAGCAATGTGGGCCGCCGTCTTCGGGCCAGCAGCGCCACCCATGATCACGGGCGGGTGTGGGGTCTGCGCTGGCTTTGGCCACGACCAACTCGACGAGAACTCGATTTGCTCGCCGGAGAACGATGCCTCGTCGTTGCCCCAGATCTCCTTCATCGCGAGGACTGATTCTCGAACGCGGTCGCGGCGATCTCGGTAGGCAACGCCGTGATGGGCGAGCTCTTCCTTGTTCCATCCATAGCCGACGCCGAAGAGGAACCGGCCGTTCGAGATCTGGTCGACCGAGGCAACTTCTTTTGCCGTCCAAATCGGATCGCGCTGGGCGACGAGGCAGATACCGGTGCCGATGTTGAGCGTTGTTGTGGTGGCCGCAACGGCTGACAACGCGACGAACTGATCGTGGGTGCGCCAATAGAAGTCAGGGAGTGGGGGAGCACCCTCTCGTCCGCCCCATGGGGTGGTGCGCTCGGTCGGGATATGACTGTGTTCGGGGAACCACAACGACTCGAACCCGCGATCCTCGACCGCCTTGCCGAGTGCAACGGGTTGGATGGTTGTGTCGGTGGGGAAGATCAAAACCCCGATGTTCATGCCGTGTGCCATAGCGGCGGACACTACTGAGCGCAGCGCACTGAGGCCAATGGGCATGGCACCAATGGGCATGGCACCAATGGGCATGGCACCAATGGGCGTGGGGACCAATGAGCCTGGGGCTCATGAGAGAGCAACCGATCAGCTGGAACCGATGGTCCGAATGAGGTTGCGACAGGTGAGGGACCCATCACTGGCGAGCCGTTCGTCGCTTGGCGCTCGATCAGGAGGTTGGCGCTTGATCAGCCGACGCCAACGCGGCGGAAGAGATAGACCAGCGGCGCAAAGGCCGCGGCCATTGCGAGGATGCAGGCCGCGATGATCAGGACCACTTGGATTTTCTCGGGCATACCAGCC
>CALEWY010000021.1 GCA_937925335.1 uncultured Acidimicrobiales bacterium
CCAGCCGTCGTTTCCATCACTGTGAAGTCGGTCCGTGAGCGACGAGTAGCGCATCGTTGGACGCTACGGGATCGGGGCTTGGTCCGCTCCGAATATGCACGGCAATCCCAACACTCGTCGACGGTCAATCTTTGGCTGGACTGAGGGCGAACTAGTGTCGCCAACCATGACAGCGAATCGCATGCCAGCCCTTTCCCTCGCCGCAGTGCCCGGACGACGAGCCGACACCGTCGCACTCGCGGCAGAGATCGAAGAGCGCGGGTTTTCTGGCATTTACTGCCCGAGTTTTGGCGATGCGATGGGACTGTGCCTGTCGATCGCACACGCCACGAAGACCATCGAGTTCGGCACGTCGATCCAACCGATCTACCTACAGCATCCGGTCGACCTGGCCACGTCTGCCGCCTACCTGCATGAGATTGCCGAGGGTCGCTTCCGACTTGGCGTTGGCGTGACGCACGGCCCCGTGATCGAGCGCCTCGGCGTGACCACCGGCAAGCCTCTCTCCGACATGCGGGAGTACGTCACGGTGATGCGGAAGGTGAGCGACAACATGGGCGGCCTGCCACCCGTCGTGCTTGCGACCCTGCGGGACAAGATGGTCGGACTTTCAACCGAGATCGGTGACGGCGCGGTGTGGGCAAACGCCTCCCGCAGCCGTATGGCACATTCGCTCAGCCTGGTCCCGGCCGACAAAAAGCTCTGGATCGGCAACATGATCCCCACCGTGATCGACGACGACATCGACGCTGCCCGAGCTCGCAATCGCAAGACATTGCAGGGGTACGTCTCGCTCCCCAACTATCGCAACTACTGGTTCGATGCTGGCTACGAGGAAGAGATGACCGCAGCCGCAGCTGCCATCGAGGCGAAAGACAACGACGCGCTTCACGCCGCGATGACCGACGAGTGGCTGGACGACTGCACGTTGTCCGGCTCGGTCGGCCACATCCGCGAGAGTGTCGAGGCATGGTTCGATGCTGGCGTCGATGCGCCGATCCTCGTGCCGTCGTCGACCAGTGGCGGCCAGGTCAAAGCCTTCGCGGAAATGTTCGCCGCGTTCGAGGACTAGATCCAGGCACCAGGATCGAACCCGGGAATCAGGACTAAACCCAAGGAAAACTGACGCACCGTAAAGGTCGGGTTGATGCGTGTCGATGGTCCTCCCATGGGCATCTCGCGGCACACAAGAAAAGCGGCATCGTGTTTGGCGATCGCCATCGCGATCGTGGCAACCATTCTCGGCGCTGCTCCGGCCCCGGCGGCCGCCGCGAGCGACGGGTATCCGATCCCTGTCGGGTTGACCGAAGCGACTGGCGTCGAGCACATCCGTGCCAACGATCGAGTGATCGTGACCGGCGACGACGCGGTTGAGATCCGAAACGCTGACGGCGATCTTCTTCAAACCATCAGCAACGTCCGCGGGGCCAGGCTCCCCACGGAAAACAAGCTGGCCACGAGCGCTCAAGGCCATCTCGCAATCGTGTACGCAGCCACAACGAACGAACTCGTTGTGATCAATACGTCAGCCGGCTCGATCGAACAACGAATCGCAGCTGGGGCGAATGGTGTCTCATCGATCGTGCTCATCGGGAACGACATCTGGTACGCCCATGGCCCAAACCAATGGGATGCCGGCATCGGTGAAGCGTCGATCGCGACAGGTGTTGGTACGCCATCGGTTTGGACGAACAGTGTCTACGCCGGTTCGCAGATCGATGTCTCGCCGAGTGACACAAGCCAGACGTTCTTCACTCGAACCCAGCTCACCCCCTCGGGTATCCGCCGTGCGGATAGTGGCGCGACACAGGCCATTTCCGGCCCTCACGAGAACTTCGATCCAATGGCGATCATGGACGACGGATCAGCCATATGGGCGTTGCAGAACGACACCCTTGCCGAGCTCCGCCCGTCAGATCTCACTCTGACAGGCCGCGCCTTCGACACTCGGACCACAAGGGCCGACAAGGTCGTGCTCGCCGGCGACTCCAACGCCTCGGTTGCCGACTCGGACCAAATCGAGTCGTTCACTCTTGCCACCGGCACTCGGATCGGTTCGGCGACGTTCGACAGCAACATCATCGAGTTCGATGCAACGACGACCACGCTCTTCACTCTGCTGTACCCGAGGCAGCTGGTCATCTCCGGGCTGAGCTACGAGCCACCAGCACCCGATGTCGATGCTGCGTGCCCGGCGGTGACCGACTCGGTGACCCGCCTGTACTCCGCCTACTTCCTTCGTGCGCCAGAGCCAGATGGTTGGGCCTACTGGGTCAACAACTACGCAGGTGGCCAACACAACATGGACTCGATGTCGAGCTTCTTTGCTGAATCGCCCGAGTTTCAGAGCCTCTACGGATCGGTGTCGAACGACGAGTTCGTCGACCTCGTGTATTCAAACGTCCTCGGCCGAGCTCCGGAAGCAGAAGGTCGGCAGTTCTGGAGTGGCCAGCTCGCAAGCGGAGCGATCACCCGTGGTCAGCTCATGATCAACTTCAGCGAGAGCGAAGAGTACGTCGGACTGACCGACACGGCGATCCCGCTCGCTGGCTACTTCAACTGGTATCCAGCTGGCACCACCTTCCATTGCGGAACGGGCGGCTACCTGTTTGAGCTCGGCAGAACCGGAGACAAGTACCTCGACGTTCACATTGTCAACACCACGCGGAACACTCAGCAATACACGATTCGATCTCGCTTTTACGGCGAGTGGTACGACGACGTTTCCACAACCCTCACCCCCGGCGCAGCCGAGTTCTTCCTCGGCGTGACGGTGAACATGGAGGCTGTGATGATCCAGTCATCAGCGGAGGTTGGATGGGTCTTCCTCCAATCCCCAACACCGCTCGCCACTCAGCGCGCTGGCTGGCCGTTCCTCGCTCTCGAGGCCGGTGAAGCCCAGTCCTCGATTCAAGCCGGCGACCATCTCTCCCTCATCGGCTCGTAGCCCGAGCCTGGCTCTTGCCTCAGCGACTCGGTCCTCTGAGACAACAGAGGGTTTGGAACCCACTGCGATCTCTGAGACCGCATCAACCAACATGCACGGTGTCGCTTTGGGTAGCAGGTCGGCTTTGGCCGCTCCTGAAGCGGAATTCGTTCGAGCACGCCTTGTCGGAACCCACTGCGACCTCTGAGACTACAGAGGGTTCAGGACCGGCTGCGGTCTCAGAGACGACAGCGGGTTCGAGGGTGACTGCGGTCTCTGAGATCGCAGTGGGTTCTCTGAGATCGCAGTGGGTTCTGAGATCGCAGCGGGTTCGAGAACAGCGTCGGGTGGGTTAGAGGCCGAGTTGGCGGGAGGCGAGGTCTCGCATGATTTCTTCGGAGCCGCCACCGATGGCTTGGACTCGAACCTCTCGGTAGAGACGTTCGACGGTGTCGCCGCGGAGATAGCTGGCACCGCCGAGGATCTGCGCCGCTTCACGAGCGCAGAACTCGAAGGTCATCGTGGCGTCGACCTTGGCCTCGGTGATCTCGACAACGGGATCGTCGCCCTGATTGAGTCGCCACGCCAACAACTCAAGCCAGGCCTGGCACGCGTTGATGCGACGGTCCATCTCGACGAGCTTGTGGCGGATCACCTGATGCTGGGTGAGCCGCTTGCCAAACGTCTCACGCTCACGAGCCCAGGCCAGCGCTTCGTCGTAGCAAACCCGAGCGAAGGCGATCGACTGAGCAGCCAGGTCGATTCGCTCCGGGTTGAAGTTGTTCACGATCATCGAGAACCCGGCACCCTCTTCGCCGAGCAGGTTCTCGACGGGCACGCGCACGTCGTCGAAGTAGAGCGTTGCGGTGTCCGATGCCAACCAGCCCATCTTGTCGAGCTTGGTCCGGCTGAGACCCTCAGAGTCGCCGTCGATCACCATCATCGAAAGTCCGGCCGGGCCCTCGGCGCCGGTTCGGACTGCGACGGTGAAGAAGTCAGCCCGCATGCCGGAAGTGATGAACGTCTTTGATCCGTTGACGACGTAGTGATCGCCATCGAGCTTGGCGGTGGTCCGGATGCGAGCGACATCTGACCCACCAGACGGTTCGGTGATTGCGAGCGCACCGATCGCTTCACCACTCATACACGGCGTGAGAACGCGAGCCTTCGTGACGTCATTGCCAAACTTTTGAACTGGCGGCAGTCCGATGTAGTTCGACAGCAGCGATGCGACAACGCCACCTGAGCCCGCCTTCGACAACTCCTGGAACATCACGAGGCGCAGGAGCGCATCGCGGGATCCGTGCCCGCCGTACTCAGCATCGAAGCCATCACCGAAGAGGTCGATCGCTCCTGCCTTGTTGTAGAGATCGCGCGGCACCTCGCCGGCGAGATCCCACTCGTGCACGTTTGGTGCGATCTCTTTTTCGGCGAACTGGCGAACCACTTCGCCGTAAGCACGGTGGTCGTCGGTGTAGAACGGGCTCGATACCTGGGTCACAAGGCTCGACAGTAGTCCCGAGCCATCTGCCTACGTCAGCCGAGTCAGAAGCTCGGGTGCCAACGGCGCACTTGACGAGCCCAATTCACCCGGAAGAACGATGCCGGCAGGCGTTGCAACACGATCGACGAGCCCGAGTCCAACGACCTCATAGGGGCTGAGGAACGCCGGTAGATCTGGATCGGTCACACGATCGATGATCTCGATGAAGTACGCCTCGGGCAGATGCCGGCCAACACCGGCGATGAGCCAAACCGGCGTCGCCGCGATCTTGGCCATCGCAACCGCCGGAAGATTGCCAACGTCGACCAGTGCACCCGCATCACCCATGGCGCCCGCCTCGACGAGAACGAGGTCGGCCATTTCGACGGCGCCGGCGAGGTGTGACGGGTCGACCGCCTCGGCATCGACGTCGGCTCGATCCAATCGACGGACCGCCGAATGACCTTGCCCCTCGACATCGAGCACCAAAACTTCAATATCTCCCCGACGTGAAAGTGCACTGATTCCAATCGCCGGCCACCCAACGATCAGCACCGTTCCTTCGTCAGGAAGAGCGTGAGCGAGCTCACGAGCCGTGCGATCGTCACTGATTTCATCGATCACTTCGCGAGCAGTTCGACGAGGATCGGTTGACATCGACAACCGCCCGCTCATCCACCAAAGCGGGCCAACACTGGGCTGGCGGGTCAAGAGCCGTCGACAACCGGTGACGAGACCGGCCGGATCATGAGCGAAAACTCCGAGCGCGGAAGCGGCCTCTTGGACCAGAAGACCTGCGTCCGCGCCGGATGCTCGGGCCACGTATCGGAGCTGCTCAATCGGATGCACAACGTGAACCTACCGCGACGATCTCAGGAGAAGTCTGCTCAGAGGTTCGGTAACGGCGCCATGGTGCGCTAGCCTCGCCCGCCGTGGCTGTAGCTCCCAGCGACATGATTCTCGACTCCGTTCAGGGCCAGGGTTATCCGGTCCGCGACTGGCTTACCAGCTACCCGCTGGTCATGGTCGCGCTCGATCCCTACACCCACGAGAGTGCGTGGATCCTCGAGACCGCCGGGGCACTTCTGCGCCACTACATGCCTGCCGATGTGCGCTGCGCGTGGCTCGTCGCCGCCGACGACGATGGCTGCAAACAATTCCTCGGTCCATGGGCCGACGAGTTCTTGACCTTCGCTGACCCGGAACGCGAAGCGATCGCCGCTCTCGAACTGGAACGGCTGCCCGCATTCGTGGCCATTCGCCCCGATCTTGCGACCCAGACCACCAACGGTTGGGATCCAACGGCGTGGCGTGCGCTCGCCGCTGATCTGTCGACGATGCTCCATTGGAGCCGACCGCTCATCCCTCGACCGGGCGATCCCGTTCCCTACGAAGGCACCCCCGCTGGCGGTTAATCGCCCAGCCCAGTAATGGTCTCGCAACGGATCGAGCGCATGATCGCTCAAGTCCGCCACTGGCGGTCGGGCGACGACACCGAGCCGCTTCCTGTTGCACCAACGCTGCCGGACGGCGATCAGAAACGGCTCCGGAAACTCATCGACGAGTGCGTGAGCGATCGAGGCGGCGAAATCGCTGCTCGACGTCGAGCCAAAGCCATCGGCGCCACATTTCTCACGCTCGACGAATCAGGCCGTGAGAACTTCTTCCGCCTGTTGGCAGAGGACTATGACCACGACGATGACGAGGTCGACTCGGCGATCGACAACGTGGTCCGAGCTCGCTCGGCAGGTGATCGACGGTCGGCCGAGCAGACGCTCGCCCGGGCACTGCAGCCCAAACGTGCTCATCTGCTTCGACGTTTCGCCGGACTCGATGGCGGACTGCCGTTTCTCGTCGGCCTTCGCGAAGATTTCCTCACGCTCGACTACCGGAACGACGCAGCGCTCAGCGCGCTCGATGATGATCTCAAGGCTGTTCTCGCCGGCTGGTTCGACCTGGCCATGCTCAACCTCGAGCGCCTCACGTGGGACACCTCGGCCGCCCTGCTCGAAAAGCTGATCGACTACGAGGCGGTTCACGCCATCGAGTCATGGGACGACCTCCGAGGGCGCCTCGGACCAGGTCGCCGTTGTTATGCGTTCCTGCATCCAATGATGCCGAGCGAGCCGCTCATCTTTGTTGAGGTCGCTCTCACGAAGGGGATCGCTGACTCGATCACCGAAGTGCTCGATCACAGCGCCGAACGGTCCGCTGGTGTCGACGCCGACACCGCCATCTTTTACTCGATCTCGAACTGCCAAGACGGCCTACGAGGCGTGTCGCTTGGCGACTTCTTGATCAAGAAGGTCGCCGAGCAACTCATCGGCGATCTGCCGAACTTGAAGGCGTTCGCCACCCTCTCCCCCATCCCGGGTTTCCGTCGCTGGCTTCTGAAAGAACTTGCGGACGAGTCAGGCGCCTTGGAAGCCGGCGAGCTCGAGATTGTGACCGAAGCGCTGTCGACCGACGCCAGCAGCGCTCAGAGCGCCTTCCTGGCGCTTGTGGCGGCCGATGAGGTACCGCCGACATCTCAGCTCGAATCGCTTCGTCCCGTCCTCATGCGGCTCGCAACGCATTATCTCGTCGACGTCCGCCGAGGGAATCGAGCGATGGACCCCGTCGCCCACTTCCACCTCAGCAACGGTGCTCGCGTCGAGCAACTGAATTGGCGAGCAAATCCAGGGGCGGTCGGTTGGCAGCGTGGCCTCGGGATGATGGTCAACTACCGCTACGAACTCAAGAAGATCGAGTCGAACCACGACAACTACGCCGTCTACGGCAAGATCGACCGGTCCGACGCCATGCACAAGCTCCTTGTTCCCGTCTCGCCAAATGGCTGACCGCATCGATCCAGCCGACGTTGGCGCCGACGTCCTCGAGTTCTTGACCGAGCGCCACCTCGCCACGCTCACAACGCACACCCCAGCGGGTGAACTCCAGGTCACCCCCGTTGGGTTCACCTACGAGCCCGAGCGCACGCTCGCTCGAGTCATCACGTGGGCCAGCTCCTACAAGGCCCGACACGTGCGGGACTCGCCGGGTGGCCAGGTGGCGATCTGCCAGGTGGACGGCGGCCGCTGGCTCACGCTCTACGGCACAGCTCACCTTCGCGATTCTGCTGATGCCATCGAGCAAGGCGTGACCCGCTACGCGGCGCGGTATCGCCAGCCGAAAGAGCGTGACGATCGAGTCGTGATCGAAGTCTCAGTCGATCGGATCATCGGCCGAGCCTAAGCCGGCCGCGTCATCCGCCATGCCCGGCTCATCGGAGCCGAACCGAGAACGAATCGCACCGATCAACCCGATGGTTGCGAACAGGCCGATCCACACCAGTGGATTCGATGCGAGCCGGATGACGGTGTTGGCACCTGCCTCGGTTGCCGGGAACTGTCTGGCGACGTAGGTCGTGCCGGCGATGAATGCCGAGAGCAGGCCAGTCGTGACGCCGGCGAGAAGTGCGCTCTGTGCAATCACCATTCGGTGGTTGCGAAAGCCGGTCTTACCGGTTGCGACCATTTGGACGAGGGCGACGGCGGAGGCACCAACGAAGAACGCCAGCGCCCAGCGCGTCGAGACCTTCAGTTGCCACCAATCGGCCGGTGGCTCGCCCTTCCGGAGACGCTGGACACCGGTCCAGCCCGCTTGAGCCGTTCGCTCAAACATCGCGAACCCAACCAGTGCGACCGCACCGCTGATGGCTTGGATGAGACCGACCAGGGCCAGCCCCGTCAGGCCAACGAGAGGTATTCCGCCGACCCCGGGCTGTGAGTCGACGACGCGAGCGATCGAGGTGACGACCACGGTCTCATTGCCCGGCCCCCATTCGAAGATGAGCAACGCGACGAGAATGGCGAGGGCGACGTATTGCGTCCCCGAGGCTGATCGGAAGTCCGCTTTGATCGCCCGCCAGAACAGCGTGACCATCCCGACGCCCTCGGCGGACGCGTGCAGGGCGGTTCCTGGTTCAAGGTGCACGCCACCTGCACCGTTCGGTGAGCCGACGAACGAAATAGCGATGTCTGGATCGAGCGCACCCGCGGCCGCTCCACGATCCCTCGACGAGTGGTTGGCCTGACCTTCAACGCTGGCGTTTTGTTGCGGGAGCTCGGTCAAATGACGCACGAGAACTGCAAAGGTACCGTCCGACCCATCGTGTGACCATTGCCACTGGGCGAATCTTCCTGCGTCAACCCTTCAGTTTCGCTCCTGATCTACCGTTGCTTAACGAGTTGCTCAACGACGCGTAACTCGCGGTGTTCAACGGAGAACCCACATGCAGAATCCAATCGATCCATCACGAATGCTCGGGCGCCGGACCACAGTCCACACACCTTCTGGTGTCATCGCCGGCACGATCGTCTCAGCCGGCCCCAAAGGTGTCACGCTGTCGGTCGCAGAAGCATCACAACGCACAACGGTGAACGTCGCTCCGAGCGACGTACTCTCCATCAGCACTCGCTGATCGAAACCGGCTCTTTCGAGCCATGAGGTAGGCCCGCTCGGGCACACAAGGGGACCAGTTGTTGGGGATGAAAATCGACCGACTCACGCCGGCTCTTGGAGCCGAGGTGACCGGGGTTGATCTGTCGCGCCTGCTCGACCAATCGGCGCTCGACGCAACGAACGATGCGCTCTACAAGGCGCTGATCGACCATCAGGTCATCGTGATTCGCAACGCCGCCATCGAACCGCTGGCAATGGCCGAACTCGGCGCCGGCTTCGGTGAACTTGGAGCGAGACACCATCGCTACGTCACCCACCCTGACAGCGACGACGTCGTCATCCTCGAGTGGAAGGACGACGACGAACCCGACGCTGCCGAATGGCACTCGGACATGACGTATCGACGCGAGCCACCGTTCGCCTCGATCCTGAAGGCCGTCGTCGTGCCGCCATCGGGCGGCGACACACTCTTTGCGTCGATGTACTCCGTCTTCGAATCGCTCGACCCCGGCCTGCAACGAGACCTTGGCGAACTCGAAGCCGTGCACGACATGGGCACGTTCCGCACACCGGCGTATCGAGAAGGTGGCATCGACGGCCTCGAGAAGGCGCTCATCGATGCCGGAAACGCCGTCCATCCGATCGTGGCGCATCATCCGGTGACCGGCCGGCCCTACCTCAACGTGAGCGAGTCATTCACCACGTTCGTGATCGGCCTGTCCGCGCCGCAAAGCAACCGTCTGCTGATGATGCTCTTCGAGGCCATCAACCGGCCGCAGCATCACGTGCGTATTCGGTGGGAGCCAAACACCCTGGCGATGTGGGATAACCGAGCAACTCAGCACTACGCCGTCGCCGACTATCTCCCGCACCGACGCGTGATGCATCGGGTGGCCGTGTCGACCGACCGCCGGGCCTGAGGTCTTCTCGCTCCGCGGCCCTCGCTCCGCAGCCGTCGCTTCGCAGCCCTCGCTTGGCGGCGCGGGAACGGCCCGCCACACAACCACACCCGCGCCGAGAACGACGGGCTTCGAGCATCCCGTGTTTACGTGAACGTGTCGCCGAATTCGAGATCGGCGGGGTCGACGCTGTCCCAGTGGTTCTCTCGAGGTTGCGCAACAAGCTTTGACGCGCACAACCCGCCGATCAGGCCGAACAGGTGGCCTTCCCACGAGATCCCTTGTTGCGGCACCAGGCCGGCGAGGATCCCCGAGTACAAGACGATGGCGACAACTGCGGGGGCAACCGTTGCGGGACGCCGCTCGAAGAACGCAGCTCCCAGCAATGCTCCGAAGTAACCGAACACAACACCGCTCGCCCCGATGTGATTCGTGTTCGAGCCGCCGAACGTCCACACCAACATTCCGCCGACGACCGCGATGATCAACGTGACGATCACCCATCGACGGGTGCCACGGACGGCGACGAGACCACCGAGCACCGCAAACGGAACGGTGTTCGAAATCAAGTGGCGCCACCCCGAGTGCAGGAACGGCGACCACGCAACGCCGTCGATCTCGTCGAGATCGCGCGGGCGGATCCCGTTGCGTTGCAAACGGTCGCTCAAGATGACCGAGTCGACGGCTTCCACCACCCACATCACGACGAGCAGGATCGCGATCAGCACGAACCCGTTGGTCAAGAGCGACCGTTTCGGTGAGGGGGTGGCGGTGGAAGCCATACGACCAGTTTGGATCAGGACGGGCGTTCGCCGAAGTCGGGCCCTTGAGTTCGGGTCCGCTTGACTTCCCAGAAGCCCGGCACGCTGGCCATCGTCGTGAACGCGTCCCACAACTCGACGGCAAGATCGCCGGTCGGAGCCTTGGTGATCACGGGGCCGAACAAGGCGACTCGTTCGGCTTCACCGCCATCACCGACGGGACCATCGAGGGCGATGATTGGCGTACCGACATCGTCACCGGTCAAAGCGAGACCAGCCGACATGCGCGTGTCGATCTCAGCATCGAACGACTCGTCGTCAAGCGCCGCAGCGTGTGAGACGTCGAGTCCGACGGCCTCGAGAGCGTCGACCATCGGGAAATCACGATCCTTGTCGTGATGGATACGAGTTCCGAGCTCCCAATACAGCCGGAAGAAGGCATCATCGCCTTCAGCGGCTCGGACCGACTCCATCACACGCAACATGTTGTGCGTTGCGTTGACTGGACCGAAATAGTCCGAATCGGGAGCGGGCTGGTTCTTCTTGAGCAGACTGATCGGCTGCCACGTGATGTTGAGGTTGCGCTTGTCAGCGACTTCGTCGACGACCCAACGGGCCGTCACCCAGCACCACGGTCATATGGGATCGACCCAGAACTCGATGGACTGTGAAGAGTCGGTGGAAGTGGTCATGCTCAAACGCTAGGCGCTCGAAACTGGGTCGCCGCACTCCTTGTCCTGTAAACCCATAGCCATGAACGCACGAGGCGCCGACGCCGACTTTCTCGCCGGAATTCGAGTTCTCGACTTCACGCAGTACCTGGCGGGGCCGAGTTGCACTCGACTGATGGCGGAGCTCGGTGCCGAGGTGATCAAGGTCGAGCAGCCGCCGTTCGGCGATCCGATGCGGGCACAAGCTCCACGCAAGAACCGGCGATCTGGGTCGTTCGTTCAACAGAACCGGGGCAAACGCGATCTCTGCGTCGACCTTCGACACGAGGCTGGCATCGACATCATCCGCAAGCTCACGCCATCGGTCGATGTCGTCGTCGAGAACTTCACGCCGGGGGTGATGGCTCGTCGAGGCATCGACTTCGATGCGCTCACTGCGATCAAGCCCGATCTGATCATGGCGTCGGTCTCGGGCTTCGGACAGACCGGACCGCTCTCGGATCGATCCAGCTTTGACTTCATCGCCCAGGCCTATTCGGGCGTCATGCACGTGACGGGTGATCCGGATGGGCCGCCCATGTTCGTCGGTGCCGGCCTCGGCGACACGATGGCTGGGGTGCACGCGTTTGCGGCGATCGGGCACGCGCTGTTTCGACGGGAACGCACCGGGCACGGCACACACATCGACATCTCCATGGTCGACTCGCTTTTTCACATTCACGAGAACTCGGTCCAGGCAAGCTCGATCACCGACGGCGAGTACGTCCCGATGCGAGAAGGCCGCCACTACTCCCCCGTCGCTCCGGCCGGTTCGTTCAAGGGACCCGATGGCTGGATCGTGCTTCTGTGTGGCGTCAACCAGATCGACAACCTGTGGCCAGCCCTCGGCCAACCTGAGCTTGCTGACGATCCCCGCTTCGCAACCAACGAGACCAGGATCGAACATCGCGACGAACTGACCGACGTGATCGAGGCCTGGATGGCAACGTTCGATTCCGACGATGCCGTGCTCAACCACCTTGCGGAGCATCGGGTGCCGTGTGGACCCGTGCTCAGCCCAGCCGACGCGATCGACCACGCCTACTTCGTCGAACGAGGCATGGTGCGCCAAGTCGACGACCCGCTCATCGGCCAGTTCACGATCCCCGGTTTCCCGTTCGCATTCTCGGGAGAACGGCCAAACATCGATGCCGTCGCTCCCAACCTCGGCCAAGACAACACCGAGTTGCTCGCAGAGCTCGGGTTCGACGCCGACTCAATCACCCAACTCAGCGACGACGGCGTCATCGCCGAGAAGCCGCGCTAAGAAACGGTACTGCGAATCGGCACTGCGAAACAGAGCTGGAACGGCGCCGAGACGAAAGGCTCGACAGCAGCCCGGATAAATGAGAATATGTGAGAATGCCCTCGCCCTCCGAGCTTGTTCCGGCCGACAACGACCACGACGACGTCCACTTCTACTGGGATCCGGTCTGCCCGTTTGCGTGGATCACCTCGCGCTGGCTGAAGAAGGTGCAGGCCCAGCGCGAGTACGCCGTCGACTGGCGCTTCATCTCGCTTCGAATCCTGAACAAGAACGTCGACTACGACACCCACTTCCCACCCGAGTACGAAGCGGGCCACACCGCCGGACTGCGGATGTTGCGGGTTGCCGCCCAGGTTCGCTCCGAACATGGTCGACCAGCCATGGACACGCTCTACAGCGCACTCGGCTCGAGCGTGTTCGACGTGGCCCCACCCTCCGGTGAGTCGAGCGACGAGACCACCGAACGTCGCCGGAAGCACGGCTCGCCCGAACACGTCGTGCCGATTCTCAAAGCGCTCGATCTGTCACCCGATTTCGCCGATGCGCTCGACGACACATCACTCGATGTACTGATCGAGGCGGAGACCGACGAAGCCCTCTCGCTCACCGGCAAGGATGTCGGAACCCCGATCATCTCCTTCAACCCGCCAGACGGCGTGGCGTTCTTCGGTCCGGTGATCAGCCGCGTGCCAAGTGATGAAGACGCCGTGCCGCTGTGGGATTCGGTCATCACCCTTGCGTCGTTCCCCGGGTTTGCCGAGATGAAGCGAAGCCTGCGCGAGCGGCCTCAGCTCGCCTCGTTCGGCATCACCGAAGCCGACGTCGGCATCCAGGAGGACTGGCACGGCGGAAGCCGCCGCCAGAAGAAGTAGTGGGTCACAATCATTCCCACGGCCATTCCCACGGCCATTCCCACGCGCCTCGACCAGGCCGCGCTGGTGAGCGTCATCGAAACCGATTGCTCGGAGCGTTCGGCATCATCGGCGGTTTCTTCGTCGTCGAGCTGATCTTCGGGTTCATCACGAACTCCCTGGCGCTGCTGTCCGATGCGGCCCACATGTTCACCGACGTCGTCGGTATCGGCATGGCGCTCGCAGCGATCCAACTCGCAAGTCGATTCGAGCGCACCACCTCCAACCGGTTGAACCCCCACACGTTCGGGCTCTACCGACTCGAAATCCTCGCCGCGTTCGTGAACGCTCTGCTTCTTGTTGCCGTCGCGGTGTGGGTGGTCGTCGAAGCGCTGCGCCGCATCGGTGGCGAACCCGAGATCCTGGGTCGGCAAATGCTGATCGTTGCCACGCTTGGGCTGGCGGCAAACGTTGTCGCATTCCTCCTTTTGCGTGAAGGTGCGCAGGAGTCGATCAACGTTGAGGGTGCCTACCTCGAGGTTCTTGCTGACCTCGTCGGCTCCGTCGGCGTGATCATCGCGGCCCTTGCGCTCGAGTACCTCGGATGGACTTGGGCCGACCCTCTCGTCGCCGCGCTCATCGGCGTGTGGATCGTGCCGCGGTCGGTGCAGCTCGGCCGACGAGCCGTTCGGATCCTGTTGCAGGCGGCCCCGCCAAACTTTGATCTCGACGGCCTTGCAGACGAACTCAGCTCCATCCCGGGTGTTGTCGACGTGCACGATCTGCATGTGTGGACGCTCACGTCAGACATGGACGCCGCTTCAGCCCACATCATGACCACCGACGCTGCTGATGCTCATGGCGTGCTCGACCAGGCTCGAACGATCCTCATCGATCGCCACGGGATCGACCACGGAACCTTCCAGGTCGAACCGGAAAGCCATTCGGGTTGTCACGAACTCGACTGGTGACGCACAACCATGAAGAGCGAGCCGAGAACGACGGAGCCCGCCGCGGCCTGAGTCAACGACAGCGACTCGTCGAGGGCGACCCAGGCGATGAGCGACGACACGACGGGGATCATCAACGTCAGCGTTGAGCCGATCCACAACGGGATACGAACCAACGACCAGTTCATCGCCGTGTGGCCGATGATGCCGGCGAGCAGGGTCATGAGCATGAGCCATGCCCAGTTGTTGGCAGATGGCCACGAGAGATCCTGACCGAACGCCAACGCCAGCGGGATGTTGATGGCGGTCGTCCAGATGGCGGTGCCGGTCGTGAACTCGGTGGGCGTCAGGTGCTCTTTGGAACGCTTCGAGAAAATGAAGTAACCGCCGAAGGTGATCATGGCGCCGACCGCCAAAAGATCACCCGTCAGGCTCCACTCGGGCGTGCCGTTTGAAGCGATCACCACCAACACCACACCAGCGATCGCCACACCGGACCATGCGATGTCGCGCCGAGCGATCTTTTCACCAAAGAACTTTGCGGCGATCACTCCGACGAACACCGGCTGCATCGCTCCGATCAGCGTCGCGTTCACGATATTCGTGAGCTTCACCGCGGAGAAGAAGAACGCGACGTCGACACCAAGTGCAATCCCACCCCACATCGAATGCCGCAAGATGCGCCAGGAGATCCCCGAACCTCGGGCTCGGAGCCACACGATCATGATGAGCGAAAAGACGGCGAAGCGGTAGACGGCGATCGCCATGCCGCCCATCTCGATCACCTTTGCGAGCACGCTGCCGGCGGCCCACGCCGACACGGCGAGCCCAGCCCCGATCAAGCCCTGTGTGACGTCACCAGCAGCACCAAAACGAGCAGCGGCCGACGATTGTTTGGCTGTTTGGGTCAACTTCTGGCCTGGGTCACTTGGGCACGCTACCCCGGCCCTTTGCCCATGTTGAAGGCCGCTCGTATGCCTATTGTGAAATTGCCATGTCGCGTTCTTCTCACCGTGCCCTCGCCATCTGTTTGGCCGGTTCTGCCCTCATCGCGAGTTGCGGTTCGGCAACCGCTCAGAGCTCCGGGCAAATCGAGGTCACCAACAGCCCAACCACGGCTGAACCGACGACCACGACAACAACCGTCGCCGGCGAGACAACACAGCAGACCTACCGTCCGCCGCCAGCACTTCCCAACGGTTCCGGCTGCCAGACAACCCAAGAAGAGGGCCTTCCAGCTGGGCGCTGGTTCGGTTATCTCATCGAGGTCGACGCTGGCTCGTTCACGTTCGATCTTGCGTGTGAGTTCACCAACTCACAAGCGCTCCTCGCCGCACAAGAGGACGACGAGCGCCTTGCGCCCGGCGAAACCACCTACGTGCGAAACGAGGTCGCCGATCGACGGGTCGTCGAAACGAATCCCGGTATCTCGATCAACGAGCTCGACGAGGATGGCGGTGAAGACATCCAGACCGGATCCTTCTATCCGCAGTGGTACGTCTCGACGCCGGTCGGTATCCCCGTGTGGGTCACGATGGATCCATCACGAGTCCGCAGCATCACCTTCGCGAACTAACTCTGGCGATCGGCTCCGTAGAGAGCTCGAACCGCGCCAACCGCGATGATCGTGCCGATCAGCTGCATCACGATGAACATGGGAGCGCTCGACGGTTCGATGCCGGCGAAGGAGTCGGACAACGTTCGCGTCACGCTCACCATCGGGTTGGCGAAGCTCGTCGATGACGTGAACCAGTAGGCGCCGCCGATGTAGGCGGCGACGGCGAACGGAGCGAACGTTGCGTCTCGCCGTTGTCGAACGAGAGAGAAGATCATGATGATGAGCCCGAACGTGGCGATGGCTTCGCTTAGCCACAGTGCTCCTCCGCTTCGTGTGGTGGTCGACCACGCAACCGCTGGGAGCTCAAAGATGACGTTCGCCGCAACCGCGCCGGCAGCACCGCCCAGGACCTGAAAAGCCGTGTAGGGGGCCAGATCGCTCCACGGCCGATCGCCCAACAGGCAGTCGGCCAAAGTGACGGCCGGGTTGAAGTGAGCACCCGAGACCGGCCCGAACGTGAGGATGATCATGACGAGAACGCCGGACGTAGCGATCGCGTTCGCAAGAAGCTGGAGGCCAACGTCGTCAGTCAATCGTTGCGCCATGATTCCCGAGCCGATCACTCCCAGGACCAGGAAGAACGAGCCGATCAGCTCGGCGAGAAGAGCACGCTGCAACTGCACGGCCGCAAGTTAACCCGATGTTGGGCGTTCTCCGATTGGGACGGCTGAGACGACCCGGTTTCCGACGTAACTCCTGACCGACGCATCGAACGTGCCACCGCACGTGATCAACCGCAGTGTCTCCTCGCCGTTTTCCCGAAAGAGATCATCGGCCGGCAGGGCCGTTTTGTCGTAGAGAACCTGGGAGACGACGACGAAGGTTCTGGTGATGCCGTCGTCACTGTCGATCTCGATCTCGTCGCCTTCGACCAGTTCCTCGAGGCGGAAGAATGCTCCGGGAGCTCCGTTGTAGTCGACGTGTGCAGCAAGCACCGACGAGCCATCCTCACCAGGGCTTGGCCCGAATCGATACCACCCGACACCTGATTGCGGAACGTCGAAATCGCCATCTTGGTCGACGCCAACAGAGGCGAGATCGATATCGACACCGAGTGCTGGGATTCGGACACGGATCGGCGTTGGAGCGGTGTCGTCAACCACGAGATCGTGCCCACCTGTGACCTCGATGGTCGATACGGTCTGCGCAGGAACCGTGTTCGACGCTGCTCCATCTGGGTTTTCAGAAGGTTCGCCAGCATCTGTTTGTTCGCTCGTGACCGGGGCGCCAATGAGCGTCGTCTCGGTCGCTGATTCGTTGGTCTGAAAGGGAGCGGTGACAGACGTTTCCGAAACCTGGGACACCACGGCGGCAAGACAAAGTGAAGCCATCGCCACGATCAACGCAATCTTCATGGCGTTCCCGAGAAGGCGATGGTCGCCGAGGTCACGCCGACGTGCGACGACGCAGCCATGCTCCAGCAAGGCTGAGCCCAGCGATCAGGCTGGCGATGATTGTCATCGGGGCCTGCATGTCATCGGCCAGTCCCGAGGTTCCGCTCGGCACTCCGGCCGGCGCAGAATCAAGGCCCTGGATTCGACGAACAACGACGTCGACGGCGCTTCGTTCATCACCCGCCGCCACGAATGCTGTGGTCAGCTCGCCCTCAGGGACGTCGACCGTCTCTTGGAACAGAACGGTTCCATCCTCAGCCGTGACGAGGATGTCGTGAGGTCCGGCGACAAGATCAGCCTCGAGGCCGTCGCCAGCTTCGATGCCCGCCGCAACCTCCTCACCATCGATCGTGATCGTGGCCGGGCCGACGGGAGCGACGTGGCGCAGTGCCAATCGGCCTTCACCAGCGGGAACGGCACCGAGGTCTGATGCGAAGTTCGTGATCGCCGGCTCGTCACCGTTCATGTGGGCAACAACAACGCCACCGGCTGGAGCCGCCGCGGACAGCACCGCCACGTCGTCGCGCTCTGCTGAGGTGACTGGCGCATCGGGCTCAGCAGCGAACATCTCAACGTCGCCAGAACCGGGGATTGGGCTCAGCACTCCACCCGGCTGCACGTTGCTGGCCAGCAACTTGCCGTCGAGATAGATGTCGGCAGCGAAGTCAGGTACTGAGTGGAGAATCTCAAAGCTCTCCCCCGCTTGAGCCGCATCGATGGGGCCGTCGTCGGACGCTTCCACGTCCTCGGCGCCTTCGCCTGTGTCTTCAGCCTCAGCCTCGGTGTCTTCAGCCTCAGCCTCTGTTGTGGTGGGCGCCTCAGTCGTGGTGGGCGCCTCAGTCGTTGGGGCTTCGGTCGTCGTCGGAGCCTCGGTTGTGGTGGGCGCCTCAGTCGTTGGAGCTTCAGTCGTTGGAGCTTCAGTCGTCGGGGCTTCGGTCGTCGCCGGAGCCTCTGTCGTGGACACCTCAGCAGCCTCCGATTCGTCCTCGTCGTCTGCATCGTCGTCTGCATCGTCAGGAGCGGCATCAGCGACCTGGGCGGTGCCAGCGACATCGACGTCGTCGGAGTTGCTGTCTTGCGTTGCCAGCCAGCCGAGAGCGCCAACACCCACGATGGCCGCAGCAGCCCATGGCCAGATGGCACCCTTGCCATCATCATCGTCATCGTCGGCTTTTCGGGGCGCTTGGGTCGAGGCTTGTGTTGCCGCCACTCCACTGCCAGCCGCCACCTTCGCTGCAGCCTCGTTGTCGGCAGCGCTCGAGGCAGCGGCGGCACCGGTCGCCGCCGTTGCTCCAACAGCAGCCGCACCCGCCACCGGCGCTGATTCGATCACGGTTGGAGCGCCTGGCGAGGCTGGCTTGGTCGCCGGACGGCGCGGGGACTCCGGCCGATCGGGTTCAGAGGCGAGCGATTCAATTTCGGTCTTTGCGCCGTCACTCGAACCCGCAGCACTCGAACCCGCAGCACCCGAGCCGGCAGCACCAGCAAGGGCTGCACCTCCGGCGAGCGTGGCGGCAGCAGCTGCTCCAGCGACCGGGGCAGCTCCTCGACCGGTGATGGGTGCCCGATACGCCGCCGAGGCGGCCTCGAATTCGTCGGTTGCGCCGAGATCAGCCAACCCGAACGGCTTCAACCGCGGCCCAGCCGCCTTGTCGAGACCCTCGGCGAAGAACCACGCCGAAACCGGGCGATCGGCCGGCTTCTCGCTCGTGGCTCGAGCGACCACGTTGGTCACCGCATCAGGAACATCGGCCTGACCAGCGATGGACTGCTCGAGCACCTTGCCGAGCGAGTAGACGTCTGAGCGCGAGGTTGCCTGCTGACCTGCGAGCACCTCTGGAGCAGCGACGGCCTGGCGAGACGCCGGGATCGTTCCGCCAAGCGCAACGCCCGTGCCTGCAACGGCGACGTCATCGCCATAGATCCGAATGTCGTCGGAGGTGAGAGCACCGTGGGCCAGCCCGTCGAGATGGGCGGAATGCAGCCCACGAGCAGCGGCGGAGACCGCGCCGGCGGCTTCGAACCACTGCGGCCGGGCATCGCTCGCCAACCGATCAGCCAGAGACGGCGTGGCTGGGGCGTGCTGCACGACCGTCGCCATGCCATTCGTTCGCTGTGCGCTGATCACCGGCAAGAGCCCGGGCAGGGCGGCCGTCTGCGCGAGTCGGCGTCGATGACGCTCGTTCCATTGGTCAGCAGGCGCCGTGAAGGACTCGGTGCGTTGTCCGCCGAGTTCTCCGATTTCGCCCTGAAACGCCTCAAAGGACGCGCTGCTCGAACCATCTTGCTTCGTCATCTGCACGCAACTCCCGCCTCGTGTACCGCCACACCGTACCCGCACTGGGCTCCAGGAGACATGACGAATGGCCGAACCGCCAATGGTCGATCCAGCCCTAGGCTTGACCGGATGTATTGGCGGCTGGGAGACGAACGAGTGCGGGTCACGTTCGTCGAAGCCGACCCACCGCGTCGCTCGTGGCTCGCAATGTGGAGCGCTGACGCCGCGTCGGACCACGCTCACCCGGCCAGCACCGTCCAAACCAGCCTCGATTCCGACAACAGCCCCGACAGCAGCCCCGACAACAGTTCCGACAACAGCGATGCATCGATCGCCACGGAGGCCAACACCGGAACAGACACCACCAGTGGCTCACAGCCGATCGTGGGCGATCGCCCGGTCGTTGAATCCGCTGCAACCAAGAGTGTCCCGACCAGCAGTGTCCCGACCAGCAGTGTCGACCTGGTCGAGTTGAATCCCGACGAGGTCATCGACATCGTTCGCCCCACCCCAAGCGGTGACGCCATTGAACGGGTCGCCACTCCAGTCGAGCGGCTTTCGATCGAAGACCTGCTTGGCCAAATGGCCGAGCCCTCACTCGTCGCCGCCCAAGCGAACCAGATCTGGATCGACGCGGCACAGACAGCTCTGACCTTCGTAGCCCAGGGCCGGATCCAGCCCGGCCTCAGCACGGGTGGCTTCGATGCATGGCGCCTCGGAGCGCCGACGGATGACGAACGGCAACACATCCGCGATCTCGCCCGAGCTCTTGAACCTCTTGCCCACGCCGAAGCGCTCGGCCCACCCGACGATCTCAACTGGGTGGCAACACCCGAAGCCACGATCGAAGCGTTCATGGGTGCGGTTGTCGATCGGTTCGCTCGGACCGCCTCGGCACCCTTGGTCGCCGGTCACGACGCCTTCGCCTCCCTGCACCCGACCCCGATCGACGCCGGAGCGGCACTCACCCGTCTCGCCAACGTCTCGGGCGATCGGCCTCCGCTGACCTTCTTACGGTTGGTCACGACCGACTCGAGTTTTGCCGGCGCGCTGGTCTTTCAGGGTCGACATGACCCGTCGGTCACCGTTCCCGTATCCGCTCTGTGGAACGCTCCCGATTCGGTGCGCCGACGTTTCCAGGCGTTCGAGAACTCGCTGTTGCTCACGCTGCGGCGAGCGGCCAAGCAGTGGGAACCCCTGAGCCGGCTGCTCGCCCAAGCAACACCCACAGAGCTCACGCTCAGCTCCGACGAAGTCGACGCGCTCAGCGGCCCGCTCGCAAACGATCTCGGGGCGCTGGGTCTGTCGATCGCATGGCCAACCGATGCGATTGCCGGCATCACACTCACGCCGGTTGTTGGTCCACCAGCGGACGCTGATGCGATCCCGCTCACCGGCCGCACCACTCGTCTCGACCTGGCATCGCTGCTCGAACTGCGGTGGCAGGGAGAGATCGACGGCGAGCCGCTCACGGCCGAAGAGATCGAACTGCTCGCGTCGAGCAATCACGCCGTCGTCCGCCTTCGTGGACGATGGGTGCGCGTCGAAGGCGAGCAGATGGTTCGGCTGCGAGAGCGCCGAACCGTGGGTGCTGGCACCGCTCTCGCCGTCGCACTCGGCGGCCAGGTCGACCTTCCTGGCGCCACCGCCGGCTCGGGCATCGAACCAACGATCCACGTGGTCGGCCCGCTCGCCGCCCTCGGAGAACGCCTCCGAGGCCTCGAAAGCGAGCGCGAGATCAGCCCGCCTCCGGGGTTCACCGCAGAGCTGCGCGCCTACCAATCACGCGGCCTCGCCTGGCTCGTCGAGATGGATGAGCTCGGCTTGGGTGGTGTCCTCGCCGACGACATGGGCCTCGGCAAGACCGTGCAGCTGCTTGCGCTGCACGCCTACCGCCAACATGAGCTCGGCCGCGGCTCCGCCGACGTCGCAGACCCTGACGCGAGCAGCACTGAGGCAAGCAGCACTGAGGAAGGCAGCACTGACGCAAGCGCTGGCGAGGAAGCGGCGGGGCCAACACTTGTGATCTGCCCGACCTCGGTGGTTGGCAACTGGGAGCGGGAGACCAATCGATTCTCTCCGTCGACCAAGGTGCTGCGCTACCACGGTGCGACACGATCGCTGAAGCCCGAAGACATCGAGTCCGACACGGTGGTGCTCACCTCGTATGGCGTCGCTCGTCGCGATGCCGAAACGCTCGGGAAGATCGGTTGGGGCCTCGTGGTCGCCGACGAAGCGCAGGCGATCAAGAATCCGCGATCACGCACGGCCCGGGCTCTGCGATCGATTCCGTCCGGCACACGATTCGCGTTGACCGGAACACCCATCCAGAACCAGCTGCTCGATCTTTGGGCCATCCTCGACTGGACCACACCCGGCCTACTCGGACCTCAGGAACGATTCCGCCAGGACCTTGCCGCTCCCATCGAACGAGACGGCGACGCCGACGTCACCGCTCAGCTGAATCGACTGCTCAGGCCGTTCCTGCTTCGTCGACGCAAGTCCGATCCCGACATCGCGCCGGACCTTCCGCCGAAGACCGAAACCGACCAGATCGTGCCGCTCACCGAAGAGCAGGCGTCGCTCTACGCAGCAGTCGTCGCTGATGTCATGGCGGAGATCGGCGCTGCGACCGGCATCGAACGCCGCGGTCTTGTGTTGCGGTTGGTTACTCGCCTCAAGCAGGTCTGCAACCACCCCGAACATCTGCTCGCCGAAGGTGGCGAGCTCAACGGGCGGTCCGGAAAGCTCACCGCAGCGGACGACCTGCTCGACGTCATCGTCGAGGAGGGTGAAGCCGCGATCGTGTTCACCCAGTACGTCCGGATGGGTGAGCTCCTCGAGACCCACTTCGCCGAACGGGGACTTCGCACGTTGTTCCTCCACGGCGGGCTTTCGGCGAAACAGCGAGAGACGATGGTCGACACGTTCCAATCCGGCGAGATCGACGTCTTCGTCGTGTCGCTCCGAGCTGGTGGCACCGGCCTCAACCTCACCGCCGCTACCCACGTGATCCATTACGACCGGTGGTGGAACCCAGCCGTAGAGGACCAAGCCAGCGACCGTGCATGGCGAATCGGCCAGACCAAGCCGGTGCAGGTTCACCGCCTCATCTGCGAGGGAACGATCGAGGATCGCATCGCCGTGTTGCTGCGCGAGAAACGATCGGTGGCCAGCGCCGTCGTCGGCGCTGGCGAGGCGTGGATCTCCGATCTCGGTGATGCCGATCTGGCCGAACTCGTCGCGCTCTCGACCGACGGAGAAGCGTGGTGAGCCGCAGCTGGGGAGCCACCTGGCTCGACATCGTCGACCGTTCGAAGGCCTTCGTCGCGGAAGACCTCGCTCGTGGCGAGGCCTACGCCCGGCACGATTGGCAGCTCGATTTGGATCTCGAGCCAGGACGAGCGTTCGCTGTGGCTCGATCGGGCCCGAGAGTGAGCCACCTCGCTGAGGTCCGAGCCCGACAGCTGAGTACCGAAGAGTGGGATCGAGTTCTGTCGCTGATCGCCTCGTCGGCAGCTCGTACCGCTGCTCTCCTAGATCGCTCGCTCGATGAAGCGCTGCTGGATGAAGCGAGTAGCGCCGGTGTCAACCTCCTACCGGAGCCGTCGGAAATCACAACGGCGTGCAGCTGTAATACGCCCGGCTCGCCGTGCAAGCACGCAGCGGCAGTGCTCTACATCATGGCCGACTCCTTCGACGAGGATCCGTTCGATCTGCTCGAGTTCCGAGGGCTGGACGGACATGCAGTCATCGAACGAGTCAACGCAATGCGTGCGGCCAACGACAACCCTGAGTCCGAAGACGCCACAGCATCAGCTGACGGAAGCGACTCCGAATCCAACCCGCCTGAAACCGAGTCGCCCGCTCCGCAGACCGACGTTTCGACATCGATGATGCCCGGCGAGCTGGCCTGGAAGCGGGAGCCCAGCCCACTCCCCGAGGCGCTGCCCGTGCCGTCGGAACCCACCACCATCGTGCCCTGGGCCAGTTCGCCACCACCGAGAAGCCCCTTCACCGCCGCTGGGCTGCTCACGATCACCGCCGATGCTGCGGCTCGGGCGCACAACATGCTCACCGCCGGCGGCTCTCCCTCGCTGCACCTCGATCGCCACGCCGATCTTGCTCGGCGTGCTGCTGAGGCCGAGGACACCAACCGGTGGCCGTCGATCTCCTCGGCATCACCCTTCTCGTCGCAGGAGCTCCGTGCTCGTGCGGCCGCCTGGCGCGTCGCCGGGAGCCAGGGTGTCGCAGCACTCGACTTCGATGGTGAGATCCGCCGAATCGACGACTCAACACGAATCCGATCCGATGCTCACAAGCGCTGGTTCCGCTTCGAAAAGATCTCGGGCCGCTGGGTGATGACCTCCGGGCCTTACGACGAGCCTCCTGATCGATAGCGTGCGGCGGATGAGTTCCGCTCGCGAGGCAACGGTTCAAGCTGACGGCGTCGAAATCGTCTACGACGTGCGAGGCAGCGGCCCGACCATCTTGTTGGTGATGGGGCTCGGCGGCCAGATGATCGCGTGGCGTGATGAGTTCTGCGATTCGCTCGCCGCCCAGGGTTTTCAGGTCGTCCGATTCGACAACCGCGATGTCGGACTGTCGACGATGGTCGACGCCACGCCGCCGTCCGCCAACTCCCTGCTCGTCAAGCGACTCACCGGTCGCCGCCCGTCAGCGCCCTATCTCCTTTCGGACATGGCGGCCGATGGCATTGCGGTGCTCGACGACCTCTCGGTTGAGAAGGCACACGTCGTTGGTGTCTCGATGGGCGGCATGATCGCCCAGACGATGGCGATCGAGTATCCCGACCGAGTCGCAAGTCTTTGCTCGATCATGTCCACAACCGGTAACCCGCGGGTCGGGAACGCCGCACCATCGGTCCTTGGAAAGCTGCGCAAAGCACAGAGCCGAAGCGACAACCCCGTCCAAGACAGCGTCGACTTCTTCACGGTCATCGCGGGCCCTCATTTCGACCCCGAGGAGCATGCCCTGCTCGCCGAGGCCGCGATGGCTCGGTCATCAGATCCCCGAGGTGTCGCCCGTCAGATGGCTGCGATCATGGCCAGCCCCGATCGAACCCGGGCGCTTCGCAAGCTCGATCTTCCGACGGTCGTGATCCATGGACTGCTCGATCGGCTTGTGCGCCCATCCGGCGGAATCGCAACGGCGAAGGCCATCCCGAACTCCCGTTTGTTGATGTTCAACGACATGGGCCACGACATTCCGAAGCCTCGTTCTCCCGAGGTGATCGACGCCATCGTCACGAACGCTCGACGGGTAGCCGTTTCCACTCCCGTCTGACGTCTGATCTAGGTTCGCACCATGTCGGACCAATCAACTGCTGAGTCCTCCCCCACACCCGATGTCGATGTCGATGTCGAGGCCATCAAGATGTTTGGCTTCTCCGTGTGGAGCTACAAGATGGGCGAGCAGGTCTCGCTTCTGATTCATCTCGGCGACCGACTCGGTCTCTACACAGCCATGGCCGGTGCCGGCCCGATGACCTCTGCCGAGCTGGCCGAACGCACCGGGCTGAGCGAGCGACTTCTCCGAGAGTGGCTGCACGGCCAGGCCGCCGCCAAGCTCATCGACCGCACAGCAGGTGACTCGCCCGAAACGGCCACGTTCGAACTCACGCCAGTTCAAGCCGCTGTGCTCGCGGATGAAGACGACTCGATCGACTTCGCCGGTGGGGCGTTTCGCGGTGGCTTTGGTCCCGACCTACTCGATGCGCTCGCCGAGTCGTTCACGACCGGCATTGGCATCACCTACGAACAACAGGGTGCCGAGGCTGCCGCTGGCCTTGCTCGGATGACCGGCGTTCGCTCCCGCCTGGAACTCACCTCGGTCGTGTTGCCGGGTTTGGACGGCGTCGTTGCGAAATTGGAAGCGGGAGCCAAGATCGCCGACATCGGCTGCGGCGCCGGCGTCTCCCTTCTCACGATCGCCAAGGCGTTCCCGAACGCCATATGTGTTGGCTATGACCCATCGAACACAGCGATCGAGATGGGGCGAGCCAGCGCAGCCGAAGCGGGGCTCACCAACGTCGAGTTCCACCCGATCGGGGCCGAAGACGTTCCCGCCGACGCCAGCCACGATCTCGTCCTCACCTTTGACTGCCTGCACGACATGCCCCGACCCGACCTCGCCGCCGCGGCGATCCGTCAAACGATCACCGACGATGGCACATGGCTGATCAAAGACATCCGATCAACCGGCGACTTTGACCAAGATCGACGCAACCCGCTGCTCGCCTTGTTCTACGGCTTCTCGATCGCCTCATGTTTGCAGTCGGCGATGTCGACCCCCGATGGGCTTGGACTCGGAACGCTCGGACTGCACCCTGATCGAGCCGAGGCGCTCGTTCGAGAAGCCGGCTTCTCGCAGTTCGCCGAGCACGACTTCAACGATGCCGCCAACCTCTACTACGAGGTCCGAGTGTGACGGCACCAGTTCGTGAAGAGCGGCGAGAGGCGCGGCCCGATGTCGAGGAAATGGCACCGGGGATCCTGAGGATTCAGCTCCCGATCCAGCTTCCTGGCCTCGGCCATGTGAACTGTTACGCGATGGAGGACGCCAACGGCATCGCCCTGATCGACCCAGGTCTGCCCGGTCCGCGGACACGTTTCGAGCTGAAGAAGAAGCTGAAGAGTGCTGGCCTCTCGATCGACCGTGTCCACACGGTCGTCGTCACCCACTCTCATCCCGATCACTTCGGGCAGGCGGCATCGATCCGAAAGGCGACGGGAGCGACGGTCATCACGCATCGGTCGTTCCGAACCTTCTTGGATCCAACGGCGGAAGATGACGAGACCGACATCGAGACCGCACCACTCACGTCCGACCAACTCGAGAAGGCAACGGTCGCGGCCTCTCGCGATGCTGAGGTGAATCCGGGGCCGCTGTCGGAGACGACTCCGTGGGGCGGGTCGCCCTATTCGCTTCCCCGCAGCCGACGAATCAAATACCGAATGATGCGGATGGCGGCGGGCCGTTTCATGCCGATCCCTGAACCGACAAGGCGAGTTGACGACCAAGACACGATTTCGCTCGCCGGACGCGACTTCTTTGCCGTTCACACCCCCGGGCACACGATCGATCATCTCTGTCTCTACGACCCGACCCATGGCGTGATGATCAGCGGTGACCACGTGCTGCCGACGATCACGCCACACATCTCGGGGCTGGGGGCGACGGTCGATCCGCTGCAGGACTTCTTCACGAGCCTCGACCGGATGGCGACGTTCGATGATGTCTCGATGGTGCTTCCCGCCCACGGACTCGACTTCAGCGATCTCGGCGGCCGGGCAGAGGGCATCAAGAGACACCACTTTGAGCGTCTCGATACTCTCCGAGAGGCGTCAGACACCCTCGGAATGGCCACGGTGAGTGACTACATGCGAACCCTGTTTCGTGAGCGTTCATGGGGCTCGATGGCCGAAAGTGAGACCTACGCCCATTTGGAACACCTGCGTCTACTGGGCGAAGCGAGGGTCGACGAAAGCGGATCCGAACTGCGCTATGCGATCTCCTGAGGGTAGGGTGCCGTCGTAGGCCGTTTGGCCTAGGGGCTAGTGGAGGCAACAACGATGATTTCGCGTACGCAAGTTCGTGTCGTCCTCGCCGCAGTCGTGGCGGCGATCGGCACACTCGCAGGTGCTGCACCTGCATCAGCAGTCAACGCAGGAACCTGCGTCATGGCCGATCTGGGCGGCGCATTGCTGCTCGATCCGTGGCCGACCGTCACGCCCGAGGCAGCCGTCGATCTGCCCGCCGGTGAAGTCTCGATCCCGGAGGCTGTGTCCACCGACAGCTACCCCGAGCGAGTCGACGTCACCCAGTCCTCCGAGATTTGGGAACTGCAGTTCATCGCCGCTGACGGCAGCGTGATCGCAACCTCGTCACCCACGCCAGATCTTCCCGACTTTGTCGAGAGCGCAAGCTGGTCTGGCTCGCTCGGCACCGTGACGCTGTCCGAGCCTGCGGTCGCCATCCGCGCCAACCACCGTCCCGATATCGCTCCCGACGGATCACCAAACAGCGTGCACCCCACCGGCATCACGCTCTGTTTCGAATCACCGTCGATCGATCCGCCTTCTGACGGTGACTGTCTTTTGAACGAAGACGGCTCATTCGCCGATCCCACGGATCCCGATTGCCCGGCACCACCAGCGCCGGCACCGCCAGCACCTGACTGCCCACTCAACGACGACGGCACCCCCGTCGACCCAGCAGACCCAGACTGCCCCCCAACACCAGCGCCGCCGGCACCGCCAGCAACTGACTGCCCACTCAACGACGACGGCACCCCCGTCGATGCGAGCGATCCGGACTGCCCAACGCCTGACCCGCTGCCGCCAACCCAGCAGCCGCCGGCTCAGCCAGCACCGACTCCGGAGCCAACGCTTCCCGTCACCGGTGCATCGTCGACCCTCTTCGCTTTGAGCGGAGCGTGGTTGCTCGCTGCCGGCGCAGCGTTGATGGCCTTCGGCCGCAGCCGCCGTACGGCCTGAAGCGAGCCGATCAAATTCATCGCTGCGGGCTCGTCACTTCTGCTTGACTGACGACTTGTCCGTGCGCCCATCTCAATCTCCATCAGCTGCTGATTCGATGTCGTCGGGTCCAGCTTCTGCGATCAAGGCCACGGGCCTGACGAAGCGCTTTGGCGACTTCGTGGCGGTGGCTGGGATCGACCTCGAAGTCGAACCTGGCGAGACGTTTTCGTTGCTCGGTCCGAACGGTGCTGGCAAAAGCTCCACCATGAAGATGGTGAGCACGGTCAGCCCGATCACCGAAGGTGAGCTCACGATCCTGGGGCTCGATCCGAGTGCCGAGGGGCGTGAGATTCGTCAGCGGATGGGAGTGGTCCCCCAGGAAGACAACCTGGATCAAGAGCTGACGGTTCGAGAGAACCTCGTGATCTACGCCCGCTACTTCGGGTTGTCGTGGGCACAAGCAAAAGAGCGGGCCGACGAGTTGCTCTCGTTCGCGCAGCTCACCGATCGGGCGGACGCCGCCGTCGAACCGCTTTCGGGCGGCATGAAGCGTCGACTCACGATCGCCCGATCCCTGGTGAACACACCGGAGCTGGTGCTGCTCGATGAGCCGACGACCGGCCTCGACCCTCAGGCTCGCCACCTGCTTTGGGAACGGCTCTACCAGTTGAAAGAGCAGGGCGTCACCCTGTTGCTGACAACGCACTACATGGACGAAGCCGAGCAGCTATCCGACCGCCTCGTGATCATGGATCAGGGAACGATCGTCACCCAAGGGTCACCCACCGCCTTGATCGCTGAGCACGTCACCAACGAGGTGCTCGAGCTTCGCTTTGCCGACGGGCCACCCGCCGATCTCGACCAACACGGGTGGCGAATCGAAACGCTCCCCGACCGTTCGCTCGTCTACGCCGATCGAGGCGAGGACGCACTGCGTCGTTTGGCCGAGCTCGACGTGCACCCAACCGGGAGCCTGATCCGTCGCTCAACGCTCGAAGACGTCTTCTTGGCGCTGACCGGCAGAACCCTCGTTGAATGAGCACCCGTTGAGTGAGGATCCATTCAACGAAAACTGTCGGGTGAGGTCGCACCGATGACGACGGCGACGTTCGGCCGGCCATCGCGCTCGTTGTGGCACTTCCTCGAGCACCAGTTCCGGCGCTATCGAACAACATGGCGGGCCACCATCGTGAGCGGGCTTGTTTCGCCGATGCTGTTCCTCGGCTCGATCGGCTTTGGCCTCGGGTCACAAATCGACGACACGTCCTCGCTCGGAACGCTCGACTACGCCAGCTTCGTCGGGCCGGGGGTGCTGGCCGGCGCGGCGATGATCCAAGGAGCAAGCCTCGGACTGTGGCCGACGCTGGGAGCGATCAAATGGGAGGGCACGTATCAAGCTGCGCTCACCACGCCGCTCACGGCGGCCGAGCTGGCGACCGGGCACATTCTGTGGATCGGATTCCGAGTGTTTGTTGGATCAGCCCTCTACGTGGTGGTCCTCACGCTGTTCGGTATCTCGGAGTCGTGGCTCGCCGTGTTCGCTCCGTTCATCGCCGCCTTCACTGGCATTGCGTTCGGCGGAGTGATCTCCGCCTTTGCCGCCACGCAGGATCGTGACAATGCGTTCGGCCTGATCACACGAGTTGTCATCGCACCACTGTTCTTGTTCTCCGGCGCATTCTTTCCAACCTCACAACTGCCGCTCGTTGCGCAGTGGGTCGCTGCGGTCCTGCCTGTCTCACACGCCGTCGAACTCTGCCGCCATCTCATCACCGGGCAATTCGATGCGGCGACCGATGGCCTTCACTTCGCGGTCTTGATGGCCTGGCTCGGGCTCGGTTGGTTCCTCGTGATCCGATCGTTCACGAAACGGCTGTCGTCATGACCGCGGCGATGGCGTTACTCGGCCCGGCTCGCCACGTGGTCGAACGCAACCTCATGTCGTATCGACGGCTGTGGCTCATCTTCGCGTCGGGCTTCGTCGAGCCTGTCTTCTATCTCTTCGGGCTCGGAATCGGCCTTGGTGAACTCGTCGGCGAGGTTGAGGTCAACGGCATTCCCGTGGAGTACGCGGCGTTTGTCGCCCCTGGCCTCATCGCCTCGTCTGCGATGAACGGAGCGATCTTTGATGCCACCTTCAACTTCTACTTCAAGCTGAAGTACGCCAAGACGTTCGACGCGATGTTGGTGACACCACTTGCGCTGCCCGATGTGGTGAAGGGCGAGATCATTTGGTCGACCGTTCGTGGTTCGATCTACGCCGCCAGCTTCTTGGCGATCAGCGCTGCTCTCGGGTTGATGACCAGCTGGTGGGCACTGCTCACCGTGCCGGCGGCGATGCTCGTGGGCCTTGCCTTTTCAGCGGTTGGCACCGCACTCAGTTCGTCGTTTCGCAGTTGGCATGATTTCGACTACATCCAGTTAGCCCTCCAACCCATGTTCTTGGCATCGACCACGTTTTTCCCACTGTCGGTCTTCCCCGACTGGGCCCAGCCGCTCGTGCAGGCGACGCCGCTCTACCACGGCGTCTCGTTGTGTCGAAACCTGGCCTTCGGAACCATCTCGATCAATGACGTCGGCCACGTCATCTACCTCCTCGGGGTGATGGCGATCGGAATGGCGATCACTCAACGACGCCTCGGCAGGCTGCTGCTCGGATAGAGCGAGCTTCTGCTCGGGTAAGCCGGGCCGGTAGCGTGCCATCCATGGCCGATTTCGATTTCACCGATCTCCTCCCGCTTGGCGAAGACACCACGCCGTATCGCCTCCTCACAACCGATGGAGTCGAGGTCGTCGATCTCGGCGGCCACGAGTTCTTGAAGGTCTCCAACGAGGCGATCAAGACGCTGACGTCAACGGCGATTCGAGAGATCTCGCACCTGTTGCGTCCGGGCCACCTGCAGCAGTTGGCCAACATCCTCGACGACCCCGAGGCCTCGGCCAACGACAAGTTCGTCGCCACCGAGCTCCTCCAGAACGCCAACATCGCATCCGGATTCATCCTTCCCGGCTGCCAGGACACGGGCACGGCGATCGTGAAAGGCAAGAAGGGCCAGTTCGTCCTCACCGACGGCGACGACAAGCTCCCGATCGCCGAGGGCATCTTCGACACCTATCAGAGCTCCAATCTGCGTTACTCGCAGATGGCACCCCTCACGATGTGGGAAGAGGCCAACACCAAGACGAACCTCCCGGCGGAGATCAAGCTCGAGGCAACCACCGGTTCTGCCTACAAGTTCATGTTCATGACCAAGGGCGGTGGCTCAGCCAACAAGAGCTATCTGTTCCAGGAGACCAAGGCGCTTCTCAACCCGACCAGCCTTCGAGCCTTCCTCAACGAGAAGCTTCGCCTCATCGGCACGTCGGCCTGCCCGCCCTACCACCTCGGGTTGGTCATCGGCGGCACGTCAGCCGAGCTCGCGGTCGAGACCGCCAAGCTCGCCTCCACTCGTTACCTCGACTCGCTCCCCACCTCGGGCTCGGCATCAGGCCATGGCTTCCGAGACCTTGAGATGGAGGCTGAGGTCCTCAAGCTCACGCAGGAGTTCGGAATCGGAGCCCAGTTCGGCGGCAAATACTTCTGCCACGACGTCCGTGTGATCCGGCTCCCTCGCCACGGCGCTTCACTCCCCGTCGGCCTCGCAGTGAGCTGCTCGGCCGACCGACAGGCCATGGCGAAGATCACGGCCGAAGGTGTGTTCCTGGAGCAGCTCGAATCCGACCCGGCGAAGTACCTGCCTGAGGTGACCGATGATTCTCTCGGCGGTGAGGTCGTCCCGATCGATCTCAACCAACCCATGGATGAGATCCGGGCCGAGCTCTCGAAACACCCGTACAAGACTCGTCTCTCGCTGACCGGCACGCTCGTCGTCGGCCGCGACATCGCTCACGCCAAGATCAAGGATCGTCTCGACGCCGGCGAAGAGATGCCCGCCTACCTACGCGATCACCCGATCTATTACGCCGGCCCAGCGAAGACACCCGAGGGCTACGCGTCGGGTTCGTTCGGCCCGACGACCGCTGGACGAATGGACAGCTACGTGAGCCAATTCCAGGCAGCCGGCGGCTCGATGGTGATGCTGGCAAAGGGCAACCGCAGCCAAGACGTGACCGATTCGTGCAAGCGCAACGGCGGCTTCTATCTCGGCTCCATCGGCGGCCCAGCAGCCCGCCTCGCCAAGGACTCGATCCGCAGCGTCGAAGTGCTCGAATACCCCGAGCTCGGCATGGAAGCGATCTGGAAGATCGAAGTCGAAGACTTCCCAGCCTTCATCGTGATAGATGACAAAGGCAACGACTTCTACGCCGAGACCTCACGGCCAGTCGACATCAAGCTCTAGTTCAGGGGTCAAGTCTCGCTTGCTCTCAACTTCGGCGCGTTCTGAACTCGGTTCCGGCTTACAGGCCTTTGCTTGGGGGAAGAATGTCGCCCATCAGGTTGTCCCAATCGTCGATGCCACAGCCGTTCGAACGATCGAACGTCGCGTTGACCGGAATGCCGTCGACGCCGTCGTAGGCACCGGTCACCGTTGCAACATCGGGGCCGCCGAACTGCTCTGTGCAGATCTGATCTGCCGGCACACCGTCGATCAGCCGGGCGCGAACCTCGTCGGTGCCGAGGGCTGAACACGCTGCGATTTCGCTGATGCCAGAGTCGCCAGCGCCGGGGATCACCGATGCGGTGTCGCCAAGGCAAGCGATCTCGTAGGTGACATCGTCGTGATCGGGATGGGTAACGGTGATCGCGAACGTCGCGACCGGGTAGGAGCCGCCGCCGAGCGGAAGTCCCTCGTCGGGCAAGGTTTCGTCTGGCACGGACTCGTCCACGGACGTTTCGTCCGTCGTGTCTTGGGAATCGTCGGATTCAGCAGCGGTCGTGACCGGCGAGTCGCCCTCGCCATCGGAGCCGGCCGACACCTCCGTTGAATCGGTGCCGCAGGCGGCAGCAAGGATCATCAGGAATACGAAGGGGGCGAAGTATCGATACATGACGGCTTGGACGCTACGCGTCGAGCATCTGGTTCCCGAGATTCGAAAAAGATCTCAGATCTTTTCGACAATCCTTCGGACCGAGCTTTACGGGGGCTGTCGAAGATCTAGCCTGCCGCCAGGCTTCGCAGCCGCCGAAGACGACGAGAGGGACCTCACATGGCTTGGCACAAGGCGATCGACATCGAGCAACTTCCTGAGGGGCGAGTCACGACCGTCTCGATCGGCACAACGTCACTCGCCGTTTCGAACTACGACGGGGCGTTCGGCGCGATCGACAATGCGTGTCCCCACCAGGGGGGACCGCTCGGCGAGGGCAGCATCGAGCCCGGCGCCGAGGGTGAGTGTTGGCTTCGATGCCCGTGGCACGGATACGACTACAACCCGATCACGGGCTTGTCACCCGGTGCTCATGGCGATGGCGTTCCAAGCCACGCAGTCGAAGTTCGAGGCGGCGAACTGTGGGTCGAACTCGATGAGCCCGTGCCCGCTGAGCGTTCGATGTCGGACGTTCTTGTAGAGACGATGGTCAACTGGGGGGTGGATTCGGTCTTCGGCATGGTCGGTCACTCAAATCTTGGGTTCGCCGATGCGATGCGCAAGGCAGAGTTGCGTGGCGACCTGCGCTACTTCGGGATTCGTCACGAAGGTGCAGCCGCTTTCGCCGCCACCGCCTACGGAAAGCTGACCGGCCGAGTCGCCGCGTGTTTCGCCATCGCCGGGCCTGGATCCACCAATCTGCTGACCGGCCTCTACGACGCAAAGGTTGACCGTGCACCAGTACTCGCTCTCAGCGGCCAGGTCCCAACCGCTCAACGCGGCCGCGGCGCCTTCCAAGATGTCGACCTCGAGGCCGTCTTCAACGATGTGTCCGGTTTCAGCGAGAGTGTTCACGCTGGCGCCGATCCGGCTGAGTTGATGACGTTGGCCTGCAAGACAGCGGTCGTCGACCGTCGGGTCGGCCACCTCGTTCTTCCCGATGACGCGCAGACGCTGCCAAGTGATGCACCGGCAGGAGGCCCGAAGGGCCGCTCGGGCGATCGACGGATCGAACCGCCTCGCGAAGCTCTCGAGGCTGCAGCAGCGATGATCGCCCAGTCAGAGCGTCCGATGTTCGTCGTCGGAGCTGGCGTTCGCCACGAGATGGGCCCGATCATCGAGCTGGCCGAACATCTGGGCGCGCCGGTCGTCACGACGTTTAAGGCAAAGGGGCAGATCGGCGACGATCACGAGCTGGGTTGTGGTGTTCTCGGTCGATCCGGCACGCCGATCGCCAGCTGGTTCATGAACGAGAGCGACCTCGTCGTCGTGTTCGGCGCGAGCTTCTCGAATCACACGGGAATCGCGACCTACAAGCCGCTCATCCAGGTCGACGAGGACCCGATGGCCCTCGGGCGATTCCAGCCCGTCGACGTGGCCGTCCAAGGAAACGGCGCGATCACCGCAGCGGCGCTCCGGTCGGCGATCGATGATCGCGCGTGTATCGACCATCGCCCCGAAGTGGCGGAACGTTGGGCGATCTGGCGGGCGGAAAAGGCCAGCCGACGAGACGACGATCATGGCGAAGGTCTCAACGCGGCGTCGCTGTTCGAGGCACTGGGTGACGCCGCTCCCGCTGACGCTGTTCTGTGCGTGGATGTCGGCAACAACACGTACAGCTTCGGGCGCTACTTCGAGGCGAAGCAGGGCCAGAGTGTGCTGATGTCGGGCTACCTCGGCTCGATCGGGTTCTCGCTCCCCGCAGCGATGGGCTCTTGGGCAGCGGTTGGCTCGTCGAGGAAGGTCATCTCGATCTCCGGCGACGGCGGGTTTGGTCAGTACGCGATGGAGATGACCACTGCCGCCAAATACGACATGGACATCACGCACGTACTCATGAACAACAATCAGCTCGGCAAGATCTCGAAAGAACAACGAGCAGCCGAGTTCGACGTGTGGCAGACCAGCCTGCAGAATCCCGACTTCGCCGCGATGGCTGAGCTCTGCGGCATTCGAGGAAGCAGGGTCACCGACCGGTCGCAACTCGCTTCACAGCTTGGCGAGGCGATCGCTCACGACGGGCCAGCACTCGTCGAAGTCGCCACAGACGCCGCCCTTCTTTGAGATCACGAGTCTGGGTCTACCAAGCTTTGCCATCACCGACCTCTGATCCACCGGCCTCTGGCTACCTCTTTCGATATCGCCCCGTCTGACGTCTGGCTCCGCCGCTCATGGATGCATCCCAACTCGCCCTGATCACCGCCCTGGTCTTTGGCTTCGGCCTGGTCAGCCGGCTGCTCGAACGCACGGTCATCACGATGCCGATCGTGTTTGTCTTCGCCGGAATCGCCAGCGAAGCGACGGGCCTCATCGATCTCGGCATCGAGCGCGAGTCGATTGCACTACTCGCCGAGATCACACTTGCGCTCATCTTGTTCAGCGATGCCTCGCGCATCGACGCTCGAACACTTCGCTTCGAGCTCGGTCTGCCCGTTCGCCTTCTGTCGATCGGGCTCCCGCTCTCCATCCTTCTCGGCGCTGTTGTTGTCGCTCTGTTGGTCCCCGCGCTTGGGGTATGGGAGGCAGCACTCGTCGCCGCGATCCTCGCGCCGACCGACGCTGCGCTCGGACAGGCGGTCGTCGAGGAACCGAGCGTGCCCGAGCGTGTTCGTCAGGGACTCAACGTGGAGTCAGGGCTGAACGACGGAATCGCTCTCCCGGCAGTGTTTCTCTTCGCAGCACTCTCCGCTGGGGAACAAGCCGAAACCGGGTTCTGGCTTCGGTTCGTGTTTGAACAGGTCGGCTACGGCGCACTGGTAGGGATCGCGTGCGGTTGGCTCGGTGCGCGAGCGCTCGATGTTGCAATGCGAAGCGGCTGGATCGACGGGATCTACGCCCAACTCGCCACGCTGGCGCTTGCTGTCGGCATCTTCGCGACGGCGACCGAAGTTGGGGGCAATGCCTTCATCGCCGTCTTCGTCGCTGGTCTCGTCTTCGGAGTGGCTTCCGACCGCAGCCATCACACGGTCGAATACACCGAAGACACGAGTCGGCTGTTTTCCGCCCTGACGTTCTTCGTGTTCGGCAACGTGATCGTGCCGACGTCCGCTGTCGGACTCTCCGCTGCCGTCGCCGCCTGTGTCGTCGCAAGCCTGACGATCGGCCGCTTGATCCCCGTCTTCGTCGCCACTCTGACGAAGCGACCCAACTGGCGCACCGTTCTCTTCCTCGGCTGGTTCGGGCCGAGAGGACTCGCATCGATCGTTTTCGCTCTGATCCTTCTCGAAGACGAACAGCTCGGCGAAACCGCAACGACCGAACAGATCATCAGTATCGTCAGCTGGACGGTCCTTGCGAGCGTTGTGCTCCACGGAGTGACCTCTGGACACGGCGCCCGGGCCTATGGCCGTTGGTATGCCTCAGCAGCCGATGATCATCCGGACATGGTCGAAGCCGGCCCAACACCCATTCACCGAACTCGGTTCGGATCCCCCTCTTCAGGAGCAGTCGAATGACCGATCTCACCGCCGCCCGAAACGCTCGACTCGAAGCGCAACAACTCGTCCCCGATGGCTGGGACGCACGAGTGCTTGAGCCGTCCCCTCCTGCCGGTATCGATGGTGACCTCTTCGCCGATGACCCGACGGATCTCGCCGAGGCAGACCCGGCAACGACCGTTCGACCAGTCGGGCAAGCCACCACCTGGGACGGGCTTGTCACCGACGATGCAGCGATCACATCGTTCGCACAGGATCGATGGCTGGGAGCGTGGAGCCGCCTGAACCCCGTCCCCGCTGGCTATCGCGAGAGCCGCGAAGACTTCCACCGTCTGGCCTACGCCGTCATCGCGATGGCGCGGTTCGAGGAGAACGGAAAGTTCGGCTTGCGCTACACGGCTGGCGGGTTCGGCACACCGTTCTTCGACGACGATCGACAGGTTCGTATGGTCGCCAACACCCTCATCGACCAGGTCGGCGACGACGCTCGAACCACCGTCCCGACCACGATCCAAGGTGCCGCTTCGTTCCTCGACGTCGATGTGCAAACCGTGGCTGCTGAGGGTGACAGCCCGGAGCTTGGCGACGTTGAGCGTCCGCTTGACCTGTCTCCCGAGACCGGCGAGTTCCTTGGAGCATGGTTTGGCTTTGGAACATCCGTCATCGAAGAACTGCGGGCCACCGTGCCGCCCGAGGCTGCCCCTGAGCGGCTGCAGCTTTGGCCCGGCCATTTCGACCCAGCGGCTGCAATCGGCGACGAGGGCGCCGGAAAGCGAGCCACGTTCGGCGCATCCCCTGGAGACGACAGCTCCGTCGAACCGTATCTCTACGTCGGACCATGGGCCGGTGTCTCCGACGATCCGTTCTGGAATGCGACGTCATTCCCCGGGGCCACGTTGGCCTACGCAGATCTGCTCGAGGCCGCCGACCAACGAACGACCGCTCTCGCATTCTTCCGAACGGCGATCGATCTGCTCGGTTAGTCGCTCTGCAGATTTGATGTTGTCGTTGCAACTGACGTCGCGGCAGGTTCTACGTTGCCTGCATGAGCACGACCGAGCACAAGATCGGGGAGATCGCAGATCTCACGGGCCTGACGGTCCGCACCCTGCGGTACTACGAGGAGATCGACCTCATCTCCCCCGCCTCTCGAACCGACGCCGGCCATCGGCTGTATGGGCCGGACTCGATTCAGCGGCTCTACAAGATCGCCATGCTTCGCCAGCTCGGCCTGCCGCTGAACGCAATCCAGGCAACGCTCGAGGCTGATCGCACCGACCTGTCGACGATGCTCACCGAGCACCTCGCAGCCGTCGAAGCGCGAGTCACGGCGGAGAGTCGCCTTCGAGGCCGTCTTCTGTCGCTCGTCAGCTCGCTCGAACACATCGATGAATCGGAGATCGTCACCGGCGATCTCCTCAACGTCCTGGAGGACATGACCATGTTGGAAACCACACTCGATCGCCGAATCGCCATCCTCGTCTACGAAGACATCGAGGCGGCATTCGAAGAGCTCAAGACAACCTTCGGGTTCGGACCTGGCGAACTCACCCGCACACCTGACGGGGATGTCGTCCACGGTGAGATCCAGGCTGGCGACGGAGAGTTCTGGCTCCATCCTGAGTCCCCCGAGTTCAAGATGCACTCACCAAAGAACTTGGGCGGAGCGACGGGGTCGATGGCCGTGATCGTTGATGACGTCGACGCCCACTACGCATACGCCGTCGAAAACGGAGCGACGATTACTTACGCCCCCATCGATCAGCCCTATGGCTACCGCGAATACTCAGCCGTCGATAGCGGAGGCCATCTTTGGTCGTTCATGAAGCCTCTCGGCTGAGTGAACGAGCGAGCTACATGCGTTGGGTGAGGCCACCGTCGACGACCATCACTTCACCGCTCACGTAGCGATTACGGATGAGGGCGAGAACGGCCTCAGCACAGTCGTCCGGTGTGGCCGACCGAGGTACCGGTGAGGTTGCAGCCACAGCGGCGTGCTGTGCATCCCACGACTCTGTCCATGGCGTGGCCACGAGACCAGGGGCGACAGCGTTGAACCGAATCGGTCCGTAGGACTTCGCCAAGAGCAAGGTCATGTGATTGAGCGAGGCCTTGGCCATCGAATACGCGATCGATGACCCAACCGGGCGCACGCCAGCGATCGAGGTGATCGTGACGACATTGCCGACTTCGGACTCGGCCAGCAGCGGGATCGCGGCCTTGGTCAGCCACCAGGTGCCGAAGACATTGACGTCGAAGGTCTTGGCGAAGATCTCATCGGTGAGGTCATCCAACTTGTGGTGCGGCACCACGGTGGTCCACCCGGCGTTGTTGATCAGGATGTCCAGTTGGCCGAACCGCTCCATCGTGGCGTCGAGCAACTGCTTCGACTGTTCCTGGTCCGAGATGTCGGCCTGCACGTACATCGAATCCGACGGCAGCGAATCGGCAACCGCCTCTCCCGCCTTGACCGACGTTGCCGAGTTGACGACGACGGACGCGCCGAGCGCCGACAGGCGCCTGGCAACCTCCTCGCCGATACCGCTCGACGATCCGGTCACCACCGCGACCCGTCCGGCCAGCTCGCCGCTCATCTCTTCAGCCATCTCGACCCTTCCCCGTCTCCGCCGCTGATGCTGCGGCCTGTATCGGCCCTGTATAGCCCGACCGTCGCCGCAAGGACATTTGGCGGCGATCGCTGCGGGTCAGTCCGTCTTCGTGGCAGCGTCGAGCACGCCTGCCAGACACGAGGTCAGCCGTTCGGCGTACGCGACGTCCAGGAACTCGTTTGGACCATGGGCGTTCGACTCCGGACCGAGCACACCGGTAATCACGAACTGAGCTGCGGGAAACTTGTCGCCGAGCATGCCCATGAAGGGAATGGTTCCGCCCTCACCGTAGAGCTGCATCCGCTGACCGAATTGGGCCTGCGATGCGTCGTCGAGCGCGGCGCGAAGCCAGGGCGCAAGATCGGGTGCGTTCCAGCCCGGCGCTGCTTCGGAGTCCCCGAACGTCACGGTCGCCCCGTACGGCGGGTCGGCTTCAAGCGTCGCCCGCATCTCGGCGAGGACGGCATCGGGCTCCGCGGTCGGCGGGATACGCAACGACAGCTTGAGCGCGGTGCGGGGACGCAAGACGTTGCCCGCAGCGCCGGTGCCGGGCATACCGTCCACGCCGGTGTAGGAAAGCGCTGGCTTCCACGTCCGGGCGATAAGCGCGTCGGCTGGATCGGCGACCATCGGTCCGGCACCTTCGGCGTACGGCACGGACTCGACCGCCTCCTCCCCCAGCAGTGCAGCGGTCGCCGCCGCCTCGTCGATCCGGTAGCCAGGAATGTCGACCGTTGCCGCTTCGATCAACACTCGCCCGGTCTCGGCATCCTCGATCCGATCGAGCAGCCTGCGCGCGATGCGGAAGGTGGACGGCACCACACCGCTCACCGAGCCGCTGTGCAGCCCCTCGGTGACGATGTTGATGTCGAGCGTGCCGTCGACGAGGCCCCGCAGCGAGGTGGTTAGCCACAGGGTGTCGTAGGTGGCGCAACCGGAGTCGAGGCAGATGACCAATCCGACGTCACCGAGCGTGTCGGCCAGCGCCTCGACGTGGGCGGGCAGGTCCGGGCTACCAGACTCCTCCGACGCCTCGACGAGAAGCACCAGCCTGCCGTGGCTGCCGCCGGACTCCTGCACCGCTCGGATGGCGGTCAGGCTGGCGAACGCCGCGTAGCCGTCGTCGGCACCGCCGCGGCCGTAGAGCCGGGTCCCCTCCATCACGGGGGTCCATGGCGAGAGG
>CALEWY010000022.1 GCA_937925335.1 uncultured Acidimicrobiales bacterium
CTTCAACTCGAGATCGCCGGCCGGGGTCGACAACGTTTTTGGGCGGTGACCGTTGCGCAGGTTTGTGCGGGACAGTGTTCGTTCGTGGGGTTCGGCACCGATGCGGGTGGTGAGTTCAACGTCGATGAGTTCTTGGATGGCCTTGGTCAAGATCTCGGCCAGGTTCGCATGCCAACGGTGAATCAGCGGCGGCCAATGCGTTCGACAGCGCGTTCAGGGCAGAATCGTTTGTGGTCATCGTGCGGTTTCCTTCTCAGTCGTGTGGTTACTTCTGAGAATCGCACGATGGCCACCACCAAAGTGATGACCCCGACCTACAGCACTACGAGGGACTCACCCGACGCAGCGCTCAAAGAAGTAGAAGGATCAGGGGTGATCCGGAAAGAAGAATACGAAGGGGACCGGATCAACTGGCCCGAGCCTTGGAAGCGCGCTGTCGGAGTACTTGTTGATTGACGACGACATCTGAAGCGACCCTGCCATCGCTACGGAACGGCATGAACTCGTCGTGGGTCGCCAGGTCGTCAACGATCGAATTTTCAACCGTCTCAAGCTGACAGTGTGCGGATGAAATGACAAGAGCCCCGCCACCCGAAGGCAACGGGGCTCCTATGAACTTTCGATGTAACTGGACTGCGGTTCGGATGTGATTCGAACCGCAGTCTCGGTGCTACTTCACATCATCAGCTGCAACCGCTGGTGTTTCCACAGCTTGGGCATGCGTGGCAGCTGCCGGAGCGGTTCATGGTGACACCACACTGCATACACAGCGGCGCGTCTGGATCGCTCATCGCCTGCTGCGTTGGCGCAACGGGCGCCTGGGCAACCGGGGCCTGAGCCTCAGCAACTGGGGCCGGAGCCTGTGCTGCTTCCATCTTGTTGAGGATGTCGTCAGCGGAATCGACCGAAGGCGGATCCGATGCCATCTCCGAGCCCTGAACGCTCACGGCCTCGTCGACGCCGGGAAGGGTCTGCTGGGTGCGCTCACCGGTGGTGAAGATTCCCATCTCGGCACGCTCGCTCGGGTCCATATAGAGGACGGCAAGCTTGCGGAAGAGGTAGTCCATGAGCGACGTGGCGATGCGGACATCGGGATCGTCGGTCATGCCGGCCGGCTCGAAACGCATGCCGGTGAAGGTCTCGACGAAGTTGCGAAGTGGCACGCCGTACTGCAGACCGTGGCTGATACTGATGGCCAGGGCGTCCATGATGCCGGCCATCGTCGAACCCTGCTTCGACACACGGAGGAAGACCTCGCCCGGGCGGCCATCGTCGTACTCGCCGACGGTGACGAAGCCCTTGCAGTCGGCGACTCGGAAGTCGAAGGTGCGGCTGCGGCGGTCACGAGGGAGCTTCTCGCGGACAGGCTTGTAAACGATCTTCTCGACAACTTCGGTGACCTGAGCGACCGCTGCATCAGCGGCTGCTGCGGCGTCGTCTTCGGCGTTCTGCTTGTCCGACTTGGCCATGCTCAGCGGCTGGGCCACCTTGCAGTTGTCGCGGTAGATGGCGATTGCCTTCACGCCCATCTGCCAAGCGTCGATGTGGAGCTGCTCCACTTCTTCGACGGTGACTTCTTCTGGCATGTTGACGGTCTTGGAGATGGCGCCGGAGATGAACGGCTGCACAGCGGCCATCATCTTGACGTGCCCGAGGTAGTGGATCGGGTTGTCGCCCATGGAGCAGGCGAAGACGCTGATGTGATCGGGGTTGAGGCCCGGTGCACCGAGGATCGTCTTGTTGACGTCGATGTACTCGGTGATGGCTTCAATCTGAGCATCGTCATAGCCAAGGCGACGAAGCGCACGTGGCACCGACTGGTTCACGATCATCATCGTGCCGCCACCGACGAGCTTCTTCATCTTGCACAGACCGAGGTCAGGCTCGATGCCGGTGGTGTCACAGTCCATGAGAAGGCCGATGGTTCCGGTCGGCGCAAGCACGGTGGCCTGAGCGTTGCGAACACCAACGGCGGGAGCGAGCTCCACAACGTTGTCCCACGCCTGCTGAGCAGCCGAGAGGATGTCGACGGGAGCAAGCTCTTCGTCGATCGACGAGTTGGCTTCTTGGTGCTGGCGGAGCACTCGGAGCATCGGCTCTTCGTTCTCGGCGTAACCAGCGTGGGGGCCCATCCGGGCGGCGATCTTGGCCGAGGTCTGGTAGGCCTGGCCGGTCATCAGCGAGGTGATGGTTGCGGCGTAGGCACGACCCTCATCGGAGTCGTAGGGAAGGCCGAGGTTCATCAGCAGGGCGCCGATGTTGGCGTAGCCGAGGCCGAGCTGACGGAAGTTCAGCGAGGTCTCACCGATGTTCTCGGTCGGGTAGTCGGCGCGGCCGACGAGGATCTCCTGGGCGGTGAAGAAGGTTTCACAGGCGGAGGTGAAGCCGTTGACATCGAAGGTGTCGTCATCTTCGAGGAAGGTGAGGAGGTTGAGGCTGGCCAGGTTGCACGCCGAGTTGTCGAGGTGCATGTATTCCGAGCAGGGGTTCGAGCCGTTGATCTTGCCGGTGTTGGCCGAGGTGTGCCAGCGGTTGATCGTGGAGTCGTACTGCATGCCCGGGTCGGCGCACTCCCAGGTGCTCTGGGAGAACTGACGCATGAGGTCACGAGCCTGCACGGTGCGGATGACTTCGCCGGTGGTGCGGGCGAGCAGATCCCAGGGGCCATCGTCGAGCACGGCCTGCATGAACTCGTCGGTCACACGAACCGAGTTGTTTGCGTTCTGGTACTGGATCGAGTGGCTGTCTGCGCCATCGAGGTCCATGTCGAAGCCGGCCTCACGGAGCACACGGGCCTTGCGCTCTTCGGTGGCCTTGCACCAGATGAACTCTTCGATGTCTGGGTGATCGATGTCGAGCATGACCATCTTGGCCGCACGGCGGGTCTTGCCGCCCGACTTGATGGTGCCGGCTGAGGAGTCGGCGCCACGCATGAAGCTGACGGGGCCGGAGGCGGTGCCGCCGCCCTTGAGGAGCTCGGCGCTCGAACGAATGCCGGACAGGTTGATGCCAGCACCGGAGCCGCCCTTGAAGATGACGCCCTCTTCGACGTACCAGTTCAAGATGGCGTCCATCTTGTCCTCGACGGCGAGGATGAAACATGCCGACGCCTGCTGGGGAACACCCTTCACGCCGATGTTGAACCACACCGGTGAGTTGAAGGCACCCTTTTGGTGGATGATGAGGTACTTGAGCTCGTCGGAGAAGAGGCGGGCTTCGTCATCGGAGGTGAAGTAGCCGCCCTCGGTGCCCCAGTTGGTGATCGTGTCGACCACACGGTCGGCGACCTGCTTGAGCGACCACTCACGCTCGGGGAGGCCGAGGGTTCCACGGAAGTACTTCTGCGCCAAGATGTTCGTGGCATTGACCGACCAGGTGCTCGGAACTTCAACACCGAGCTGCTCGAAGGCGACTTCGCCAGTCTTCCAATTCGAGATGCGAGCGTCACGACGTTCCCAGGTCACCGTGTCATACGGATGCACCTCCGGGGTCGTGAAGGTGCGGCGGAGGCCGATACCGGCGGAACCACCATTGGTTCGGACGTCGGTGAGGTCGATCGTGTCAGGCGCGAGTGCCATTGGAATTCGTTGCTCCTAGAGGGGATGCTCGGCTGAGGACAGGTGTGCCACCGGTGACGTGGAGTGGCGAAGAAGCGTGCCTGTGAAGAAACAAGTTCTTCGAGGGAAACATTTCCTCCGCGGCACCGAATTCGGGCCTCAGACGAGGGAGTTGCGGGTTCGATTTTCTGGTGGCCAGCGGGCTGACCGAGTGAGTGGAGATGGTTGTGGACTGGCAGTTGCCTTCGGTTCACAGGAACCCGGCTACTGCGGAGACTGGCACTGCCATTTCTTGGTGCGGGCGCTCAGAAAGAGCGCTCGCTCCGCAAATTGACCAGTAACCGTGCCCCACTCCCACGTCTTGTGCTTGTCGCCGCTCTGGTATTCATTCGCACAGCATCTCGAGGCCCTGGTTTGGCGCTTGCTCCAGAGACTTCTGGAGCCCGTTTCCCGGGTGACCGGTGCCCTGAGAGGCTGAAACAGTGTGACAAACCGCATTTTCGGTGGACCACTAGATGTTGTGTGACCGACTCCCGAAAGGGAGGCTCGGAGCACAAGATGTGGATGAGTATTACAACACCGTAATTACACGAATGTCAACGTTTCGTTCGATTTCTTCGGTCGAATCTCGGCCGACTTCCGTCGGACCCAGATGGAATCTGGCGTCCAGCGATGAGCACCGGCTGGTTGGGCCGAACGAAGTGTGTGGGTTGGGGTGAGAAAGCTCCTGGAGGGTCGCCCCACCGTTCACACAACTCGTCCTAGAGGGCTCAGAGGAGACCCCGACATGCCACACACTCCGCACCGGCCCAACCCGGCTGTTCGACAACATAGGAAGGTCGGCTTGTGGATTGGAAGAGGACGGGCTGTGGATTTCGAAGAGATGCTGTGGATGGAGATGGGACAGAGCGGGTGAGGACCCGACAAGGGGTTTTCGTCACCTTTTGCAACCGCTCAATCTGACCATTTTCCTGCGGCCAGGTACTGTCCTGCGATGGACCTCACGCCAACGACCGACGATGGATTCCGCGCACGGATTCGCACCTTTCTCGATGAGAACCTCCCCGCTGACTTCGCAGGCATCGGCGCCCTCGAAGGTGAGGAACGCCAGCAGTTCTTGGAAGCGTGGCGTCAGACACTCAGCGACAACAACCTGCTCGCCCTCTCGTGGCCGGCCGATGTGGGCGGCGCTGGGCTGAGCGCGGCCGAGACCGTCACCCTGCATGAAGAGTTCGCCAAACGGGGCGCTCCAACCGGTGGAAGCAACGACGCCTTTGGCATCTCGATGCTCGGCAACACCCTCCTCGCGATGGGGACCGAGGAGCAAAAGGCACACTTCATCCCCAGGATCCTCTCAGGCGAGGATCGCTGGTGTCAGGGCTACAGCGAGCCCGGAGCTGGCTCTGACCTTGCCGGTCTCGGAACCAAAGCGATGCTCGACGGTGATCAATGGATCATCAACGGTCAAAAGATCTGGACGTCGGCTGGCCAGCACGCCAACTGGATCTTCGTCCTGGCTCGCACCGCCCCCGATTCTCCAAAGCACCAGGGCATCACGTTCCTCCTCGTCCCGATGGATCAGCCAGGAGTCGAGCTGCGCCCGATCACCAACATCACCGGCCAAGATCACTTCAACGAGGTGTTCTTCACCGACGCTGTTTGCCCGGCCGATCACGTTGTTGGTGAGGTCAACAACGGGTGGGCCGTCGCCAATACGTTGCTCGCCAACGAACGAGGCGCCGGAGCCACGGTGACCCCCATGCGCTTCCGGGCCGAACTCGATCGGCTTGTGGAGTTGTGCGTCAAGCGCGAGCTCACCGACGATCCGCTCGTTCGCCAAACGCTTGCCGAGGCGCACACCCGCGTCGAGCTGCTTCGTTACGCCGGCATGCGAGCTTTGACGAACTACCTCGCTGGCCGTCCTCCTGGCCCGGAGTCGTCGATCTTCAAGCTCGCATGGAGTGAGCACCACTCAAAGACCACGAACGACATCTTGAACCTCATCGGCCCCGATGCCTTGATCGACGGCGACAACACCACCGCGGCCGGCCTGGGGGCGCCCGACATCGGTGTTCCAAACAACCCGGCCACGCTCGCGTACAGCTTCCAGATGGCCCGCTCCGGCACGATCTACGCTGGCACCAGCCAAGTCCAGCGCAACATCATCGGCGAGCGCGTGCTCGGACTCCCGAAGGAACCACGGGCAGACGCCGGCCCATGGAACGAATACGACAAGGGTTGATCAACCGCACTTGATGACACCAACCGACGAATCCGGCCCACTCCCCCACGCCTCGCCAACCACCGAGGCGGGCCAACCCGGATCGCTCCCCAGGGCCATGCCCGACGATCTCCTCGGCGCCCTGACGCTCGAGGATCGACCGGGCACACCGGAGCGACCCTGGGTCTTCTCAAACATGATCACGAGCCTGGACGGCTCAGCAGCCATCGACGGGCTGTCGTCCAAGCTCGGCGGCCCGTCCGATCTTGCGCTTCTGCTGGGCTTACGAGCCATGGCGTCAGCGTTGCTGGTCGGGTCGACCAACGTGGCAAACGAGGGCTATCGGGTTCCCGATCCGTCGCCTGAGATCGCCGCAGTGCGGGTGGCGGCCGGGCTCGATCAACGCATGACGATTGCCATCGTGAGCGCCAGCCTGACGATCTCAACCGATGCTCCAGTGTTCGCCGATCCGACGTATCGGCCACTCATCCTCACGACGAGATCGGCACCGAGCGAGGGCAAGCGCCGGCTCGATGATGTTGCCGACATCGTCGAGTGTGGCCATCAGCAGGTCGATCTCGCCAAGGCGGTCGCCAAACTCGGACGCCGAGGCCATGGCCGGGTGCTCGTCGAGGGTGGCCCAACACTCAACGGTGGAGTGGTTGAGGCCGACCTGCTCGACGAGTGGAACATGACCATCTCCCCACTGCTCGTCGGCGGGCCCGCCCCACGCGCCGCCCACGGCGCGTCCCAGTCAGAACCACGATCGTTCGACCTCGAGCGACTGTGGCTTCAGGATGGCTTGCTCTTCGGGCGCTGGCTTCACGAACGCCACCGCTCGAGCTAACCCTCGTAGGTCGGCGGTAGATCGATCTGAGCCAAGTACTCGTCGGAGATCCGGATCACATCGGATCCGTAGACCGTCGAGCGGTTGTAGCCGAGAAGTGCCTGGCGGAAACTCGGCTGCGAGTCGAGACCCGCGTTGCGGCGACACAAGTGTCCGGCTGCGGCGAGTGCTGCGTCGTACAGGTTGTGCGGGTCAGCCTCACCGTCACCGTTTCCGTCTCGGCCAAAGATCGCCCAGCTCGTCGGGATGAACTGCATCGGACCAACCGCACGGTCCCACTCGAGGTTGCCGTCATAGACGCCGCCATCGGAGTCGGGAATCGCCAACCACGGATCACCATCGAGCACCGGACCGAGGATCTCTCCGTCGGTCCGACCATCCGAACCAACGGTGTTGCCACCGAAGCTTCCATGGCGGCTTTCGACCTTGCCGATGCCGGCAAGGTGGTGCCAGCTCACTCGACAACTCGGATCCTCTACTGCGGTGATCGACGCCGCGGTCACGTAGGCGTTCAACACGACGTAGGGGATGTCCGTTCCCGAGTAGCTGCTGGCGAGAAGTTCTCGTTCGAACGCTGGCGCTCTCGTCTCGATGCGTTGTGTCGCGTCGATTCGATCGACCTCGGCGGCAGCGGCGTCGACGATCGCCTGAGCGAGATCGCCTTCACGCTGTTCACGGTCAGCCTCCAGGCCGTCGACCACCAAGTCGGCTTCGACTTGGCGAGCAACAGCATCGGCAGCCTCACCCGTGAGGTAGTCCTCCGAGACTTGCGTGAGGGTTCGTTGCCCGATCTCATCGGGTGCCGGGGCCAGCGATGACACCTCGACGGTCTCGAACCCAACGAAGGTGGCGACGGCAAAGTCGGTGAGGTGCTCCTCAGCAGCGTCTCGCTCAGCGTTTGCCTCGGAGAGCTCGGCCCGCCCATCGAGCAGTTGCACATCGAGTGTGGTGATCCGTTGGTTGGCAAGCGCCTGCTCACCCGTCGCCACCAAGAATCGATCCGAAGCATCGAGACGGTCGACGAGGGCTTCTCGCAGTGCTCCGGCCGAGCCGCCGGTGCTGGTCGTGTCGATGCGTAAACCTTCGACCAGGCTTGGGTGCAACAGGCCGGGCTCAGGGATCAAAAGCTGGAGGGCAACGCTGCCAGGATCGGCTGCGGCCAATTCGTTTGGTGGTGGACCAATGACGTCGTCGATCGCATCCTGGTCAACCGCGACAACCCGTTCGCCACCGCTTTGATCAGCACCGCTCGGATCAACACCGTCCGATTCAGCACCGCTCTGATCACCGCCCTCGACCTCCTGGGAACGAGTGGTCGGCTCCGCAACAACACCATCAGCCGGCGCGACTCCAACGACAACCGAAAGGAGCGACAGCGTTGCGATCCCGAGCGCGCCGGATCGACGCGGGAACGCCAACTTGCGCAGAGACGGGAACATCCGGTTCCCATCGGCACTTCCACCACCCTCGTTGAGGGCAACAGTGCGTTCTGACGATGCGTTTTAGCGGGGCGGTTGTGACGTTACGGGCGCTTGATCAAGCGCATTTCACGTTCGAAGTCGTCAACGTCAGAGAAGCCCTTGTAGACCGACGCAAAACGCAACGCAGCCACGGGATCTCGCGATCGAAGGCGGTCGAGCACGGCGAGGCCAACCCATTCCGAGCTCAGCTCTGGACCGATCAACCTGGCTTCTTCTTCGATCTCCGCAGCAATGGTCTCAAAGTCGCTGTCGGTGAGGGGGCGACCCTTGGCCGATGCCCGGAGGCCACGAGCGATGTTGGAGCGATCGAACGAAACCCTGGTTCCGTCACGTTTCACGACAACCAGAGGGAGCTCTTCCACTCGCTCGAACGTGGTGAAACGAGTGCTGCATGCACTGCACTCGCGGCGCCTCCGAGTGGACGCTCCATCGTCGGATGAGCGCGAGTCGATCACCTTCGATTCGACGTCATCGCACGATGGGCACCGCATCTGATCACCGTAGCCAGATGACGGTGAAGTGCTTGGCGCAGGACGAGGGAACTTTGGGGCAGTTCCGCCCAAGAAGGCCCGCTCGAAAAGGGACAATCAGTCGGCGACCGACAGCACGATCTCGGCGTCGGAAAGCACCGATGTTGGTGTCTGATCGGAGGCATCGAGCGTGGCGGGTGAACCTTGGGCAAACCGCACGCCGATCAACGCACCAGCGATGACACAGGCCAGCACCAACATCCGCAATGCCGCCACCGTCTGGGTGCGAACCGATGACACCTGCGTGACCGCTGCAGTGACGGTCGAGGTGATCGCCGTTGCCGTTGCTTCTGCGCCCGAGGCGAGACCGGCAGGCACTGCGAACTCAGGGACTGCAAACTCTGGAACCGTGAGCTCGGGCACCGCCTGCAAGTGACGACGCCCGCCTTGGGCGTTGCGCTTCGTCCGGGCCGGACGGGCCTCGAACCGAGGAGCGGTCATGTTTGGATTGATTAGAGCAACCATGTGGCCATTCTCCTGAGGGGGTGTGACAGTCACCGTCGGCGGTGAGGTCTCGGGGTGTTCGGGCGGGAAGATCGTTGGGTGCTGGAAGCGGAACGTTGGACGGGTCAAACAGACGGGACCGGCCGAGCTGAACCCTCAACCCCAGCGATCCCGTCTGTTTCCCGATCCCGCCATGGTGCGGCCCCACAGCCCCGGAGTGATCAGTCGTGATCAGGGGGCAAACCGCCAGCAATACGGTGGACTCTTTCGACCTGTCGGCATCACTCAGTTCGAATCTGGCGGACCGTTCCGACAGGTTCTCATTGTTGCGATGCCTCAGAAGCGAACGAGCGTTCGTTCAACAGCAAGCGTCAGTCAACACGAACGTTCGTTCGAATGCAACACAAAAAGCGAACAATCGTTCGTCACCCGTTCGACGGAAGAAACACCACGCACCCGGCACCCGCTTGAAGGCCAGGAACGATGCGGCGTTCAGCCCAGACAGCGAGCCAAACCAACCAACAAATTTTCTTGAATCGAACAAACGTACGTATCGACGTGCCATACTCACACAAACACCTGTTCGAACACAGCCCGCGTTCGAACACCTGTCGAGGAGGTCCTCATGGGAAAGCACAAGCTTTCGGATCGTCAGTTGTCGATTCTGGAGTTCATCACCACGCAGATGCGAGATCGAGGTTTCCCGCCGTCGGTCCGTGAGATCGGCGAAGCGGTTGGTTTGCAGTCACCGTCGACCGTGCACGCCCATCTCGCCACGCTGCAGCGAGAGGGTTACCTCCGGCGCGACCCCACCAAGCCTCGCGCCATCGAGGTTCGCTGGGATCCAAACACCGGCGCATCCGACGTCGAGCGGCGCCCCGTGCGCCACGTTCCCCTCGTCGGCACTGTCGCCGCCGGCACCGATGTGCTCGCCGATGAGCACATCGAAGAGTCACTTCCGCTCCCTGCCGACCTCACCGGCGACGGCGACCTCTTCATGCTGACCGTTCGTGGCGACTCGATGATCGACAAGGGCATCTTCGACGGCGACTTCGTTGTTGTTCGAGCTCAGACCACGGCCAAGAACGACGAAATCGTTGTTGCCGGGATCCCCGGCGAGGAAGCCACGGTGAAGACGTACCGCAGCGACCCCAAGTCGAAAAAGGTCATCCTCGAGCCGGCCAACCCTCGACTCGAGCCAATGGTGTTCAACCCGGACGAAGTCACCATCTTCGGACGAGTCGTCACCGTGCTCCGCCGCCTCTAAGAAGATGAGCCGGTAGGACGAGGAACGAGGCCGCCCGACTCGTCGACCAAACAGCCCAGCGTGGTGTTTCGACGCCCGAGGGGGCCACACTCGCCGACCCGCGGCGAGACAACGAACGAACGAGGCCCCGAGATCTTCTCGGGGTCTCTTCGCGCTCGCCTTGTTTGCGCCTGTGACCGTCGACCATAAGAATTATTTGAACACGTTCACTTAATTATCTAGGGTGCTGTCCATGACCGACACCGCCGTGAACGCAGCTACCTCAACGGACAGCACCTCGACCGACAGCGCCTCGACCGATTTCGCTTCGAAGCCTCCGATCGTCGATCGAGACTTCGCTGAGAAGTTCCTGTGGGCCGTCGACCGTCCGCTCGAGTACAGCGTTTACCAGATGATCCACGAGTGGTGGTCTGTCGCTCCGCAGGCAGCGATCGACGACTACGAAGCCGAACTCCTCGGCCTCGATGGAGCGTCCGACTTTCTCGCCCAGCGATACCTGTCAGAACCGCTTGCCATCGACGATCTCGGTCAGTGTGCTGAAGGCACTCTCGGCAAGGCCTACCACTCGTTCATCGTCGACAACGGCCTCGATGCCAACCTGCTCGTCAACTACAAGGCGTTTCACGACAAGCAGGAAACGGACGGCAAGCTCGATCGCCTCCCCAAGGATCTCAACTACATGAGTCTTCGACTCAGCCAGATCCACGACTTCGCACACACGATCGCCGGCTTCTCGCCAGACCCAGCAGGAGAGATCAAGATGGCGGCGTTCCACCTCGCCCAACTCCGCTACCCGTATCACTCCATGCGCCTCGCCGTCACGAGCGCCCACTTTGCCTTTGTGAGCCCTCGCTACATGGAAGCCATCATGGACGCCATGACCATCGGCTGGATGATGGGCCGCAAAGCCAAGAACCTGCACTTCACCCGTTGGGAAGATGAGATCAACACACCCCTCGCCGACGTCCAAGCTCGTCTTGGCATCGACCGTTCGATCGACGTCGACCTAACCTCTGCCTAATGGCACGACCGCCCGCCACGCCGGAACAGCGCCGCGAGGCGCGAGAAGCGATTCGTCGGGCTGCAGCGGATCTCATCGCACAAGACGGTCCGACCGGCGTGACCGTGCGAAAGGTCGCATCACTCGCCGGGGTTTCGGTCGGCACGGTGTATGGACACTTCGAAAGCCTTGGTGACCTCATGCGGTCGCTTTGGGTCCCGATGATTGAAGAGGCCAGCCGCAAACTGGTCGCCACCGCCGAGGCCTACCCCGATCCACTCGATCGCATCCCGGCGCTGCTCGGTGACTACGTTGCCCTTGCCCTGGGGGACCAGTCGCTGCATCGCAACACGTTGTTGTTCGTCCGGCCGGCAAGCTCGCCCGTTCCCGATCGGTTCCCCGCCGACAGCCTCGCCCTGCATCGCCTGTTGTGTGAAGCGATCCAAGAGGGCCAAGCCGCCAACACCATCGTCGAAGGTGAGCCTGCGCAGTTGGCTCAGTTGTTGTGGGCCGGTGTCCACGGTGCGCTCGCCTTGCCGGTCAACGCCGACATCTACGAACTCGAGCCGGCCGACACCCAGGCACAGCTCATGATCGACACACTCGCTCGAGCAATCACAAAGCCGTAAGCCCGCGAAGCCCTGAGCCCCAGCCCTGAGCCCCAGCCCTGAGCCCCACGCAGGAGCACTGACGCGACGAACGGGGCGACCCGGTATGGATCCACCCCGCTCTTCATCCGGCTGACGAGTTGTCGCCGGCTTGGCTACCAGCGATCCAGGTTCGGATCGCTGGCGCCCGATTCGTTCGTCTTCGAGACCGCTTTCGGCCCTAGTCCTCTTCGGCGAGGATCGAGGCAGCCATACGATCCGAGGCGAGCTCGGCGCGCTGCTTCAGGGAGGTCTCCAGGATGTGGTCGACCTCGCCATCGGAGAAGCCAGCCATCTTGCGGAACTTTCGAGCGAGACGGATCGGAGCGTCCTGCTCTTCGCCACGCTGGCCACGGAAGTTGAAGAGGCCGTCGACGACCTTCTGGAACTCGAGTGCGGCGGCGCGACGCTCGGGATCGTCCTCGGTCACGGCTCGGAGCCAACGTGAACCCATACGAACGTGGGTCACTTCGTCGGCGAGCATGTAGTCCTCGCAGTATTCGAGGATCGGATCACCCATCTCTTCGCCAAACTCACGCATCTGCGTGAAGACGTCGATGGCAAGACCTTCGAGTGCACGGTTCACACCAGCGAGGCGGAAGACCGGATCTTTGTGGCAGGCGGCTTCGAAAAGGGTGGTCGCTTCGACGTATTCGCCGAGCTCGCCACCCATGTGCTCAGCCAGCTTGATCGAGATCTCACAGTGGCGAGCCTCGTCCCAGCACTGGCGTGCCATGTCGAGCTTGAGTTCGTAGGGGACTTCGTCGGTGCCGAAGTCGAATGCGGTGCGTCCTGCGCCTTCGAGCGCCTGGATCTCTCCGACGAAGATGCCGTGCATGCGGCGACGAGCGCGGTCGGCGACGTCTTCCGCTTTGGGGTCGACCTTGCCGATCTCCATGGTGTCTCGCAGGTCTGCGAAGCGCTCTTCCGTCGTCTGACGGTTGAATCGCGCATCGCGGGCGAGGGCTGAGGGTTCGATGTTTTTGCGCACGGGGTCCCCTTCCGTTGGGCGCAGTCGATCTACACCCGATATCCGATCTATCGGACACATTACTTCTAAGCTGAAAGCAAATGCCATACCCGCCTCTCGAACGAGCGCCCGGACACGTCGACACCGGGCTTCCCGTCGAGGCTGAACTCGCCGCAATCGTTCGCCTTGTCGCCACGCCCGAGTGGGCCGGACTCGTCCTCACTGCAGAGCCTGGAGCGGGTAAATCCTCGCTCGTTCCAATCGCCGTCGCTGATGGACTCCGAGCTCGATCGACCGGCGAGAAGCCTGGTCGAGTGCTCGTGCTTGAGCCGCGGCGTCTCGCTGCGAGAGCGACCGCAGCACGTCTCGCACAGATTCTCGGCGACCGAATTGGTGGCGGCATCGGCCTCACGATTCGGGGACAGCGCTCGGTTGGTGACGACTGCGTCATCGAAGTGGTGACCGAGGCAGTGCTCACGAATCGGCTGCAACGAGATCCATCCTTGCCCGGCGTTGGGGCGGTCGTTTTCGACGAGTTTCACGAACGGCACCTCCACACCGATCTCGCGCTCGCCCTCTCGCTCGAGGCACGCGCTGCGCTGCGTCCAGACCTTGCGATCATCGTCATGTCGGCAACGCTCGACCCTGCGCCGATCGCAAACCTCCTCGGCGGCGCCGAGACGATGGCCGTCCCCGGCCGCACGTTTCCGGTCACCACCCACCATCTCCCTCGCCCCGATCGGCGTCGTTGGGTCGAGGCCGTTGCGTCGGCCGCCGCAACGGCGTTCGATTCAGTCGAACGAGATGTACTGGTCTTCGTTCCCGGCCGCGGTGAAGTCGAACGAGTCAGTCGATCGATCCGCGAGGCGCTCACTCGTGATCGCGCGTCGAGCGGAGCCGACGTCTTCGGCCTTCACGGCGGGAGCTCGGAAGAGGAACAGCGCCAGGTCATCGATCCATCGAGTCGTCGTCGGATCATCGTCGCCACCGCGGTCGCAGAAACATCGATCACTCTTCCCTCGGTCGAAGCGGTTGTCGACGGCGGCCTGCTCCGTCGGTCGAAGTTCGACTCGGTCTCGGGCCTCGGCCGGCTCGAGACCCTGTTCACCACTCGCTTTGCCGCCGACCAACGGCGCGGCCGCGCCGGGCGCGTCGGGCCTGGTCAGTGTTGGCGACTGTGGAGTGTGGAAGACGAGCGCCTGCTCGACGAATCAACGCCACCCGAGGTGGTCGACGGCGACCCGCTCCCCCTCGCTTTCGAACTCGCTCGCTGGGGTGACGCCCAAGCTGTGTCGCTCGAATTTCTCGATCACCCCGGACCCGAGCGACTGCGTTCGGGGCTGGACCGGCTCCGTGATCTTGGTCTCGTCGATGACGATGATCGGCTGACTTCGAGGGGCGGTCGAGTTGGGTCCATGCCCGTGCATCCGAGGCTCGGGACTCTCGTCGATGTTGCCCCGCCAGCGGCGCGCCGTCAGGCGATTGCGGCGGTCGCCGTCGTCGAGGCTGACGTGCGGTCGTCGACCGCTGATCTCGAACGCCTTGTCGACGAGAACCGTGGGCACCCGGCTGTCCGTTCGACCATCAAACGCCTCGAGCGCAATGCGTCGGGTCGAGCATCCAGCCGGAGCTCGAACCCAACGGGCGGGTCAGCAACTCAGGCGTCCGGCGGCGCTTCGCTGGCCGAGGCGCTTGCTGCGGCCTGGCCTGATCGAGTGGCCATCGCCCGTCCGGATCGCCCGGGCGTGTTCTTGATGGCCGCCGGCCGCGAAGTCGGCGTCGGCCCAAACGATCCGCTTGCTGGCTCGCCGTTCTTGGTCGTCGCCGCCGCCACCGGCGATACACCAACGGCCCGAGTGCGGATGGCACTCGGGCTCGATCGGGCAACCGTTCTCGACGTGTGTGCGGACCGAATCGGATGGCACGAGGAGGTTGGTTGGGACGACCGCACCGGGAAGCTGAAGGCGGAACGAGTGCAACGGTTGGGCGCCATTGCGTTGCACCGAGAACCCAACCCGAAACCGAGCGCCGAAGCGGTGACCGCTGGCCTTCGAACCGCCGTGCGCCGTCGAGGGCTCGACCTCTTTCATTGGAGCGACCGCGCGATCGAGCTCAGAACTCGACTCGACTGGCTTCATCGAGAGGACCCGGGCACGTGGCCAGCCGTCGACGACGAGACGCTGCTGGCCGACGTCGACTCCTGGCTACCGCTCGAGACGGTGCGCTCCCCCAAAGACCTGCGCAAGATCTCGATCACCTCCGCGTTGATGACGCGCCTCGACTCGATCGACTGGCAACTGCGCCAACGACTCGACGAGCTCGCACCAACCTCGCTGCCGTTGCCGGGCGGGCACCATGCGCGGGTCGACTATTCGAGTGGTCGCCCGACGTGGTCGGTTCGACTCCAACGAGTGTTCGGCATCGATCAGCACCCAACGGTCGGCCCAAACGCCACCCCGATCACGATCGAGCTCTTGTCACCGGCCAACCGGCCTGCACAAACGACGAACGATCTGCCCGGGTTTTGGACGGGCAGCTACGCCGCCGTGCGCGCTGATCTTCGAGGGCGATACCCGAAACACGATTGGCCCGAGGACCCGACCTCGATCTGAACGAATACGACATCAGCGCTGGACGACATCAGCGCTGGACCACACAGAACTCGTTGCCAACCGGATCGGCGAGGACGGCCGTTCGATAGCCACCATTGTCGTGTGGCCCCGCTGACGTCACGCTGCGCGGCATCGCGAGGGGGGTCGGCGTCACGGCGCCCGCCCTCTACACCTACTTCCCCAGCCTGGCCGACCTCTTCACCGAACTGATCGTGCGGAGCTATCGAGATCTCGCAGCGACCATTTCCTCGGCGATCAGCGACCACGCAGATTCGACCAGCGACGAACGGCTCGAGGCCGGCCCCATCGCCTACCGGCGCTGGGCACTCGATCATCGCCAACGATTCAATCTCATCTTCTTTGATCAGATCGCCGGGTACGCGGCACCGCCGGATGGCCCGACAGTCGATGCACAGACCGACGTTCTCAAGCCAATGGCTGACGAGTACGCCGCAGCGCGAGGACGAGCGGCAACAGACGTGACGACCGACGACGATCTGCTCGACGACTTTCTCGCCTGGTGGGGTTCGTTCCACGGTTTGGTCGCCCTCGAAGTGAACCACCACCTCGATTGGCGAGACTCCGAGCGCATTTTTCTCAAACAACTCTCGGCCAGCACGCGCCAGCTGATCGTGGAGTCGGGCCACTGATCAACGCCACCAAACTCAGCCGCCTCATCTGGCGCTGATCGAGCCCGACGGCTGCGCAGTCGTCGAGTCGCCGCGCTGTCGAGATACCGCGTCGTCGAGATACCGCGTCGTCCAGATGCCTCTTCGTCGACGCGCAGCGTCAGTCAACCTGCCAGAGTGAGCTGATGAGTATCGAGAAGAGTCGGGCGTTCTGGGACGACCAGGCGGCAACGTTCGACGACGAACCCGATCACGGCCTGGCAGACCCTGACACTCGCCGAGCCTGGGCAGAACTTCTGGACCAGCTGCTCGGACCCTCAAGCGGACCCGTTGTCGATCTCGGTTGCGGCACTGGCTCGCTCTCGATCCTTCTTGCCCAGCGAGGGCAGCACGTGATCGGCATCGACGTCTCGCCCAACATGATCGAGCGGGCTGTCGACAAGGCCCGACTCGCCGGGCATGAGATCGAGTTCGCCGTCGGTGATCTCGAGACCGCAGCCATCCCGACGACGCCGATTGCGGCGATCTTGTGCCGACACATCTTGTGGGCCGTCGACGATCTGCAGACCGTGGTCGATCGATGGTCGGCCACGCTTGTCGACGATGGGGTGTTCGTGGCCGTCGAAGGCATGTGGAACGGGGCGGGCATCACTCCAGAGATCGCTCTGAGCGCGCTGCGATCGCGGTTCGAGCGTGTCCTCTACATCGACCTCACCTCCGAGTCGGTGCTCTGGGGGTCGGCCGTCAACGATCACCGCTACGTCGTTGTCGGCAGCAGGCCGAGACAGGCCTGACGAGCGACCCGTCAACGAGTATCGAGCCGAACGAGCGAACGGCCGACGTCTACATGGTTAGTGTCGACTCCGTGAGGGAAACCACAGGACCACCGCCGGACACACCACCACCACCGAACATGGCGCCGCCCCAGCGCGGCGAAGAGCCATTGAAGGCTTCACCGCCGCCGATCGCGCCGCCGAACATGGCGCCGCCACAGCACCACGCCGTGCGCTCAACGTCGAAATCCAACAGCACGACGCTGCTGGTCGTCGGGCTCGTCGGCCTCGCTGCCATCGCAGTCACCCTGGTGTTGGCGACCGAACCATCGAGCGACCCCGCGGCGACGACTGGAGAGGTATCGAACTCGTGGTTCTTGAATGTGCTCCCGATCGCTCTTCCGCTGATCTTGGTTGCCACCCCATTTCTCATCGTGATCGGTGCGATTTTGTACTCTCGAAGACGGGGCCGAGACGTTTGAGCAACCCCAAAAACGAGTAGGCCGAACGACCAGTCCGGGCGGTTGGACTGCTCTCGGACGGCTGGCGGTTGACACCTACCGTCGGAACAATGGCCAAAACTTCGGGCGGTTCCTTCTCGCGAGCGACGCAACGTGTGCTCGGGCTCGTGATGGCGCTTGTCGTTTCGACGGTCTCCGCAGCCACGTTCGGCGCGACGCCGGTATCGGCCGAACTCAGCGACGAAGAGCGCCTCTTCGCGCCTCAGGCACAGAACCAGTGGGGCGTCGACGGTCTCGATCCGGGCTCGGGCAACTTCCAGTACTTCTCGCCTGTCTTCGCGCTCGAAGAAGTCGGCGATCTCATGATCACCGGCGGCAAGTTCTTGACCGTCACCAACGGCGTTCAGTCGGTCGATCAGCCCTACCTTGCGGCCTTCGATGTCGAGACCGGCGACTACGTCTCGTCGTTCGACCCCGAGGTGACGTGGTCCGTTTTTGACCTCGCATCCGACCCTGCTCGCAACCGTGTCTTCGTCGGCGGCGAGTTCCCATCGGTCAACGGCGATACGAACGCCGCGGGGTTCGCAGCACTCAATCCCCAAACCGGCGAACTCGACCCAGCGTTCGACGTTCGGGTCGGCACCTTCGGTGGTGTCCAACCTCGCGTGCACGCTCTCGAGGTGTCTGATGGCTATCTCTACATCGGCGGCTTCTTCAGCTGGATCCAAGGGGCCGACGGCCAGCAAATCACGGCCAGTCGCCTCGCTCGAGTGTCACTCGCGACCGGCCAGATCGACACCGACTGGATCCCCCCGGTGTCCGGCGGTTCGGTCTGGGAACTCGTGGTTGACGAGACCCGAGATCGGGTGCTGATCGGCGGCACCTTCACCGTCGTCAACAACACATCGACCGCTGCGTTTGCCATGGTCGAGGTCGACGATGGCACCCTCAGCGACTACGACACCGGCTTTGGCCTCTACTACTTCGGTCAAGGCAACTACAGCTTCGCAAGTGCGATGGCAGTCACCGACGATCGGCTTTTGATCGGCGGCCAACGGCACCGACTGCTCGTCACCGATCTCGACCTCAACGTGCTTTCGGTCCACGTGACCAATCAGTACAACGCTGCGAACAACGGACGCGGTGGCGATATCCAAGCCATCGAGGTATCCGGCAACGTTGCCTTCATCGCTTGTCATTGCTGGGGCCAGATCAACCGCGAACTTCCCGACAAAACGCGAACGATCGAATACACCGATGTTCGAAGCACCTACGCCGTCAACGTCGATACCGGCGATCTCATCGAATGGTTCCAGCCGGACTTCAGCGGCACATCGGGGCCATGGGCGCTCGCCGTCGACCGTGACGATTGCCTGTGGGTCGGCACCGACGCTGTCCAGGCCGGGCAACAGACGGCCCGAGGCGTCGTCAAACTCTGCGAGACCGAGAACCTCGCCGCCCGACCCGGCGTGACCGCCACACTCAGCAGCACGACCGGCTCACCCGAGGATGCTGCCGAGAACGCGCTCGACGGCGACTACCGAACCAACGGTTCGATCTCGAACTTTGCGGTCTCACAGCCCGAAGACTCACCGCACATCGACATTGATCTTGGAGCACTTCGTGATGTCGATGACGTGATCCTCTGGGCTCGCACCGACGACCAGCGAGATGATCTCCGAAACCTCCACATCTGGGCATCGCCGCTTCCGTTCACAAGCGATGACTGGACCGAGCTCCGGGCCGACCCCAACGTCACCGAGGTCGCCCGAGTCGGCGACCACGCCGGCAAACGCACGATGACCCTTGGCATCAATCGCCAGGTTCGCTACATCCGAGTCGAGGTTGACTTCAGCGACACCGGCGCCGCCGACGCACTCCAATTTGCCGAGATCGCCGTGACCGGCCAGGACGCTCCCCCGGCTGTGGGCGTCACGCTCATCTCCACCTTCCAGAGTCGTGATCGAATCGTGTTGAAGTGGGATCCGAAGGGCCCGATCGAGATCACCCGAGACGGCACCGTCATCGGCACCGACGACGACGGCTGGTTCACCGACACCGGCCTCCAGCCCGGCACGACCTACACCTACGTCGCCACCACCCCCGCTGGGGCCACGACGACACTGTCAGCAACGACAGACGGTGATCCGCCTGCCGAGGATCTGACGCTCGTCTCCACGTACCAAGATCGAAGTCGGATCGTGTTGAAGTGGGATCCGAAGGGCCCGATCGAGATCACCCGTGACGGCATCATCATCGGATCCGACGACGACGGCTGGTTCACCGACACAAACCTTCAGCCAGGCGCCACCTACACATACGTCGCAACCACCTCGGACGGCATGACGGCGACGGTCACCGCCTCGACGAATCCATAAACACGAGCGCGTCGGCGCCTGTCCGCTGACGGTTCACACGTCGTCGTTGCCCAACGCCGGCCACTACTTGCGGCTTCAATCACCAGCACTACATTCAGCCCATGCTCGAAGAGACGGTGCGCAAGGGTCCTCGGCTGAAGGCTGGAGATCAAGTCGCCATCGTCTCGCCAGCCAGCTACCCAACTCCCGAGCATGTCGCCGACATGGTGAGCGAACTCGAAGGATGGGGTCTAGACGTTCACGTTGGCGAGCATGTCACGGCACAGCATGGCTATATGGCTGGAACCGATGAGGCTCGTCTCGGTGATCTCAATGTCGCGATCCGTGATCCCGAGATCCGGGCCATATTCGCATCACGCGGCGGCGCTGGTTCCTACCGAATTGCCGACCACATCGACATCGATGCGGCACGGACCGACCCGAAGCCCTTGATTGGCTTCAGCGACATCACCACCCTTCATCTCACATTTTGGGCACGGGGTCGCCTTGCCTCGGTGCATGGCTGTATTGGACGCAACCAAGCCGCCGATGATGTGAAACGGCTCATCATGGACGGCGCCGAGCTTCAAATCTCAGCCGACGAGTCGCTGCTCTCCGGTCCACTTCGCACCGGGGGTAAGGCCATCGGACCGCTGGTTGGCGGCAATCTTCGGGAGATTGCAGGGATGGTTGGTGCCGGTCTGCCCGACCTCACCGGTTCGGTTTTGTTCGTCGAGGATCTGCGCCATATCGGTTTGGGCCAGGTCGACCGAAACCTCACCCAGTTGCTTCGCTCAGGCTCTTTGAAGGGAATCGCGGGCATCGCTCTCGGACTCTTTGCGGGGTTCGAGACCTACGACGACCGCGGATGGAACCTGCTCGACGTGCTTCAAGACCGACTCATGGGGCTCGGGGTTCCAGTGCTCGGCGGAATCAAGGCGGGCCACGGTGGCGTGAACGAACGAGGCGAGCCGGACCAGCGCTCTCTATGTCTTGGCGGCACTGTCGAGCTCGACGCGAGTGCAGGCACGCTGACGATGGGTCCATGCGTGAGCTGAGCCCTCAGCTCGTTATGTCGTACGGAACTCTTCGTCTGTCGGCGGCTCAAAGCGTTGCGTGGGCTTCCCGAACTCAAGACAGCAATGCCACAACTTCTTATAGAGCTGGCGGGGTGAGTCTTCCGGATCCCCGGCAACCGAAGGCGGCGTGAACGAAACACCGTCGAGCACCCTCCCGATCGACGCCGCATCGACCATCCCATCCGGGCGCGCCGCAGTCCCAGCGAGATCGGTCATCTCCGGCCCGCGGAACTTGGGATCGATGTCGGCCGGCCTCAGCTCCGAACCTTCGTTCCACATCACCTCGAAGCGATATCTCTCTGCTGCTGCGCCGATCTCCCGTGCGACGTCTGTTGCTCGAAAGCTGGGGTCGAGCACAATCGCATCGACGTCGCGTGCAAGATCCACGCCTCCGTGAATCTGTGCCTCGACGTAGTGGTCGAGCTCTCGCGCTGACCCTCGTTCGTTCCGCCCGACGGCCAGACCGTCGAGGAACTGGTCAGGGTCAAGTCGACCGAAGCCCTTTCCGTCTGCACAGCTCTCGAGAGCGCCCGCAAGAATCGACGTCAACGAATCGGCAGTTCCTACGTCGTCCGGGGCGAGATGGCTGTCACCAACGCAGAACGTCGCCCGGTCGAAACACGCAGAGTTCAGAACGACGAGGCACGATCCGAATCGAGCCGCCCCACCATAAGAATCACCGAAGAGATCGAGTGCGCCGTAGATCGGGCGTCCCTGCGGGTCTGTCCCGTATGCATCGCCGAAGAGCGATGATTCCCAAATCTGGCGAGCGCCTCCCGGCACTGCATAGCGCCCGCCATTCGAGATGCCCGTCTCGAACTGAGACCGATACCGGCCATCCGCCAACAATCCGGCAGCCACTGTCCGACCGGTGGAGTCGCGGCGATCGGGATGGAAGTTCAGTGTCAACCGACCGTGCTTACTCATCGCGTTCAGCGCTTCCGAAACACGACCTGCTTCGACACCGAGCCGGTCGAGCCGAACCGCAGCAGCCGAGCGACAGGCGGCCGCCTGGTTCGCAACGTTGCGGACCGCTGGATGCGATCCGCTCGCCGTGCTCGATGCCATGTCTCATCATCGCGCTCAACTCAACCGGACGTGGGTTGGTTAACGAGGTGACCGAGCATTGAGGTGACAGAGCATTGAGGCGAGGCAACGGCACCTCACAACCGACGAACCCTTGAATCGACACTTCAGGCGGATCAAGGCTTGACCCCTGAGGTTGGTGCTGAAGTTGTGCGGGACTCGACGCAAGCGCCGGAAGATCGACCATTGGGCGATGCGTGAGCTGGGAGAGCGCTAGTCGGGCTTCGGCGCAGGCCAGTTTTCACCGCTCGTCCCATCTTCCACCTCTCCTCGGTCGAACGTGCCCCTGATCGGAAGGCGGTCCACAACGAGCGGGATTGCCAACGCGAGCTGTGCGGGAGAGAGACGCGACGCCAGCGTGATGTACGGAATCCAGGCATTGGCCTCAAAGTAGGGCCACGGCCTTTCCGAAAGTGGCGTAACCGACCGGTGAACTCTGCGCTGCTCCGCGAGGAGAGCATCGTTGACGACACACGCAAGGACGAGCGCTCCATTCGGCGGAAAGACGCTGACCGACTCCACATGCAACGTCAGAGGCTCGCTCGGGACCACGCCGACTGCTGACAACGCCTCTTCTGCCGGCATATGTTCGGCGACGCTGAGAGAGCAATGCGGTTGATGAAGGCGGTGCGTCTCGCTCGCAAGGCTCGGCACACCTTGCTCCTCAAGAGCCAACCAGATCTCGCGAATGCCGGCCGACGTTTCGTCATCCGGCCAAAGCACCACTCCGCGACTCATGGCAAGAACGTAATGCTCCGCCGCTGATTGCGTCCCCGCCTCAGCCCGAAACGAGCCAGCAGACCTGCCTGCGGTCGAACGGCCGTCAGCTGCACTTCAGGCGAATCGAGATCTGACCCCTCGGGTCAGACGAACCGACTTGGGTTCGGCGAAGCCAAATTCAACGAGCGCAACGGCCGCGACCCCCAACGTTCAGCTTGGCTTGAGACGACCTCTCGTTGCGGGATGATTCTCGATGGCTTCACGAGCGTCAGCTTCTGACCGCCATTGTCGCGGCTTTCCACGTATCGGATCCCACGGCTTCGAGAGCTGGCGAGCAACCGCAGGGCTGTAAACACCCTCGACCCGGAAGTAGCTGAGATGGCGGATATTCACGACCATCTGGACATAACGACGAGAGCTTCTGTGCATCCCCACAACAAGGACGTCCTCCCATCCGTCGCCCCACTGAGAAGGCAGAACCCACACCTTCGCTCCAGGTGAAAAGTGTCGGAGTCCCGGCCGTTCCTCTGCGCCGGGGCCATGAGACGTGAGGTCGGCAACGTTGGCGACAACTGCCCAACACAGAAGATCATCTGGCAGTCGATCGGTGTCGTTGTCGGTCACCGAACGATTCTGACCCAAACTTCGATGTGAGCGAAGCGGGTGCAATTCCGGAAGTCGACGCGGGCCAGCACTTCCGAATATTCGAGGCTTGACTCCTGAAGTGGTCGCTCACTGAGCGCACGAAGGTCACTTCAGAACAAATCGAGACTTGGCCCCTGAAGACACTGATCGCGGCCGTTCTGATCGAGGGCCCCCGGAGGCAAACAGCGCGGCGAAGCGGTTAGCCCTCGACGAGGGCGCGAAGAGCGGTGGCCGTGCGTTCGATCGAGGCACGGTGAAGATGTTCCATCTTCGTGTGAGCGACCGTTGCGTCGCCCGAGCCGAAGTTGGTCGCGGGCACGCCCAGTTGTGCGAACCGAGCAACGTCGGTCCAACCGAGCTTGGAACGAACCTCGAGCGGCTTGCCCGTGCCGAAACCATCGCGCAGTTCCATCAAGAGCGGATGGGTCAGCGACGGTGGGCAGGCGGCAGACGAATCGAGCACGTTGAATTCGTCGGTGCTCTCGTCGCCGTCGTCCATGAACGGTGCGACGAGCTCACGCAGGAATGCCTCGGCCTCCGCTGCTGAACGATCGGGCGCGTAACGATGGTGGATCCGGACGGCGACTCGATCGGGAACGACGTTGCCCGCCACTCCCCCTTCGATGTTCACGGCTTGCACGGCTTCGCGATAAACGCAGCCATCGATCTCGGGCGTGCGCGCCTCGTAGGCCTCGAGCGTGGTGAGCAGCTCACCCATCCGGTGAATGGCGTTGCGACCCATCCATGGACGGGCGGTGTGCGCTCGGGCGCCGGTGAGGACAACCTCAACTCGCATCGCACCCTGGCAGCCAGCTTCGATCGCTCCGTCGGTCGGCTCGCCGAGGATTGCGCAATCGCCCTCGAGAAGTTCGGGGCGCAGCTCGGCCAACTCCTGCAGCCCGTTGTGCTCCTGGCCCACTTCTTCTCTCGCATAGAAAACGAACGTGAGGTCGACACGAGGATCGGGGACGGTCCGAGCAACGTCAAAGAAGCAGGCGAGCCCGCCCTTCATGTCGGCTGATCCGACGCCCCACAGGGTGTCGCCCTCGATCCGTGCTGCCGCGTTCGATCCACCGGGGAGCTGTTCATCGAATGCCACCGGGACGGTGTCGGTATGACCCGCCAGGATCAGCCGTTGCTCGCGCCCGAGCATCGTTCGAGCAACGAGATTGTCACCGACGCGGTCGACTGTGAGGTGATCGCAGGCCCGAAGCTCGCTCTCGAGCCAATCGACAAACGGTGCTTCTTCGAACGACACACTCGGCCGGTTGACAAGATCGGCGGTGAGGGCGAACACATCGGTTGGGAGGGTGGCAGACATCGCTCCTGACACTACCCGGACGTGTGCCGGGCCTAGCTTGTCGGGATGGTGAGTCGCCCCTCCCGCCCGATCCGTACGCTCGTTGCGTTCTTGGCTCTGTCCATGGTCGCTATCACGACGAGCCCGCCAGGTGCTGAAGCTGGCGAGGTCAACGGAGGCCGCTTCCCAACCGAGGAGGTGTTCGTCGACCAGGCCTATCGCGACATCCTTCGGCGCAGCCCCGATGCGGGAGGGCTCGGGTTCTGGTCGGAGCGAATCCGGGGCGGCCAAACGCCGGAGACCTTGATTGAGGACCTCATCACCTCACCCGAATTCGAAGGATCGATCGCTCCCGTCGTTCGCCTCTATCGAGCAATCTTCAATCGGTTGCCCGACCAGGACGGACTGGAGTTCTGGGTCGATCAGTATCGAGCGGGTCGCTCACTCGATTCGATCGCCGAGGCCTTCCTCGCCGGCGCGGAGTTTGAAGCGTTGGCCGGAGCGTCGACCACCGATGAAGTGGTCGAGGCGGTCTACGGCCGCTCACTGGGGCGCACGCCAGACGCCGAGGGGCTCGATTTCTGGCGGGGTGAGATCGATGCCGGGCGCCAAACGCTGCCGAGCTTCATCGCCCTCGTGTCCGAATCAGCCGAGCATCAAACCCTTCGACGGGGCGAGGTTGCTGGCACCCTGATCTACCTCGGGCTACTGCAGCGGCTCCCCGAGCCGGGCGGGCTCGAGTTCTGGGCAAACGCGGTAAACGAAGGGTTGCCGATTCGCGAGTTCGCTGCCGCCGTCATGGCGCTGCCCGAGTATCAGAGCCGGTTCGCAGGGCCACCAACGATCTCCACCGAGGTGATTGCGACCGGGCTGAACATCCCGTGGGACATCGACTCGCTCCCGAGCGGCGAGCTCCTCGTGACCGAGCGCCGCGGCGGACTGATCGTGATCGATGCAGACGGCACACAGCGGCGGCTCACCGCCGACCTGTCGGACCTCTTCTCCAATGGTGAGACGGGCATGATGGGGCTCGCGATCGATGCGAACTTCGCCGAGAACCGCAGGGTGTACACCTGCCAGGGTCACAGCTCCCCTCGCGAGATTCAGATCATCGCGTGGACACTCGACGAAGCGCTCACCACGGCGACTCGGGCCAACGATCCGCTGATCGGCGGTTTGCCGATCGTGACCGGTCGCCACGGCGGGTGCCAGCTTGAGATCGATGGTGCCGGAAATCTGTTTGTCGGCACCGGCGATGCCGCGGTCGGCACGACCCCGCAGGACCTCACATCGCTCGGCGGCAAGGTGCTGCGGGTCGACGCCCTCACCGGGGCGCCGGTCGCCGGCAACCCGTTCATCGATTCCGCGAACGCCAACACGCAGCTGCTTTACACCTACGGCCATCGCAACGTGCAGGGTCTTGCGCTCCGCCCCGGGACGACCGAGATGTGGTCGGTCGAACACGGCCCCGCTCGTGACGACGAAGTCAACCGGCTCCTGGCTGGAGCGAACGCCGGCTGGAACCCGGTGCCCGGCTACAACGAGCAGGTCTCGATGACCAACCTCGGATTGGCGAACGCCGACCCCGCCGAGTGGTCGACCGGCAGCCCGACCCTCGCATTGGCCGGCGGCGCATGGCTCGACGACTCAGACTGGGGTTCGTTCGACGGAGGCCTTGCGGTCACCGCGCTGAAGAACCAAACGCTGCGATTCCTCTTCTTCAACGACGATGGCCTCTACCTCGGCCAACGGGTGGTCCTCGATGGTGAGTTCGGCCGCCTTCGTGCCGTGCACCAAGCACCCGACGGCAGCATCTACGTCAGCACGAGCACGGGCTCCGACCGCATCATCCGACTCACCGCATCAAACTGACTGGTCAGCCGCTGACTGTCACGGCTCGGCGACGATCCAGCCTCTCAGCTGGAGCTCAGCGGCGAGGTCCTCGGACGAGAACTCCGACAACGCTTCAGATTGTGCGGCTGACGGGGCTGCCGACGCGCGCCGTTTGCGGGGAGCGGCGCGAGGGGTTGGTTTCGTCGGGGTCTCGCTCACCACTCGTGACGCCTTCGCCGGCCGCGAACCGGGCGGTGGACCGTCGCCATGGATCTCCGACTGGAGTTGTTCGATGAACGCAGCCGCTTCGGGACCCGTGAACTTGCCGCCGGCCTGACGCTGGGTGAACCCCATCGGCCCGCGGGCGTCACGGAAGTCGACGTGGCCCGCCGCTTCGAGAAGTTCCATGAGCTCACGCATCTGACTACCCGACGCTGGAGAACCCGATGATTGTCCAAAAGCCATGACTCATTATCTCACGATGCGAGCAAAGGTTGTGGCGGATGGTCGTGTCAGGAGAGACGAGATTCGATCAGGTCCATCTTGTCGTCAGGCTGGACCAATGCGATCCGCACATAACCAGCACCGCCTTCGCCGTAGAAGTCGCCGGGAGCAACGATCGCGCCTGCTTCACGGGCCAGACGTTCAGTGAGTCCCCAGGCGTCGCCGTCCGGGGCTGGCGCCCACAGGTAAAACCCGCCTTCGGGCATCGGTGTGTCCACACCGATCTTGGCGAGGATTCCGCACATCCGCTCGAGACGGGCGCGGTAGACCTCACGCTGCACATCCACGTGGGTCTGCTCGTCAAACGCTGCGACGGCTGCCGCCTGCACGGGTCCCGGTGGCAAGAACCCACCGTGCTTGCGCAACTCCTGCAGGTAGAAGACGAGGTCGGCATCACCGGCGTAGAACCCGGCTCGCACCCCGGCGAGGTTCGAACGCTTCGAAAGCGAGTGAATCGCCAAGAGACCGTCGTTACCTTCGGTGAGGATCGATCGAGCAGGACCGTTCCACGTGAATTCGATGTAGCACTCGTCCGAGATCACCGGCACGTCGTTGGCTCGGCCCCATGCTGCGGCGGCAGCGAGATCGTCGATACCGCCGGCCGGATTACCCGGCGTGTTCACCCAAAGGCACAGCGCTCGTTTCGCGTCTGCCGGGTCGATCGCCGAGAGATCGATTCGCCAATTTTCATCCATTGGAACCGGGACGGCTCGACAGCCCGCAAGCCGTGCACCCATGGCGTAGCTCGGGTAGCTCACCGCCGGGAAGAGCACCGTGTCGAGGTCGGGCCGGCGAAGACGCAGCCAATGCGGCATGTTCGCCACAACCTCTTTCGAACCGATCGTTGCGCCGACGTCAGCTCCGGAGATCGTCGTGCCGGCGATTCGGTTGAGCCAGTTGGCAGCGGCTTCGCGGAACGCTGGGGTTCCGTTCGATGGCGGATAACCCCGTTCGGTGTCGGATTGAGCGAGCGCTGCGACCACCGAAGCGGGTGGCGCGTCGAAGGGTGAGCCAATCGACAGATCGATGGCCCCACCCTCGTGAGCGGCCGCCATCTCCTTCATTGGGGTGAGACGGTCGTAGGGATAAGGCGGTGGAACGAACGGTTCTTCGCTGGAACGATCGATGATCACGAGACGGAGATTCGCTTTCTACGGTGTTTCGACTTTTGCAGTGATGAATTCGCCGAGGCGTTTCGCTGACGCGTCTTCGAGTCGAGCGGTGAGGGCCATGCCATCGTCGCCCGCCTCCTCTGAGAGAACGTCTCCCTCGCGGTGAACTGCTGCGAGCGCGTCACCTCGAGCCCATGGAACAAAGAGCTCATAGGTCGATGACAGCTCGTGGAGGCTTCGTTGGATCGCGTCGAGCACGTCGGCGACGCCCACACCGCTCATCGCCGATACGCCGACCGAGTCTGGCGTTTGGCGCACGAGGCGCTGCACGACGTTTTCTTCGCCGTCGGGACCCGGACGATCGGCCTTGTTGTAGACGAGCAGTTCGGGAACCTCATCAGCCCCAATTTGGCGAAGCACCTCGCGCACCGCAGCCATGTGCGCCTCGGGATCAGGACCGGAGCCATCCACGACATGCACCAGCAGATCGGCGCTTGCTGCCACCTCAAGGGTGGACTTGAACGCCTCGACCAGCTGGTGCGGCAACTTCTTCACGAAACCGACCGTGTCGGTCATCAAGACCTGTTCGCCGCCGGGCAACTGCATCTTGCGAGTTGTCGGGTCGAGCGTGGCGAAGAGCCGATCTTCGATCAGCACCTCTGCACCCGTGAGGGCACGAAGCAGCGTTGATTTGCCGGCGTTTGTGTAGCCGACGATCGAGATCGTTTTGTAGGGCGAACGAGCTCGCGCCTTGCGTTGGTTGCCTCGGCGAGCCGTGATTTCGGCAAGCTCTCGCTCAAGCTTGTGCATGCGACGAACGAGACGTCGGCGGTCGACTTCGAGCTGGGTTTCACCAGGGCCTCGGGTGCCGATGCCACCACCCTGCTGACTGAAGTTCTTCTTGCCGCGAAGGCGAGGGAGGTTGTAGCGAAGCTGAGCGAGCTCGACTTGGGTCTTGCCTTCGACCGACGTTGCGTGCTGGGCGAAGATGTCGAGGATGACCGCCGTGCGATCGAGCGCTGTGCGCTTGAGGATGCGTTCGAGGTTGAACTGCTGTGCCGGACTGAGCTCATCGTCGAAGACAACCGTGTCGGCGTCGATCTCTTGCGCAGCTTTCAAGATCTCATCGACCTTGCCTTTGCCGACATAGGTCGCTGGATCGGGTCGTGAGCGCTTCTGGGTGATGCGCACGAGAGCGTCAGCACCAGCGGTGTCAACCAGCAGTTCGAGCTCGTCGAGCGATGCGTCTGTGTCAGCCTCGGTCCGGTCATCAGGTGTGACACCAACGATGACGATTCGCTCGCGGAACGCTCGATCGAGGAAGCCGCCCTCGCCATCGAGGGCGTCGCGTCCACCGAAGTCGCCAAAGGCGCCGCGGTGGCTCTCGGGTTCGACGTCGTCGGGGGATCCCCACTCGCCATCATCGACATCACCGTCGAGCAGGCCGGCCAGGTCGCCATCGAGGTCGCCATCGAGGTCACGGTCGAAGCGCTCGAATCCGGGCCGCTCGTCGTCGGGGAACTTCCCGAGATTGAGCTTCTCAGCCATTCGCAGCGCCGGTGGGGTCGGCAGCAGTGATCTCAGCAACGAACGTGGCTGGGCCGGTGAGCAGCAGCGTGTCGCCAACTTCGATCTCGGCGGAACCACCCGGCATGTTGACCTTCACCGTCGGCTCGGTGAGACCCCACTGGTTGGCGGCAAAGGCTGCGGCGCATGCCCCGGAGCCGCACGCTTCGGTGAGCCCGGCGCCTCGCTCCCAGATGTTCATCGAGATCGTGCTCGGGTTATCAACCCGCATCACGTGAACGTTCAAACCATCGGCGTAGTCGGCTTCGATCGTTGAGCCGACACGTTCCATATCGATCGCCATCGGATCGTCGACGAGGGCGACCAAGTGCGGGTTCCCCATGCTGACGCCGAGCTGTCGATCAACCCACACACCCATCAAACTCCAGGCGTCGGATTCGGCCGGGCCTTCACCGGGGGCGCCCATGTCGACTTGCACCGAGCGTGTGGCGTCATCACCTGGCCGGACGTGAACCTGACGAAGCCCGGCCGCGGTGCGCACCAAGAGATGGTGTTCGTCCGCCTCGGCCGATCCAGTTTCCAACGAGCCAATGTGACGGGCCAAGGCTTGGCCGACGCAGCGCATGCCGTTGCCCGAAATCTCGGGTTGGCTGCCATCGGAGTTCCACATCTGCATCGCCCAGACAGCCGATGATCCTTCGACGTCGTCGCCGCTGGTCAGCTCGATCAACCCATCGGCCCCGACACCGCGTCGACGGTCGCACCACGCAATGGCATCAGCCGGCGTGAGCGCGCGGGTTGGCTTCACGGCGATCAAGAAGTCGTTTCCGAGACCGTGGTGTTTGGTCAACACGATCGTGTTGGCTGCCTGCTGGCCGTTTTTGGATTCCGAATCAGTCAAGGCGGACAGTCTCGCAGCTCACCCGTGGTTCTCCCTCGTCATTTCGATTCAGATTTCGAATCGAGCGTCGGTCCAGCAGGGCCGGCGTCCCACACGGCTACCGCTTGATCGACCAGGTCGCTGGCCATCGCATCAAGCCAGACGATCCGGGGATCTCGACGAAACCAGCGCTGTTGGCGCCGGGCGAACCGCTTGGTTCGCCGCTTCGCCTCATCGAGTGCGTCGCCGAGACTCATCTCGCCATCGAGATGAGCGAGCAGCTCTCGGTAGCCGAGGGCCTGGCGAGCGGTGCGCCCCATCGCATCAGCGTCGCGGAGCGCTCGGACTTCATCGAGGAACCCGGCCTCCATCTGCGCCTCGTAGCGCTCATCGATTCGACGATCGAGCACCTCACGGTCGATCTCAAGACCAGCGAGCACGAAGCGAGTTGGCGGATAGGCGTCAACCCCCGGGCCGAAGGTGGAGAACGGCTGGCCTGAACCGACGCATACCTCGAGCGCCCGAAGGATTCGGCGGCGATTCGTTGGCTCCATCTTGGCGGCACCAGCCGGGTCAAGGCCGTTCAGCCGTCGCCACAACGACTCGGTGTCCGGTTCTTCTTCCAGCGCAGCCATCACGTCCGGGTAGGTGCCGGGGAACGTGAAGTCGTCGACGACCGATTGGACGTACAACCCGGTGCCGCCAACGAGCACAACCGGCGTCTCGGCGAGTCGGCCCATCACCGCGTCGACGTCGGCGGCGAACTGGCCAACCGTGTAGTCATCCGATGACGACACCACGTCGACCAGGTGATGGGGCACCGTCGCCCGTTCCTCGACCGTTGCCTTCGCCGTCCCGACGTCCATCCCGGCATAGATCGCCATGGCATCGGCCGACACGATCTCCGCACCGGGCGTCGATTGGGCAATGGCGAGCGCCAGCGATGATTTGCCGCTGGCGGTTGGCCCCACGATCACCAATGGGTTGTCGACTCGACTCGTCAATGCACACTCACCGCTTCGCACCACGGAGGTTCATGAGAGGAGAAGGTCGGCGAACATGTAGTGGTCGAGTCGGACCACATTGGGATCGATGCCGTAGGCGTCATAGAAGATGAACGCCGCTTCGCCACCGATCGTCGCCTGCAGGCTTCGGTGGATGACGGCGAGGTCGAGATGGCGATCGCCAATGCAGAGTTGATCGAGGCCGACGAACCCAACGAGCTCGCCTTGGTCGACGATGATGTTGTCCAAGCTCGGCGCACCGTGACACAACACCAGCTCATCGGCGGTCGTGCCGTCGAGATCCGGTCGCCCCTCCCGCCACATCTCGACCAACCGTTCGGCCCCGTAACGGCTGTAGGGGTCGGGCAGGCTGGCGGGTTTGATCAGGTTCGCATCACGCCGCTGAGCGATTTGGCTCGCTCGAGCGTCCCAACCATCGGCGAAGAGATCACCGGCATCGATGCCAAGCGGTGTGTCGTGCAGCACCCGCAAAGACTGGCCGACGAGTTCGATCATCCCTTCCGGGCTCCCGAGGTTGTCGATGAAGTCAGCCGGAACGCCGGGCACCTCGCTGCTCGGATCGGCGAGAGCGGCACGGGGTAGGAGCGGCACGCCACAGTTCTCGGCAACCCACGGCTCGATCACCGAAGCAGGTTGGTGCTCGATGCTCACAATGCAAACCCCACGCGCCTGAAGGTAACGGCACGAAAAGCCGAACCGGCGGTGCTACTTGTTGCCGGCCTGGCAGACGAGTGACATCAGTGTTCCGGCAACAAGAACCGGGTCGACCACCATTGAGAGGTGTTCCCCGTCGATCCGTGCGATGGCCCAACCTTCTGCACGCGCTTGTTCGTGCGACGGTTGATACATGTCACCCATGGCAAGGAAGGCGTGGCCAACCTCGCCGGGCAGCTTCGGAGCCGGAATCGCTTGATCGAAGATCGCCCGTGGAGTCGGCCTCGCTTCGGAGAACACTCGAAGCCGAGCCTCATCATCGGGAAGCATGTCTTCGACCATCGGCCCCCACCATCGATGCCAAGGCGGGAGATAATCGTCCGGGCGCACGAGGTTGTCGAGCATGTCGAGCATCGGAAAGTCGCGATCGGTCGGAACCACCTCGTCTTCCGGGAAGCGCCCGTTCACCAGAATCATCGTCTCGACGTCATAACCACGTTCGATCAGTGCATTCACGACCATCGGCATCCGTGGGCACGACGCCGAATGACCGACGGCGACAACCTTGAGCGGTGTCTCATCGGGCATCACCGACATGACATCGTCGAGCCACGGAGCCAGATGGTCCTCGTGGCGTGGTGTGGTCGGCTTCGGAGCAGGCATCACCACTTCCTGGCGAAGCATGGTCAAAACCTCAGCGACGCCACGCCAGGTCTCGGGGCCGAGCAAGAAGCTTGGAACCAAAAGCCATAGACGTGGCGTCGTTGCGCCGTCGACTCCAGTTGTTGGTGACTCGTCCATGTGATTTGTGACGTTAGTCACGCATCAATCTGAACTGATAATCGCCGAATGGAAACGCTTACATTCGGTGCACGCTCGCAGGCAACTCTCCGAGTTGCACACCATTGCTTCGCAACGGCGCACGCTCGCAGACTTCGCTTCGCTCAGCCTGCTTCGCTGTGGGTGACGGGCTGTTCGCCCATCCATTCGCGCAGGGTGTTCTTCAGCTTGGTTTGCTGGATGAAGAGGTCTTGCTCGGGATCGGCGTCGCCACTTGCTTGCGGTGCCTTCAGGTAGAAGCTGAGCCACTCCTGCACACCGCTCTGACCAGCGCGCATGGCGAGGTCCATGAAGAGTGCAAGGTCGAGCACGATCGGCGCTGCGAGGATCGAGTCACGACAGAGGAAGTCGATCTTGATCTGCATCGGGTAACCCATCCACCCGAAGATGTCGATTGCGTCCCAGCCCTCTTTGTTGTCACCGCGTGGCGGGTAGTAGTTGATGCGGACGACGTGATCAACGTTGCCGTAGAGCTCGGGGTAGGTGTCAGGCTGCAAGATGGTGTGCAGCACGCCGAGCTTCGACTCTTCCTTGGTCTTGAAGTTCTCCGGTGCGTCGAGCACCTCGCCATCACGGTTGCCCAAGATGTTGGTTGAGTACCAACCGCGCAGGCCGAGCATGCGGGCCTTGAGGCCAGGAGCGATGAGGGTCTTCATGAGGGTCTGACCCGTCTTGAAGTCCTTGCCGGCGATCGGCACGCCGCGGGTGCGGGACAGCTCCATCATGCAGGGCAGGTCGGTCGAGAGGTTCGGGGCGCCATTGGCGAACGGCACACCGGACTGCAGCGCGGCGTAGACGTAGAGCTGGCTCGGCGAGATGTTGTCGTCGTTCGCCTTCATACCGGCCTCGAAGGCCTCGACGGTTTCGTGAACGGCGGATGGTTCCTGGAACGCTTCGGTCGAACCGCACCACACCATGACGAGGCGGTCGCAATCGTTCGCTTCACGGAACGATTCGATGTCAGCCATGAGTGCCATGGCCTGGTCCCACTTGTTGTCGATCTTCTTGACGCGGGTGCCGTCGAGGCGGCTCACCCACTTCTGATCGAAGACCGCCTCCATGGCCACGATGCCCTCCATCTCCGAGGAGATCGAGGCGAGGTCACGCTCGTCGAGCACACCGCAGGTGCGGGCGGCTTCGAGTGCGTTCGCCGAGATTGGATCCCAGCCACCAAAGACGATGTCGTCAAGGCTCGCAAGCGGAGCAAAGTCTCGAATGAGCGGGTTACGGCCTTCGGCCTTGTCGCCGAGGCGAATGTGCGCCATCTGGCTGACGGAGCCGAGAGGCGGCTTGCCCTCAGCTCGGGCGGCGAGCACGCCAGCGATGAAGGTGGACGCCACTGCACCCATACCTGGCGTCAAGACGCCGAGTTTGCCGGAAGCGGGCTTGATGTCCATTGGTCCAGTGGTTTCTGCCATGCACCAAAAGATAAGGCAGTCCGCGAGATATGCGAGCTTAGATTAGAGTTACTAATCAATGAAGCGCGACCCGCTCCCCCAACTCACGATCCAGCAACTCGACTACTTGGTCACGGTTGCCGACAGTCCGACCTGGGCCGCCGCTTCCGAACGCCTTGGCGTCACCCCCTCTGCCCTATCGCAGGGGCTCGCTGAAGTCGAGCGACGAATCGGCCGCGGATTGTTCGATCGGGTTGGCCGTCGCCGAGTCCTCGCTGCGGATACCGGGCCGATCCTCGACTACGCCCGAGAGGTCATCGCCCGCACCACCGACCTCGGGCGATGGCTCGAGACGACGTCAGAGGGAGCGAGTGGATCGCTGCGGGTCGGAATGATCGACGTCGCAGCAGTCGGCCACTTTCCGAACGAGTTGCGCAGTTTCCGCCAGGCACGACCCGACATCGACTTTCGGTTGACCGTGGTTCCATCCTCCCAACTCGTCGAGCAAGTCCGACGCAACGAACTCGATCTTGCGATCATCGTGCGGCCTGACGTCGACCCACCGGATCTGGAGACTCGCCCGATCATCACCGAAGCACTTGCCGTGTACGGGCCACCTGAACAATCCGATGGCTCGACCTCCGCCTCCGGCGCACGCCGCGACGCAAAACGTCCCACCGCACCACCCTCATCGTGGGGTCCTTGGGTTTTGTTTCCGACCGGGTCCCACACCCGAGCGCTCATCGAACGAGCCCTCATCGGTGCCGGTGCGACATTTGATGTCATCGCGGAATCTCACCAACCAGACGTGCTACGCGAGATGGTGCGCCTCGGTCTCGGGTGGACAGTTCTCCCTGTTGTGCAGGCCGAGTTTGGCCCGGAGCCACTGAAACCTGCCCGAATCAAGCCGCTTGTCGAGCGTTCGCTCGTCGCCGTGACACGACGAGGCTCGCTCCCGAACCCGCTCGCCGAGCAACTCGTTGAGCTTCTTCGCGCCGCATCGACCTGAATCAAGATGTCGGCAATGTGAAGGCCGCGTGACGCGGGTCACCCATTCGTGAGCGCGGACGGAACCGACCCGTTAGCATCGCTCCCGCCGCGCCGTCTGGTGCGGTTCATCGTCCCCCCTGGGGAGAGGAGACTTCACATGAAGAACACGAAGTGGCTTCGCATCATTGCGGCCATCTTTGCCTTCACGCTCGTCGCTGCAGCCTGCAGCTCGGGCGGATCCGACGGCGAGACCGGCGGCTCTGACTCAACGAACGAAGATGGCGACAGCGGCGACTCCGGAGATTCCGGCGACGGCGACTCGGGCGACGGCGACACCGTCGAACTCACGCAAGACGGTGGCCGTCTGGCCGCCGTGCAAGAGCGTGGCACGCTCATCTGTGGCGGCAACGACACCCTTCCTGGGTTCGGCATCGTTGATGACGCTGGCGACTTCAGCGGCTTTGACATCGACTTCTGTCGTGTTGTTGCGGCCGGCGTGCTCGGCGACGCAAACGCCGTCGAGTTCGTTCCACTGACCGCTGACGCTCGTTTCACCGCGCTGCAGTCCGGTGAGATCGACGTGCTCATCCGAAACACCACCTGGACCGCCACCCGTGACGGCCAGGAAGGCGCGAACTTCTTGTTCACGACCTTCTTCGATGGCCAGGGCCTCATGGTTCCTGCCAGCACCGGATTCACCGAGCTCGAGGACCTCGCCGATGCCAGCATCTGCGTGCTCTCGGGTACCACCACCGAGCTCAACTTGAACTCCGTGTTCAGCGCTCGTGGCATCGCCTTCAACCCGGTCGTGTTCGAGGACAACAACGCTCTGCGCCCCGCATACGAAGAGGGCCAGTGCGAGGCTTGGACCTCTGACGCATCGCAGCTCGCAGCGTTCAAGTCCTCCATCGAGGGCGAGGGTGGCGACGAGCAGTTCATCATGGCTGAGATCATCTCCAAGGAGCCGCTCGGCCCCGTGGTCGTCGATGGTGACACCGAGTGGGCACAGGCCGTCAACTGGTCGGTCATGGCCACCGTTCAGGCTTGGGAGTTCGGACTCGATTCGGGCAGCATCTCCGGCTACTCCGGCGACGACCCGAACATCTTGAACTTCATCGGCACCGATGGCTTCGATCCAGGCATCGGCCTCCCGGCTGACTTCGCCGTCCAGGTCGTCAGCCAGGTTGGCAACTACGAAGAGATCTACAACGCCAACATCATCCCGATCGGTCTGCAGCTCACCGGCTCGCCGAACGATCTGTGGACCAACGGTGGCCTCATGTACGTGCCGCCGTACCGCTAGATCCTTCCGATCTGCTGACCACATCAGCGACGCAGACCTGAACAGCAATACCGCAAGAGCAATACCGCAAGAGCAATAACTGAGCGTGAGCCGGCGACGGACCTCGTGTCCGTCGCCGGTTTCGCCTCATCGCAAGATTTCGTTACCGGGGGTAGGGGCAATCGTGAAGCGAGTGCAGGGGACGTGACCGCAGCCAAGGTCACACCGAGTAGTCCAAGTCAGCAGACCCCGCCGCCATGGCGCGACGTGAGGGTCCTGCGAATCGTCGGTCAAGTCGTTGCCGTCGTCGCAGTGTTCGGGGCGCTCTACTGGTTGTTCAACAACCTCATTACCAATCTCAACGACTCGGGCATCCCGATCGACTTCGGCGTGTTCAACCAGCCAACGAACTTCAGCATCCGCGACGATCCCGGCTTTGATGACCGCAGCCCCTTGTTCCCGAACCTGCTGTGGGTCGGCATCAAGAACACCGCCATTTCGACGATCTTCGGAATCTTGATCGCCCTCACCCTCGGCACACTCGTCGGCATTGGCCGCTTGTCGAGCAACTGGCTTGTTTCGAAGCTCTCGCTTCTCTACGTCGAGGGGCTTCGCAACATCCCGGTCCTCGTGCTCATCACCTTCTTCGGATTCGCTGTCTTCACGTTCGGACCGTTCCCACCGTTCAATCCGAGCAGTCCGCCGATCAGCATCGGATTGCCCTTCTCCGATTCAAACCTGGCGCTTTTGTCGAACGATCGGTGGGGTGTGCCCTCGATCGCCACCGATGGCGCGACCGGCTTGTTCTGGATTCTCATGCTGGCCGCGCTCGCCGCAACCGTCGCCGTGTGGCGTTGGCGCACGAGCGTCAACATCAAGACCGGCGCCCCGCATCGCCGAGTCTTGTTCGCTCTCGGAACGCTCCTCGGAATCGGCATCATCGCCTTCCTCATCACCGGGACGCCCTACCGGATGTCGTGGCCGGCCGTCTCGGAGTCCGGCCGACGCATCGATGGCGGGTTCTCGACGAACGCTGGCTGGATCAGCCTGACGGTTGCTCTCGGCCTCTACACCGCCAGCCACGTCGCCGAGATCGTTCGAGGCTCGATCCAAGCGGTTGCCAAAGGCCAAAGCGAGGCGTCCAACGCCCTCGCGCTGAGCGGCTTCCAGCGATATCGCTTTGTCGTTCTTCCGCAAGCGCTTCGAATTGCGATTCCTCCGACGATCAACCAATTCCTCAACCTCACCAAGAACACGTCGCTCGGTGTGGTCGTCGCCTACCCCGAAATCACGTCGCTCATCCGAACAGCGATCGGCAACGGCAAACCAGCTGTGCCCCTCCTCGCCGTGCTCATGGCGATCTACTTGGGCTTCTCGTTCTTCTGGTCGATCATGCTCAACATCGTCAACCGTCGATTCCAGTTGGTGGGCCGATGACGGACACGCCGATCCTGCCGACAACCGAAGACTTGAGCGCTCCACCGGACAACTCGCAATCAGCCGGCCAGTGGGTCAAGCGCAATCTGTTCAACACGCCGTTGAACTCGGTGATCACGATTCTCTTTGCGCCGATCGCGCTGTACCTGCTCTATCGACTGTTCCGATTCGTCTTCATCACGGGCCGCTGGGACGCCGTCGATCGAAACCTGGAACTCTTCATGATCGGCCAGTACCCCCGAGAAGAGCGTTGGCGCATCGCCGCCCAATTGCTGATCTTGTCGACCTCCTTCGGCGTCTTGATGGGCGCCATGCGATCGTCCGCTCGAGATGTGGCCGAAGAAACCGGCGAACCGTTCCAGGCGACGTCGTGGAAGACGTACCTGTCGAGCTACTGGGCGGTTCTCGCCTTCATCGGGTTGATCCTCGTCGCTTTCGTCGACACCGCCGGTCCGTGGATCTTGGCAGTTGCCGTCGCCGCACTGGCGTTCGCCGGGTGGGCGATCACGTCTCGAATCGGTGCGGCACTTCGGCCGTACGCTTACTCGCTCGCTGCGGTTGGAGCCTGCGCAAGCTTCCAGGTGCTGTCGGGCACTGGCGGCTGGGCATGGGGCTACACAACCCTGGCCCTGATTCCTGCTCTCGGCGCTCTCGTTCGAGTCATCCCTCGCAACGCAGCCGGCGTTCTCGCCTATGCAGCGGGGGTCGCCGGGGTCGTCGTGTTCGCATTGCGACCTGGGGCGCTCATGGTCATCCCGCTGGCGGTGGGCCTCTATGCCGCCTTCATCGCCTACCGAGGTGACCGCATCGACGGTGGTCGGGCCGGCGCAATCGTGCTCGCCGGCGTTGGTGTCTTCTTCCTCTACCGAGCGATCGACCACACCGGAATCGACTGGTCGGACTGGGGTGGGTTCCACCTCAACCTCGTCGCCACGGTCGGCGGCATCATCTTGGCCTTCCCGCTCGGTGTGTTGCTCGCCCTCGGCCGCCGCTCGGACCTTCCCGCAGTGCGGATGTTGTGCGTCGCCTACATCGAGTTCTTCCGAGGCGCTCCGCTCATCACGTTCTTGCTCGCTGCGCAGTTCTTCCTCGGGTTCTTCTTGAACACGGACAACCCACTGTCCCTCGTGACTCGGGCAACCGTGGCGATCATGCTGTTCTCGGCGGCGTACATCGCCGAGATCATTCGTGGTGGCCTGCAAGCCGTGCCAAAGGGCCAGGTTGAGGCCGGACAGGCTCAGGGTCTGTCCCAGGCGAAGATCATGCGACTGATCGTGTTGCCGCAGGCGTTGCGCGCTGTGATTCCGGCGATGGTCGGACAATTCATCTCGCTGTTCAAAGACACCTCGCTCTTCACCATCATCGCCCTGCCCGAGTTCCTCACCGTTCGAGAGCTCGTTCATGCGCAGGCCGATTTCCGAGGGTTCGGCATCGCCGAGACGCTCACCTTTGTGGCCGCCGGCTTCGGCGTGGTGGCCTTCAGCATGTCCAGAGAAAGCCAGCGTCTCGAACGCCGATTGGGAGTGGGACAACGATGACCGACCAGAACAACACCACCGCTTCGGTCGATGCCGATGCAACCAACATTGGCGACCGCGAGGTCATGATCGAGGTCTCCGGCGTCGACAAGTTCTTCGGCGACTTCCAGGCGCTGAAGGGCATCGACATGCTCGTTGGCAAGCAGGAGGTGGTCGTGGTGATCGGCCCGTCCGGCTCGGGCAAGTCAACGCTGATCCGCTGCATCAACCGCCTCGAGAAGCACGACCGCGGCCGCATCATGGTCGGCGACATCGAACTGTCGGACGACGTGCGGAACATCCAGGAGATTCGCCGAGAGACCGGCATGGTCTTCCAGTCGTTCAACCTGTTCCCGCACCTCACCGTGCTCGACAACATCACGCTCGCTCCTCGCCAGGTCCGCCGGATTCCGAAGGATGAGGCAGAGGCAACCGCGATGGAGTTGTTGGAGCGAGTGAAGATTCCGGATCAAGCCCGGAAGTTTCCGGGGCAGCTTTCCGGTGGTCAGCAGCAGCGCGTGGCGATCGCCCGTTCACTCGCCATGAGCCCAAAGGTGCTCTTGTTCGACGAGCCGACCTCGGCCCTCGATCCGGAGATGATCAAGGAGGTCCTCGACACCATGAAGGATCTCGCCGCCGAAGGTATGACGATGATCTGCGTGACCCACGAGATGGGCTTCGCCCGAGAGGTCGCCGACCGAGTCGTGTTCATGGCCGACGGCCAAGTCGTCGAAGTCGGCACTCCCGAGCACTTCTTCACCGATCCCCGAGAAGAACGCACCCGCCTCTTCCTCTCCCAGATCCTCTAACCCCACTGCCCCACTGGCGGCAACAAGGTGCACCCCTTCACCTTGTGGCCGCCAGTGAACGAAGTGTGGGGCGTAGGATCGATTGGTGCAGATTCTGGAGTTCGCTGACGACGAGATCGTGCCGATCAAGGAGCTCGTCGAGCTGTACGAGGCAGTGGGTTGGATTCTGTATTCGGCCGACCCTGATGCCCTCGCACGGGCGATCGACAGATCGACCTACGTCGTGACCGCCCGTGATGACGGCGATCTTGTCGGTCTCGCCCGCGTGATGAGCGACGACGTGTCGATCGCCTACCTCCAAGACGTGCTCGTCAAACCGTCGCACCACCGCCAGGGCATCGGCTCGGTGCTCGTCACCCGCTGTCTCGAGCGATTCGATCACGTTCGCCAGAAGGTTCTGCTCACCGATGACGAGCCCGGCCAAGCCGCCTTCTACGAGTCGCTCGGCTATCGCAACGTCAACGACCTCGAAACCGTCGGTCTCAATGCCTTCGTGCAGTTCCGAGGCATGACCGACCTCTAACGCGTCCGCCACCGCACCTTGGGGTCGCGTCTCAATCTCAACAACGCGCCCGCAAACGCGCCCGCCACCGCGCGTTGGGGTCGCGTCTCAATCTCAACAACCACGGCTGGACCCGAATGGACAAGGGCCTTGACTCGGAAAGGACCTGAAAATGTTGAGATTGAGACCCGACCCCTCGGCCTTCAGAATGAGGTCAGGGCGGATGCCAGGTTGAGATTGAGACGCGACCCCTAGGAGTCAGGAAAATGTCAGGCTCGGAGGAGGAGTTCGCCGTTGGGGACGGCGAACCAGCTGGTTGGGTGCACGCCCCACTCGCGCCAGCCCTCGGCGATGTGGAGCAGCTCTTCGGGGGTCGAGAACTCCCGCTCGACCGCCTGCTCGGCGAATGACGACGACGTCGTGCGCTCCGCCCACAGACCACCCCACCACGACCGAAGCTCGGGAGTGGCGAAAGCCCACGTGTCGGCCGACGGCGTGATCTCGGTGAAACCAGCCGACGTCGCCCAGTCGACGAGATGCCGAGCGGCGTCTGGCTCAGCATCGTTGCTCTTCGCAACCGCCCGATAGATCTCCAGCCATCGATCAAGACGCGGATCAGGCGGGAACCACGACATCCCTGCGTAGTCCGCGTCACGCACGGCGACGATCCCTCCGGGCTTCGCAACTCGCCGCATCTCTCGCAGAACCGCCACGGGATCGGACACATGCTGCAGAACCTGATGCGCGTGCACCACGTCGAACGTGTCGTCGGCGTAGCTCAACGCGTAGGCATCATCCACGGTGAACGAGACGTTCGTCTGTCCGGCCTCGGCCTGGGCTTGACGAGCCGTCTCGATGACGTCGACCGAACCATCGATGCCGATTACTTCGCCTGGGGCCACCAAGCGTGCAATGTCGATCGTGATCGTGCCCGGTCCGCATCCAACGTCGAGCAGACTCATGCCGGGCCGCAGCTCATCGATCAGGTAGCCCGCCGAGTTCCTCGCCGTTCGCCACGTGTGCGAACGAAGCACGCTCGGCTGGTGTCCGTGGGTATAGGTATCGCTGGGCGGGTTGGCATCTGGGGCGTCAGGCACCCAGCCATCCTGGCCCAGATCAGCCGTTGAGGAGCGGGATTCGCGTTCGGTGCTGCGGCTTGGCCGTGACTTCGACCAACTCGCCCATCAGGTATTGCATGGCCGAGTCGGTCACCCGAACGTTGGCGAAGGTGCCGACCCGGAGCGGTTCCGACGCAAAGTGAATCAGCTTGTTCTGCACCGTCCGGCCGGTGAGAACGTCTGGATTCTTCTTGGACGGACCCTCGACGATCACTTCCTCAACCCGTCCGACTCGAGCGGCGTGCTTGGCAAGCGCCGAACGCTCGATCACGGTCCGCAGACGGGCGTAACGATCCTTCACTTCTTCGGGATCGCAGAACCGATCGGCCATTTCTGCCGCTTCGGTTCCGCCGCGAGGTGAGAACACGAACGTGTAGGCGTTGTCGAATTCGGCGGCCGCTGCCACCTCGAGCGTGCGTTCGAAGTCGTCCGCTGTCTCGCCGGGGAATCCAACGATGATGTCGGTCGTCACGGCCAAGTCGTCGATCGTGGCACGAGCCGCAGCGAGCTTCTCGAGGTAGCGCTCACCGGTGTAGCCACGGTGCATCGCCTTCAGGATCGAGTCGGATCCAGATTGCAGCGGGAAGTGCAGATGTGGAACGACAGCTGGTGTTTCGGCCATCGCCTCGAAAACATCCGGCGTCATGTCCTTGGGGTGTGGGCTCGTGTAGCGAACACGACGCATCCCCTCGATGCCGCCAACTTGGCGAAGCAACGTGGCAAACATCGGCCGAAGCTTCACGTCGGCATCACCCGCAGCTCGGGCGGCGATGGCGAGGTCACGACCATAGGAGTTCACGTTCTGACCGAGCAGGGTGATCTCGACAACACCGTCGGCTGCAAGGCCCTCGGCCTCCGCCACAATCTCTTCAACCGGTCGGCTGATCTCTTTGCCACGCACCGACGGAACGATGCAGAACGCGCACGAGTTGTCGCAGCCGATCTGAATCGTCAGCCAAGCTCCGAAGTCGGTCTCACGCTTGACGGGAAGCGCGGACGGAAACGCTTCGGCCTCGTCGAGCGCTGCTTCTTCCCAGATCTCGGTGACCGGCCCGCCGTTGCGCGCCGCCTCCATCAATGCGGTTGCCCGGTGCACGTTATGGGTGCCGAAGACGACGTCGACATGGCCGGCACGTTCCTGGATCAGATCACGATCCTTTTGCGCAAGACACCCACCGACCACGATCTGCATGTCTGGCCGTTCAGCCTTCATCGCTTTGAGATTGCCGAGCGCTCCGTAGAGCTTGTTGTCAGCGTTCTCACGGATACAGCAGGTGTTGAGCACCACGACGTCGGCATCAGCGTCGGACTCGGTGACCTCATACCCGTCAGCTTCGAGCAGACCCGCGATTCGCTCGGAGTCGTGCTCGTTCATCTGACAGCCGTGCGTCGTGATGGAGTACTTCTTGGCCACCGATAGAGCCTAGGCCCGCGAACAGAATCACGGTTGGCGAGCCGCGGACTGCCTGGACATGACGAGGCTGAGCGAATCACGGCTGCGGACTACTGTGCGCCGATGACAACCTTCATCCCCTCTGAGATCAGCCATCAGGACGCCTACAAGCTGATGACCGGGCTGGTCGTTCCCCGCCCGATCGGGTGGATCGGCACCGCCGATGCCGAAGGGCGCCCCAACCTCGCTCCGTATTCGTTCTTCCAGTGTGTCGCTACGAATCCCCCGGTTGTTCTCTTCTCCGCCGGTATCGCTGACGGCTTCGAGAAAGACAGCCTCGTGAACGCCAGGGCCACCAGGGAGTTCACGTTCAACCTCGTCGATGCCGCGACCGCCGAAGCCATGAACAAGTCAGCGGCGCAGCTCGAACGAGGCGTGAGCGAGTTCGAGTTCGCCGGCCTCACACCCGAACCGTCAGAAGTGATCGCCCCACCGAAGGTCGCCGAAGCCAAGGCCAGCTTTGAGTGTCAGGTCACCCAGATCATCGAACTGGGTGAGAGACCGAATCAGAACGCAGTGGTCTTTGGTGAGGTCGTGAGAATCCATGTCGACGACGACGTGCTCGACGGCACCCGCATCAACTTCGAAGCGCTCGACGCGGTCGGTCGGCTCGCCGGCAATCTCTACGCAACGACCCGAGACAGCTTCGACATCACTCGGCCGAGCTGAGTCCCTCGCCCGCAAGCTGATCGCCAGCGGCGTGATCGGCCACGATGATCGATTGCTGCGGCTGGAGTTTGCCCGCCGGAATCGACGTGTCGCCGGCGAGGAGCTTGGCGAGCGGCTCGCGCTTGTTCTCGCCACGAACGAGCCACACCGTGAGGCGAGCCCGATCGAGAATGGGTCGGGTCAGCGTGAGACGGAACGTCCCCTCGTATTCACCGGACATGCCAACCGTGTTGATCGTGTCGTCGGTGACCGGGTCGTTCGGGATCAACGATGCCGTGTGGCCGTCGTCTCCAAGACCGAGGTGGACGAGATCGAGGACTGGCGGATCTCCGGCGATTTCGACGAACTCTTGAACGAACGCGTCGATCGCTGGTTCCATCGGCTCGCCTGGATCGAGGTCGATCGGCAGCGGGATGAACCGAGACGGCAGATGGCCGAGATGGTGCAGCAACATCGAAAAGTTGCGGTCGGGAGATGCCAGCGGGACGATTCGTTCGTCGACCTGGAAGATCGTGACCTTGTCCCACGGAAGATCTCGGGCGGCAAGGTTTTCCAGCACGGGACCGGGAGTCGAGCCCCCGCTCAGCGCCATCAAACACGCTCCTCGGACATCGACAGCCGAGTTGATGCCGAGCGCGAGAACGTCCGCTGACCGCTCAACCCACGCTGCGTTGTCGACCACCTCAAGATGGTGCATGTTCATCTTTCTAGATCTCGCTCGGCCGCTTCAGACAGTAGGCGAAGAATGGCCCGTATGGATTCCTATCGGTCACGCCGCCGCAGGCGTGATGCGATTCGGCGGAAAAACTGCGAAAACTTGCTCAATTTCGGCAGTTTTGGCCTAGTCAGACCGGCCGATTGCTCCCCACCATGCGGCGGCGCCAGCGAGCGCAGCATCGTCGGCGAGACCAGCGTTCACGATCTCGATTTCGGCAATCTCAGGACCGAGCTCAGCCACAACGCGCCGCAGCGTTGGCAAGACGAGATCACCGTTCATGCCCACTCCCCCGCCGACCACGATCATCTGTGGCGAGAACAACCAGCACAGGTTCACGATCCCAATGCCAACACTCTGCATCGCCTGATCAAAGACCGCTGTGGCTCGGGGATCACCCGAACGGACGGCATCGGTGATGGCGGTTCCACCCGGTTCGAACCCGAGGAGCTTCATCGATTGGCCGATCGCGGTTCCTGAACCCAAACCCTCGACGGTCCCGTCGTTACCGGCAAGCGCCAGCGACCGATCGACGATCGTGTGGCCAATCTCGCCACCCGAATAGCGACCACGCATCAAGAGGTCGCCAAGGACAATGCCGGCACCAACACCGGTTGAGATCGTGACGTAGACAACGTCTCGGTGGGGCTTCCCTGCGCCGAAATTGGCCTCACCAACCGCTGCGAGATCAGCGTCGTTCGCAAGACTGACTGCGAGGCCGGTTTGTTCCGTCAGCCACGCATCGGTCAGGAAGGGCAGCCAGGCTTGCGGAAGATTCGGCGCGGCGACGAGGACTTCTGCGACGTGGTCGACCACACCGGGAAGCCCAACGACGGCTCGGTCGACTGGGCTGCCGTCCTCAGCCGCCAAGGCAGCCATCGCACGCACCATCTCGACGAGGACGTCGGGTTGCGCATCGCCGGACGGCGTCGGCCGGCGATCTCGATGGATGATCGAGCCATCCGGATCGACGAGTGCTGCTCGGACGTTTGTGCCACCAAGATCGATCGCGACAACACGATGGGTCACGAGCCATCCTCGGCGCTGGCCGTGTCACTGTCGCCCACAAGATCAGGGGCAACAGCGCCGTATGCGTACGTTGAAACAGGCGGCGGGTTATCGAGAACCGGCTGCACGATCTGCCATGCGAGATCGACCTGATCACCGCGAGCGAACAGGCGACGATCACCCTCGATCGCGTCGCCGAGCAGACGGTGATAGGGGCTCGGTCCGAACTCGATGCCGTGATGATCGACCTCGAGATTGACCCCTTCACTCGTCAAGTTCTCGCCGGGCTTCTTGGCCTGCATCTCAAACTCGATGATGTCGTTCGGCTTCATCACGAACCGCAAACGGTTCGGTTCGGGGACGAGCGAGTCATCGCTGAAGAGCAGACGTGGCGGGCATCGGAACTCAACGACCGCCTCGGTCAGCGTCTTGTCGAGCGCCTTGCCGGCGCGGATCTTGAACGGAACACCGGCCCAGCGCCACGAATCGATCTCACAGTCGAGCGAGATGTAGGTCTCGGTGTCGGACCCTTCGGCCACACCGGCCTCGTCGAGATACCCCTCGTATTGGCTGCGCATCACCCGAGCCGGGTCGATCGGCTTCATGGCCCGCAAGACCTTGACGACTTCGTTGCTCATCGAATCGGCGTCGTCGGAGACCGGCGGCTCCATGGCCAACAGCGCAAGGATCTGCAGCAGGTGGTTCTGCACGACGTCGCGCAGCGCACCCACCTCGTCGTAGAACTTGCCTCGACCCTCAACGCCAAAGTCCTCGTACATGTTGATCGTGACCGAGGCGACGTGGGCACGGTTCCAGAGCGGCTCGAGAATGGAGTTGGCGAAACGGAACACCAAGATGTTGAGCACCGGCTCCTTGCCAAGGAAGTGATCGATTCGGTAAATCCGATCCTCGGGGTAGTGAGCACGGACCGCTTCATCAAGGGCACGGCTTGTCTCAAGATCTCGGCCAAACGGCTTCTCCAGCACCACACGACCGCGATTGAGTCCAGTGGCACCAAGACCATCGGTGACGGTCGAGAACAAGAACGGTGGGATCGCCAGGTAACAAACGGGCATCGCCGCATCGCCAACCTTCGCGGCGACGCGTTCGAAAGTGTCCGGCTCTTTGTAGTTGCCAGCGACGTACTCAAACCGAGCGGCAAGCCGATCAAAGATCGCTGGATCGATCTCGAGATCGACGTCGTCGAGCGCCTCGCGAGCGTTCTCGATCAGTTCTTCGGTCGTCCAGTCCGACGAGGCGACACCGATGACCGGGCAGTGCAACATGTCGTCCGCCTCGAGGCGGTACAGCGACGAGAACAGCTTCTTACGAGCCAGGTCGCCGGTGATGCCGAACATCACCAGGGCGTCGGCCCCTTGGACCGCCGCACTCATCCTTCGTCCGCCTTCTTTTCCTTGTGTCCACCAAACTCGCTCCGCATCGCTGACAGCACCTTGTTGCCGAACAATGCGTTGCCTCGCGAGGCAAAGCGGGCGTAGAGCGCCTCGGTGATCGTGGGAACGGGGGCGCCAGCTTCGACCGCAGCAAGCACGGTCCAACGACCCTCACCGGAGTCCGAGACATGGCCACCGAACTCGTCGAGCTTCGGATCGTCGGTCATCGCAGCTGATGTGAGGTCGAGCAGCCATGAGCCGATCACGCTGCCTCGGCGCCACACCTCGGCAACCTCGGGAACGTCGATGTCGTACTGGAAAAGGCGGGGATCACCAAGCGGAGCGGTCTCGGCATCCTGTTCGCGATCGGTGGATCCGACATTGGCCTTGTCGAGCAGACCGAAGCCCTCGGCGTAGGCCTGCATGATGGCGTATTCGATGCCGTTGTGGACCATCTTCACGAAGTGGCCGGCCCCTGGCGGACCACAGTGCAGGTAGCCAAACTCGGACTGCGACGGATCACCATCGCGGCCTCGGGTTCGGCCGGCAGCTTCGATGCCGGGGGCGAGCGCCTTGAAGATCGGCTCGATCCGGGCGACGGGTTCATCGGCGCCGCCGATCATGAGGCAGTAGCCGCGCTCGAGTCCGAACACGCCACCGCTGGTACCGACGTCGATGTAGTGAATGCCTCGACGACTCAACACGTCTGACCGCTCGATATCGAGCGGGTAGTGCGTGTTGCCACCATCGATGACGATGTCGTTCTCTTCCAGATGCTCGGCGACGTCCATCACGACAGCGCCGGCAAATGCAGCCGGGACCATCACCCAGACGGTGCGCGGACCTTCAAGCTTCGAAACGAAGTCCTCGACCGAACTCGACCCTGTTGCGACTCCCTCATCGACGAGCGTCGCGACCGATTCTTCGTTGCGGTCATAGACCACACAATCGATGCCAGCTGTGTTGAGCCGACGGACCATGTTTGCGCCCATTCGACCGAGGCCGATCATCCCAAGTTGCATCGTTACGTCCTGTCTGAAGAGTTTCGCCGGAGGTTTACCCAGTGTGCCCTTGGAATCGGCAGCGGCTGGGGACGGTTGAGGGAGGAAGTGATCGTCGACCTACTTCTTCCCCGCACCGACGCCGGCGTTGCCGTGCAATGGGCCGTGATGGTTCCAGTGTGGATCCTGGCGATCGTTGCAACCCGGAACTGGCAGCGAGACTTCCGCCACTTCGTCTGGGGGTTGATCATGATCAACCTCGCATGGTTCGCCATCCGCGCCGTGCACTAACGGTGAGCGTCGGTGGTGAAAGCGAAGAACGCACCCTGGCTAGACAGCGAACACGTCTGAGTCGTCAGCGAACGCCTTGAACTCGAGTGCGTTCCCGGCGGGGTCAGCGACGAAACACGTCGCCTGTTCACCCGCCTCACCTTCGAAGCGCACGGTCGGCTCCATGAGGAAGGTCACGTCAGCCTTCTGGAGACGCTCAACCAAGTCATTCCATGCGGGCCGGGGCAGCAGCAAGCCGAAGTGATTCGCTGGAACCTGATGGCCATCGACCTCATTGGTCGCACCCGTGCGACTTCCGGATCCACTGGGAATGGTCGAATCGAGATGAGCGACGATCTGATGACCGTGGAGATCAAAGTCGACCCACCCGTCAGCCGAGCGCCCCTCTCGACAGCCGAGCACCTCGCCGTAGAAGTGTCGAGCAGCGGCCAAGTCGTCGACGCCAAACGCCAAATGGAAGCGAGGCCGAGAGAGCGTTGGAATCGGGCCTCCCGCATCGAGCGCGGCGAGCACATCGCCGTCGAATTGTGTGAGCGATTCGAGCACGACATCAGCAAACCCGAAGGATGCCGAACCAATCGACGACTCGTCGGGCACTGCAACCAGGGTCATTCCGGCGGACTTGGCCGAGAGGCAACCGTTCACCGAGTCTTCGAACGCCAGGCAACGAGCCGGATCGACGCCGAGCTTCTGAGCCGTCGAGAGGTAGGGAGCCGGGTGAGGCTTCCCGAACTCGTCGTGCTCGGCTGAGTGGGTGATCTCGAACCGGTCATCGATGCCGAGCGATTGAACGGCGGCGTTGATCAGAACATCATCCGACGACGAACACAGGGCGACTCGAAGGCCGCTCTCCGCGCACAACTCGAGCGTCCGAATCACACCGGGCAGCGGCTCTGATCCAGCGATCAGTTCGATCACACGCGCAACCACTCGGTCGGCCACTTCATCAGGACTTGGGCCGTCCCACGGCTTCCAACCAAACCAAATGTGTGCAACGTCTCGCATACGGACGCCCATCGTCTTGCGAAAGTCGACGTCGGTGAAACCAAGTCCGAGTTCGTCGGATGCTTCTTGTTCAGCGGTACGCCAATGCGACTCGGACTCGAGGAGGAGCCCGTCCATATCGAAAACTGCCGCTTCAAATCGCATCGCTCAGACGCTACCGCCGGACGATCGGCTCACGTTCGAGCGCCAACTTCCTCGGCGAGGTAGTCGAGCATGGCGTCAGCGCTCATGGGTTTCGCCCACAGATAGCCCTGCCCCCGGTCATAGCCAAGGTCGACCAGAAGGTCACGCTGCTCGATAGTCTCCACGCCCTCGGCGACGGTCTGCAAACCAAGACTCTCCGACATCCGTCCAACCGCATCGACCAGGGCTCGTCCTCGTTCGGCGTCGGACTGGACGACGAAGGCACGATCAGGCTTCAAGATGTCGACGGGAAGGCGCTGCAGATAGCTGAGCGAGCTATAGCCCGTGCCAAAGTCGTCGAGCGCCACACGAATGCCACATCCACGGAGCGTCTCAAGCCGAGAGATGATGAGATCGGCATCGCCGACCATCACACTCTCGGTGATTTCAAGGGTGAGCATCTCGGCCGGCAGTGCCTTCTGCGAGAGAAGGCCAACAACGAAGGGCACGAGCTCGGGATCGTTCAACTGACGAGCCGAGACGTTGACAGACAACGAAAGGTCCGTGGTGTCGAATCGGCGACGCCACACGACGAGCTGATCAACGGCCTGGCGAAGCACCGAGCGTCCGAGTTCAACGATCATGTTTGCGCGCTCAGCCGCATCGATGAACACCGGAGGTGGCACCGGCCCACGGACAGGGTGGTGCCAACGGGCAAGTGCCTCAGCACCACGAATCGCTCCGGTTGCAAGATCAACGTAGGGCTGGAAGTGGACCTCGATTTGGCCATCGTCGATCGCAGCCCGCAGATCTTCCTCCATGGAGATTCGCTCGAGCACCTTGCCACTCATCGAGGGCTCGAAGACCAGCAATCTGTTGCGGCCGGTCGACTTGGCCTCGCCCATCGCAATGTCTGCGTTGCGGATGAGTTCGTCGGGTTCGATCTCGTCGTTGTCGACGACGGCGACGCCAATGCTGGCCGTGATCGTGATGAGTCGGCCGTCGAACTTGAAGGGCTGGCGAATCTCGTCAAAGAGACGCCGGGTGATCTGTTCGACATCACCTGCGGTTGCCCATTCGACGAACAACGCAAACTCGTCGCCGCCAAGGCGGACGAGCGTCTCATCTCGCCTGACACACGATCGAAGACGATGCGCCACGATCTTGAGCAGCTGATCTCCCGCTTCGTGCCCGTGCAGATCGTTGACGTTGCGGAACCCATCGATGCCGATCATCAGCAGCGAGGGCGGATTCGATGACGTTTCGAATTCAGCGACGGATCGTGCGATCTCGCGACGCATCAGGTTTCGGTTTCCGAGGCCCGTCAGTCCGTCGGTGAAGGCCTCTTCCGCGAGCTGGTCGAGGAGCTGACGCTTCTCGGTCACATCGCGAACCATGATGCTCCAGAACCGATGGCCACCATCGAGCCACGATGCCGCCGATCCTTCGATCGGGAAGGTGTTGCCATCTTGGCAACGACCCGTCGTTTCGAAGGTGCCTTCGGCGATCCCAGCACTGGCGATCGCCGGATCGTCGACAAAGTCGGCGTAATGCTGGCCAACCAGACCACCATCGTTCACCCGGAACATCGTTCGAGCTGCCGGGTTGGCTTCAACGACGTGCAGGGTTTCGTTCAACAACACGATGCCATCGGCTGCAGCGGCCACAACAGAGCGGAATCGCGCTTCGGATCGGCGAATGGCTCGCAGCGTCTCAGCGTTGCGAGTGGCGTAGCGAATGGCTCGATCGAGCTCTTGTGCGCTGAACGTGCCCTTCACCAAGAAGTCGGCAGCACCGGCAGCGGCGGCTGACCGGTCGATTCGATCGTCGGCTTGGCCGGTCATCAGAATGCTCGGTGGCACCTGGTGCCCAGACACCGCTTCGAGCAGGTCAACACCGGTCAACGGGCCGAGTCGATAGTCGAGCAAGCAGACGTCGTGTGCGTTGTCCTTGAGCGCGGCGATACCACCAGCCGGGTCGGCGACCCAGGTGACGACATAGTCAGTTCCTTCGATTTCGTCGAGGAGATCGACGGCGATGAGCCGATCGTCTTCGTCGTCTTCGATGAGAAGCACGCGGACAGGACGTTGCATGGGATCTAGACCGACGCCGGAAGTTCAACGATCTCAAGCCAATAGCGGCCGAGATCGGACATGATCGTGACGAGTCCGTCGAAGGTGACGGGTTTCGTGATGAACGAGTTCACGCCAAGGTCGTAGGTCTGCAAGATGTCTGCTTCGGCCTGCGACGTCGTGAGAACAACGACGGGGATTCGCTTGAGTTCAGGATCTTGCTTGATGAGCTCGAGCGCCTCCCGGCCGTCCATACGAGGCATGTTGAGATCGAGCAGGATCAGTCCTGGCTGGGGGGAATCACGGCCTTCGAACCGTCCGGTTCGACGGAGGTATTCCATGAGCTCTTCGCCGTCTTCGACGGTAACCAGCTCGTTGGCAAGGCGGCTTTCTTCGAGTGCCTCAGCCGCCATCAGGCGGTCATCGGCATCGTCGTCGGCGAGCAGGATCGAAATGGGCGTAGGTCGAGGCATCGGGGCCAACTCCAGAATCTGAACGGACGTGACAACCGTCCGCGTCCGTGCCCATCGGCTGGAGAAGCACGTCCGTGAGGACTCCGTCGGGAATTGACGCAGGGCTGATTTGCCACTGCGTTGCTGATTGCTGGCGCAGTCCCTTGATCCGACTCAGGCCAAAGCGGCCCGGTCTACTTCAGTAGGCCCGGACGCGCCGATGGCGCCGTCCCGGTCGGAACGGCGCCATCGATGTGGGGAATCTGTTGTCGACTCGGTCAGTCGAGCGAGATTGGCTTGTCGGCCAACGGATCATCATCCATGACGTCTTCGCCTTCACCTTCGGTGAGGTCGATCGAGTCATCTGGGATCAGACCAACAGCCTTGAGCACTCGGTCCTGGATCTCCATCATGAGATCTGGGTTCTCGGTGAGGAACTGCTTGACCTTCTCTCGACCCTGGCCGATCTGCTCGCCTTCGTAGGTGTACCAAGCACCCGACTTCTTGACGATGTTCTGTTCGACGGAGATATCGAGCAGCGAACCTTCTCGACTCACGCCCTTGCCGTACATGATGTCGAACTCGGCCTGACGGAACGGCGGCGCCACCTTGTTCTTGACGACCTTCACACGGGTGCGGTTACCAACGACTTCGGCGCCATCCTTCAGCGCTTCAATACGACGGATGTCGAGGCGAACCGAGCTGTAGAACTTGAGGGCACGACCGCCAGGGGTGGTTTCCGGCGAACCGAACATCACGCCGATCTTCTCTCGCAATTGGTTGATGAAGATGCAGATCGTGTCGGACTTGTTCAAGTTGCCCGTGATCTTGCGAAGAGCCTGGGACATCAAGCGGGCCTGAAGGCCGACGTGGGTGTCGCCCATTTCGCCTTCGATTTCAGCTCGTGGCGTCAACGCAGCAACCGAGTCGATCACGATCACGTCCATCGAACCCGACCGGACCAAGATGTCGGCGATTTCGAGAGCCTGCTCACCAGTGTCGGGCTGTGAGATCAAGAGCTCGTCGACATCAACACCGATGTTGCGGGCGTAGGCCGGATCCATCGCATGCTCAGCATCGATGTAGGCGCACAGGCCGCCGTTGCGCTGCGCTTCAGCCACGACGTGCATGGCGAGCGTGGACTTTCCGGAAGCTTCCGGGCCGTAGACCTCAACCACACGACCGCGTGGCAGGCCACCGACGCCGAGGGCGATGTCGAGTGCCAGGTTGCCGGTCGACACGGTCTCCACCGCCATCCCGGTCTTCTCGCCCATCTTCATGACCGAGCCCTTGCCGAACTGCTTTTCGATCTGACCGAGTGCCATATCGAGTGCTTTGTTCTTATCCACGGGTGTTCTCCTGGTTTCAGTTTCGTTCGTGCGCAGGTCTTGCGCTTCGTACGTTGGCGGGGGAATGACGAGTGGTAATGACCGTAACGATGGCCTGTGACAGTCACCGTCGGCCGGTGAGTTGCACCGGCTGTTTGATCAGCCATCCGCTGGCTCGGTCCATCCGGCAATCGATGGATTCCGCCTCAGGACGACATCAATGTAATTGCGAACAACTGTTCGGGCAACCATTCAGCGCGAGAAATCCTCAGATCCGAACCGGCGACTACCCTCCCCCTCGATGTCCTCCGCTTCGTCGCTACACGAACCACCGCCTCGGCAACACGATTCTGGCTCGAGGCGCGAGTCGAGTCGAGCGTCGAGCAGCGGCCCGATCGATGGTCATCCGCAGCCTCGGATACAGCATCGTCCTCCAGCACACGGTCGCTTTCCGGCACACGGTCGTTCACCGGAGCGGCGTCGTTCTCGGGCGCTCTTCGCTGCTATCACGCTCTGCTTCATCGTTCTGGTCTCGGCGTGTGGAGCCGATGGGGGTGACGAAACCGAAAGCACCCAGGACCTTCTCGAAGAACTCGAGGGGCGCCCCCTCTCCCCCGCCGAAGTTGCCGAACGTAACGAGGTTGCCGAACTGCTGTGTGGGCTCGATGACGACGTCCTCACTGCGGTCTGGGACGAGCTGCGGCCGAGCGACTTCGAGTTTCAAGACATCGTCTTCACCTCGACCTGCCCGGATCGCCTTCCGGTGTATGCCGCCCACACCGGCCGGTTCGTTGTCGAAGACGACCCAGAGGGATAGCCCAAGACGACCCAGAGGGATCGCCGAAGACGAGCGGCGCAGGGCGCGCTTACGCGTCGTCGAGGGCGAGCAGTGAGGTGTTGACGATGGTGGCGGCGGAGATGCCGGTCACCTCGTGCAGGTCGGCGATGGTTCCCGATTCGCCGAAGCGGTCGACACCGAGAGCGAACTGGCGCGATCCGATGGCGGAACCAATCCACGCCAGGCTGTGGCTCGCCGCGTCGTGCACGCTGATGACGGGCCGCGAGCGTTCGCCCTCTGGAATCAAGTGGTGCAGATGGCTCACCGTTCGCTCGGATCGAGCGCTCGTCGCCGCGTCGAGATAGCTGTTTCGCCACGAGCGATACACCCGGTCCGGGCAGGTGAGGTGCACCACGCTCGAACCAACACCTTCGGCCGCAAGCTCCTCCGCTGCCTCGAGTGCCTCTGGGGCCATCACGCCAGTCGTCACGATCGTCACCTGCGGCTCGTCGCGGCCCTCGCCCAAGAATTCGGCGAGGCGATAACCGCCAGCGAGCACCTGGGCGCGCAGTACCTCCTCGCCCAGCCGGTCGAGCGCGTCGGCAAAAGGCGCCTGATCGATCGGTCGGGTCGAAAGGCGAAGGTAGGTGCTTTGGCCATCGGGCTGGGAGAGCTGGTCGATCGCATCACACAGCAACCAATCGACCTCGGTCGCGAACGCCGGTTCGGCGTAGTTGATGTTTGGCAGCTCCGCACCAACGGAAGCGGTGATCGTCGACTGGTGAGCCCCGCCTTCGGGCGCAAGCGTGACGCCGGACGGCGTTCCTGTGACGATGAATTTCGAATCGTTGTAGATGCCGTAGATCAACGCATCAAGGCCTCGCAGCACGAACGGGTCATAGACGGTGCCGATCGGCAGAAGGTGCTCACCGTGGTGGTCGTGACTCAACCCGAGCTGCCCGAGCAACATGAACAGATTCATCTCGCTGATGCCGAGTTCAATGTGGCGGCCGCTGGGGCTCGGAGCCCACTTGAGCAACCGGTCCGCTCCGCCGTGGTCGTCTCGCTCCTCGTGGGAGTAAACGCCGGTCTTGTTGATCCAACCGCCGAGATTTGTCGAAATCGATACGTCTGGCGCGGTCGTGACGATGCGTTCTCCGACGCCGTCGACGTCGGCCAGGCTGGCAAGCGTTCGACCGAATGCTTCCTGCGACGATGTTGCACCGTTCGTGACCGGCCGGCGTGCGGAGATCGGAACCGGAGCGATCGGACGAGCGATCGGCGTCGGGTTGTTGATCGATCCGCCGACCGACGCACAGATCTCACCAGCTGGCGACTCGGGATCAAACCGATCCCACTCGTTCGTTTCATCGAGACCGAGCCGGCTCCGAAACGCGTCGATCTGGTCAGGTGAAAGAAGGGCCGCGTGATTGAGCGGGTCGCCGGCAATCGGCAATCCCCAACCCTTGATCGTGTAGGCGAAGACCACAGACGGTCGATCCGTATCGTCGTCGCAGCGTTCGAATGTCTCCTGCAGCAGGCCGAGATCGTGCCCGCCCAAATCGGTCACGAGTGTCTTCAACGAATCGTTGTCGTAGCCGTCGGCAAACCGCGCAACCGCGGGGTCGGCACCATCGAGGAATTTGGTTCGGAGATCGTCGCCCTCGAGCGCGAACAGGGCCTGGTAGGCCTCGTTCGCCATCGAGTCGATCCGGGCTTCGAGCGCATCGCCGCCGGGCAGCGTGAATGCCTCGGTCAAGCGAGATCCATACTTCGCTTCGGCCACATGCCAACCAGCATCAGCGAAGAACCGCTTGAGCCGCAGCGCTGCGATATCGGGGATCACGCGATCGAGGCTCTGTCGGTTGAGGTCGACCACCATCGTGAAGTTGCCGAGGCCTTGAGTGGCGGGATCAGCGATGGCTTCCCACACGTTGCCTTCGTCGAGCTCGGCATCACCCACAAGCGCAACGAAGCGCGCCGGCGGCTGATCCCCAAAGTGTGAGTCGACATAGCGGCGAGTCAGCGCCGAGAACAGCGGGGCAACTGCCCCAAGACCAACCGAGCCGGTGGAGAAGTCGGAAACGTCCGGATCTTTCGTGCGCGACGGGTAGGCCTGCAGCCCACCGCGCCGGCGAAGGGTCGTGAGGTATGACGCGTCGAGTTCGCCGGTGAGGTACTTGATGGCGTGATACACGGGCGACGCATGGGGCTTCACCGCCACCTTGTCTTCGCCCCCGATATGGCTGAACCACAGTGCGGTCATGATCGACACCATCGAGGCGCACGAGGCCTGGTGACCACCGACCTTCACCTCGGTGTCACCCCGGCGGTTTGCTGCATCAACGATCCGAGTGGCCAACCAAAGAACTCGTTGTTCAATCTCTCGAAGTGCATCGAGATCACGAGTTGGTTGTCGATCCGCATTCATGAACTGCCACAACTCCTGACCGGTTGGGCTCGAACAGCCCAAGTCCCAAATGTTAGGGGCGAGAATGCGAGGCTACGATCGCGGCTGGCGCGAATGATTGGGGGCCAAACGGTGCAATTCGAAGTGTTGGGCCCACTTCGCGTGAGTGTGGACGGGCGGCCGGTCGAGATCGCCGGCACGAAGCCGCGCCTCGTTCTGCTCTCGTTGCTCATGGCCGACGGGGCCGTGGTGTCAACCGATCGGCTCATCGAGCAGGTGTGGGGCGACAAGCCGCCGGCAAAGCCCCACGTCACCCTTCGGTCGTACATCTCCAACCTTCGCAAGCTCATCGAACCAGATCGCACCGACGGCGCGTCTCGCCTCCTCGTCACCCGATCGCCGGGCTACCAACTCGATGTCGATGACATCGATGTCGATGCCCGTCGCTTCGCAGCCTTGATCGCCGAGACCAGGGCATCACAGGCCACTGGCGACACCGAGGCGGTTCTCCAGCACTCCAGCGACGCCCTCGCCCTCTGGCGGGCCGATGATCTCGTCGAACTCGACGCTTTCCCCATCGATGTTGCCCATCTCGCGCAGCTTCGGGCCGAGGCGATGCTCGCCAACGGTCAGGCGTTGCTCGAGCTCGGACGGCCGGGTGAAGCGGTGTCGACGCTCACTGCACAAGTTGCCGCTCATCCTGCTGACGAAGCGTTGCGTCGGTTGCAGATGCTTGCTCTATACCGCTCTGGTCGAGCCAGCGACGCGCTCACGGCTGCACACGATCTTCGACAACACCTCGGCTCGCAACTCGGACTCGATCCGTCGCCGCCCACCATCGAACTCGAGGGCCGAATTCTCGCGAACGATCCCGGCCTTGAGCTCTCACGTGCGCCTCGGAGCGCAGCCCCGGTGGCCGCATCCGACGCAGAGCCCGTCGCAGCAGCGATCGAATCACCGCCCGGCCGCGACGAAGCCTTCCTCGCCATCACCGCCGAGATGGATGACGGACAGGTTGCCGTTCTCACCGGCGAGCCAGGCATCGGGAAGACGACACTCCTCGCCGCTGCCGCTGATGCCTCGACCTCAGAGGGCCGACGAGTGGTGTGGGGACGTTGCCATGACGGCGGCAGTTCGCGCACGCTGTGGCCGTGGGTCTCACTGCTTGCGCAGCTCACCGAACGACTCGACGACACAACCCTCGCCGAGGTCGTCGGCAATCGGGGACGTGATCTCGCCGGCATCGTGCCCGAGATCGGCGACCGGCTCGGCATCGAGGCCCGAAGCGCAGCGGACGAATTCGTCATCTCCGACGCGGTCGTCCGTTTGGTCCGCTCGGTCGCCGAACAAACGCCATGCACGCTGATCTTCGAGGATCTTCACTGGTCGGATCCGACCAGCGCAAAGCTGCTCAACATCGCAACGTCCGCTCTCGTTGACGCACCGGTCAAGGTGCTTGCGTCATGGCGCGATACCGAACCAGCACACGTTGAGGCCGAAACCGCACTCGCGGCTGTTGGTCGGGCCGCCGGCCGCAGACGTATCGAACTCGTTGGCCTCGATTCCCCCACCATCGCAGAACTCGCCGAGGCCGAACTTGGCGAACGCCCAGGTGACGACCTCCTGCATGTGATCGCCGATCGGACCAACGGCAACCCTCTCTTCATCACCGAACTGTTGCGCCAGGCCGATCCCGGCGCCGCAGCCTCGACCACGATTCGAGAGGTGATTCTGCAGCGGGTCGCTCAACTGCCTTCGGGCGCCGACGACGCGCTGAGTACCGCATCACTTTGCCGAGCTGGGTTCAGCGAGCAGATGTTGCAGAGCCCCGATGCAGCCGCCAACCGCGAGACGGTGGAACAAACGCTCAGCATCCTCGACGAAGCGATGGCCCGACGGCTGATCGAAGAGGACCCGGAGCGACCCAACCGTTTCCGCTTTACCCACTCACTCATCGCCGAGACGCTTGCGGAGTCGCTCAGTCCATTGCGGCGAGCTCAGCGCCATGCCCAGCTCGGGCTCACGCTGCAACACCTCGGCGCTCCCGATGCCGAACTTGCTCATCATTTCCTCGAGGGAGCCAGGGCCGGCACCGCCGTGGTCGGCGCGGAGTACGCATGCCAGGCAGCACGAGCAAACCGCTTCCTGCACGATCACCTGAGTTCGATCACCCTGATCGAACGCGGATTGTCTGCGCTCGAGAATGCAGAGGGGGATGAACGAGCGATCAGCGAGGTGCGGATCGATCTCTTGATCGACCTCGCACAGGGCCGCAAACATCAGCGTCGGCCTACCGATGTGCACGATCTTGCCGTCGAAGCATTCGAACTCTCTCGCGAGATCGGCGACGAATCGCGCATGGCCACCGCCGCGCTGGCCTACACGGGCAACGCGCCTCGGTCCCGCCAGCCCGTGGCGACCCAGTGGCTCGGATACTGGAACCCACCCGAGACAGCGCTCGACATGTTGCAGGCGAGCGTTTCGAAGATGAGCGATGATCATCCGCTCCGGGCCAGCGTGTTGCTCGCTCATGCTGCCGAGCTCTACGGCCCGGCAGCCGACACCGAACGAGCAGCCGGGTTCATCGAAGCGGGAATCAGCGCGGCCCGACATCTCGACGACGCCGAACAACTTGCGTTCGGCCTTCTCAAGAAGAACTCCGTCCTCAACCGATCACTCTCGATCGAGGAACGCGAATCGACACTGCAGGAAGTGCTCGACATCGCCGCGGTGCACGATCTGCCCGGGCTGCAATTCAGCGCCAATCGCTGGCTCGCGATCGCTGCGCTCGACCGAGGCGATCGGCCAGCAGCTGACGCCGCCGTCGATGCAGCACGCTCCGTCGCGGAAACGACCGAGGATCGACACCTCAACATGGAGGTGGAGTCGATCACCATCGCGATGGCGATGTTCGACGGCGCCTATGACAAGGCCGACGAAGCACTGCGCGCCGCCTTCGTCAAACACAGCGCGATCTCGCCGGGTGCGATGACCCGATTCTCGATCCAGTTCGGCTCGGTCATGGAAGAGAAGGGTCGATTCGACCGGATCATCGACGGGTTCCGAGACCTCTTCGAGAACTATCCGAGCACGGGCTACGGACTTCCGTTTGCGCTGATGCTTGCGCGAAGCGGACAACCGGACGAAGCCGTTCAGGTTCTCGAGTCGCTGTCCGAGAAGGAAATCCTGGCCGGCGGCGAGAACGAGCTCCAGTTCACCGTGCTGGCCGCCATGGCCGAACTCATGTGGTGGCTGAACGACGGACGTCTGGCCGATGAGATGACGGCAGCGCTGGAGCCAGCAGCTGGGCGAATCGTCGCCCTGTTCGACGGCATCACCCTGCAAGCATCGGCGTCGGTAGGACTCGGGCTCGTGCACACACTCGCCGGGCGTCTCGACGAGGCAGAAGCATGCTTCACCGCATCGCTTGAGCACCACCGATCGGTTGGCGCACGGCCAGCCGAGGTCCGCAGCCTCGCCGGCCTCGCCGACGTCGCAAGCCGCGCCGGCGATCAGGAGCGAGCCCAAGAGTGGCTCGCCAGGGCCCGTCAATGCGCTGACGAGGTCGGCTCCTACGGCTGGCTCGTCGACGAGGTTGAACGGCGTTTTTCGTAGCCGACATCTGGTCCCAGCCCACGTTCGACTGGGCGTGCAGAAGCGCCGAACGACACCTCTCACGGCTCTCTCGACAGCCACCTCAACAGCCACCTCAACAGCGGCTCAACAATTTCTCAACACAACTCTGCGATGGTGTCCTTGTTGCCGGATCTGCCCAGTGATTCACAGCGACGAGTAAGCATGCCGGTGCGAGGGATGGAGGGAACCCCACGCACCGGCCTTTGCTGTTTTGGTGCGTCACACGAACTGCCCGGCGCACACGGTCAGGACCTGACCCGTTGTTCCCGATGACCGATCTGACAACAAGAACGCGGCCGTGTTCGCCGTCTCTTGCACAGTGATTGGCCGGCCGAGCGGCGGCGAAGTGACTTGGGGTACGTCGGAGTAGCTGGCCTGTTCAGCCACGGTCTCTTGAATCGTGCGGGTTTCGGGCATCGCAGACCCGCGCACACAGTTCACCCGGATGCCGTCGGCACCAAACTCGCCAGCGAGGGATCGGGTCAGTCCCTCGATCGCAGCACACGTCGCAGACAGGTTCGCCATCCTTGCAGCCGTCATGACAGAAAGGGTGGCCGAGAGCGTGACCATCGACCCGCCGTCAGGGTTCTCTTTCATCTTGAACGCCGCTTCGCGCGAGGTGACAAAGGTGGAACCGAGGATGCGTTCGATTGGAATCATGAACTGTGACAACGACATCGACTCGACCGGCTCGGGGTACCCCAAGGCCTGTGGGCGCCCGCCGATGCCGTTGAACACGCCATCGATCGTTCCGGTCGAAACGAGCACTTCCTCGAGATGTTCTCGAACGCTCTCGGGTCGGGTCGCGTCGACGACTGAACATCTCGCCTCATCGCCCAGTTGGCGTTGGAGATTCGCCACGGAAGCGGCTTTGTGTCCCGAGGCGAACACGGTCGCTCCTTCAGCGATGGCAGTCTTGGCGACTGCTGAGGCGATCGCCCCGGTCGCTGCAAACACCACAACGGTCTTGCCCGCAAGCAATCCAGTCATCAAACTGCCCCCGCATTCCAACGCTTGGTGGCCTCGGCCAAACGAACCCCGTACAGCTCTGCGGTGAGAAGGTCACCTTCCGGCGGCAGGTTTGAGCCGGGTCGCCCTCCGAGCGTTCCGACACCGCGATAGAAGCCGTAGGGATCGATGCCCCGTCCGTCGCCGGTCAGGTTCGATGACGGCGTGCCAGCACCAACCCACACCATGCGCAACTGAGCGGCCAGCGTCGAGAGGTAGTCGAGCGTGGAGGACTTGTCTCCGGAGGGGAACGATGAAGCTGTGAAGCCGCCAGCGATCTTGTCCATCCAGCCGTTCGTCATCCAAAACTGACCGGTTGCATACGCAAACGCTTGGAACTGCCACGACACGTTGCCCATATACGTGGGTGAGCCGAACACGATGCCATCCGCTGCCGTCAGCGCCTCGAGCACAGAGTCGTCGGACCAGCCGCCCTCCGAGTCGATCTGCGCACCGGTGATCTCGTGGGTACCGACATTGACACCGTCGACGCTCCCAGCTCCTCGAGCCACTGCTTCTGCAGTGCTCCCGGTGTGGCCGAGGCCCGTGTGGAAGATGATCTCCAGATTGCTCATGTGTGAACTTCTCTCTTTGTGGATCGATGTTCCATACACTATGGATCGCTGTTCCACTAAGGTCAACCCCATGGTTCGAACTCCCACCGCCGAGCTCTGGCCGGCCATCCTGGACGCAGCCGGAATCGTGCTCGAAGACGTCGGCGCCGGAGCGTTCACGCTGCGCGCTGTGGCCAAGCAGGCAGATGTGTCGCTGCAAAGCATCTACAACCGGTTCGCGTCGAAGAACGACCTGTTGGATGAAATCGCCAACGACGGGTTCATCGCCCTCACTGCCACGCTGCTCGAACACGACGGCATCGCACTATCGGAATTCAAAGACCCAATCGGCAACATCACCGAAGGGCTCCGTCGCTACCGCGAATTCACCGTTGACAACGCACACGTCTACAGCCTCATGTTCGATGCCCCTCTCCCAGACTTCCGAGTCTCAGATCGCACGCTTGGTACTGCGTTTGGAAGCCTTACCGTCCTGGTCGATGCAGTCGCCAACGCGCAGCAGGCGTCCGAACTGATTCCAGGCGAACCCCTCGATCTTGCACAACGAGTCTGGGCTGCAGCACACGGCGTCGTCCGGTTCGAACTCACCCAAACCGGGTTCATCGATGACTGGGCAGTCCACTACACGAACACCATTGCGACCATGATCGACGGACTCCGAACGAAGGACTAGCGCAACGTGCGCTCGTCGCGAGGCTCGCAGCCGACAACGGCTGGAATCAGCTCGGCGGTGTTTGGAGCTGACGGCGCAGGAGATCGAGGAGCGTGATCGTCGAGAACTGTCGGATTCGCTCGCGATCACCCGGCAACTGAACGGTTGTCGCGATCGAGCCTTCGTCGGTTGAGATCGCGAGGCACACCGTGCCAACCGGGCGTCCTTCGCTCTCATCCGGTCCGGCGACACCCGTCGTCGCGATACCAACGTCGGCTCCGAGCCCCATACGGGCTCCTTCGGCCATAGCGACGGCTGCCTCCTCGGTCACCACGGGGCCTTGCGGCACGCCGAGTACGCCGAACTTCACGTCGGGGTGATAGGCGACGACGCCACCTCGGAACACCGCGGACGCGCCAGGTACTGCGCACAAGCGCCCGGCGACGTAACCACCGGTGACCGACTCAGCGGCTGCGAGCGTGAGGCCCTGGGCCGCCAGTTCCTTGATCACAACGGTTTCCATGTTGTCGCCATCGAGCCCGAACACGATGTGGCCAATGAGGGGCTCGAGAACCGCCTGCTCTGCATCGAGCATGGCAGTCGCAGTTGCGTCGTCCGCAGCCTTCGCCGTGATTCGAACTTTGAGCCCCTCAACCCCGCTTGCGAGGAACGCAAGGGTCGGGTTGCCAGCCGGTTCGAGCTCATCGATGCGGTCGGCCAGCAACTCAGCCAGCGCCGACTCGCTCGTACCCCAGGTCCGCAGCACGCGACTACGAATCACCGAGGTTTCGCCAGAACGAGCACGGAGATCGTCGATGACCGTTCCCGAGATCATTTCTTTCATCTCATACGGGACACCGGGCACGGCGTAGAGAACCTTTTCCGAACCGTCCTCGGCCACGAACGGGCAGATGAGGCCCGGCGCCGTGCCAGGCTGTTCGGGGATGTTCGTTCCACCAGCCGGCACCATCGCCTGGCGAAGGTTGTTCTCGGGCATCGTGCGCCCGCGCGATTCGAACATGGCCCGGATCTTGTCTGCGAGGTCCTGACGCAGCTCGAGCTCAACCCCCATCATCTCGGCGATCATCTCTCGGGTGATGTCGTCTTGGGTCGGCCCGAGCCCGCCACAACAGATCACCGCATCGCTGCGCTCCAGCGCTTGGCGAAGCACCACTCGAATGCGATCTGGGTTGTCGCCAACCTTCGTCTGGTAGTGGGAGTTGATGCCAGCGGCCGCCAGCTCCTGGCCAATCCACGATGAGTTCGTGTCGATGATTTGACCGAGCAGCAGCTCAGTTCCGATGGCGACAACTTCAACGTTCATAGGTCTCTTTCGTTCTCTCGACTCGTCGCGACCGTTCTGTCGAATCAGCCATGGATGCTCAGCAGAGGTTCTTAGCGCGAACCACCGTCGCGAAGCGCACCTTGGCCATCGAGGATGTATTGAGCGCCGGTCACGAGCGTGAAGGCAACGGCCACCCAGAGAGCCACATCGGCGACCCACTCAGCGCCCGACAACCACGGACACATCGCTGCAGCGATGGCGAGGCCTTGCACAAACGTCTTGTACTTGGCCGACTTTCTAGCAGGGATCGAGAGGCCTCGTCTGGCGTAGAACGTTCGGTAGGACTGAATCCCGATCTCTCGGATCGCGATCAGGATCATGGGGATCAACCAGTGCGATCGATAACTGACGATGGCAAAGCCTGCGAGAAGAACCACCGCCTTGTCGGCGAGCGGGTCGACGAAGGCGCCGAACTTTGTCGGTGTTGCCTTGCGGGCGAGCTGACCGTCGAACAGATCGGTGGCACCCAGCACCCAGCCGAGCGCAAAGGTGATCCACCACGGGTTCCGCTCGAGAATGAGCAGGGCGAGAATGGGTGCGAAGATCAGGCGGCCGAGCGACAGGCCGTTGGCAGCCATGGCGTATCGATTCAGACCGATGAGGTCCATCCTCGGCTCGGTGGCTGAGTCGCTCACTCGGATGTCTCCGAGGCACCAACCGCGATGAGATCCGGACCTTCGGCGTTGTCGATCTCAACCGTGGCGAAGCCACCAACCTCAAGATCAGCCGGCACTCGAATGATGCCGTCGATCTCAGGAGCCTCTCGATGGCTCCGAGCGATACCCGCCTCATCGACCAACACGCTCATCGACGATCCGATGAGATCATCGCGCCGGCGGGCGGTGATGGCGTCTTGCATCTCACGCAGCTCGGCGAGCCGCTCGTTCATCAAGTTGACCGGAACGTCACCATCGAGGTCGGCGGCATACGTGCCGTCCTCTTTGGAGTAGGCAAAGAAGCCGCACCAGTCGACCTCGGCTTCGGACACGAACCGAAGGAGCGCGTCGTGGTCTTCTTCGGTCTCGCCGGGATAGCCCACGATGAAGTTCGATCGGAACGCAGCGTCGGGCTCGCGTTTGCGAATGGCCTGCACACGCTCGAGGAACCGGTCGCCGTCTCCCCAACGCCGCATCCGACGCATGAGCGGTGGCGAAACGTGCTGCAACGAAAGATCGAAGTAGGGAACGCCGGTGGCACAGATCGTGTCGATCAGCGCGTCGGTGAGATCCGATGGATAGAGGTAGAGCAAGCGAACTCGATCGGTCCGCTCGGCAACCTGCTCAACAAGCGGGATGATCGCCCGCTCCCCCACACCCTGATCCCGCCCGTAGGCGGCAAGGTCTTGGGCGACGAGAACGATCTCTTTTGCGCTGAGCTGGTCGACCTCTGCGAGGATCGACTCGATCGTGCGAGACCGCTGTTTGCCTCGGAAGGTCGGGATGGCGCAGAACCCGCAGTTGCGGTCGCACCCCTCGGCGACTTTCACGTAGGCCCATGGCGCCGTGGCGGGTGGCCGCGGCAGCTCGAGCAGATCGAGCGAAGGAATGACGAAGTTTGCTGCGCCGGCTCCGTCGTCGTCGTTCGTGCCGTCGTTCGTGTTGTTGCCCGTGTTGTTGCGAGTGGCGCCAAGTGTGACGGGCACACCGAACCCGGCGACTCGGGTGACTTCGGGCAACGCTTCGGCCAGCTCATCGCCGTAACGCTCCGCCATGCAGCCGGTCACGATGAGCTCGGCTCCGTCCTGGCGCTGGTCTTCGAGGGCCAAGATCGTGTCGACCGATTCCTGCCGTGCCTCGCCGATGAAGGCGCAGGTGTTGACGACCACGAGGTCTGCTTCGTCGGCGGTTGCGGCCGGAAGCATGCCGTCGGCGGTCAGCGTGCCGACGAGTTTGTCGGAATCGACCTGATTCTTGGGGCAACCGAGGGTTTCCACCCAATATGTGCGCGACGGTTCGGACATAGAGCGATCAATCTACGGCGGTTGAGGACGGTTCTTCGGAAGCTCGCACCAGGCGGAGCTTTCGTGTTCGCTCAGCGAGTAGCCCAGCGAGGATCGCCAGCACGGCGAGTCCTACGAATGAAACGATCCAGAACACGATGCTCGGGCCTTCGGAGGGTTGGAGTTGTGACGACGTGATCTCGAACGGTTCTGGGGCCGACGCCGAGTAGCGGAACGCACGGGCATCACTCACCGGGTCGGTGTCCTCGGAGATGAAGCTGTATCGGAGGACGTATTGACCTTCGATGCTCAGCGGTTCAAAGCCGTAGCGAAGCCAGTTGTTTGCCCGTTGTTCGACTGTGCCAGGAATGATGGATCCGTCTGGCGCTTCGAGCTCCATCTCCGCTTGTTCGACACCGTCGTTGAAGATCAGATCGACGCGGACCACCTCGCCGCCCACCGTTTCGAGCGACCCTGGCGACGATGCCACAACCGAGCTGTGGGCGGACGCGATCGCTCCCGGAGCGATGACGAGGATGAGCGCGCCGAGAATGGCGAACAGCGAGCGGATGGAACGGGATGTCACCCGTTGAAGGCTAGTTCGAGTCCTGCGGTTGGCCAGGGGCGCGATACCAGTTGGCCGGTGCCGGAGAGAGTGACGAACGCCGTTCGACGGTCGGGTCCGCCGAAGCAGATGTTGGTCGTGATCGGATCGTCGTACGGGACGTGGTGATGAACTCCTTGCGGAGTGATGACGGTGATCCCTCCGTTGCGAATCGTTGCAACGCAAACGTTGCCCTCGCCATCGACGGCGAGCGAGTCAAAGAGCGGCCCACCTTCGGGGTCGGCGAGGACCACCCCGCGATGACCAGGCCCGAAGTAGCCCGCGATCTCACCCGGTCCGCTCAGCTCCCAGGAGTAGAGCCGCCCCTCGTAGGTCTCGGCGACGTACAGCGTCGCACCATCGGGTGAGAGGCCAACACCGTTCGGCGCGAGCAACGGATGCACGACCTCTCGAATCTCCGAGCCGTCAGCCTTGGCGTAGTAGAGACCGCCGCGATCTCGAGTTCGAGCGCGGTTCTTTCCGTGATCGGTAAACCAGAACCCACCCGTCTCATCGAAGACGAGATCATTCGGGCCGCAAAGCCGGTGCCCTTCGGCGTGGGTGTACAGCTCCTCGACATCACCCGTCTCGAGGTCGACGCGTTGAATCGACCCGCCCGCATAGTCGTCCGGTTGCTCGCCTGGCATCGTGAGTCCGTTCGCCTCGGACCACTCAAACCCGCCGTTGTTGCAGATGTAGACCTTGCCATCCGGCCCGATCGCCGCCCCGTTTGGCCCACCACCACAATCGGCGATGACGTCGACGGAGCCATCGGTAGCGACCCTGCTCAGCGTTCCCCGTTTGATCTCGACGAGCACGATCGAGCCGTCGGCCATCGCGATCGGGCCCTCGGGGAACTCCAAGCCGGTGGCGATGACGGTGGTCTCGGCATCGACGGTCATCCGGCGGTCGAACGGATCGTCAGCTCATCACCGGAGTTGGCGAATCGCAGAACTGCTTCGAGGCTGGCTGCGCCGTCGCTGATATCGAGCTTCGACCCGGTGGCAGCCTCGACCGCGGCCGAGATCGCGGCACCATTCGGGTGGCTGATCGACAACGACTCGAGCGAGCACTCCGGGTTGAGGTCGGCCGCTGGGTGGGCGGCGTCGTCCCACTGGATGAAGAACGGCATGACCATCGCCAACTCTTCGGTTGGCGGAACACAGAGCTTCCAAGCGAGACGAACGCCGTCAGGCCGGGTCCGCTCCATCGCAATGACTGGGCCGGTCTCGAACCCGTGCTCGCCCAGCGTTGCGGCGACGGCATCAACGTCATCGACCGCCAGCGCGAAGCGAGCGAACGCATGCGCCGATCGTCGGTCGATCTCGAATGGCCTCGGGTCAGCAGGTTTCGGCTGCTCGAGGTCGGGGCCGATCAGCTCGATGTAGGTGGTGCCGTCGATCCCGATCAGCTCATTACGAGTGCCAACACCCGTGTGCGACCCACCCGGCGTCGCTGGTTGGCCAGCGACGCCAGCCCACCATTCGCCGAGTGCTTCCAAGTCGGGGCCGGCGAGTACGAGGTGATCAATGCGTGAGAGGTCGCTCATCACAACGGTCTAGTGCTCGGCGGGCATTCCGCCAATTCAGTCCAGGCTCGAACTCGGTTCCAGACTCGAACTCGCCACCGGCCTGGACTCAGTGCTGGCCGGGACTCAGTGCAGGCCGGAACGCTGCAGACCCCACATCTCTGCAAAGCGGCCCGGTGACGCCAGCAGATCCTCCTTGCGCCCCTCCTCCACCACGCGGCCGCCTTCGATCACCAGGATGCGATCGACATCGTTGAGCGTGGCAAGGCGATGGGCGATCACGATCGCAGCGCGCCCTTCCCACAGCTCGAGCAACGCCGCTTGGATGTGCGCCTCGGTCTCGGAGTCGAGCGCGGAGGTCGCCTCGTCGAGGATGACGAGGTCGGACTCCTTCAAGAACGCACGAGCGATTGCGATGCGTTGTCGCTGACCCAGACTCAGCTTGATCCCTCGCTCCCCAACCAGTGTCTGGAAGCCCTTCGGGAGCGATTCGATGAACTCGGCGATGTTTGCCTTCTCTGCGGCGAGTCGAATCTTGGCTGGATCCGCCGCACCTGGTTCGGCATAACCGATGTTGTATTCGATGGTCTCTTGGAAGAGCGACGTGTCCTGCGGAACATATGACTGCAGCGCAGCAAGCTCGCTCGGCCCAACGGGCTGACCATCGACGAGAATCTCTCCGCTGGTCGGGCGGTAGAAGCCGAGCAGGAGCTTGATGAGCGTCGACTTGCCCTCGCCGCTCTTCCCGACGATCCCGAGCCGCTCGCCTCGCCGAACCGTGAAGCTGACGTCGTCGAGCACCAGTCGATCGGGCTCGTCGGGGTAGGCGAATCGAACGTTCCGAACCTCGATGCTCTCGACGATTCGTCCGGCGATGGGTTCCACCCGGTCGCTCGATGCATCGCGCGCATCGCCGGACGGCTCAGCCTCCGCTCGTTTGGACGAAGCGACCGGGTCATCAACGATGTTGTGGCCCGGGAACAGGTAGTTGTAGGCCTCTCGATAGGCAGCGGATTTGTCGATCCACTCACCGAGGTTGTGGACCACATTCCAGTACTGAGAGGTGAAGTCGATCAGCACCGTGACCGAGACGATCATGGCTTGGAACGAGATCGAACCCCGGTCGAACTGATACCAACTGAAGCCCATCACGGCGGCCCAGAGCATTCCCCGGATGAGTAGCGACGAAACCGTCCAGTACGTCGAGAGCGCATACCCGGCGCGGACGTCGTCCTTGATCAGATCGTCGAGTTGCTGGTCGTTGCGCGCAATCTCTTTGTGTTGTGCTCGGAACGAGAAGACGTTGACGAAGTTGGCGTAGGAATCGAACACGCGTCCCGTATTCGTGGCCGTGGTGTTCGTGAGGTGGCGTTGACGGGCGTTGACGGGGCCAGCGACGGACGTGAGTGCAACACCGGCGATCAACAAGAAGGCGGCGTAGACGATGGCGTTGCCCGCGGCGGTCTGCCAGAGCAGCACGATGTAGACCGGGATCGACACGAGAACCGGCAAGAAGCCGTAATGGGCGGCATCCCACAAAACCTGCGTGTGGGAGCGAACGTCATTGACGTAGCTTGCGACCTTGCCCGAGGGACGGTCGACGAAGCGTTGGTAGCCCTCGGACCACACGGTGTCGAAGGCAAACCGCTTGAACTCATAGGTCAGCGGATTGATCTTGGCGGCGACGAAGTAGTCGGCAGCCGACCAGATGATGAAATGCGCGAAGCCCGTGACGAAAAGCAAGATCAAGAACCGCCCGGCTCGCCCAGGGTCATCACTCGATGTTGCGAACTCAGCCAGGAAGTACGGGTGCAAGGCTGGCAGGACGGAAGCGATCGTCCGGAGCACCGTGGCGACCACGAATCGACCCCGATACAGCCCGATCAGCGATCGAAGAGCGGCGAATGATTGATCGCCCAAATCTGCCGAACGATGAGGGTCACCAACCATCTGGCGACACTACTTGGACCGGGTGACATCCCCCGGCGAATTCTCTCGTTGGAGCAGCCGATCGGCGGGCGCCACCGAGGACACGGCACCAAGAAGAGCAGGACCGGGGCGGCGATCGAGGAACGATCAGGTCCGAAGAAGTGGACGTGTGAGACAGGTTGGGCCGCCTTCACACGGGATGCAGAGCTCGTCGGCGTCGAAGAGAACCACCTCGCACCCGGCATCGCGCATCAGTGCATGTGTGCGATCGAAACCGGCGATGGCGATGACGTGCCGAGGTGCGGTCGCCAGCACGTTGAGGTTGAGGCCAAGGCTTGCGTTGAACTCTTCGGGTGGGGCGGCGAGCAGCTCGTAGCCCATCTCTTCCATGAGCTGGAACAACGCCACCGGCATCAGCGGTGCATGAACGAGCGCGAGGTCGGTATCGAGCGGGCTGACCACCGACATCAGGTGGAGGCATGCGTCGGGACCCTCGTGGAACGGCATGTCGAACACGACGAGCTCGACGCCCTGCGGTTTGAGGATCTCAGCGAGCTGGTCGATGCCGTACTGGTTCGTGCGGAAACCGCGCCCGACGGCCAGCGACGTCTCATCAAGCCAGAACATGTCGCCACCCTCGACGACACCGGGCGCTTGGATCGCGCCGAGAACCGGGATGTCGTTGGTGGCGTAGAACGTCTCGTGAAGTGCCGCCTCACCGAGGCGCAGGTCCTTACCGGGCCGCAACACCACAGCTCCGCCGGGGACGACGAACGACGGGTCGTAGGTGAAGATGGAGTCGGCCAGCTCGTCGCTCGTGTCGTCGAACCACACGATCTCGGCCCCGGAAGCCACAACCAGGTTGACGAAGGTGTCGTATTGCGATGTCAGCGCGGCGGAGTCGAGCGGTTTTGTGTAGTGCCAGCGATTCGGGTCAGCGGTGAGGATCGCTCCCGGTCGCCGGAGGCCAACCCGCTTCAGCGAACCGGCCATCGATGACACGCCGAAAGTCTTGGTCATCGCAACGTCCCGAGGAACATCAGAGCGGACTCACCATCGGCTTCGCCGAGGTAGGTCAGGATCAAGAACCCAACGAACACAGCGAGAAGTACGTATCCCTCGAGCTTGCCAATGGTTCGGCGAGCAGCCATCAGCAAGAAGACGCCAACACACACGGCGGCCATGACGTAGAGGTCGCTGGCGGCGAGCGATGGATCGGTGATCGAACCGTCGCCGAGGAGACCAACGACGGCACCAACGGCGAGCGAGTTGAACAGGTTTGAACCCATCAGGTTTCCAACGATGAGCTCATCGTGGCCGGCCTTTGCCGCCGCGATCGCCGTCACGAGTTCGGGCAGCGAGGTGCCGATCGCGACGAGTGTGATCCCGACAAACCCATCGTTGAATCCGAGCTCGTCAGCGACTCCGGTTGCCCCCCAGACGAGCACCCACGCGCCTGCGACGGTTGCGAGGAGACCGACGACCGTTCGGATTGCGGTTGATGCGATGGTCGCATCCTCGTCGATGTCTTCGGTCACTTCCTCAACGAGGGGGGTATTCGGACCTGTCTGACTGATCAGCAGGTAGAGCCCGACGAACATGAAGAGCAAGAGCACGAGGCCTTCGCTTCGGCTGATGCCTCCTTGGAGAAGCAGCGCGAACACGAGCGCAGCACCCGTGGCAAGTGGGGCCTCACGACGAAGAACCGTCGAGTCGATCTTGAGCGGAATCATGAGCGCTGCCGCGCCGAGGATCAGCGAAAGGTTGGCGATGTTTGAACCAATGATGTTGCCGATGCCGAGATCGTCGTCACCCTGCGTCGCGGCGATTCCGGAGACGACCATCTCGGGAGCGCTCGTGCCGAATCCGACAACAACCGCGCCGACGATGATCGGCGAGATCTTGAGAAGTGAAGCGAGGCCAGCGGCTCCGTCGACGAATTCGTCGGCGGCCTTCGACAAGACGGCAATTCCGATGACGGTTGCGAGCAGGCCGATGAGCATGAGGAGCGATGCTAGACGCCTGGTTCACCATCAACGCCGTGATCGCCACACTGTCCGCTGAACGGTTCCCGCTGCGCTGTGGCTGGGGTTTTCACTCCGCTGTCGCTGGCTACTGAGACTGGCGAGTCCAGATCTTCGGATAGAGGTCAGTTCCCACCGGGTCGCCAGGGGCAAGCCCAACCTCGGTCATGATCTGCGAGTGATCGGGATCCATACCCTCGGCGCGGAAGTTGATCCGCACATCGTCGCCCAACCACTGCGTGTTGAACACTTGTAGATCTCGGCCTGGTGCGAGGTTGCCGGAGCCGCCGTGGATCATCCGAGCGTTGAAGATGGCGACGTCACCCGGCTCCATGTCCCAGCTCAGGATGTCGAACGCGTCTCGATTGCCCTCGATGTCGGGAAACGGCACCGTTCCGTCTTCGGCCATCTCGACCTGATCCCGGGCGTCACCCGTCATCGCGCCGAAGTTTGTTTGGCGGAAGCGTTCGGTCCAGCGATGCGAACCCTTCACGAACTCGAGCGCGCTGCACTTCTCAACCGGTACGAGCGGCATCCACGACGAACACGTGTTGAACCCCTCGACCGACCAAAAGGGTTCGTCTTGGTGGAACGGTGTTCGGAACTGGTTGCCGGGTGTGCGGGTGAAGATGGCGTCGAAGAAGAAGTTGACGGCTTCGGCCTGCAGCAATCGTCCAGCGAGCTCACCCATCGGGGACTCGAAGATGAAGCGGCGATAGGCCGGGATGTCTTGCCAGACCTGGCTGTCGTATCGGGACTCGCGGCCCTGCTCGTCTCGATCCCACAACCGCGCCCGAGGGCTCGGATTCGCCATGTTTTGAGCGACACCCTCGCGAAGCTCGGCGATCCACTCCTCGCTGATCACCTGACGCAGACAAACAACGCCCGCCTCGGCGAACGTTGCAATGTCTTGCTCGGTCACGAGGGAGTTGTGCTCCCCGGCCACAGATTGTCCGGTGGTGACTGGCGTCGGCTTCACAAGCGAAACGTACTAGTCGTTTCGGTTTCGCTGAAGCGAACCTGCGCCATTCCCGCTAAGGGGCCGCGCAGACAGGTAAGGCATCGCACTGCGATTCTCCTCCTCCCGTCGTCGAAACACCACGCTGGGCTGTCTGGTCGATGAGTCGTACGGCTACCTCCTAGTCGGGAGAGCGGTAGCCGGGCGGTGGAGCGAGGGCCGGATCGAAGTCGCCGAACTCATCCTCATCGAGGAAGTCCGGCGCCTGAGGTTCGGGGTGCAGGGGCGAGCTCTGGAGTTCGTCCACCGCAATCATCTGCGTGTGGTCCTCGGGCACGACGGGCTCTGGCTCTGCCCGCTGCGGTGCTTCGGTCGGCACGTCGGTCGGCGCCGAGATCGATGAGATCGTCGAGGTGCTCGGGCTCGGCTCTTCCGTTGGCGATGGGGCCACCACCGGGGCTGGTGCGGGTTTCGAAGCCTGTGATGGCGGTGCAGCAATCGGCACAGCGACCTGGGCCTTCGCCGGCCAGCGACCAGCATCGAGATCCTCTGGCGACATCAATACGTCGCGAGCCTTCGAACCAATGGAGGGGCCGACGACGCCGCGCTCTTCCATGATGTCCATCAGGCGACCGGCACGAGCGAACCCGACGCGGAGCTTGCGCTGCAGCATGGAGGTCGATCCCAGCTGCGAACGAACGACCAGCTCGATTGCCTGGATGACGAGCTCGTCATCGTCGTCATCACCGGTTGTTCCACCGGGCAATGCTGCGGCGGCCTCGGACACTTCCTCGCCCTGAACACGGCTGTCGAAGACGACATCGGGCGCTTGGCCCTGCCAGTGAGCGACGAGGTTGGAGACCTCTTCCTCGGTCACCCACGCACCCTGGAATCGGGCCGGGGTGCTGGTTGAACCGTCGAGCAACAAGCCATCACCTCGGCCGACAAGACGCTCGGCGCCCTGCTGGTCGAGCACGACTCGAGAGTCGGTGAGGCTGGAAACGGCGAAGGCCAGACGGGCCGGCACGTTGGCCTTGATCAGGCCGGTGATCACGTTCGTCGACGGACGCTGCGTCGCAATCACGAGGTGAATACCAACGGCGCGAGCCTTCTGAGCGATACGACAGATCGACTCTTCAACGTCACGAGCAGCAACCATCATCAGGTCGGCGAGCTCGTCGAGGATGATGACGATGTAGCTGAGGCGCTCGCGCTCGTGCATCTCACCGTCTGGACCCATGACGGGCGGGAACTTTCCTTCGTCGACGCCAGCGTTGTAGCCATCGAGGTCACGCACGCCGACATCGGAGAGGGTGTCGTAACGACGCTCCATCTCACGAACACCCCATGAGAGCGCGTTCGCCGCCTTCTTGGGGTCGGTGACGACCTCGGTCAGAAGGTGCGGCAGGCCGCCGTATTGGGTGAGTTCAACACGCTTCGGGTCGACCAGGATCAGGCGAACCTGTTCGGGCGTCGTGCGCATGAGCAGCGACGTCAGCATCGAGTTGATGCAGCTCGACTTACCCGAGCCGGTCTGACCAGCGACGAGGAGGTGGGGCATTTTGGCCAGGTTGGCCATGACCGTCTTGCCGGTGATGTCACGGCCAAGCGCAACATCGAGGGGGTGGGTGGCTTTCGTTGCCTCTTCGGAGCAGAGGAGGTCGCCAACGGTGATCATCTGGCGCTTGACGTTTGGAACCTCGACACCGATGGCCATCTTGCCCGGGATCGGGGCGAGGATTCGGACGTCGGCGGTCGCCATCGAATAGGCGATGTCTTTGTGGAGACTGGTGACGCGGTTGACCTTCACACCGGGGCCGAGCTCGAGCTCGAACCGGCTGACGGTCGGCCCAACGACCACACCGAGCAGACGCGTCTCAACACCGTGTTCGTGCAGCGCGTGCACGAGCTGACGGCCAGTTTTCTCGACGCTGGCTCGATCGACGTCTTGGCCCTGGCTTCGATCCAGGTAGTCCATGGTCGGGAGGGTCCATGTGCCGCCAGCAGGCTGTGGCGCTGCGAGTGACATGCCGTCGACCGTGACAACTTCGGGGACTTCGATGACGGGTTCGGGCGCGCCGTCATCCCACGATGCGATCGGCTCGGGGGCAGCGGGCTCGGCATCAGCATCGGCCGTTTCCGGCTGAGGTGCTGCGCCACCACGAAGGTCGATGTAGGTCTCGTGATCGAACGGCTCATCGCTTGATGAACCGCCAAGCACATCACCGGTCGACCCGGCCGACACCGGAGCGGTGTCTTCGAGATCGAGCAGTCCAGTCAAACCTTCGGCACTGGCACTGCTCGTTGTGGGCTCTTCCTCATCGGGAACAAGGAAGCCCATGGCCTGGACCGAACGAAGCGCCAGATCGCGCACTCGGCCAAACCAATCCGCAAGACCATCAGCTGCGCTGCCGGCGGAAAGGCCGGTGAGCAACACGATGGCGATCAAGATCATGGAGATGGTCAAGACGACCTCTCCCCAGTGTCCGAACCAACGCTCGAAACTGCCACCGACGAGCACGCCGATGTAGCCGCCTGCTTCGGACAACTCTGCCCACGAGGCTCGGTTGACGGGTTTCCCGCCGAAGAGATCGAGCAGAGCGAAGACGGAGAGCCCGAGTAGCGCCCAGGCGATCATCTCGCTGACCGGACGCATCGCCTTCTTCTTCGTGGAGCGCTTCTTCTTTTTGCCCGGCGGCGTCCGCAGCATGTGCCAGCCGCCGTAGAGCAGCCCAATCGGCACGAGCAGGCGAACCTTGCCCACGAACGCGCCGATGAAGTTGGCGAGCCAGGACCCAACGGGTCCGGTTGCGCCGGTGTACAAAGCCAGGCCGAGGAGAAGGCCGAGCGCGATCAGTCCAAGACCGCGCGCCTCCCGCTGTTTCCGGGCGCGACGCTGGGCGGCAGTGCCCCGAGTGCTTGATGCACGCGAGCTGCCTGATGCCGATCGTCCACCCGCAGCTGCCCCTCGACCGGACCGGGAGGTCCGTTTCGATGTAGCCACAGTGCGGATGACTGTAGTCGGTCACTCGACCACTGTGGGCGCATGCCGTTCGCTTCGCTCTCTCACCGAGTTGCTCGCTGACGCTCTCAACATCGACACAGCCGTTCGCTCGGTCAGTCCTGCGCTCGATTCTGGCGGAGAAGAGGGCCACCCACGGCCGTCAGACAGGCGTGTTACTTGCGCGGTCGGATGGCTCGACGGATCTGTGCGGCTTGATTGCGGGCGGCCGTGCGAACGGCGGTCACTCTCGCGCGGACCGCCGTCGACGCCTGGCTGATCGATGATGCGAGGGGCGAAGCGATACTGACGAAGGCGGCCCGAAGGGCGGCGAATCTCGAGCGGACCCGCCGACTGATACGACTCACCAGACGGCGCACGAATGCTTGTGCGGCCACAAGAGGCTTGACCACTGCCGCCACGATGGTGCGCAGCCTTCGAGCAAGAGCTCGAACCACCCGAGTGCTCGCTCGCATCAATCCTGACGCCGCCGACCAGATCGAACCAAGGATGTGTCGAACAGGGTCGGCAAGCCGTGCGAGCAGCTCGCGTATCCGACCGATCACCATCGACAATCGAGTCAGCACCGCTCGGACGACTCGACGCACGGAGGCAAAGCTTCGACTTACCATCTGACCAACGACCGCAAGGCTGCTTCGCGCCAGACGGCCCACGACCATGAGTGCCGATCGAGCTCGTCGAGCAACTTCGTTGATCAGCCCCGACAGAGCCCGCACCAACTCCCGAGCTTGTGCGCCCAACCAACGAAGCCCTTGAGCAAGCGGCGTCCCGACCGCCACCGCTAGCGACCATGCGGCGCGCACCACACGCCTGATCGAGTTGATGACAACTCGGGCGAACGCACGAAGCGGAACGATGACTTGGCGGGCAACCGCGGCGATCGCCCGGCCGCACGCTCGTAACGGGACCATCAACCGACGCGACAACTCACGAATCGCCACAAGAGCAGCGCGGGCGAACGCCCGCGTGGCCGCTGCAACCCGGCGCCACGCACCCCGGATGGCAACGAGTGCTGCTCTCACCGTGGCACGCACGGCGACCGACAACCGTCGCCACACCGCCGCGATGCTCCGTCCGAGCTGACGGATTGCAAGAGTCGTTGACCACACGAAGGCCCGAACACCAACGACGGCTCGACGAATGATCGCCGCGATCGGAGGCCAGATCCGTCGAATCACGCCGCCGATCCAGCGAAGGAGCGAGGCGACTGGCCCGACGACGAAGCGTCGAATTGCGCGGCTGACAACCGCACCGATCGCACGAACCGCGCTGGCCGTCCAGCGAATGATGGCCCGGATCGGCGTGACCACGAACCGCCGAACGACCCGCACCACAACAGCACTGACCGCTCGACCCACATCGACAAGCCACCGAACGATCGCACGAATCGGCGCCAGCACGAACCGCCGGGCGAACCCGGTCAAGAGTTCGAGAATCCGACGAAGCAGGCCGGCAAACGCTTCACTCGCCGCTCGAACGACATCACCGAGCCGACGCGAGAGGTAGGGCATCAACCTCGTCACGAACGCCTTCGTCGCGTCCCAGCCGACGATGAGCGGTGCGAGCGGAACGGCGATCAGCTGCGCCAACGCTCCCAGCTCTGGGCCGTCCTCGTGCACCTCGATCGGCGTTTCAGAGCCAACGTCAGGTTGCGGCGCGTCTTCGCGGTGAGGCTCGAGCGCATCGTCATCTCGACGCGGCTCGGGCTCCGAGTTAGTCATCGATGTTCGGCAACAACTCGTCCCGGAGCTTGGTCCAGTCGGTCAACGCCGAACCGCCTGAGACCTGCTCGATCTCGATTCGAGCCTCGACGATCGCACTGCGGTGGCCGTGGCCACCATCCGCGAGGCGAGGATCGTCGAGGGATGCGGCAAGTTCGGCGAGAGAGGCAGCTCGAGCGTCGGTGTATTCGAGCTCGGCTGGCCCGGTCGGCAACTCTCCACCAAGAAGAGTCGCCACCTCATCCACCAAGCCATGCGCAACCGCCACGAGACGCGCCCCAGTGTCAGATTCGAGCTGACCTGCTCGTTCATGAACGTGGGTGTACTGATCGACCAACTGGTCGAGTGTCGGATGCCCGGTGCGTAGGGCGGTGGCGTCGCCGACTGCTTTGGCGGTGAGTGAGCGTTGTTGACCGCTCTTCAGTCGTTGCAGCGCCCAGCGGATGGGAAGGATCGACCCGAGCAGGATCATTCCAACGCCAAGGACGGTGACGAAAGTGGCCATATCGAAGAGCTGGCTGCCTACAAGGGCGGTGATTCCAGCGCCGATCAAGACGGCATCGGCGACGCCGGGCCCTCGTTCGTCCTCGCTTCCGAATAGGTCGTCGAGCACATCATCAATCTCATCTGGTCGCTTCGACGGCGACCGAGGGTTGACGAGCGGGCCGGGCTGGCGCGGGACGTAGACGACGGGGAGGTTGTTCGTCGGCTCGACCACCGAACAAGGTTAGTGCTGCCCCACGGGCTCGGTTCGACACCATTCGGCTGCCTCTCGTACAACGCGCCCAGCTCTGCGTCTCATGCAGTTCGCTCGTCCAATTGCTCGGCGACGCTGAATCGCTGCACTGAGGTTCTCCCGGTTGACCACGGCACTTCACGTTCACCTGGCCCGCTGTACTTGAGGTTCACCCGGTTGGTTCGTAGTGTCCCGGTCATGTCGTCGACCTTTGTCCTCGTTCATGGCGCGTTTGGTGGTTCGTACGGATTTCGGTCCGTACGCCGGCTCCTCAACGCCAACGGCCACGAGGCGATCACGCCAAGCCTCACCGGGATCGGCGAGCGGCGCCACCTCGCAACGCCGGACATCGGGCTCGATCTGCACATCACCGACCTCACGAATGCGATCGAGATCGACGACCTCGATGACATCGTGCTCCTCGGCTTTTCATACGGCGGCATGGTGATCAGCGGAGCGATGGATGCCGTCGCTCATCGCGTGTCCCACGCCGTCTTCCTCGATGCGTTCGTGCCGAGCGATGGTGAGAGCGCGGCGTCGCTCCTCGGGTCGTCGGGCGAGGCGATGGCGGCGAACGCCGTCGATGGCTACGTCGCCCCGATTCCTCGCGACCTCGGTTCACCTGAGGCCGACGCCTGGTCGAACGCACGACGAGTTGGGCAACCGGTCAAGACACTCACTGATCCAGTGTCGATCGCCACGCCACTCGAGGACCAACCGTTCACCCGGACCTTCATCAAGGCGACCAACGACGAGGCCGAGGCTGCCGATTCAGCGTTCTGGCGTGCTTCCCGACACGCCGAACAGTCGCCGAAGTGGTCCCATCACGGCATCGATTGCAACCACATGGTCCCCGCCCTGCGCCCAGAAGAACTCACCGAGATCCTTCTCAATCTCGCCAACTGACCCTCATCAACCTCTGAGACCACAGCAGGTCCGCAACCCGCTGCGACCTCAGAGGTGCGGCAGGTTGGGCGAAATCAGGCCGCGCCCCAAACGCGCCCGATTCGCGCCCTAGGGAGCTCTTGTTTTCGCTGTTTGAAGCGGCCTGGGCGGCCAATCGGCGCGAAGCGGGTGCGTTTCCGCAGGTCAAACAGCCGAGCAAAAGCGACGCGACTCAACCTGCCGCACCTCAGAGGTGCGGCAGGTCGCACGAAATTGGATTTGAACGATAGGGAGAGAGGTTCGATCGCTCCCCTGCCGGTCAGGCGTCTTCGTTGCCTTCGTGGGCGCCGAGGACCACAGGGACGATCATCGGCCGCAACCGAGTGCGGTTGTTGACGAACCGACCGAGGGTGCGGCGAACGATGCGCTCGAGTTCTTGACGAGTCCGCTTGCCATCCGACAGCGCGCTCTCAACGGCATCACGAATCTGGTGGGCAGCGTCCTTGCGGAGCTGATCACCTTCGGTGCCGTGCACCCAGCCGCGGCTGATGATCTCGGGAAGATCGAGCAGCGTCGCGTTGGGCCCCTCGATGCGAATCGGAATCACACACGACACGAAACCATCCGTGCCGAGGGTGCGACGCTCAGCGAGCACGCTTTCGTCAAGGTCACCAACGGTGCCGTCGACGTAGATGTATTCGGCAGGAACGTCGCCGCCCCGCTTCAGGCCGTCCTCGTTCAGGACGACTGATTGGCCGTCCTGGCACACGATGATGCGGTCGGGGCTGGTCCCCATACGAGTCGCGATACGAGCGTGCTCAGTCATATGGCGGTACTCGCCGTGAACAGGCACGAACCACTCGGGCTGCACGATCGAGTGCAACACCTTGAGCTCTTCAGCCTTGGCGTGGCCCGTTGCGTGCACACGATGGGTCGTCGAGTCGATGACTTCTGCACCCTTGCGAAGGAGCCCGTCGATCACTCGCGTCACACCGGTTTCGTTTCCGGGGATCGGGTGTGACGACAAGATGATGCAGTCGCCGTCTTGAATCGTCAGCCACTTGTTGTCGCCGGTCGCCATCCGCGCCAGCGCCGACATCGGCTCGCCCTGCGAACCGGTCGAGATGATGCACAGATTCTCATCGGCGATGTCGTCGATGTCTTCGATCTTGCGAAGGTGCGTGTCGGGAATGTTCAGCAGACCCATCTGGCGAGCGAGCTGCACGTTCTTGTTCATCGAACGGCCAAGCGTCACGACAATTCGGTCGTTCGCAATCGCCGCATCAGCCACCTGCTGCACACGGTGAATGTGCGAAGCGAAACAGGCGACGATCAGTCGGCGACCCTTCCGAGCTTGCACGATGTCGGCGAGCGAAGAACCAATGGAGGTCTCGGAGTCGCTAAATCCTGGCGACACGGCATTGGTCGAATCACACAGGAACAGGCGAACGCCGTCGTCCTTCGCGAGGTGGCCAATTCCGGCAAGGTCGGTCAAGCGCTGATCGACCGGCGTCATATCGAGCTTGAAGTCACCGCTGTGCAAAATCACACCCTGCGGAGTGTGGAACGCCGTTGCGAAACCGTGCGGCACCGAGTGGGTGACGGGGAAGAACTCCATGTCGAACGGACCGACTTGGATCCGTTCGTTGTCGCTCACCTCGATGAACTTGGCCTTCTTCAGCACGCCGCGCTCTTCGATGCGGTTGCGGGCGAGACCGATGGTGAGCGGGGAACCGATGATCTGCAGTTCCATCTCGTCGAGAAGGAACCCGATCGCTCCGATGTGATCTTCGTGGCCGTGGGTGGCAACAACGCCGATCACCCGGTCGGCGTTTTCACGCAACCAGGTGAAGTCGGGAAGGACCAGATCGACTCCGGCCATGTCGTCATCCGGGAACATCAGTCCGCAGTCGATGAGCATGATCTGGTTGTCGACTTCGATCGCTGCGCAGTTGCGGCCGATCTCGCCCAGACCGCCGAGGAAGACGACGCGAACGTCGGAGCCGCTCGCCGACTTGTTGGATGGCTTCTTGTCAGACTTCGTTGAATTCGCCATCAGCTCGACGACCGTCCGAGGCCGTCGAGAACCGCCTGGGCTCGTTCGGTGAGATAGGGCGGAACGTCCGCCATTGGTTGCCGGCCTGGGCCGACCCTGACTCCGAGCAGAGGCATGAGAGCTTTCGTTGGGATGGGGTTGGGGGTGTCGTTGGAAGTTTCGTACTCCCACGACGGGATCAAGAGCTGGTTGAGGCGGGTCGCTTCAGCGACATCACCCTTGTCGAACGCCGAGATCATCTCGCGCGTCTCTTCGCCAGCCCAGTGGGTGGCGACTCCGATGACACCGCAGCCACCGACCGCCAAGAACGGCAGCGTGAGAGCGTCGTCGCCCGAGTAGAGCATCGTGCCTTCGGGAGCCCGGGCGAGGAGAGACGCTGTCGTCGCCGGATCACCAGCCGCGTCCTTGATACCGACGATGTTGTCGACCTGAAGGAGCGAGAGGAGGGTTTCATTCTCGACTTTGCGGCCCGTGCGACCAGGAATGTCGTAGATGATCACGGGCTTGTCGGTGGCCTCAGCCGTTGCCCGAAAGTGCGCCTCGATGCCGACCTGTGAAGGACGGTTGTAATAGGGCGTTACTTGCAAGATGCCATCGGCGCCGGCTTCGGATGCGCGCTGGGTGAGTTCGACCGCAGCGCGAGTGTCGTTGCTTCCAGCGCCAGCGACGAGTGAGTGATCCGGAATCGCTTCGCGGACGGCGCCAACCAAGGCGATCTGCTCGTCGTGAGTCAGCGTGGCGGACTCACCGGTCGTGCCGGCGACCACAACGCCGTCGTTGCCGTGTGCAACGAGCCACTTCGCAAGATCGGCGGCGGCGGCGAGATCGAGATCTCCGTCGTCGGTGAAGGGTGTGACCATGGCGGTCAGCACCGTGCCGAATCGTGGGCTGTTGGATCGTGTCATCCGTGGTTTCCTTCAGAGGCTCGATCGATACCGAGCGTTGCCAGCAAGTCTTCGTGAAACTCGAACCACACCGTGTGATGCGACTCGATGATGGGCCCGGTGAACCACTTGGTCTCTCCGGCGTGCACCTTGTCGAGTGCTGCGGTGAACCGAGGTCCGTAGATCCCGAAGCGACTCAACTCGCCAGCTAGCTGAGCACACAACGGCTGCACCGCGCTGTCGAGTTTCACGAGGTCGGCGATGACTCCGGCGTCGTAATCGGCATCGGTGTGGTCGTTCAGGAGGTTGGCGTCGATGTCTTTCACCTGCCAATCAGTGCAGGTTTGGAGCATCTGTCCATTCAACTCAAGGAACGTCTCGTACGTGGACTGTGCGAGTTCTCGACAGCCCACTTCATCCAGTTCGATACTCGCAAGTCGCTCGATCTCGGCGCGACCGGCTGGCATCAGCGTCCAACCCGTGCGACGGCCGTCGCGGTACGAAGTGAGCTCCGACTCCGCAGCCTTGGTGAGCTCTGCGGTGACGGTGTCGACATCGATGCCGACAAGGTCGGAAACAACCTGAGCTTCGGCGAAGCCTTTGAGGCGAAGTCCGAGGAGCGAAAGCAGCGCTGGATTTGAGTCAACTGGCACCGTCAGAGACTACTGGACGACGCGTTCGCGCCACCCAATGCCTCCAACGGCTCGATATTTCGGTCGAGATCCGAGGCCGCTCGACGCAGTTCCTTCGCATGTTCGCCCGCCTTCTTGCGGAGCAGTAACCCGTAGACGATGGCACCCAGCGAGGCGAAGATGAACCACTGGACGGCGTAGCTGAAGTGTGGGCCGCTGTTGAGTTCGGGAAGCGGGACGGGATCGGGGAACTGATCAACGTCGGTTGGCCCTTCGAGCTGCAGCCACATCGGCGCGTAGCTCTGACCAAAGCGCTGTTCAAACGCTTCGATGTCGAGCCGCGGCGCTCGAATGCTCTCGCCGGTGTCAGCGACACCGAATCGCTCGAGTTCGCGACTCTCACGAAGCCAGCCCGTGAGGTTCGTGTCACCCGGGGGCGCTGCCGATTCGAGCTCACGCGGGATGAAGCCTCGGTTGACGAGCAGCTGAGTTCCATTCGTCGTTTCAAACAGGCCGACCTGCCACTCCCCCGCTTGGCCGTCTTGGGAACGGTTGGCAACACGAATCAACGAGGGCTCGATCCATTGGCCACTCGTGAGGACAGCGGTGAATTCCAGATCGTCGATTGGCTGCCCGAGCGCCGTATCGACGTCGATCGGCTCGCCAAACGAGCGAGCCGCTACCAGTTCGTTTTGGTCAGCTCGTTCGAAGTGGCGGGGAAGTTGCCATCCGAAAGCGAAGAACAAGAACAGTCCAACAACGCTTGCAGCGAATACGTGCGAGAAGAGCCAAAACGGCTGCCGAACGAACGACCAGTCTCTGGTGTTGGAAGGCGACGCTGGCATGACGGACCACAGTATTGGCTGGAAGCGCTCGCCCAGCCGCACCGAGCCTGTTGCGCCCGACACACGCCAACGAGTCATTCCGACGCAACCCTTCATCAGCCTGGGTTCACGGTTCCGGTGGAACATGACCCGCCGGGCTTCTAGGGTCACCAATATGCGGATCGTGAGGGCACTCGTGTGTGCATTTCTCGTTGTGGTCTTGGCGCGCCCGCTCGCAGCCGGGGCCGCTGACACAACCTGGACACTTCCGGCAGACACGAGCCGAGGCACCACCGTCAACACGTCGAACGTTGCGACTGGCCTGACGCTCGATGGTGTCAGCGGTGAACCGATCGATGCAACAACTCAGGCCTGGTTTGATCCGGCTTGGGAGCATCGACTCTGTGTCGAGATCGAGAACCCGAACGCAACACCGCTGAGCGACCACCCCGTTCCGGTCACGATCGACACCGCAGCCCTCATCGCTGCTGGCCTCCTGCAAGCCGATGGTGCCGAGCTGCGAGCCGTCGACGATTCTGGCGCCGTCCTTGAGCACTGGGTGCAGGGCCTGATGGACGCCGCCGACACGGTCATCTGGCTTCGTGCTGCGACCCTCGCTCCCGGTGCGAACACGATCTGTTTCTACGTCGACAACGCCACCGCACCCTCCGTCGATGTGGGGGCAAGTGTTGTCGACTGGCCGAATCCAGTGCCGGTCTACGTCACCGTCGACCCAGGCCACGTCGGAGCAGACACCGCCGTTGCGAGTTATGTCGCGGGCAACACGATCACCGACGGAACGACCACTCTGACGCTCGCCGCCAACCAGGTCGGCACCTTGCCCGGCGCAACCCACGATGAAGCGACGCTCGTGTGGGCGACCGGCCCGATCTCGCTTCGGGGCCAGGGCCTCGGGCTGGACACGCTCGCCCCGTTGTCGTGGGCCGACACCGAGTTCGTCCTCCCAACCAACCGCGCCTCGCAGACCTACTCGGTCTACTCACCGTTCGGTGACGTCACCGTCGATGGATTCGTCGGCGGAGCAGCAACACCATCCGTCGATGATCTCGCCGTTGCACAAGGCACCTCGGTCAGCTTCACGCTCACGCCGGACCCCGCTGGGGGCAACGGAGCGATCGTCACAGCGACCGGCCCAGTGCTCGTCACCCATCATGGGTTGCGAGGCGGCGGCGATCCTCGCACCGACACCTTCGTCTCCGTCCCACCAACGACCGATCCGCTCTACGGCATCCGCACTCGCAACCTCGTCGCCGCTCAAAACGCTGCTGGCACGATCACCATCGACTACTCAAACGGAACGAACCAAGCCGTCACCCGCACCAGGGGCCAGATCCTCACTTCAGGCGACGGGGCGGCATTCGACGGCAACACGACGTCAGAGGCCGCGGCGGTCACCGGCGATGCACCCGCGGCCGCCATCCAACAAGCCGATCGCGATGGCTGGGAAAGCACCGTCTTCCTGCCGGCAAGTGAGCTCAGCTCGACCTACGTCCTCCCGACCGCCGCTGACTACGTGGCTATGTCGTGTCCGACGGCAGCGATGATCACCGTCGGTGCCGCCGCCCCGATCCCCTGCACGCCGAGCGGCGCTGCACCGGGCAAGGCCGATGCTCGAGCGCCGGTCGTCCTCGCTGCGGGAACGACCATCACCTCAGATGGCGCCCCCTTCTACGTGATGTACGAGCCGACCGACTCTCAAGACGAAACCAACGTTCTCGGCGCAGCTCAGGGTGCTGGTTCGCTCGCCACACCACCGATCGTCACACTCGGGATACTGCAAACGATCCACGTTCCGACCGGCACGTGGACCTCCGAGGTGGTCGACGCGACGACCGCCGCGGCGTGGGATTCGCTCACGTGGGACGCAACGGTTCCCGCTGGAGCCACGCTCACCTTCCAGGCCGCATCCGCCGCGTCACCAACCGGGCCGTTCACCTTCGTCGGCCCCGACGGCACTGCTGCCACGTTCTATTCGAGTCCTGGCGACTTGCCTGCTGATCTCGATGGCGACCAATACGTGCAGCTCATCGCCACGTTCACTCGAGGCGCCGATCCTCAGGAGGCTCCGCTGTTGAGGTCGGTCGGCGTGACCTGCACGTTGCCGGGTTCGATCACCGGTGTGGTCTTCCAAGACAGCGATCCGGCCGACGACACGCTCAACCCGAGTGAGGCCGGCGTCGGTGGCGTGACGGTTCAGTTGCTCGACTCGGCTGGAACAGTCGTTGCCACAACCACCACCGCAGCCGACGGCTCCTACTCCTTCGCCGACCTCGCCCCTGGCCCCTATCAGGTCATGGTTGACCCGGCGACGATCGGGACGTTGACCACGTCGGGTCCACGACCGATCACCGTGGTCGAGGCGAGCACGGTCGAGGCCAACGTTGGCCTTCGGCTGCCGCCTCCCGCCAGCGACCCACCGGTGACAGACCCGCCCGCTGGCGAACCGCCGGCAACAGACCCGCCGGCCAGCGACCCACCGGCTGATGAAGAACAGCTTCCGATCACCGGTTCGTCGGCTCGGTCGCTGGTGGCAGGCGGCGCGATCTTCATCAATCTCGGGCTGATCGCGTTGGTCCTCGGTCGGCTGGGCAACCCCCGCATCACAAACGCGCTCTGACGCCACCGGCGGCGCCTGTGCGCTCGGACAAACGACGCGCGCATCGAGGGGTCACGATGCGTGACAGCTCGCGTGACACCTCACGGCTCCACCTTCTCCTGCGCGTCACAGAGGCGACACGGCGGTGACACGCCACCTTTTCGATCATGGGATTCACCAACCGACGAGAGGGAATCCAATGACCGACATCAAGAACCCCGAACCCAGCCAGCAGCCGATCGACCCATCGCTTCTCAAGCCAGCGCCATTGCAGGCCTCAGCACCGCTGGCACCAGCACCGACAATCGACGTGGCCAATGTGAAACCCGCCCCGCCGATCAAGCCGGAGGCGAAGGAAGAACCCAAGCCCGAGCCGAAACCCGAAGCCAAAGAAGAACCCAAGCCCGAGCCGAAGCCCGAAGCCAAAGAAGAACCCAAACCCGAGCCGAAGCCCGAAGTGAAAGAGCCAGCGACGGATGACGTTCCGATGCCGGACGACTCGCCGATCGAGACGATGACGACTCCGGTCAGCCTGGCCACCACGATCGACGCCACAGCGCTCGACGGAATTCAGCTCCCACCTCCCGCTGACACCACAGGCGATCGTGGCTCAACCGAAGAGGTCACGACGCTTGAGCAGGACTTCAAACTCCCAGACCCGGAAGCTCCGAACCTCAACGTCACGGGCTCGATCTCACCAGAGATCGAGCCAACACCACCCGACACGGACGACTCCCACTCGAGCATCGCTGATCTCGCCACACCCGCGGACGTTGTCGGGGTGATCGACCCCGACGTTGTCGACAGCCTTGAGGCCGAGCCGTCTGGCCCGCCGACTGGACTACCTCACGACGCACACGACGAAGATCCAGGGGCGCTCGACGCTGAGGGACCCGCCCACGCCCTCACGACTCCGACCGTTCATGAAGTACTGCAGGTCGCCCCGACTGAAGTCACCGTTGAAGAGCTCATCGAGACGCCGACGATCATGTCGAAGCCCGACACAACGACCCAATCAAGCGACGACAACCGGCAGGAACCGGTGAGAAACGAAACGGACCCCGAAACCGTCGGCGACAGTTCCGAGTACGAGCTGAGCGGCGTGACCGTCCACTACGACGAACGCACCGACGCCGACGGCAACGGTTCGCAGGGCGGATTCGACGCAGGCGTGCGGGCGGAGACCGAAGACGGCGACGAGGTCGAGGCCGGAGTTCACATCGGGTTCGATCAGCAGAGCGATGATGACGGCCTCGGCACCCAACTCGGTGGGGATGTCGGCTTCTACGCCGAGGACGGGAACGACGTTCGCCACGAGGTTGGGGCCACCATCAACGGCGACGTGCAAGCGCACGTCGGCGAGGATGGCCTGACAGGCCTCCAAGTTGGTGCGGACGTCGGCTTCTACGGCGAGAACGACACGGGCACGCGCCACGAGACCGGAGTTACGGCGAACATCGACGTGCAAGGCATCAGTGAAACCGGGGGCCAAGGCGGCGTCGACGTCGGTTTCTTTGCCGAGGACGACAACGGCGACCGATATGAGGCGGGCGCGACCATCAACGGCGACGTGCAAATCAGCGATGTTGAACACTTCATGGACGACGGCTACGGGGGCCAGGCTGCCCTCGACGTCGGCTTCTTCGCTGAAGATGACGACGGTGAGCGGGCCGAGGCCGGTGCGACCATCAATGGCGGTGTCCGCACCTCGAACGACGACGGCTTGCGGACTCACGACTTCAACGTGGACGTCGGTGGCTTCGCAGAAGGCGCCGACGGCGATCGGCACGAAGCAGGCTTGACCGCCAACGCCGAATCGCGCTTCGAGGGCCGGGACGGATCGGGTTCGTTCAACGTGGGCGGCTACGCAGAGGACGTCGATGGCGACCGATACGAAGCCGGAGCCACGATCGGACTCGGTGTCGAAAGCGACGATGACGGGAGCGGCAGCTTCCAAGCCGGCGCGGAGGCTGGCGTTTATGCCGAGGGCCCGGACGGCGATCGATACGAAGCCGGGGCCACGATCAATCTCGATCAGCAATTTGGCGAGGATGGCAAACTCGAGCAGACGTCCGCCGATGCCGGTTTCTACGGCGAGGTTGCCGGCGATCGCTACGAGGCAGGAGTTGCTTCGGGCATCACGGGCGATGCGTCTATCGACGTTGGCGTATTCGGCGAGAACTCCAGCGGCGACCGCTACGAAGCGGGGGTCAACGCCGGCGTCGACCAATTCGGTCGGCAAGACGACGACGGCCAGGGCCAACAAAACGGGTTCAATCTCGGGTTCTACGCCGAAGAGGTGGGCGGCGACCGCTACGAGGCCGGGATCACCGCCAACATTGACCAGCGAACGACCGACGATGGCACAACCGAGATCAAGGCCGATGCCGGTTTCTACAGCGAGGATGCCAACGGTGAACACACCGAGTACGTGGCGTACGTTGGCGGAACAGGCAAGATTGACGACGAGTACGTCGGCGGGTCGGTCGAGTCGGGGTTTAGCTCTGACTCCTCAACCGGCGAACGCACCGATTACCGCGCCGAGGCAGAAGGTGCGCTCTCCGGCAACGAAGATGCCGTGCTCGCCGAGGGGCAGGTCGGGATCGGCATCGACGACAACGGCGAGGAAACCGACCTCTACGTCGCCGGATCCGCTGGCCTCGAGGCAAGCGAGGAGGGCTACGGCGGCACGGCGACCGCCGGAAGCAACGTCGGGCTCGGCGACGAGTCGGTCGGCGTTGAAGGTGAGGCAACGTTTGACGTCGGCGGCGAAACCGGCGAGGTCTCTGCATCGACGAGCGTTGTCTACAAAGACGAAGACGGCGAAGAGCATGAGATGGAGTTCGGGACCGGGGCGACCTATGAGGCAAACGAAGACGGGACCGGCAACGTTGGCGTCGAAGGTTCAGCCGGAATCGTTGGCGGGTCAGCTTCGATTGGAACCGACGAGGACGGAACCGACATCGACCTGAGCTGGGAGTGGGACGGCGAGGAGCACGAGGCCGACACGAGTGGCGTCGAGAACTTCATCGACGGCGCTGGCGAAGCGTGGGATAACACGACCGAAGCAGCGGGTGACGCATGGGAAGACACCACCGAAGCGGCGGGCGAGCTGCTCGAAGATGCGGGCGAAACCGTTGCCGGCTGGTTCAACTGGGGCGACGACTGACACGCCCACAGCGATTGCAGTTTGAGGTGCCACGTGACGTGGCCGGCGCCCTCGTGGCGCTGGCCACAATCGTGTATCAGTCCGCCGGCAAGAACGTGGCCGGAAGCAAATCGCCGGCTTCCATCGCCGCAAGCTCCGCTTCTGCATCCGAGGTTTCCAGCGCCCAATCGGTCGCCCGGTAGAGCTCGACGGCTTGGCGCATCGCACCAACATCGCCATCCACGAGTGCTCGGGTTCGCATGGCGAGCGCCTCGTGAATCGGTGCGCCGGTCCGATCGCGAATCCATTCACAGTCCTGAGCCATCTTCTCGACTCGCTCCCGATCACCGACGAGAAGCCCAAGACGAATCGCCGTTCCGGCCATCACCTGGTACCAGATCTTGAGACCGATGAGATCGCAGATCTCCCAGGCTCCGGCCACGTGTTCGAACGCTGCTTCGAGATCACCATCGATGGCGAGAAGTTGTGCATCGACGCACACGCCGAAGTCATCACCGAGTGAGTTCGGCGCCTCCTCAGCCTTCACCACATCCATCCAGCGACGTGCCTCGTCGACATCACCGTCTCGCAGCGCCACCGCTGCAAGCATCGTCGCTGCCCACGAATCGACCATGCCGGCTCCGACGAGCGACCGGCGTTCCAAGATCTCCGAGGCCGTGGCCCGAACCTCATCAGCCTTGGCCCTGCGATAGAAGATCAACATCTCGAGTGCTTGCAGCACTGGACCTGCCCACGGCGTGTGGACTCGGGCCGCGACCTCTCGGCCGCCGGCGATCGCCCGTTCGGCTTCGTCGTGCAGCCCGAGATCGACTGCTGCCATACACAGGAACGAGTACGGCTGGTAGCCGTGGGCCTGGCCGGTCGGGTCGGCGTTCGCGAACTCAACCGACCGCTGGTTGTCGGCGAGGGCGCCGTCTTCGAAACTCAAACACCGCATCCGGCCGCGCACGCCCGCCGCCACGCTTCGAGCAACCAAATCGCCGCACTCGGCGCCCAGACGCTCGGCTTCAGCCGCCCAGTGGTAGGCGTCCTCCTGCTGGAGCATGATCATGCTCACGAGGCCAACGAGTGAGTGAAGTCGAGAGCGAATCGGTTCCTCCGGATCGCGGGCGAGTCCTCGAAGCAGAACCTCCTTGGCGTCAGTCACGTCGTCCGAGAGCAGCTTGAGCCCCGCCAGTCGAAGGAGAGCATCGGCTGCACGATCAGGGTTGATCTCGAGCACGGAATCGAGCAGCGATGCCGCCTCCATGACTTGACCGGAGTTGGTGAACGCCTCAACCTTTGCGCGCAGCAAGCCGTAGCGAGTCTCGACATCAGCTGGCCCGATCTCAAGCGCTCGATCGATGAATCGGAGCGAGGTCAACGGTTCAAGCATCGATGTCGAATCTGCCGCTTCACGCAACCAGTCGACGAGCTGGCGATCGTCTTCGAATGCCGCGGCAAGAGCAGCGTGCGCAGCAACAGCGGTGATCGGGGAACCCCGATCGGCATGGAGCGTCGCCATCTGCCGATGGAGGTCGGCACGTTGTGTCGCTGGCATCGACTCGACGACCGCCTCGCGAACGAGATCATGGCGATAGGCGAGCAGACGCGCGGACGAGCTCAACAAGTCGGCGTCGACGGCAATGGTGATGAGCTCGTTGAGCTCGAGCGGTGTCGCTTCGAGGAGCTGACCAACGTTGTCGATCCGGGCTTCGGCGCCGAGCAACGCGGTGACCTCGCACAGTCGCTTCGCGTCACCCGGAAGTGTGGCAAGGCGCCGGCGAACGAGCTCTTGAATCGAGGTCGGCGCCGTGTCGCCGATGAGATCGACGGTCTGCCCAACGACGAGCCTGCGTTCTGACCGAAGGCCACGGATCAACTCGACGATGAGCAGAGGAACACCGCCGGCGCGATCGACGGCCTCGGCCAGCAAGGGCCCGAGCGGTGCTCCGACTTGCGCCTCGGCGAGAAGACGGCCGTCCTGTCTCTCCATCGGCGCTGGCATGAGATTACGAATCGACGACGCAGCCATCGTGTTGATCCAGCCTCCCTCGGGACGACCGGCCATCACGAGCAGGAGCGGAGCCCGAGCCGCAAAGCGACTGATGGCTCGAAGCACCGCACGAGACGACTCGTCAACCCAGTGCATGTCGTCGACCACCATCACGTGCGGTCGATCGATCGACGATTCGAGCGCCGCGATCACCCCTTCGGCGACGGCGAGGCGTTGCCACTGGAGCGAGGCATCGTTCGTCGCTTGCAAAATGTCGGGATCACCGGCGGTTGGCGAGCGATCGATCGAGCCATCGATGACATCGCGCGCCGTCGGAAGTGTGGACAGGGCTTCTCGGACGGCGAGTAGCGGGAAGTCGTTCCCGAACGGGTCGCCGGCACCTTGAAGCAATGGCACGTCGAGAGCTCGTGCGGAGTCTGCGAGCCACGACATCAACTCGCTCTTGCCGACGCCGGCTTCACCGACGACGGTGATCGCTTGGCCGCGACCCCGGCTGCCATCGTTGGTCAGAGCCTCGAGCGCATCGGCCAGGACGGCACATTCGTCCGACCGTCCGATCAGGGCGCTTGGCCCACCATCGTCGAGCTCATCAACACCGAGGGCGAAGTTCTCGGCGTTGCGAACCTGCTCGGACACGATGAGCCCAACGTCGAGCATTGCCTCTCGATGGGCATCAGCGACGGCAAGCGAATCGTGCGGACGGCCGGCCAATCGATGGGCATCGACGAGAAGCGCAACGGGCTCAGCGGCGAGTGGGTCGGCCGAAACAGCGGGCGAGAGAAGATCGACCGCCGCCTGGGCATCACCCGAGGTGAGAAGTGCCCGAGCGAACTGCAAGCGAGCGACTTCAGCGAGCGACCGGAATCGACTGATCGCAGGGCCGGCGAAGTCGAAATCCTCAAGGCCTTGAAGCGGTTCGGCGTTCAACAACTCCCATGCCGAGCGGAGCAGATCGGTGGCGTGTGCCGCATCTTGATCGAGCGCCGCCATCGCCTCGTCGAGCATGAACTCCGCTCGAAAGATGTCGACCGAATCACGGTCGATCGCCAGTCGATAACCATCGGACGCCGTCTCGACGATGTCGCCAACACCCTTCTCATCGAGGGCGGCCCGCAGCCGACGAACCTGAGTTCGCAACGCACCAGAGCCGGACTTCAAAAGCTCGCCGTCCCATGCGTCGTTGAGCAGTTGGTCACGAGTCACGACCTCACCTGCACTCATTGCAAGGCGCGCCAAAATCGCTGCGCTACGCGCACTCCGACCACGAAGTTCGCGTCCTTCGACAACAAACCTCGGATGGCCCATCAGCCGGATCTCGACCGTTCTGCGACTCACCGATGACTACCCAGACGAGTCAGAATCGCAACTGAACAGTGCGTTCGCAAGTCAACACGGAGTTCGCGTCATCGTGTGTCGCCGCGTCGGACACCAACGCTGATCAGTCGAGCCGAAGCGATAACACGAGGCTTTCGACCTGTGCGTCGATTGTTGGGAACGGCAGGCCGACGCTGACCAGACGTAAGTCGGCGATTCCGTGCACCCAACTGAAGACCTCGAGGGCGACGACGAGCGGTTTGCGGTCGTCTCCTTTCGCCTCGAGAGCGGCGCGGACGGTGCCGACCAGCTTTGCAAAAATGGGGAGACCAACGTCATCACGAACCGTCCCGACGGCGCCAACGTTCGAGAAGATCACTCGGTAGATGCCGGGTTGGTGCTGGGCGAACTCGAGATAGGCGAGGCATTGGGCGCGCAACATCTCGACTGGATCCTCGACATCGGCCGTGGCCCCGTTCACCGCTTCGTCGAATCGCTCCCAGCACCAAATCGTCGTGCTCGTGAGCAGTTCTTCATGGCCGGCGAAGTGTCGGTAGACGGCCGTTGGGCTGACACCGGCACCGGCGGCGACCGATCGAAGCGACACCTTGTCGACCGATCCATGCTCAACCATCAGATCAACGGCCGCGGCGATCAGGCGCGACCGAGTATCGGTGCGATCCGAACGTTCGATGGTTGGGTCGGAGGCGGCCATGAACCGCTGATCTTACTCGTCGATCGATGCAAGGTTGACAGGTGTTCACATTGGGTGTTGACTACAACCCGTCGTCGAGTTGACACCTGTTAACGTCGCCGACGAGCTCGCCCAACATTCGCCGACATGATCATCCGAGGAGTCCCGATGTCGAATCCATACCTCTCTGGCATGTGCGCCCCTGTCGAGCAGGAGGTGACGGCGAACGATCTGGCGTTCACCGGAACGATCCCGCCCGAGCTCGAGGGTCGCTGGCTTCGCAACGGCCCAAACCCGATCGGTGAGGTAGCCGACCCGACCAAGCACCACTGGTTCTCCGGTGATGGCATGGTCCACGGGTTGCGCCTTCAAGACGGCAAGGCCGAGTGGTACCGAAACCGCTGGGTGCGTGCCGACCGTGTCGCTCGAGCGCTCGGCGAAGAGCCGCCCGCTGGCCCATCATTCGGTGACAATCGCACCGACCACGGGCCCAACACCAACGTCGGCGGCTTTGCCGGCACAACCTGGGCGATGGTCGAAGGCGGCGGCACTCCGGTCGAGCTCACGTACGAACTCGACACGATTGGCCGCAACGACTTCTCCGGCACACTGCCCGCGGCGTTCTCTGCTCATCCGAAGTACGACCCGTCAACCGGCGAACTCCACGCGATGACCTACTGCTGGCCTGACCTCATCGACCACGTGAAATACGTGGTGGTCAACGGTGAGGGCCTCGTCACCAAGTCCGTCGACATTCCTGTGCCGGACATGCCGATGATCCACGACATCTCGATCACCGACCGATACGCCGTCATCTTCGACACCTCCGTCACCGTCAACTTCGACGTGATGGCAAAGGGCATCAACATTCCGTTCGGTTGGAACGACGACCACCCGTCAAGGGTGGGCCTTCTCCCTCGCGACGGCGGAACGGCAGACGATGTCATCTGGTGCGACATCAACCCGTGCGCCTTGTTCCATCCGCTGAACGCCTACGACGATGCCGACGGCAATGTTGTGATCGACTTCTGTCGCTACGAGAAGATGTTCTCACTCGACCACCTCGGTCCGTTCGGCAGCGATGCGAGCCCTACCCTCGATCGCTGGACGATCAACCCGGCCACCCGGACGGTCACCGAAGAACGCATCGACGATCGAGGCCACGAGTTCCCACGCCACGATCCACGGGTCGGGCTGAAAGAACATCGCTACGGCTACACCGCCGAGGTTGTTCTCGGCGCCGACATGCTGCACGGCTCAACCTTCAAGACCGACTACACGACCGGGACGCTCACCGAGCACAGCTATGGCGAAGGCCGCGGCGGCGCCGAACCAGTCTTCATTCCAAAGGCCGATTCGAAAGCCGAAGACGACGGCTGGCTCATGGTTCTTGTACACGACCTGAACGTCACCGACGGCAACGGTCAACCCGGTGCAGAGATCCAGATCCTCGATGCGAACGATCTCGCCGAACCAGCGGTCGCCACGATCCCACTCCCCCAACACGTCCCCGTCGGTTTCCACGGCAACTGGGTGCCCGACACATCCGTCGCTCCGTAACTCCCTCCGGGGGCCGTTGCACGGAGCTGCGGTGACTCCCTCCGTGAGCCGTTGCACGGAACTGCGGTCACTCCCTCCGTGAGCCGTTGCACGGAACTGCGGTCACTCCCTCCGTGAGCCGTTGCACGGAACTGCGGTCACTCCCTCCGAGGGCCAATGCACGAAGCTAGCTGGCCTCGGTCACGCGCTCGATCACCTTGGCGTCGGGAGTTGTGAGCCCCAGCGAACGGCACGGTGGCAGCAACATCGTCACCGCACTGGCAGACTGCAGGGGTGACCACCCCCGGCCGCAGCTCGAGCCTGATGACCCGCGGCAAACCGCCAGCTCGGCCCATCGTCATCATCGCAGTCGCCATTTCTATGGCGTCACTCGTCGCGGGATGGATCGGCGACGCCATCGCCCCTGACCTCGTCAACCGGAACCCGCTGTTGCTGATCGGCATGAGCCCACGCAACCGCAACTTGATCCTGACGACCAACCAAATCGAGACCGTTCCGTACTATCTGGTCGCCACGTTCCGCCTTATCTCCCAGGACCCGGTGAACTACTTGCTCGGCTTTTGGTTCGGCGAGCGAATGCTGGCCTGGGTCAAGCGGCGATCAAAGACGTACGGACCGATGGTCGACTCGGGTGCGGAGGGTTTCAAGAAGTACGCACCCGTCCTCATCTTCGCTTTCCCCAACAACATCATCTGCATGCTCTCGGGGGCAACGGGTGTGCGCTTCCGCACCTTTGCCTTTCTCAACATCACCGGAACGATCACCCAGCTCTACCTCGTTCGTCGAGCGGGCACCGCGTTCGAGTCCCCCATCCAGCGCGTGCTCGACTACATCGGTCAATACCGGATCCCGCTGTTGATCGTCTCGGTGTTGCTCGTCGGCTGGACCGTGTTCGGCGAGTTCCGTGGCGATAACTCCGAGCTCTCCAACCTCCGTGATCTTGTCGGCGGGTCCGACGACGACTCGGCGAGCCCAGAGTCGGCCAACCCAGCCTCCGATGGTGAGGACGTGAGCGATGGCGACACCACCTCCGGGGACTGAACTCATCCACCGCCCGTCAGCGCGGGCGATCGTGGTCGACCCAGCGTTTCGAACGCTGATGATCTGCGGGAGCGACCCAAACAACCCGAGCCGCGGGCGATTCTGGTGGACACCGGGTGGCGGCGTCGACGACGGCGAAACCCTCGAAGAGGCGTGCGTTCGGGAACTGTGGGAAGAGCTCGGACTTCTGGTCGCTGACACCGATGCGCTCGGTCCGATCGTGATGACTCGACGCAGCGTCTTCTCGATGGCCAACATTTGGTATGACTCGTTCGAGTCGTTTTTCTTGGTCTCGGTGTCGGCTGACTTCTCGCCAGGGCCGAAGGATCTCGAGGAGATCGAGGTTCAAGCGATCAACGAGATCTCGTGGCTCGAGGCCGACCAAATCCGCAGAATGACCGAGTACGTCTATCCGCTGAACCTTCCCGAGTTCCTCGACCACGTCCGCTTGTTTGGGGCACCAGCCGAACCTTGGTTCGAAGAGGGACGAGACAACCGCCCCGCCAACAATCCTGAGCCGGGCTGAGCAGCGGTCTGTGTCTCGGCCGGCACAACGACGCAGCGAACGAAGGTCAGTCGAATTCGGCGCGCCGCAGATGTTTGGCGACCGAACGAGTCGCGAGATACGCCGCAACGTCGTCCCATCGACCCCCCACGTTGCCGAAGTCGACATGGTTGCGCGACCGGTTCAACCACGAGGCGGTACTCGGGCGCAATGCGCCAAGAGCCGTTGTCAGATGACGATCGGTCAAGGGTGGTTCGCCCCCGTCTCGAATCGCCTCTTCGAGCACCTCGTCGAGGGCTCGGTCCACCAGCCCCGCTAGGTCCGCTCCGCTGAAGAGTTCGGTGCCTTGACGAGTCGCTTCACCTCGATCGAATCGTGTGGTGCACGCTGCAGTGAGCGGTCAATGATCGCGCCGCGAGCGATCGCATCTGGAGGCGGAACGAAGATCGTTCGGTCAAAGCGTCCGGGTCGAAGAAGTGCCCCGTCAATGTCCCAAGGTTCGTTGCTTGCCGCCAGCACCAACACGCCCTCATTATCAGAGCCGGCCGAATCAAGTTGTTGCAGCAAGACCTCGACCAGTGAACGCGCTCGCTCCGAACGCTGGTTGGATCGGGCGTACCCGAGAGCGTCCAGTTCGTCGATGAACAAGATGCAGGGGCGAAGCTCACGGGCGGCCTCGAAGGCTGCAACGAGTCGCTGCTCGCTGACGCCGAAGTAGGGATCGACGATGTCCTCGATCCGTACGTTGTAGAACGGCAGGCCAGCTTCGCCGGCTGCTGCCCGGGCAACAAGGGTCTTCCCGCACCCGGGTGGCCCGTAGAGCAAGACCCCACCGCCGGCCGACCGCCCATAGGTTGCGTACAACTCGGGCTTCGCAAGCGGATCGATAATCATCCGCTGGACAGCGGTTTTCACATCAGCCAGACCGCCAACATCGGCAAAGGTGATCGTGGCAAGAGCTGCGTCAAGGAAGTCGTCGCCCTGCACAATCGGTGGGCCATCGAGAGCGGCCTCAAAGGCGTCAGGCGGGCTGCCAACGGATGCTTCGAGAGCAGGGTCATGCTTGGCCTCGAACTCGTTCAACGGTCCGGGGCCGGGAGGACTCGATGAGGGAGTGTCGGGCTCGAGGAGCTGGCGCGCCTCGTCGGAGAGCCCGTGCTCGAGCGCCAACCGAGCGGCGCTCGCTTGACCGCTGACGTCGAGGTGACCCGATCGTTTCAGTTCGAGGTAGTGCGGGATCGCTTCGACAACTCTCCCCGCCTCGCTCAACTGCTCGGCGAGAAGCAATCGAATCTCATGGGCGTCGGGCTGCTCAAGCACAATCGCCAAAAGCGCTTCGATTCGTTCGGTCATAGTTGTCCCCTCGAGACCATCCACCGACGCAAGAGAAACGGCACGATCCAGGTGTAGGCAGCAAAAGCGAGATAGGCGATGATCAGCAGGCCCATCGGGGCCCCGGGCCAGATCTGCGGAAGACCGAACAACACGACGATCCAGGCAATCCAAAGTCGGCCAGCGCCAATCCTCGAGACGAGCCGGACCGGAGCCATGAGTGGGTGCCCGAGATAGCGAGCTTCGCGCCCGACCGGGCCAGCTTGCCGAGGGTCCAGCTGGGCTGCAGACCGTCCGTGTTCAACAAACCGACCGGGCCGATCGCTGATCGCCGATTCAAGAGCCATGAGCGCCCGGATTTCCGACGACTCCGGTTGCAGGGCCCGAGCTTGCTCCAGATTGCGACGTGCTTCGCGAGTTCGGCCCTCAGCGACGGCGATGAACCCGAGCAGTGCGAACCGTTGCGAGGCCGCAAGCGAGTGTTCCGGCATTCGGTTGAGGACATCGCGAGCGCCTGCGGCATCACCTGCGCGTGCCAGCAGCCATGCGTATCGAAAGAGCAGCCTGGGCTCTTCGGGGTTCTCGTTGAGCACCGACAGGAGAATCTGTTCCGCGTCGGCGAGACGATCCTGTGCTTCGAACGACTGCGACAGAGCGAGTCGCAACTCGACGTGGTCCGGCTCAATGGAAAGCCCTGCGATCGCAGCCCGTTCGGCATCGAGAGGTCTGTCCACCATATTGAAAGCGGCCGAACGGATGGTCAGAGCCTCCACATCGGTCGGGTCGCTGTATTGATCGAGGTGTTCGATGGCTCGGTGGGCGTTGCCGCGTGCCAGCGCTTCGACTGCGAGCTGCAGGTGGGCATCGTTCACGGTGCGTCTCGGATCCCAAGGATGACGAGCAAGATGGCTGACTGAATCAGAAACCCAACGAGTGCAACACCGATGGCCCTCCACATCGAGGTGTATTCACCCGAGCGAGCTGCCGCAATGCCTGCCGGGCCACGATGAATCCACGTCAGCCAACCAGCGCCAGCGATGGCGATCACACGAGCTCCGAGCCGAAGAGCGCTTCCGCCGTCAAGCCAGTCAGTTGGAGCGAAGATGAGGAAGGCAATCCCGACAAGGATGGTCGACCCGCCCGCAACGAGTGTGCGGTTTCGCAGCGAGTCGGATGCGGAAAGACGAGTCAGGTTGTAGAGCGCCACCCCGGCGACGGCGACGAATCCAAGGAAGAACCCGACGAGAAAGTACGAAGACGGATTGAAGGGCGGATCGGTTGGACGCGAACCGTCCAGACGCGACTGAAAGACCGGCGGCTGTTCGGCATTCGCTGGGTTCGTCATCTTCTTCGTTGCATCGGTACTCGATCACCGGGCCTTGAGTGTCAGCCTCGGGTGAGCGATACCGATCCAACACCCTCAAAGGATGCCACCGCAGTCGACCCCGCAGCGAGCGGTGTCACCTGCGTCGCTGTCCCGGTCGTAACGACCTGACCCACTTCGATGGCGATACCTCGACCAGCCAGATTCTCGACAAGCCACATCAGGGCATCGAGTGGATCGCCGAGTACGTGTTCACCGGTGCCGCGCCCGGTTTCCGCTCCGTCGACTTCCATGAGCGCTTCGACCGGTGCGAGCTGGGTCGGGTCGATCGTGGTGTTCGGCTCACCCAGAACGAGCAGTGAGTTCGAACCGGCGTCGGCAATGATCAGGTTGAGCGGGGTCCCCGCAAAGGTGCTGTAGCGACCACCGACAAACTCGATGGCGGGCAACACGGCATCGATCGCGCCGATCACCGCTGCTCGATCAGCGGGCGGATCTGATGCTTCGATGCGTTTCCCGAACCGAAAGGCGAACTCTCCCTCGAGGAGCGGTTCGATCATCAGATCTGACTGGGCGATGGTCGCTCCCGTCGACTCGATCCGGTAGACCCTCCCGGCGAAGGGACCGTCCGAGCCGAGCATCTGTTGAGCCATCGCCGAGGTACACCCGATCTTCCAACCGAGCACGGGCCATCCGGTTCGTTCAGCGACCAGATCGTCGACTCGTTCAGCGTCGGCGGCCGAAGGCGGAATGAGCTCGTCGGGGACGGCGTCGATCGCGACGTTGGCTGTACGAGCCTCGATCAAGCTGCCAGCAAGTTGGTCGATCGATTCGGTCACAGAACGACTGCCGAAAGACCATCGATGGACGTGGCGTTCTTCTGACGCTGGTACTCGACGATGTCGTCGTCCGACAGGTTTTCGCCGTATTCGATCAGTCTTGAACGTTCCTCGACGAAGTCCATGAACGGCACTGCATAGCCGCAGGAGTTCGAGGTTCGATGCACGTCGGCGACGATCACGGAACGAACAGCCGCTCCCTCGGCAACCGCGCCGGAGAACAATGGCGCCCACTCTTCCCAATCGCTGTCGGTCGGAAGAACGACCTTGCCCGTTCCGTAGAAACGGATGATGTTCGGTTTGCCTTCAAAGGCGCAGAACATGAAGGTGATCCGCCCGTTCTCCCGAACGTGAGCGATCGTCTCGGCACCGCTCCCCATCAAGTCGAGATAGGCGACTTGGTTCTCGCCAAGAATCCGGAAGGAGTCATACCCCTTTGGCGAGAGGTTGACGTGGCCTCCCTCGTTCGGCGCCGTCGCCACGAAGAACATGTGCTGGCGATCGCAGAACGCCTTCATCTGGTCGGTGATCGATTCGAATGCTCGTCCCATCGGTCGAGTCTCCACCATCAGCGAGACCCCGTCGAACCACTTCACGGTTTCACCGTCGATTCGGCCGCGCTCCTCCGACCGGACTCCTCCCGGACCCTTCCGCGAAGCGCCGCGGTGCATCGTGCTCACCACCTCAGACCACAAGCGGACCCGACTGCTGTCCTTTCTCGCCCTGCGTTCAGCGGCGGCGCATACGGCGAGACAGTTGTTTGGTGACGCCGCCGAGCATCGACTTCGGCTGGGTGCCGACCGCAACCCCGTCGATGGTTTCCTCAACGTCGTGGGTCACTTTGCGGACGTTGGAACCGTGGAGGATTCTGCTGGTCAGCACGCCGGCTCCGGCGGCAATCGGGAGTCCGATCAACACGAGTGGTCCTGCAAGAAGTGACACTCCGCCGACGACCACACCCGTACCGACGGCGACCGCACCACCACCGAGAAGCGCTTCGTTTCGTTTGCCGCTGATGTCGACGGCGAGCGAGACGGCGCCTCCTCCTGCCTTGTGGTCGAGATCGACGGCAGCACCGGTGACCTCGCGTTGCTTGCCGAGACCGCCTTGGCCCTGCGCCGACCGCATCGTGCGTCCAACCTTGCCGAGCAGGTCGTCTCGTTTCGTTCCAACGACAACACCATCAGCCCGGATTCGGGTGCGGAGGCCATGCCCGCTCTCGAGCCACTGGACCATGCGGTCGGCAGCGGCGTCTTCGGTGGCATTGGTGAACCGGGTGGCCGTGATCTGCGCCGGGCCGACCAACCGGTCGAGCAGACCGTCTGCCTCATCGATCCCGAGCATTCGTTCGGCGACCGCTGCGGCGAGGGCCGAAGGAGGAAGGTCGACCTCGTTTGCGATCTCGACGAGGGTTTCTCGCCCGATCTGAAACGCCGAGTCGGACGGCGCGACATGAGCAATTTCGAATGCTCGTCGCAGCACGTCTTCGGTCGCCGCCGTATCGAGACGGATCCGCTCGAACGCCGCTTCAGTCGCCTCAGCGATCTGGCGACCAGCGCTCGGGCCGGGTGCTGGCTGGGTCGCTTCCCCGCTCATGTCGAGACCCTACGCGACACGCCGGTCAGAGCCCCAGAACCGTGTCGAGGCCAACGGTAAGCCCGGGGATCGTGGCGATGCGCTTCACGGCCATGACCACACCGGGCATGAACGAGGATCGATCGTTCGAGTCATGTCGGATCGAGAGTGATTGACCCATCGTTCCGAGGACGACTTCCTGGTGCGCGACCATGCCGCGCATACGAATCGAGTGGACGGGAATGCCAGCGGGGCCCACCGCACCTCGAGCACCGGCGATGGTCTCGCTTTTCGTGGGATCAGGCGCCCAGTCCGAAGATGCCTTGGCCATCCGCTCGACGGTCGAGACGGCGGTTCCGCTCGGAGCGTCGACCTTCGCATCGTGGTGAAACTCAAGCACTTCGGCCGTCTCGAAGAATGGCGCTGCGAGTTCTGCGAAACGCATCATCAGCACGGCCCCAACGGCGAAGTTGGGAGCGATCACACAGTTCGATGATGTGAAGGACTTCTCGATGGCGGCGTGATCCGCCTCGGTGAATCCCGATGTGCCGACCACGGCATGAATACCGTTCGCAGCACAGAATTCGAGGTTGGAACGAGCAGCATCGATGTGAGTGAAGTCGACCACGACGTCGACGTTGGCGTGAAGCAGAGCCTCGGCATCACCAGACACGGCGAACGAACAACCGGTCACACCGGTGACTTCGCCAACATCGATCCCGTCGTAGCTCGGGTCGATGGCGGCGACGAAGTCGAGATCGGGATCGCTGCAAACAGCATTGCTGACCGCAATTCCCATCCGACCGCCCGCTCCGTACACCCCAACTCGAATGCCATCAGCCATGGGTCGATCCTAGGCCCTGGGTGCGAGACACCGCCCCTGATTCGGACCGCTCAGCACACGCCACATCGCCGGTCACAGCCACCGGGCGCGTTTGGCGGGTACCAAACCACCAGCGAAACGTGCGACCTGCCGCACCTCTGAGGTCGCAGCAGGTCCACTCGCGAGCGGTCGGAGTCGGTGTCGCAACGAAAACCAAGCGCTCCCTGGGGCGCGCCCAATCGCCCACACCCCTCAAATTCGACGTTGCACCTATCAGCGAACGTTCGAAACGTGCGACCTGCCGCACCTCTGAGGTTGATGAAACCCGCGTGGGCAGTGGGCGGGACGGGGGTTGTCGTGAGATGTGAACGTTCCCTGGGGCGCGTTGGGTGAGGGCGAGCAGGTGGGCCAAAACGCAAACTGGCGCCCGCCGGTTCGAATTCGAACCGAGGGGCGCCAGATCAAGCGTTACGAGCGATCAGTCGCGTCGACCGCGGCCTCGGCCGCCACCGTTTCCACGACCGCCACCGCCGCCACGACGACCACGGCCACCGCCGCCTTCGCCGGGAGCAGGTGCGCTCTCGGGCCCGAGGTCGCCGAAGTCCGAAAGGACATCATCGGCTTCGAAGCTCATGGAGGTTGATTCACGACCGGAGTCGCCATCATCTGACTTGACGTCGTTCGAGTCGCCTCGACCGCCACGGTCGTTGCCTCGGCCCCCACGATCGCTCGAACCGCCACCGGACGATTCGCGAACAGCAGGAGCCTCACCGGCGAGGTTCAACGAAACCTTGCCGTTCGGGTCGATGTCTTCGACGGTGACTTCGATGTCTTGACCGAGCTCGAGCACGTCTTCAACACGATCGATGCGCTTGCCGCCACCGATCTTCGAGATGTGAAGGAGACCATCACGGCCGGGAAGGATGTTCACGAACGCACCGAACTTGGTGATGTTCACGACCTTGCCCGGGTAGTTGGCGCCAACCTCAGCGGTCGGCGGATCAAGGATCAAGCGGATCTGACGTTCGGCCTCTTCCACGATGGAGGAGTCCGAGGACGAGATGCTCACGACGCCGACAACGCCGTCATCGTCGACGCTGATGTCAGCGCCGGTCTCACCCTGAATGGCGTTGATGACCTTGCCCTTCGGGCCGATCACCTCGCCGATCTTGTCGATCGGGATCTCGAAGCTGATGATCTTCGGAGCGCCTTCACGCACGTCCTCACGAGGAGCAGCGATGGCGCTGTTCATCACGGCGAGGATCTCGAGACGAGCTTCCTTGGCCTGGTTGAGCGCGGCGGCCAAGACGTCGGACGGAATGCCGTCGATCTTGGTGTCGAGCTGCAAGGCTGTGACGAACTCGGACGTACCGGCGACCTTGAAGTCCATGTCGCCGAAGGCATCTTCGGCGCCGAGGATGTCGGTCAGGGTGGTGTACTTGCCCTCGGCGTAGACGAGGCCCATGGCGATACCGGCGACCGGCGCCTTGATCGGCACACCGGCGTCCATCAGCGAGAGGCTGGATCCGCAGACCGAAGCCATCGAGGTGGAACCGTTGGAGGACAGCACCTCGGAGACGAGACGCAGCGTGTACGGCCACTCCTCCATGGAGGGGATGACCGGAACGAGCGCACGCTCGGCGAGGAGGCCGTGGCCGATCTCGCGGCGCTTCGGTCCACGCATGAAGCCGGTCTCACCAGTGGAGAACGGCGGGAAGTTGTAGTGGTGCATGTAGCGCTTGCGATCGACCGGGTCGATGCCGTCGATCATCTGATCCATGCGCTTCATACCGAGGGTGGTGATGTTCAGCACCTGAGTCTCGCCACGCTGGAAGAGACCGGAGC
>CALEWY010000023.1 GCA_937925335.1 uncultured Acidimicrobiales bacterium
CACACGGTCGGCGCGGCCGTACGAGCAGACGACGGATCGATTCACCGTGGCGTCAATCTCTATCACTTCACCGGAGGGCCCTGCGCCGAGCTGGTCGCCCTTGCCACCGCACGATCGAACGGCGTTCGGTCGTTGTCCACGATCGTCGCAGTCGGCAATGAGGGGCGCGGCGTCGTGTCACCCTGCGGGCGGGATCGACAGGTTCTTCTCGACTATCACCCGCATATCCGAGTAATCCTGCCAACTCCCGAAGGGCCCCGGAGCGCACCGATCTCCGACCTCATTCCGCTGAGCTTTATCTGGAATCCAGAGGGAGAGGCACCGGACTAACCGGTGCTGACCGCCGTTGCGAACTGCAGAAGCGGGACTGGGCGACTCGAACAAGGCGACGCGGCCGAGCCGATCCGAGCGACGTAGTCGGCGCTCTCGAGGTAGCGACCCGTCCAGCCGCTGCCGCTGAAGTCGATGCCCTCGGCCCCGATGAAGATTCGCAATCCCAGGTCACGCGTCCGCTCGACCTCGCCGGCGAGGTCAACCCGACCGCCTCACGATCGACATGCACTTCAGACGAATCGAGATTCGACCCCTGAAGTCTTGAAGTCACTCGAGAGCAAGTCGGATGCTGGCTAGTTCTCGGAAGTCTCGCGACAGTTCGATGCTTCGAATCCGCGAACCGCTTCCTCGTCCAAAACGCGCCACTCCATATCACCTTGGCGACCACTCGCGAGGAACGCCGGACGGTCCGTCTCATCGAAGCCAACTCGGAAGCTCGCTTCGCGATCGCAGGAGTCAAAGCCGATGGAGACCCGGTCTCGTCCGGTCCATGCGTCGGTCACCTCAACCATGTCTGAGGTCTCAGCGATCCATCGATCACGGATCTGCACGTCTTCGCTGTTGGTCCACTCCTGATACTGATTGAACAGCAGCGGGACGAGGAAGACCGAGAGCGCGAGGAGCAGCAGGGCGAGGAAAACCAGGAGCAGAGCGCGAGTCGACGTTGACGGCCCTGCGGCGTTGTCCTCGGGACCAGGTGGCGTCACGTAGGACCACATGTTCACGATCGCCACCTTAGGCGGGCGCACTCGTCAGCAAAGTTCGGGTTCGACGTGCTGGGCGATGACGAAGGCAGTGATCAGAGTCCGAACAAATCTCGTTGCGGCGGCTCGTTGAGACCGCTTGAGATACTCCCCTCGATCTTGATCGTTTCGGGCCCCGCATCCTCGGCGCCGAGGACAGCATCGATGGTGAGCGAAACCGCCGTCGCATCACCGAGACAAGGCTCAGTCTCGAACACGACCGAGCCCGAACTGGTGTCGGCCGACGACGCGTAGTCGTTCAGATCTGCGACAGCGAAGACGTGCACGCCCATTGGCGGCACAGGTGGATCGCCGAGGTCGATCATCGTGCTGGGCAGCTGGATTGGTTGGCCCGGTTCGATGTCGTCGAGCACACCCCGAATGATCCACCCCGTCGGTTCGCCAGCGAAATCCGAGTCGAGCATCGGCCACAGGTAGATGTGGACCGACTCTTGCGGAAGGTCGGCGGGCCCCTCGCTGAACGGACCGCACCAGACATAGGGGGCCAACGCAGGCATCGCCACCTCTGATCCATCGGCGCGAGTCACCGTGAGGGAACCCGAGACCGATCCCTCCCCTCCAGACGACGTGCACCCGGCAACGACGACACAGGCAGCGACCATCACCGTTCGCCACATCGGCGCAGGCCTGCGTCGCAGCGACCTCAACCCCCACAGCGACCCCAAACCTCGCAGCGACCTCAACCCCCGCAGCGCCCCCAAACCTCGGAGCGACCCCAACCCCCACCGCGACCCCAAACCTCGGAGCGACCACCGCCGAGGCAACGTCGATTCGGGCAACGTCGATTCGAGCAGCGTCGATTCGGGCAACGCCGATTCGGGCAGCGTCGATTCGCGCGGAGTCGACCTGCGAGCGAGCACGAACCGAATGAATGCAGGCATGACCGAATCTACGGGACATCGAGAGTCGAAGTAGTTCATCGTCGCGAGAGCTTCCTCAATGAAATCGCGACGGCAAACAAGGCGGCGCCAAGAAGAAGTTGACGACCAGGCCATCGGCCGGAAAAGCCGTTCTCAACGATGACTCCGGAGAAAACGAGCGCGCCTCCGACTGCGGCAATTGTGGCAAGGAGCCTCAAGCAGCTCGTTGCCCAGCGACGATCGAGAGAGCGGTCCACCAAATCATGATCGGTGGAGATCTCAGGCACATGAGGGAGGCGAGGCTGCCTATGTCGACGAAGCGTGCCAGAACTCCACGATCGAAGCGACAAGATGTCCGGTTGGCCGCATCGCATCGAGGCGCAGGTCGGCGACGCTCTCGAACATTGGGGCGCGCCGCTCAGCGAGAGCTTCGAACGTTTCACGGTCGATGAGTCGCCGGTGCTCTCCTGCCTGCGCCCGACGCATCACTTCTGCAACGCTCGCCTGCAAGACGACGACCCTGGCGCGTTGAGCCAACGCCTCGAGACAGGCAGGATCTTCCACCACCCAGGCTGCAGCCGAGATCACCATCGGAGTGGGCGAAGCCAAGGCTCCGAGCAACACAGCGGACTCGAGACGATGCAGCTCGTCGACGCCGCGATCAGCAGCAATCTCCACTCCTGAATGACCGAAGAGCGTTTCGATATCGACGTCGGAATCTCGATGAGCGAGGCCAAGTCGGTCGGCGACCGCCGCAGCCGTCGTGCTCTTACCGACACCCATCAGCCCGGTGATGACGAGATGTGATGTTGCGCGCCGATTCACCTCGTGAGCCTATTTCTCGTTCCAACTCGCGAGAGCCTTCGTCGTGGGCACACCCGCAACGGGCAACCATTCACGGACATCCCGGCGACCAGGCGCTTGCCAGCACCACAGGCCCAACGTGCAGTCGCAGCGCAGCGAGCCTCAAGAAATCCAACAAGCTGCCCGAAGTAACAATCATGGCTCTGGACCCTTCAAAGCGGCTGCACGGGCACGTCGTCTACCACTGTCCGGCGTGCTTTGCCGATCGGGTCGGCTCGCTTGGAAGCGGCGCATGGAGTCCGTGGCCGAGCGAGCGGGTGGACCTCGGCGTCTACGTGCAGTGCACGGCCTGCCAAGCGCAAAGCAGTACGTGAGGCATCACCAGGGCCCCGGTCGGGAGCACCTTCCAACTTCGTCTTCTGCGGGCTTGCCGCGCGGTCGCGGCCTCGATCGCGATCGCCGGCGGTCGCAACGAGAACACGATGGCGGCGGCCACCGAGTTCGTCGTTCGCCTGTCAGCGGTGAACATCACGCCGAGCCAGCTCGTCGATGACATCATCGACCCAAACCTCGCAACGAAGCTGCGAGGCGACGTCATCCTGCTGGCCGAAAGCATCACCTCTGACGCGGCGGAGGTGCTCGTGGTCGAAATGGAAGCGCTCGCCCAATCGTGCGATGACTCAAGCGCAGCGAACGCCATCGTCGACGAGTGCCGAACGCTCCTCGGCGGCTGACGTCGTTCGGCGCTCAACACCCGGCGGGCGACTCCCCTTTCGCCAAACCAAGCGCACGTCTGGAGCCGGCTCCACACCGTGGAGGATCAGACCAGCAGAGTTGATGAGACCAGCAGAGTCGACCGGGCAATCCCGACCGCTCCAGCAACTGCCTCACCAGCAACTGCCCTCACCAGCAACTGCCCTGATGAACAGTTGCCCCGATCTCGCACCAACGTCACCAGCAACTGCCGTGATGAACAGTTGCCCTCACCAGCAACTGCCCTCACAGCAACTGCCCTGATCCCTGATTAACAATTGCCCTGATTAACAGTTGCCCTGATCTCGCACCAAGGTCGCTTCGCCGTCAGGGTTGAAGGTCAACGAGCTGAGCCGCCGGTGTCCGGCAACCGTCGCGATGTCGGACTCAAAGAATGTTGCAGCATCGGACTCAAGGAATCCGGCAGTGTCAGTTTCGCCGCCGCACACGGCGTCGAACGCTCCCGGGAAAATCTCGAGCACAGACACTGATGGCGAGAGTGGGTAGCGCCGTTGGCGGGGGTTCATGTTTCCGCCGCCGTGCCAGTCGGTCGCGAGCTCCCAGCGGGGCTCGACGACGTGTTGCACACCCTGGAGCGTGGTGTAGCCGCCAGCGTCGTCGAGACCGATGCCGAATGTCCAGCGATCAAACCAGACCCACGTCACACCGCCAACAACCTCCACTCGCTCGATCTCGCCGTAGTCATACCGCAGGCCCTCCTCGGCCTGGTTGTCGGCGAGGATCAGGTTGGCGTCGATGAACTCAGGGGCGTTGGAGATGAGGAGGATCATCTCAGCCCGACTCATCCCGCCGTCGAGTTGATCGGTCCAGAAGGCGCCACCTTCTGCGTCGGGTGCACGGCCGAGGACGTTCGAATAGACCGCGGTCATGAATGCCTGATTGTCGGTTTCGCCATAGAGCGCAATGAACTCGTCTGACGTGGCGAAGAAACCGGCGATCCGGCGCGTGCTCCACTCGCCGGTGTCGAACGTGTCGAGCCAGAATCGAAGGCCCCCGGGATCAGGCTGGCGAGCAAAGACAGCTTGATAGAGCCGCACGACGGTGGCGTCATCCGCGGTCAGCGATGGGTCGGCGACGATGTCTTCGTAGGTCTCAGCCTCTTGAGCAGCCACCGGGGCGGCGACGATCGTCGAGCCGAGCAGCATCAGGAATACGGTGAGAATCTTCGCCATCACGCCAGCTTCGGACCCAGCGGCGACGCCTGTCAACAGTCAATCAACCAGCGATCGTGAGGCCCAAGGACCCCGTTCGCTGGCTGGCACAAAGCGACTTGGACGATCGAGTCCTCTTTCGCACGGAGAGCCTTGACGCCTGTTTCGCACGGTGAGCCGTGACCCCTGTTTCGGACAGTGAGCCGTGACGCCTCCTTCGCACGAAGAGCCGTGACCCCTGTTTCGGACAGTGAGCCGTGACCCCTCCTTCGCACGAAGAGCCGTGACCCCTGTTTCGGACAGTGAGCCGTGACCCCTGTTTCGGACAGTGAGCCGTGACCCCTGTTCGAGCGGTGAGCCTTGTTGCCAGCGCGCTCTACGTTTGAGCTCGCGAATCCCAACCAACGCTCGTCACGTCAGAGATCGAGCCACGAAACCTCGACGAGATTGCAATGGACACGTCGGGAGTCGATCCCCTCTGGAATGAGGTCCAGCAGGAACGAAGTCATCCCCGCGCCGTCCGCACCGGCCGATGGCGGGTTCAGGGACACTGGCGATTCGTCAACCCGGAAGCCGTCCACGCGAAGTTCAACGATTGCATTGCCGAGTGCTGCCTGGTCAGGTGGCTTCGGCACCGACACGGCGACGAGCATCGACTCGATGCCGAACTCCGTCTGGCTGCCCGCGAATTCGCACGTTGCCCCATCGAGCCCTTCCGGAGCTTCCCGACCGTTCGCGTTGACAGACCTGATCGAACAGGTGAGATCCGACACCGGCTCACGGAGGCCCGGAATCGTGGTCACGTCGCTGACCCGGTCGCCGGCGATGGCACCACGCACATTGAAGATCCACGTGCCGTCGAACACGCCGCCGCGGAAGATGTCTACTCCAATGGCTGCACGCGCTTCGGGCCCTCCGACAACCTCAGGGATCTCAACCGTGTAGTCGAGTCGTGGCCCAGCCAAGCCACCATCGCTGAACACGCAGGAGTTGGTGGCTGGCTGCACACCGCAAGTCCACGGACCGTCAAGTCCACGGTTGAAGAAGCCAAGCGACGGCGTTTGAGTCTCGGTGTTCGTGACGTTCTCGGGCGATTCAGAGAAGTCGAGCAGCACGAGCGACCGACTGCGCGAACCGGTGTCGAGTTCCGATGTCCAGAACGCCACACCGGATGGTTCGCCAGGGCGTCCAAGAACGTTGAGGTAGAGCTGTTCGACGAAACCTTCATTCGTGAGTGAGCCGTAGGTCGCCCGGAACTCATCCGAGGTCACGAAGAAGTTGGCGGCACGAACGAGGCCAAAGCGCCCCTCCTGGTATTCGGTGAGCCAGAAGTCGTAGCCACCCTCTTCCGCTTCTCGACCAAGAGCAGCTGAATACAGCCTGAAGATGCTGTCGGAAACACCTTCACAATCGGTCTCGGTGAAGTCGGGCGGAGCAGCCCCAGCCGGCGAACCAACCAGCGTGGATCCAAAGAGAACGAGAGCAAGGCAGATGGTGATGACGATGTGCTTCACCCTCGAACAGTACGGTCCGACATCGTTCGTCTGAAGGATGGCGACGTCGAACTCGTTGAGCTCCACTGCCAACCGCAAGCGAGTTGGACCGTCTCGCCATCGTGATCGACTTGGCGCTCGGCTACGTCAGCACGGCTACTTCAGCTCCGGTACGTCAGCTCAGCCACGTCAGCCCGGCTACACCAGCCCGGCTACACCAGCCCGGCCACTTCAGCCCGGCCACTTCAGCCCGGCTACTTCAGCCCGGCTACTTCCAGGGTGAAACGGGGCCGCCGTAGAACTGGCCGACGACAGCTGAGTCAAGCAACTGAGCTAACCAACTGAGCCAAGCAGCAGAGCCAACCAACTGCGAACCAGCGCGTCCAGCCGCCACTTCAGAACAATCGAGACTCGACTCTTGAAGTGTGACCCCTGAAGTGTGATCCCTGAAGTGGGCTAGCGACGGATGAGCCGCCTTAGTTTCGAGGTGCGGGCAGAGCGCTTCTCACTCGCGGTGCAAAGGCACCGATCGGCGAGGGCGACATCACCGAGCACCTGCTCGATGTGTAACCCACAGCCGGCAAAGGTCGGCCGCTCGCATTCTGAACACGTCACTCGTCTACACATAGCTGTTCGATTCAGTTCGTCGCGGTGATCAGTGAGGCCGGCACGTGACTAGGCGCGGTATTCGCTGGCGGCTGGCTTGAGCGGACGGGCGTACCAAAGGGGTCGGCGCAGGCCCGAGTCGTTGGTGCCGACCGGACGGGTCTTGTCCATCCATTCGAGGTAGGCCTCGCGGCTCTTGGCGGTGTCGACCACGACGTCGCCGTATTCGTCGCCAGCTTCGGCGGGAGTGACGCGCACACGCTGGTGCCAACACTGCATGCCCGAGATCGGGTCCGGCTGCACACAGAACGTGGCGTTCTGATGCACGCCCGTGTCGTTCCACCAGATGCGGCCGGTGTCTTCGTCCGACGACTTGTAGGGCTCCTGGTGATGCTCCTTCTTGAGCTTCCACACCGTGCCAGCGGTTCCATCAGCCGCAGTCGAGCCGGGCTGGCTCGAAACGGCCGCCTTGCCAGCACCCCATGAACGAGCTTGGTCTTCTTCGAGGCGCCAGCGGCCCATGTGATGGCTCGCCGCAACAACACCGGGACGGATGCCCTCGGTGCGCCAGCTCTGGATCACGAAGTGGCCGATACGAGTGGTGATTCGAACGAGACCGTTCTCCTCGATACCGAGCTTCTCGGCATCGGACGGGTGGAGCCACAGCGGGTGACGGTGGCTGATCTCGTTCAGCCATTTCGAGTTGGCGGAGCGGGTGTGAATGAGCGTCGGGATGCGGAACGTCGGCAACAAGATGCGCTCGTTGCCCCCGGTGCCGTCGGCCGCAGGCTCCATGTCCATGTCTTCCCAGTGCACATGGCTCGGGATCCACTTGGGTGTTGCGTACTCCGGCCAGCCCCAATCCGAGAGGGTGGTCGAGAACAGCTCGAGCTTCTTCGAAGGGGTCGGGAAGCCTTCCTTGGCTTCACCGTCGATCTCGATTGCGGGCGATCCGTCGCCGAGTGGGGCGAGGGTCAGATCATCGATCGTGTCGAGGTTGCCATCCCACGAACCCGGCGTGCCGGGTTTGCGGTAGACGCCAGACTCGTCCTTTTCACAACCCTCGAGCGCCTCAGCGGCGACGGCTCGTTCGTAGGGCTCGTAGGGGTCGGTCGGCACGGAGAATGCGGAGCGATCGCGCATGAACTCGAGCGGATCTTGGCCGGCGTCGGCCGCGGCCTTGTCGAGCCCCGGAACGTTCTCGGCGAACATCGTGCGGTAGTACTCGTCGATGGTGACGGGTTTGCCCGGGTGCTCTTCTGATTCGAAGTACTTCCGGATTCCCATCTCGCCGTCGGGGTCGATGCGCCACGACAGGTCGATCCAGAACTCGTTCTCTTCCCAGACCTCGCCCGGGTTGTATTCGAACGAGCGCGTGTCGGGTCCGATTTCCTTGCCCGAGAGCTCGGCGTAACGACGGAACACCGACTGGCGGAATCCAATCCAGCGACCGGCGTGGGTCTCATAGGAATGGACGTCGTGACGCTCGGCGCCCACACCCATCGGGAGGACGAAGTCGGCGAACCACGACGTTTCCGACCAGGTCGGCGTGAGCGCAACGTGGCACTTCACCTTCTCTTCGTCCTTTAGCGCTTCCATCCACGTGAAGCCGTCCGGGTTCGTCCAGATCGGGTTGTAGACACGAGAGAAGTAGACGTCGAGCGTGCCGCGACCTTCGTTGAGGAAGTGCGGGAGAAGGATCGACATCTCGTGGTAGGCGAGGGGGAATTCCTTCGGCCACTCGAGCTCGTTCCAAGTGTGAATGTTCGGGGCGCCGAAGGGGGCGGCGGCCTTGAACTTGTTCATGCCGTTGCCGGCGGTTCCACCCTTGGTGGCGACCGAGCCGGTCAACACGTTGAGGAAGAACAGACAGCGAGCAACCTGCCAGCCGCCCATGTTTCCAGCACCGGCGGCCCGCCAGTTGTGGGAGGCGAACTTGGTTGGGTGCTTGCCGATGAGGTCGGCGATCTCACGAATGGTCTCGGCGGATACACCGGTCTTCTGCTCAGCGGCCTCGGGTGTGTACTCGGCGTACTCGTCGAGCATGGCGCCGCGCAGCTGGGCGAACTCGACCGGACGATCGGGGTGCTTGTTTTGGAGGTAGGTGTCCCAGTTGGTCCACCGCTCCATGAACTCGGCGTTCCAGGTGTCGTTCTGGATCAGCAGGCGAGCGATTGAGAGCAGTAGGAACGGTTCGGTGCCGGGCCAGGTGGGGAGCCAGAAGTCGGCTTTTGCGCCGGTGTTCGAGAGGCGAGGGTCGACACAGATGATCTTGGCACCCCGGCTTTGGGCTTCCATGATGCGCTGGGCGTGCGGGTTGAAATAGTGGCCGGATTCGAGGTGAGCCGAGATCAAGAAGATGACTTCGGCGTTGGCAAAGTCTGAGCTCGGGCGGTCGTGGCCCATCCAGCTCTGGTAGCCGATTCGAGCGTTTGACGAGCAGATGTTGGTGTGTGAGTTGTGGCCATCACAGCCCCACGCTTTGAGCACGCGGTCGGTGTAGCCATCCTCGCCAGGCCGGCCGACGTGATACATCACGGCATTGCGACGATCGGCGAGGAACGCCTCACGGATCTTGTCGCCGACCTCCTGCAGTGCGACGTCCCAAGAGATTCGTTCCCACTTGCCCGAGCCGCGTTCGCCAACTCGCCGGAGTGGATGCATCACCCGCTCGGGGTCATACACCTGGTTCAGCGTTGCTGGACCCTTGGCGCAGTTGCGGCCACGGCTACCCGGGTGCTCCGGGTTGCCCTCGATCTTGGAGATCTCACCGGTCGACTGGTCGAAGTACGCGACGAGGCCACAGCCGGCCTCGCAGTTGAAACACGTCGTCGGAACGATCGTGTACTTGCGCTCCACCCGATCAGGCCACGCCTTCGCATCGAGCTCAGTCCAGTCATGCCACCGCTCGAACGGCGGATACTTCGCAAGATCAGTCATGTGTAAGAACGCTTTCTAAACGAAGGGAAGTCAAAACGTCTGTGGTGCGCTGGGAGCGAGAAGCGCCAGCAACCGAGCACCCACCACCAACCGAGGAATGCCGTCGAACGCGAGAGGCAACCGAGGCCGAACCGGAGCAAACAAAGCGCCCGCCGAGTGACCCCAAAGACCGAGACCCGGCGGAGGCGCCAAAGTGAGCACCGATCCGACCAACCGAGCACCCGCCACCAACCGAGGAATGCCGTCGAACGCGAGAGGCGACCGAGGCCGAACCGGAGCAAACAAAGTGCCCGCCGAGTGACCCCGAAGACCGAGACCCGTCAACCCCGAGAGGCGAAGCCGAGTGTGAGACAGGCGCAGCGACCGCCCCACAGCGGACGACTGAAGTCGAACCGGGCAAGAGCGTCGTGCCCGCGAGCGAGCTCGAAGACCGAGACAAGGAGGCGCCAGCGATCGCACCGGCGAGAGGCGAAGCCGCATGGGGTGCGGCGAAAGCGAGGACTCGGAACGAAGTTCCGCCGCAGCGCAGCCGTGCCCGATGTGGATTCGCCGATGCTGAGCGAAAAGCCGAACAAGTCGAAGAAGAAGAGATCACGAGAGCGGCACGCTCTGTCCGGCTCGGACGAAGGAGTCTTCGTAGGCGAACATTCCGAGCAACGCACAGATCCCACCCGCGGCCAGCAGCAGTGGCGAATCCGAGCCGGTTGCGAGGAAGGTGATCGCGTCGAACGCCGGGATCACGAGGCCGAGCAGGATGCCGCCGAGCCAGAACTGCTGCTTGAGCGAGCCGTGCGTCATCTCGTGGACGGCCAGCTCAACGTGGCGGCTGCCCTTTGAGGTGAGCTCCATGGCGATGAACGCTGCGGTGGCAGCGACACCGCCGAGCAGCACCCAGCCGATTGCGGCCGGACGAGGCACGTCCATGAACACGTCGAGGATGGCGTAGGCCGCTCCGCCTGCCGTGACGGCTTGCGCAAGCAGGACCGGGAGAAGGAGCGGGGTCTGCCAGAGGTCTCGACCTTCACACTGGGCGAAGAGGTAAGCGGTGTAGCCAGCGGTTCCGGCTGCGCCGACAGCGGCCGGGATGGCCAAGATCTGGAACGTCTCCTCCAGGCCGGCGACGCCAGCGAGGAACCAGAGTCCGCAAACCGCGGCGAAGAACATGAGGACGTAGGCGCCCTTCACCAGCCACGACGACCAGTTGCCCTTCGTGATCAAGAAGTAAAAGCGGCCAGGCTGTTTCAGGTCAGCCACGAGCAGGGCGCCGGTGATCGCCAAGAAGATGCCGGCGACAACGGGTGGCACCACACCAACGGCGGCTTGTTCACCGCTGTGGCCGAGCAACACCATGAGCACGGCGACGAGCATCACACCGGCCGCGATCGCCTTCGTGACGAGGTAGCCGGAGACCTTGCCCTTCCAGGTCATCTGGTGCGACGTGGTGTAGGCGGTTCGGGCGACGACGCCGTCCATCGAGTCGGGCTTCTTGCCGATCGAGACGGGGACGGTGGGGTGCCGAGCGCCGTTTGGGTCGGAGAGGGTGTCGGCCCAGATCATGCCGTCGTTGGCGATGGCGGTTCGGGTTGGGTCGAGCGAGGCTTGGTCGGCGCCGCGGTAGAAGACCTTGGGTTTGGTGTTCTGCTCGGGCGCACGGACGGCGACGTCGTCGCGGGCGATGATGCGACTGATCTCACTGGTCGGGTCGTCGAGGTCGCCGATCTTGATGGCCTCGGTTGGGCAGACCACCTGGCATGACGGTTCAAGGCCAACCTCGAGACGGTGGTTGCACATGTTGCACTTGTGCGCGGTGTTCGTCTCAGGGTTGATGTAGAGCGCGTCGTAGGGGCAGGCGTTCATGCATGACTTGCAGCCAATGCAGTCGTCGTCTTGGAAATCGACGACGCCGTTGTCAGAGCGGAAGAGCGCCGAGGTGGGGCAGATGGTCATACAAGGAGCGTCGTCGCACTGGTTACAGCGCATGACGTTGAACTTGCGGGCGACGTCGGGGAAGGTGCCCGTCTCGATGTATTTCACCCAGGTGCGGTTCACACCGAGCGGCACGTCGTGTTCGCTTTTGCACGCAATGGTGCACGCGTGGCACCCGATGCAGTTGTCACTATCCAGCAGGAAACCCAGGCGGGTCATGCGCGCTCCATGTTTTTGCCGCCGTTTCGCAGCGACGTTTCAGACTCTTACACATCCGTGAGATGCTCTCACGTGCAAGTTTGGAACGAGTGTTCCATATGACGGAGAAGGATGCCGAAATCCTCCTAGTTCTCTTGCTGCCAAGCGCCGTAGCCGCCGAGCAGATCGGAGACGTCGGCAAAGTCAGCCGCCATCATCTTGCTGGCGGCGATCGATGATCGGAAGCCGCCGGCGCAATAGACGATCGTCGGTCGAGCGGGGTCGAGCTGTTCCATTCCGGCGTCGAGGCGAGTGAGCGGAACGAGAATGGCGCCTTCGATGACGCCGCCTTCGGTCTCGCCCGGCTGGCGCACGTCGACGAGTTGCAGATTGTCGATCTCAGCCATGGCTTTGGTGAGGCCGGCCACGTCGAGTCGTGAGCTCTTCGCGACCCCGTCGGGGTTGGCCAACATTGAGGCTTCCGGCTGAACGAGCGCTCCAACCACGTTGTCGAACCCGATTCGAGCAAGGCGGTTCTTCGCTTCGAGTTCTCGTCCGGGCTCAGCAATGAGCACGATCGGGCGCTCGGGCTGGATGACACCGCCAGCAAACTCGGCGTAACGGCCGGCCATTCCGACGTTGATCGAGCCAGCGAGATGGCCGCGGGCGAACTCTTCGGGGCTGCGGGTATCGAGCATCACCGCTCCTCCGGCGACGGCGTTGATGACGTCGTCAAAGGTGAGGTCGAGCGGCGGCGTCGACTCGTCGAGGAGCGGACGAATCTCACGGTTGAGTGCCGCGTCGTAGGAGAAGTAGGCGGGCGGCGCGCTCTGGCCAGCGGTGACGACGTCGATGAATTCATCCTTACTCATCGGGGCGACGGCGTAGTTGGTCTCACGCTGTGCGCCGATGGTCGACCACGTGTCGCTCGACAAGTTCTTGCCACACGCCGAGCCGGCGCCGTGGGCGGGATAGACGCGGGTCGCATCGGGCAGCGTCATGAGCTGGCCGTGGAGCGAGTCATACAACGAGCCGGCGAGTTCTTCTGACGTGACACCCTTTGACGAGAGAAGGTCGGGCCGGCCGACGTCGCCGACGAACAGGGCATCGCCGGTGAGCACTGCGTGGGGCGGCGAGTCGGTGTTTTCGTAGACCACGATGCTGATGGACTCGGGCGTGTGGCCCGGGGTGTGGCGAATCTCGAGGACGATTCCGCCCGTGCCATCGGGGCTGTCCGTGCTGCGCGGGCCGAGCTCGATGCGTTCGCCGTCGGCGAGCTTGCGTGATTCGAACTCGGTGTCGGCATGTGCGCCGTAAGCGATCGTCGCGCCGGTGGCGGCTGCGAGCTCGAGGTGGCCCGACAAGAAGTCGGCGTGGAAGTGCGTTTCGAGCACCATCTCGATCGTGAGCCCGTGCTCGGCGGCCGACTCGAGATACGGCGCGATGTCGCGCCTCGGGTCGACCACCACCGCACGACCAGAAGCCTCGTCGCCAATCAAATACGAGGCCTGGGACAAACACTCCAGATAGTGCTGCTCGAAGATCATGAGTCGAATTGTACGGACTTTCGAACCATGTGGCAAGCGTCACGTCTCGCAGGTCGCCGACACTCCCGCTGAGCTACGAAGCCGCTGCGTGCAGCTCCGTCCAGGCGGCGTGGCCGCCGAGAATGTCGGAGACGTCGTCGAAACCTGCCTGACGCAGCACGCTCGCACCGACCGATGACCGGTAGCCGCCTGCGCAGAACACGACGGTCGGTGCCGTGGGATCGAGCTCGCCGATCCGACCTGGCAGCTGACCAACGGGGATCGCCGCGGCACCGTCGATGGTGCCGAGGGCGACCTCGCCGGGGTTGCGGATGTCGACGAGCTGCAAGCCGTCGATGTCGGCTCGTCGGGCGTCAAACTCCGAAGCGGTCATGCGTGAAGCGCGGCGCACTCTCGCGGGGTTGTCGACCATCACGGCGATTGGATCGGCCAGGCATCCGACGACTCGATCGAACCCGATCCGGGCAAGACGGTTCTTCGCCTCGGTCTCGAAGCCGGTTTCGACGACCAGCACGATGTCGACGTCACTGGGCACGACCGACCCAGCGAACTCGGCGTAACGGCCGTTGAGCCCGACGTTGATCGAGCCATCGAGGTGGCCTGACGCGAATGCGTCGGGATCACGCCCGTCGATGATCATGGCACCGGTGGCGACAGCACGATCGAAGGCGGCCAGGTCGAGTGGAGTCGGCGCAGCGTGTTCGTCGAGCAGATCTCGCTCGCTCCGGTTCAACACTGCGTCGTAGAGGAAGTAGTCCGGCGCCGGAGGCTGCCCCTCGGTCACAAGATCGATGAACGTGGCCTTGTCGGGAGCCAGGAGGGCGTAGTTGCTGCGGCGCTGCTCCGCCATCGTCGATGACGTCTCGGTGGACAGGTTCTTGCCACACGCTGAACCGGCACCGTGAGCGGGGAACACCCGAGTCGCGTCGGGTAGCGGCAACAGCTTGTCGTGCAGGCTGTCGTACAGGCTCTCGGCGAGTTCGTCGCGGCTGACACCGACCGACGACAACAAATCGGGCCGTCCGACGTCGCCGATGAAAAGCGTGTCGCCGGTGAGGACGCCGTATGGCTCTGCGTCATCGCCGTCCTCCCAGACCACGATGCTGATCGACTCGGGTGTGTGCCCAGGGGTGTGCAGAATGTCGAGCGCAACCCCCTTGCTCCCCTGCGATCCATCACTCGGTGCTCCATCACTTGCTCGGCCGAGGCTGATGCGTTCGCCGTCTTCGAGCGCTCGTGATGCGAACTCGGTGGAGGCGACGGACGAGTAGGCAATCTCGGCGCCGGTTGCGGCGGCAAGCTCAAGGTGGCCGGACAAGAAGTCGGCGTGGAAGTGGGTTTCGATGACGAGCTCGATGGTGAGCCCAGCCGCTTCCGCATCGGCGATGTACTCAGCAACGTCGCGGCGCGGGTCGACCACGACCGCTCGACCTGACGCTTCATCGCCGATGAGATAGGACGCCTGCGAAAGGCAATCGAGGTAGTACTGCGTGAATTTCATTGGGTGCCTCCTTCAGGCGGGTGGGGCGGCGAGCATGCCGCCTTCGAGGTTGACGACGTCGGTGAATCCATGGCGGTTCAGCAACTCGGCCGCAATCGTGCTGCGGCCACCGCTGCGGCAGAGCAGGACCACTCGATGTGATGAGTCGAGCTCATCCAGTCGGCCGTCGAGTTCGCCGAGCGGAATGTTGGTCGTGCCGGGAAGTGTCCCGGTTGCGACCTCGGCTGGTTCGCGAACGTCGATGAATTGTGCGCCGTTGATCAGGACCGAGGCGTAGTCGGCGACAGGGTGATCGATGTGCATGTCAGCGCCCCGATGCTGATGCACTGTTTGATGGTGTTGCACTGTCTGACGGTGTCGCACTGTTTGACGGTGTTGCACTGTTTGACGGTGTCGCGATGGCTTCGAGGACGCCGACGATGTCACACGCGTCGGACCGGTTGTAGGGCAGCTTGGACAGTGCGTTCGCCATTGCACAGGTGTTGCTGACGGCGGAGAAGGTCAGCCCGGCGGCGACGCCTCCAGCGATCCACTTCGCCGGTGGGAAGACCACACTGGCTGCGGTGCCGGCCAACGCGATCGAGCCGGCGGCGAGTCGCACTTGGCGATCCATCGCCCAACGTTCCTTCTCACCTCGCACGACCGAGCCGTCGATCGCCTCCCAGGCGCTCATGCCACCCTCGAGGATGTGCAGGGTGTGTTTCCCTGCGTCGGTGAGGCGGTCATGCGCTTGGGCAGCGCGCCCGCCGGACTGACACACGAGGACGACGGGATGCACGACGTCGGCGAGGTCCCGAACGTGTTCGCGGAGCGTGTCGAGGGGCACGTTGTACGAGCCGGGAATGTGAACGGTCTCGAACTCGGCCCCGGTGCGAACATCCAGGATGCGAATCGCCGGGTCCGATTCGATCAATGCCTGGAGCTGGCTTGCGCTGATCGAGTCAGCTTGTGGGATGGCAGTGCTCATTGTTGCGGTGCTGGTTGTTGCGGTGCTGGTTGATGCGGTGCTGGTCATGTTGGCTTGCTCCTCAGGGGGGTCATGGAAGTGGTTTGCGGGTCGAGTGGGCCCGCGGCTGGGGATCTGTCGTCGGTGGCGGGGTGGCAGCTTGAGTCGTGGCTGAAGTTGGCGTCGTGGCTGAAGTCCGAGTCGTGGCTGAATTTGGAGCGGCCGTTGGGGTCGGCGTCGTGGATCGAGTCGGAGTGGCCGGTGGGGTCGGCGTCGTGGCCCTTGGCGTCGGAGTGGCCCTCAGGCAACGGCCGTTCGTCAATGCCCGATCGTCGCTGATCGATCGGAGCTGGACGGCCGGCCGAGATCGCCTCGATCGCGTCGTGTGCGCTGGTGTGGATGCGCTCGTCGAGCGCCGACCAGATCCCGGCTCGGCGGAGCACGTCACGCACCGGTCCCTTCACATCGGCGAGGTGCAGGGCAACCTCGCGCTCGTCGAGTTCGATCATCACTTCGGCCAACATGTCGGCGCCGGTGGCGTCGAGGTCGTTGATGCCTGACGCATCGAGCACGAGAGCTCGCGGTGCAGAGTGAATTCCCTCGGCCTCAGCGATTTCATCGGGGTCAGCGATCCCCTCGGCCGTTGCGATGAGCAGCCGCTTGACGTGCAGCGCGTTGATGAATGAGAGGGCTGCATCGATCCGAACGATGACAACACCATCGGTTGTGGTCGCCTCGGGAAAGCGCTCGAGGTTGCGGTAGCTCGTGGTGCCAGCGACCCGTCCGAGCATCGCCGTGTGCGGCATCGACATGCGTGCGAACACGACGAGCATCGATGCGACGACGGCGACGACGATCCCCAGTTCGATGCCAAGAAGCAGCGTTGCGAAGAAGGCGACACCGAGTCCGATGAGGTCGCTGCGCTTGACCGCTGCGATGTGTCGCATCTCTTCGATGTCGATCAGGCCGATGACGGCCATGACGATGATCGCCCCGAGTGCGGCATTGGGCAGCGACGTCAACAACGGGGTGAGGAACGCAATCGTTGCGAGCACGACAGCGGCCGTGATGAGCGAAGCGAGCGGCGTACGAGCACCGGCGGTGTCGTTGACGGCTGTTCGGGAGAATCCACCCGTGACGGGGTAACCACCGAACAGCCCGGCGGCGACGTTCGCTGCGCCCAGCCCGATGAGTTCGGAGTTCGGCTCGACCTCATAACGATGACGCCGGGCGTAGACCTTGGCGACGGCGATCGATTCCATGAAACCGACCAGGGTGATGACGAACGCCGTTCCGACGAGGCTGCCGACGAGCGAGCCGTCGACATCGGGCAGACCAAAAGCCGGCAGCGAGTCGGGAATGCCGCCGACCACGCGCACGCCTCGTTCTTCCAAACCGAAGATCTCGACGGCGAGGATCGATCCGACGACGACCACCAGCGCCGCTGGCTTGCCGGGGAGCCAGCGCTTCATTCCGAAGAGCGCAACGAGCGACGTCGCCCCGAGCACCAACGTCGGGAGGTGCGTGCCACCCAGCCCCTCAATCACGGCCAGAACCGTCTCGTAGAAATGGTCCGTTCGTTCGACGGAGATCCCGACGAGATGTTTGGCCTGAGAAAAGCCGATGATGATCGCCGCAGCGGCCGTGAAGCCGACGAGCACCGAATGCGACAAGAAGTTGACGAGAAAACCGAGGCGGCCGACGCCGAGCACCAGGTGCACGACGCCAACCATCAGTGCCAGAAGAGCGGCCGCCGCTAGGTAACCGCCAGTCCCCTCCTCCACGAGCGGAGCGAGCGCCGTCGCCGTGAGCAATGAGACGATCGCAACCGGCCCAACAGCAAGTTGGCGAGATGTCCCGAACAGGGCGTAAATCACGACCGGCACGGTTGCCGCATAGAGCCCAACCGCTGGCGGCAGGCCGGCGAGCAATGCGTACGCCATCGCTTGGGGAACGAGCATGGCACCGACGGTGAGGCCCGCTGCAGCATCGGATCGAAGGTCGCCACGGTCATAGCGCGACGCCCACGAAACGATCGGGAAGAGTCGAGAGATCGGGACCATGGGTCCAATTGTACGTACATTCGGACTTTATGCAAAGACTCATCCGTCACACGCTCGATCCCGACCCCAACACAACTGCGAAAACGCCAGCAACGAACGCCAGTAACAAACGCCAGCAACGAACGCCAGTAGCGGACCTCAGCAGCGGACGAGTCCTTGCCCAAACGCCAGCCCCAGACGCGGCAACGAACGCCAGTAAGAACGTCAACAAGAACGTCAGTAGCGAACGAGCCCTTGCCCGAACGCCAGCCCCAGACGCGGCGCCTAGAGAGGGCCGGGAAGCTGGGCGAGCAGGGCCGCGGCGAGCGGTGGAAGCTCTCGATCGATCGGCCACACCGCGCGCAGTCGGCGATCGATCTCGAGCCCGGGTACGTCGATCGCCACGAGGCTCCCGGCTTCGAGATCGGCTTCGACGGCACGGTGACTGATCACGGTCGGTGATCCACCGGAGACGACAGCGGCCCGCACGGCTGAGGTCGAACCCAGCTCCAGCGCCGACATCGGCTCGCCATGGCCGAGGGCGCGCATCGCTTCAGTAAGTGCGTCTCGGGTGCCGGAGCCTCGCTCGCGCAAGATCAGCGGCGTCGTGACGAGCGCTTCGATGGGAACCTCGCCGAGCATCGCCCACGGGTGCGCCCGTCCGACGACGGCGACGAGCCGATCGAACGCAACCACGTGCTCGTGCATCGATGGCGTGGGGACGGGTGACTCGATGAACCCGAGATCGGCGGAGCCAGATGCGAGATGGTCGAGCACGAGAGAGCTGTTGAGCACCTCGAGCTTGATCGAGTCGTCGGGTCGATTGCGCAAGAACTGCTCGAGAACCGCCGGCAGGAGATATTCGGCAATCGTGAGGCTTGCCGCCACCCGCAGTCGCCCGGCCCGTCTCGCCTTCAAGGCAGCGACGCCAGCGTTCAACTCATCGGCCGAACGCAAGACGCCCTCGGCCCAGCCGGCGACCAAGCCGCCTGCGACCGTCGGGATCGATCCGGTTGGCGAACGTTCGAGCAGGGTGAGCCCGAGCTGGCGCTCGAGTGAACGGATGCGGCTACTCGCGCTCGGCTGGGCGATCCGATGGGCCTCGGCCGCCTTCGACAAACTGCCGAGCTTCACGACGGAGACGAAGAGGTCGAGCGCGCCGAGCTCCGGGGTTGTTGGTGCCAGCGCCATCAGTTCTCCTTCGGATCGACAGACACGAGATTTAGCTCAAGGTCAGAACTATAGGTGGCAATAGATCAAGCCTATGGCGTTGCAGTGCAGAGCCCCCTACCGGAAGCGTTGAGCTCGGTCGACACTGGCCGTTATGGCGTTGATTCAGCGGCCGGGCGACGCTCCCGAACTTCTCCCCCAGCAAGACGGCGAGACCAGCCTCATCCCCGGGCTGGTTCTCGTTGCTGGCGGAACCGTGCTGGCCTACGGCCTCGCGTCGCTCGTCGGACCGCTGTCGATGTTGGTCGCCGCCGTGCTCATCGGCGCCGTGATCGGCAACGTGTCGGTCAGGAACGTGTCGATTGGAAACCTGTCGATCGGCAGGGCGTCCGTCGGCAACTCATCCATCCGCAACTCAGCCGGCGACCGGTCTATCGCCAACGCTCCAATCGGTCGCCGCAGCTTTGCGAACCCTGCCACGCAGCCTGGCCTCTCCTTCGCCGCCAAAAGAGTGCTGCGGGTCGGCATCGTCCTTCTCGGCCTTCGGCTTTCTCTCGGCGATGTTGCGGCACTCGGGGCAAAGGGTCTCGTCGTTGTTGCGATGACCGTGGCCGTCACCTTCTTCGGCACGCAGTGGATCGGCAAGCGCCTCGGCTTGTCTCGCGATCTCAGCCTGCTCGTGGCAACCGGCTATTCGATCTGTGGAGCGTCGGCCATCGCTGCTGTCGAGGGATCGACCGATGCTGAGGAAGAAGAGGTCGCCGCCGCCATCGGCCTCGTCACCCTCTTCGGAAGCCTCGCCATCCTCGCCCTCCCGGCACTCGCCGGCGCCCTCAACCTCACGCCCGATCAGTTCGGTGCCTGGGCCGGAGCGAGCGTTCACGACGTCGCCCAAGTTGTGGCCACGGCATCGTCAGGCGGAGCGTCGGTCATCGCAACGGCAACGGTCGTGAAGCTGACCCGAGTCGCCTTGCTCGCTCCGATCGTTGCGGGTGTCAACATCCATCGCCGCAACGAACGCGGCGCTGACGGAGGCCGTGCTGATGGACCCGGTGCTGATGGACCCAGTGCTGATGGACCCAGTGCTCGCTCCGATGCGAAGAGCCCACCGATTCTTCCGCTCTTCGTCGTCGGGTTCCTGACGATGGTTCTTGTCCGAACGAGCGGCTTCATCCCGACCGACGTCATCACGGTCATCAAGATGCTCGAAGGCTGGATCCTCGCCGCTGCACTGGTTGGCCTCGGCTCCGGCGTGAGAATCGACCGTCTCCGCAAGCTCGGTCCGCTGCCGCTCGTGCTCGGCACGATCGCCTGGATCCTGGTCGCCGCCGTTTCCCTTCTGGGCATCACGATCATCATCTGACCGAGCCCGGGTGGCGGCCCCAGGGAGCACACCCGCACCCCACAGCCGCCAGCCACACCGGCCGAGCCTGGGTGGCGGCCCACAGGAGCACCACCGCACCCCACAGCCGCCAACCACACCGGCCGAACCTGAGTGGCGGCCCACAGGAGCACCACCGCACCCCACAGCCGCCAGCCACACCGGCCGAGCCTGAGTGGCGGCCCCAGGGTGCGCACCCGCACCCCACAGCCGCCAGATGCGGGCGTGGCCCGAAGCGCGCGAGCGAACTTGGTGGGGCACACTGAGCGCATGACGTATGTGGAGCCGGAGTACGCGCCGTGGGACGGGCGACGTGTGCCACTCACCTTCGTCGCCGGCTACCTCGGCGCTGGCAAGACCACACTGATCAACGAGCTGTTGGCCACGGCCGACCGTCCGATTGCGGTGATGGTCAACGATGTCGGCGAAGTCAACATCGACGCTCGTCTCATCAAACGTCGACACGGTGACACGATCGAACTGACCGACGGCTGCGTGTGCTGCTCGCTCAGCGAGGGTTTCGGCATCGCGTTCAACCAGATCAGAGCCCGCGAGGAGCCGCCCGACCACATCGTGGTGGAGCTCAGCGGCGTGGCTGAACCGAGCCGAGTGTTGCCCTGGTCGAAGTCGGCTGGATTCAAACTCGACGGAGTCGTCACCGTGGTCGACTCCGAGCAGTTCCTCGACCGGATCGAGGGCGACGAAGTCACCGCCCACACGATGCGCGTTCAACTCGAAGCGGCCGATCTTGTCGTGCTCACGAAGCTCGACCTGCTCACCGGCGACCAGGGCGCTGAAACCGAGGCCGACATTCGAACGATGATCGACGAGATCACAAGCGGCGCCCCAATCATCACGGGTGACACGGCGTCGCTCGCATCACTCTTGAGCATCGGCGGGCGACGACCCGGCGGCATCACCACGCTGCCAACGCCGTCACTCTTCGATCGCCACGAAACATCGATCGTCGAGATTCCGAACCCGATCGACCGGATGGATCTCAAGAAGCTCCTCGACGCTCTTCCCAACCGAGTTGTTCGGGCCAAGGGCATCGGCATCGACGAAAACGGCGCTCGGTGGCTGGCGGAAGTCATTGGTCGCCGACGGTGGGTGACCGAACTTCCCCACGCTGAAGCCGAACCGCCAACGGATCTGGTCGTCATCTCGCTCCCAGCCGACTGATCACTCGCAGCTGACTGAGAACCCGCTTCACGCCACAAACGGCTCCGTGACATGACCTAGGGACGCCAAGAACGTCGCGAACTAGCGTTGATGTATTCGAATCGCCTGGGAGGGCATGCGTGATGGATCAGCTCGAGAAACTGCTGGAGAACCCGTTCGTTCGGTTGCTCGCTGCGTTCGGCTTATTGACCGCCCTACTCACGCCAGTTCGCGGAGTCCTGTCCGGCCTCACGCAGATCACCGGCCTCTTTGATCGGCTCGGCGGATTCTGGAACCTCAGCTACCTCGGCTGGCTTGGCATCTTCATCGTCCTCGGCGCCTGGATCGGGTTCGGCATGTGGGCGAAGTTCGATCCCGTCCTCATCTATGGCGCCGGCGGAGCGTTCTTCGTTTGGTTCGCCTTCGTGCGCAACATCGTGGTCGAGCTGCCGAACTTCTTCGGCGACCTGCTCGTGCTCCTCAATGCGTTCATCACGTTCGCCGGACTCGCCCTCGGCTTCTTGATGCTGACCAAGATCAACAAGCCGATGGACCTCTCCCCTGCCACGTTCGGCATGGCTGGCACTCCTGGGCAAGCACCGGCACAGCCGGGCGCTGCACCCGCACAGCCGGCCGCCGCGGCAACCCAAACACCTGGCGCTCCGGAGCCAGGATGGTTTGCCGACCCCAAGGGTGAAGCAGAGTTGCGCTGGTGGGACGGCGCAACCTGGACCGACAACACGAACTAGCGGCGGACCAAGCAAGACAACTGGCGGGCGGCCACACAGCAAGGCGGCGCTTGAACGGGCGACTGCCACACGCCGCATCTAGATTGCCCGGATGCCTGAACTCGACGTTCCCGACGTCATCGATCCGCACATCCATCTCTTCGACGTGAAGGGAACACCTCGGCAGGTTCAGCCGCTGGCGAAGCTCCTCGGATGGAACGAGAAGCTCCTGCGAGCCGTCGCCAAGAAGGCGTTCCCGAAGCCGACACTCAACTTCTTTGGTGAGCGCAACAACCTCGTCGTCGACTATCTCACCACGCAGTTTCGGGCCGACTCAGCATCGTCAAAGGTCAGCCGCTTCGTCCACATCGAAGCTGGGTGGAAAGACAAAGACCCGATGGACGCCGTCGGCGAGACGGAGTGGCTCGAGTCGCTCAACGATCCGCCGGCAGCGATCGTTGCCCACGCCGACCTTGCGCTTGGAGCGAAGGTTGCTCCCGTTCTTGCTGGCCACAAGGCAGCGAGCTCTCGAGTTCGAGGCATCCGCCACATGCTCGCCAACCATCCGTCGCCAACCGTGATGAACTTCGCCGAGGATGGCGAGCTCAGCCGCACGGCTTCGTTCCGGACCGGCTTCGAACAGCTCGCCGAGCACGACCTCTCCTACGACGCGTGGGTGTTCAGCCATCAACTCGATCAGGTGGGCGAGCTCGCGACCGCGGTGCCCGAGGTGCCGATCGTGTTGTGTCACGGTGCGACGCCGGTTGGATTCGGTGGCGAGTTCCACGGCGTTGGCGCATCGGCGGGAGACCGCGACCGAATCGCCGGCGAGTGGCGAGATGCGATGTCGGCCGTGGCAGAGCATGATCAGGTGCGAGTCAAGGTCTCCGGATTCCTGATGCCCGTGCTCGGCTTTGGCTACGAACATTCCGACGCCAGCCCGACCACGAGCGAACTCGTCGACAAGCTCGGACCACTCGTTCGCCACTGCGTCGACACGTTCGGCCCCGACCGTTCGATGATGGCGTCGAACTTCCCGGTCGACCGGGTGAGCGCCGACTATGACGCCTGGTTCAA
>CALEWY010000024.1 GCA_937925335.1 uncultured Acidimicrobiales bacterium
GTTCAGCGCACGCTCGGCCTTCGCCCGATCGATCGCCGCCCGGAGCGCGGCCGATGCTGCGCGTCCGTAACCCACCTGCTCCACATCGGTGATCACGGCGCCACGCTAACGCCACGACCAATGCTTCCTAGTGACGCGCGAGCACGTGCCCATCAAGAGAACCCCAACCCTTGACGACAACAAGGAGGTGCCTCCGTCTCCTCGCACATCATTAACCCACGACATCTGCGACCTCACCGCCTTCGGTGGTTCGTGGGAGAACGTCTTGTGCTCAGTCTGGCCAGCCGCGATCGCCGACGAGGCGATCGCTGCGATCAGCGGCGTAGCAATGAGCAGCGCACCCTCGCGAGAGCTGGCAGAAGCACGCTCGACGGTCGGCGTGTCCTTCCCTCGTTACCTCGCCGCGGCGTTCGCAGCCGTGCCGTCAACCCTTCGTCGCCAGTTCGCGGACACGCTGTTGGTCGCTCCCGGACGGAGCCATCTTGAACGCTTGTTGAACAACCTTTGGTACCCGAGCCGCTTCGTCGATCCGGCGCTGCGCCCGCCCACCGACCAAGTCATGTCCGTTTCAGATCTCGTGCGGGCCGGAGTGGTGATCGGTTGGTCCTATGACGACATCATCGACACCTTGTGGTCGACCGACTCGATTGCGCCTGCAGCCCTGACATCGCTGGACGGTGCCGTTTCGTTCATCGAGAACGACATCGATCGGATCCTGGAGCGCTTCGAGGCGCTGCCGAAGAAGACACGACGCGTCCCAGTTGTCCTGGTCGATGCATCAGCCGAAGTGCTGACTCCGTTGGTCGGACCCATCTGCGCCACTGCGACGAGTAGCGGCAGAGGACGCTCCGAAGCAGCATCGATGGTGAAGCGACTTCCTACGCCGATCGCTCGAATCGAACTCGAGCGGATCCTGAGCGAAGGCTCGGTCCAAGCGAGAACGATGGCCTTCGATTTGCTGCTGGCCACTCAACCAGCGGAGATGATCCCGCAGGTCGCATTGAAAACAGCACAGTCCGTTGCCCAAGGACTTGCCCCATTCTTGAAGGGGATTGAGTTCACCTTTGGCACCTCGACGTCTGGCGCCTCCGAGAAACGCCGAGGACGTTCATCATCACGGACGAGAGTCCGGATGTCACCCCGGGATCGCCCCCAACCCGGACGCTCGACGAACACAAGTAGACGCCCAGGGAGCCGACCGGGAGGAACGGCTCGCAAGCCAGCTCGATCGAGTGGCCAGTTCATCTGCCCAGATTCGTTGTCAACACCGGGCGCTGCAATTTGCGCGATCGCGAACGGACGCAAGCCTCCTTACGTCGCTCCAACACAACTCGTCAGCTTTTTGAGCACACCTCCAGCAGACGAGACGTGGCTCATCGATCGCCTTGGCCGAGTTCATGTGATCCGGCTGCTGTTCCATGTCGTCGCAAGTCGTGTGAACGCCGCCAGCGCAATCGCCCCACTTCTCGAGAAGCACGACATCTCACCGGTCGATGTGATGCACGCAGACCCGGGCGTTGACAAACAGCGGTCCACCTGGGTGGTGTCGAGGGTCTGCGACGAGAGCCCCTCTACTTGGACAGCCGAGCAGATCGCTGAGTGGGCACGCCAAGCCGAGCCGACGCTCTTGAAGATGATCGCGAACCCGTGGTCTGACTCGAGCCCCCTCTTCGCAACGGTTGCGCATGCGTCCTACGCATCGGAGGAGTTGGAGACGATCCTCGTCGACAAGGCTCTCTCGGGGACGAAGACGGAGCGGGCGGCGTTGCAACATGTCAGTCGCAAGAGCTTCCGCTCGAGAGTCGTGCAACGCCTGACCGACACCAAGAAGTCGCAACGCACTGCGGCGGCCGAGTGGTTGCGGGGCGATCCGCAACTCGTCGACGTCGACTCCGCAGTTGCAGAGCTTCACGTCGCAACTCGGAAGGAGCGCGATCCCCGAGCCCGAGATGCGATGATCAGCGCACTCGAGGCCTACGGCGAGCCAATCGACGAGTTCCTCGAGCACGATGAGATCCTGCGGAACGCCGAAGCCTCGATGCGACGGGCAAGTTCCCGATCAGGTGCGATTGCGTGGCTCGACATTGGCGGATTGCCGAGACTGCTTGATACCGAGGGAGCGTTCGTCGAGCGGGCAATCGTCGAATCGATCCTTCACACCGCAGCGAAGGACAAGACGTCGTCACCAACGGCTACCACCAGGCGCTATCTCGCGAGCCTCGACTCGCGCACAGCGCAGGCCTTCGGAGCGCAACTCATGGCCGAGTGGCTCAACCGAGATGTTGGTGGCGGGAAGGACATGAACGCTCGAAGCAGCATCGGCTTGTTTGCAGTCGCAGCTGCCTGCGGTGGCCGGGAGACGATCGACCTTGCGTCTGCCTACGTCCACCATCACCGAGGCAAACGCAAGATGCAGAGCAAAGCCATGATCGATCTCCTTGCCGAGATCGACGACCCGCTGGCCGTGCAGGTGGTCATGGGAATCGCTCACCGGTTCCGGCCAAAAGCCCTTCAGGTTCATGCGGAGGAAGCGGTCAACCGGATCGCCATGGAACGAGGTTGGACGCTGGAGGACCTGGCAGATCGCGGCGTCCCAGATTGTGGGTTCGACTCAAGCGGCAAACGGACGATCGACTTCGGCGAACGCTCCTTCACCGCTGCGATCACCGACGACTTGGCGATCGTTCTCGTCAATGACGAGACAGGCAAGACAACCAAAGCGCTTCCCCGAGGCCGAGCCGACGAAGATGCGAGTCTCATCAAACGACACCGGGCCGAACTCAACGCCTCCAAGAAGGACCTCAAGGCGGCTGCTGAGGTTCAACCGATTCGCCTACGCAGAGCGATGGCGGTGCAACGCACCTGGGACGAGGCGGACTTCCGACAGTTCGTTCTTGACCATCCGGTCATGATGCGGATGGCAACCAGATTGGTCTGGCTCGCACAAGACGATGATGAGCGAACCTTGTTCCGGCCACTCACCGACGGAACGTTGGTCGATCTTGACGACGAGGAGTTCGTTCTCTCGCCAGGTGCCATCGTCAAGCTCGCTCACACTCGCCTCGTCGATAGCGAGGACGAAGCTGCGGCCGTACGGCATCTCTCGGACTACGAGGTGCAGCCGCTCTTCGCCCAGTTTGATCGTCCGACTGCTCCTCTTTCACCATCAGGCGATCGCATCATGGAGTTTGATGGCAATGTCGTCACGGCGACAACGCTCGCGAACCGCGCTCGCGCGCTCGGTTGGCAGGTCGGCGACACGCACAGCACGGGGTCATCGTTTGGTGTTGCGGCCACGTTCGCCGACCTCGGGATCGCTGCGGTTCTCACAACCAAGAACGGCCTGCATATCGGCGGCTACGACGTCCCGTTTGACACGACTTGCACGGTCGATGGCCTGCAGTTTTCAGCGATGCCAATCGGGCGCTTCCCCACAGCGATCCCCCTCGACCGAGTGCCCTCGACGCTCGTCGACGAAATGTACGCCGACGCGTTGACCATCGCTGTACCAACCCGGATCGAAGACGGCGCATGACGGACTCGCTTCCTCGCGGTGCTGAGCTCGGAGACAACATTCGAGACCTCAGTTCGTTCGACGGGTCGTGGGAGAGCTCGTGACCGGACAGCCGAACGAAGAATCGACCGACGTTCCAACACTTGGCCTCGACCTTTCCGATCTCAGCACGTTCGACAACTCTTGGGAGCGACTGATCGAATCGGCATTGCCAAGCGACAACGCTCAAGCCTTGGTCAAGTTCATCTCGACGGGTTCGCTCAGTCCCGCCTTCAGGTACCCAGCGGAACTCTGGGAGCACAACGGTTTGCACATTGCGGCGCGACCACTACTCGCCGTTGTTCTCGCCAATACCGGCGCGCAACGCGTTCGGACGATCGAGACGGCGCGAACCGTCACCGATCCGCACGATCCCGTGGAGTGGTGGCGATTCGCTACGGTCGGCCGTCAACGTCTCGAACATCAAGCGTCGTTCGCGGATCTCGTTCAAGTTGGAGCGCACCTCGGGTTCACGAGCCATGGGCTCGCTGTCGGACTTCTCGACCCTGCTCGCGTGTGGTGGGCCGGCACAGGGTCCCATCGACCAATGGTCGACAGCTTGTCGTTCATCGAAGAGCATGCCGAGGCCATTCGCGCGGGCTTGGCGAAGGCCAAGCCGAACCACGACTTGGCATGGAGCTACCTGGCATCGATCGATGAGGGTCTGCTCGAGTTGTTCGCGCCGGAGCTCTTCAAGGCCTCCACCTCTCGCAACAAGCCACTCCGCTCCTACGCGTCGGCCTTGCTCTGGAACCTTTCGCTCGCCACTCGTCAATCGTTCGATCTGCCAACCGATGATCTCGACGTCGCACCGCTCACGCTTCCAGTCATCAACGTTCCGAGGGTTGAAGCACACCAACTCGATCCTTTGGGTACGGCCGACAGAAACATTGCCGAGTGGCTGGCATCGATCATGAACGGCGAAGACCCTGCAGTTTTCCCCGAACGACATGGGCTCGGTCCGCCCAATGCCGCTGACAGACTCTTCCATGCAAACTCGTTTCAGGATGTCCTTCACATCGGACACGTCGTCCGACTGCTCGTTGCCTCGAGTCGCTTCGATTCACATTGGCAGTCGTTTTCGTTCGCTCGCTCCCTGCCGGTCCCAACCCCTGAAGAAGTAACCGCTCTCGCCGGTCCCGAACGGTCACGGGACGCAGCCTCACTCGTCGCTGTTCTTCTCGGCACCAACCCAGACCAATGGCATGATCGGGATCTCACGCCGTGGATCGTGCATCACGTGCATGATCTGTGCGAGTTGTTGCGCCACACACCTGACTTCACAACCAAGGCGAGACGACGTGGGCTCTTTCTGCTGATTGAACGCTCCGCGATCGTTCCTGCTCGACTCGAAGCTGAGCTGTTGGACGCCGTGTTCCATGGATTCAAGTCCGACCAAGATGCGATCGATCGCATCATCGACCACCACTACGCCGAAGCGGTCGCCGAACGGCTGAGGAGCAAGAACGCATCCGAGCGTCAAAAGGCCGCCGATTGGATCACTCGACACCCACTCGCTTCGACCGTTGCTGACGATCTGCACGATGCTGTCGCCAGCGAAGGCAACACGGTTGCTCGAGCAGCAATGCTCCGAGCGCTCGTCGCAATCGGCGAGTCCGTCGCCGAGCACTTCAGCCGCGCGGAGCTCGTCGAGAATTCACACAAGAAGCCAATCAAACAAAACGCGGCTGCCCGGTGGCTCGCCAACGTCGACTTCACCCAGCTGACGTGGACGGACGACACCTCGGTCGACCCTGCGATCGCTGAGTACCTTGTGCTCGATGCAATTCGTCTGAAAACGGCAAGGCCGTCACCGGAGACTCACCACTACATCACCCAAATGCACCAGGCAGGTGTCGCTCAGCTCTGCTCATCTCTCTTGCGTGAGTGGATCGCTGAGGACGTCCGTCCGAGAACCGAGGCGCAGGCGAGAGCCAAGGCCGCCGAGGAAATCTCGTGGAGTTTCCGCAGTGGCACGAGCATGCGTTTCCCCGGTTTGACCAAGCAACAGGCGGAGGACCAGCTCACCGCAGAGTTCAGAACCGGCTTTGCCGGTTCGGCCTCTACAAGTCGCGGCGTGCTCTCAATCGTTGGTCTCGCAGCCGGAGCCTCTGAGGCCCATGCTGCTCTTGCGTACATCCGCAAGCACAAGGGCCGCCGGAAGGCACAAAGCAAGGCGTTGATTGAACTGCTCGGCCAGATCGATGATCCGGCGGCCGCTCAAGCCCTGATGGCGCTTTCTACCCGCTTCAAACCGGCGTCTTTGCAACGCGAGGCTGCGCACCAGGTCGAGCTCGTCGCCGAACGCAAAGGCTGGTCGCTCGATGAACTCGCAGACCGGATGGTGCCCGACGGCGGATTCGACTCCAACGGCCGCCAGTCAGTCGAATACGGAAGCCGGACCTTCACACTTGCGCTGAACGACGACCTCACCGTTGGTGTTGTCAACGACGAGACAGGAAAGACGGTTCGATCGCTGCCCCAAGCGCGAGCAGCAGACGACGATGACCTCGTCAAGCAAGCGAAGGCCATGTTGTCTTCCGTGCGAAAGGAAATGAAGCATGCGGCGAACCTTCAGCCAACTCGTTTGCACGCAGCCATGTGCGTGCAGCGTTCGTGGACACCTGACGAGTTTCGCGCTCTCTTCCTCACGAACCCTGTGATCGCACGACTCGCCGGTCGTATCGTCTGGGTCGAGGTCACGAACGACACCGTCCGGACCTTCCGTCCACTCAGCGATGGGACGTTGACCGACACAGACGATGACGCGATCTCGTTCAACCCTGGCACACGAATCTCAATCGCTCACGACCAGAACGTTCCAGCCGGAATCGGCCAACACTGGATCGAACACCTCGACGACTACGAGATCGCTCCCTTGTTCGCTCAGTTTGATCGTTCGATGCCGACCTTCGACGTTGGCGCGACACTCATCAACGAGTTCAACGGCATGGTGATGGATCAGGGAACACTCCGGGCAGCAGCGTTGCGCGAAGGTTGGGAACTTGGACCCGGGTTGGATGGACCCGTCACAAACACGGTCGTACGTCGATTTCCAACGCTCAACCTCGAAGCAGCACTCCAATTCGACGGCGTCGTCTCGCTGACCTTTCAAGACATCGGGGCTGATGCCTGCACACTTCAGACTCTGAGCTTCCACCCCCTCGGTTCTGATGAGGAGCTTCCCGGGCTGTCGCTGAGTGCGATCCCACTTAGCAACATTCCCTCGATCCTCCTCTCGGAGATCTACACCGAGGCACAATCAATATCGATCTCCGGGGTCGCCAGCCCCGACGACACGAAGGTGGGTCCATGACCAGCACCATTCAGCAACCAGCCGAACAGCGCTACGCGGAGGAGCTGGCTTCTCTCGCAGCGCACGATGATGGGCCTCGGCCCGATGGCTGGGCGCTCACACCACGAGCGGTGCGTTCGTTCGTCCTCGGCGACGACGAACTCGGCGTCACCCGCAAGTTCTACGGCGACGATCCTCTCGTCGATCGTTGCCTCGTCACCCTCATGGGCAATCGAGGCTTGCTCATGGTGGGCGAACCGGGCACGGCGAAGTCCATGTTGTCGGAGCTCTTCGCCGCTGCCATCAGTGGCGACTCCACTCTCACCGCACAAGGCAGCGCGGGCTCGACGGAAGACCAGCTCCTCTACAGCTGGAACTACGCCATGTTGATCGCCAACGGTCCCTCCGAAGATGCACTCGTCGCTGGACCGATCCTGGCGGGCATGCGAGCGGGCAAGCTCGTCCGCGTCGAAGAAATCACGCGCATGCAGGCTGAAGTGCAAGACGCGCTGATCTCGGTTTTGTCCGACAAGAACGTGAGCATTCCTCAGCTCGAAGAGCTCGGCTACGTCGGCGCCCGCAGCGGATTCAACGTGATCGCAACGGCCAACCTCAGAGACCGTGGCGTGCACGAAATGTCATCCGCTCTCAAGCGGCGCTTCAACTTTGAGACCGTCCGCCCCATCAGCGACAGCAAGCTCGAACGAGAGTTGATTCTCTCCCAGACCGATCGCCTGCTCGCTGCGACCGGGCTCGATATCGAGACGCCGCCAGATGTGGTCGACCTCCTCGTCACCGTCTTCAACGAACTCCGAAGCGGCACGACAGCGGAGGGCATCGTCGTTGAGAAACCAACGGCTGTCATGTCGACAGCGGAAGCCGTTTCGATCAACTACGCAGCGAGCCTCGAAGCTGCCTACCTCGGCGACGGCACACCAAACGGCCGACAGATCGGCCGCCAACTCATCGGCACCGTCCTCAAGGACAACCCGGACGACGAATCAAAACTCCGTCACTACTTCGATGCCGTCGTGAAGAAGCGAGAGGGCGCATGGAGCGACCTCTACGACGTCCGCCGAGAGATGGGCTGACCAGACGCGTGGACGTCAACGTTCGCGAAACGATGGAGGGGCTGCTCGAAGCCCCGATCATCTATTTGCCGATTCGCCACCACAGCCCCGCGTGCGCGGCCGCGGTCGAACGAATCATCGATGACGTCAATCCCTATGCCGTTCTCGTCGAGGGCCCGCCTTCGTTCGATGATCAGATCGAGTTTCTCCTCGATCCTCAGGCAGCGATGCCGCTCGCCATCTATTCCTACGTCGTTGCCGAATTCATCCCGGAACCGCCGGCAAGCGACGACGACAGCGCGGATCAGGTCGAACCGGACGAAGCTGAGCTCGATCCCGAACCACAGCAATTCCGCCACGGCTCCTACTTCCCGATCTGTGACTACTCACCCGAGCTCGTCGCCTTGAAGGCCGGCCGCGCAGCGGGCGCCCAACTCGGCTTCGTCGATCTCGACTACGAGGACCGGATGAAGCTCGGCGAGCGTTCACCCGTCGGCCACGTCGACGAGGACCGATTCACGTTCTCCGAAGTTCTGTCCGAGACCGCTCGACGCCTGAGTTGCCGAGATCACAACGAGTTGTGGGATCACATGGTCGAGAGCATCGACGGCACACCCGCCGAGGTGTTCACGGCCGTGCTGACCTACGCCACACTCGCTCGCTCCGACACCGAGACGTCGTCGATCGACGAGGCACGCGAGGACGCGATGGCGCAGATCGTTTGCACTGCGCTTGCTGAGCGAGATGCTGCGGGATCGGACCAGCCCATCGTGGTCGTCACCGGAGCAGCTCACACCGTCGTCCTTCCCAACCTCGTCACCAACCACGACTCGGCCGGAACCGAGTCGAACGAATCTGACTCCGATGATGCCGACGGCGATCACCCCGACGGTGCATCCAACGACGGCGCATCCAACGACGGTGCATCCAACGACGGCGCATCCAACGACGGCGCATCCAACAACGCTGAGATCGACGCCGCTCGCGTCGACGTTCTCGATCGAGGACACGGGCTGATTCGATACAGCTTCGATCGCCTCGACGCTCTCTCCGGTTACGCCGCAGGCATGGCACACCCCGCGTGGCATCAAGACGTGTGGGTCCATCGCACGACCCCTCAAGCCGTTCCACCCCAAGAGGGCCTCATCAGCGACGTTGCTCGCGCCATTCGAGACGAAGCCGGTGATGGCCAACCCAGCCTGCCCTCCATGGTTGATGCGCTCACCGCTGCTGAGCAGCTGAGACGATTGCGGGGCCGAACGTCAGTCACCCTCTACGACGCGCTCGATGCGATGGTGAGTTGCTTCACCAAGGGGGAGGACAATGCAGCGAGCATCGTTCGACGCCAGGCCAGTGAACGCCTCACGGGCAACTCGCTCGGCACGCTTCCGCCCGGCACACCCCGTCTCCCGCTCGCTCGTGACTTCGATCGATATCTCGAAGACCTCTCGCTCACGACCGAGACGAGCGCAGCCCGTCGAGTCGACCTCGACGTGTATCGAAGCGACCGAGACCGACGGCGATCGAGATTCCTCCACGGACTCGCAGCGATCGGTATCTCCTTCGGCCACTGCATCACGCCGCTTGCCTTTTCACGAGCGCAGGGACGCGATGTCATCCGAGAACGATGGGAGACTCAGTACGGACCGGCGACGGACACATCACTCACCGAGGCATCGATGTGGGGAGCCAGCATCGTCGAGGCTGTCACAGCAAAGACGCGCGACGAACTGCGCCTATTGCTCGCCAAACAGCCGGGTTCCGCAGACCTGATCGCACTCGTCGGCAGCGCCGCCCAACGAGGTGTGCCCGACGTTGTGCGGCTCACACTCGAAGAGCTCCGAACTCGGATCGCGATCGATCCTTCACTCCCGTCCATCGCAACCGCACTCACCGAATCAGCGCTTCTTCACTCCGCCCGAGAACCACTCGGCGGCAAGGCGCTCGATGCGCTCCCCGACCTTGCGATCCAGCTGTATCTCCGCGCCTGCCAGCTCGGCGGCCGAATCCACGCTGCCCCCGAGGAAGAGCAGGCCGACCTCGTCACCGCGCTCGAATCGGTGCATCGTGCGCTCGTCACCGAGGCGTGGCCCGGACTCGACGAGGAGCTGTTCTGGTCGATGCTCGAATCCCAGCGGGACACCTCTCCCCCTCAGCTGCGAGGCGCCATCGCCGGACTCGAATGGCGAGGCGAACGGGTGACCGACGATGAGCTTGTCGCATTGGTGGGCGGCCACCTCGACCCCGGTACCGACCCAACCATCGGCGCAGCATTCCTCACGGGTCTGATCACCGTCGCCCGTGACGCCTTGTGGGAGGTCGACGAGATCGTCGTCGTCATGACCCGCAACTTTGCCGACGGCGACATGAAAGCGTTTCTCGCTCGTGCGCCCGGCCTGCGTTCGGCCTTGGCAGCGCTCACTCCCCAACAGACTGATCGGGTGGCCGAGAAGGTGCGATCGCTCACCGGAAGCCACCCCGGTCGCCACGTCGTTGGCATCAACGAACGAGACGTGGTCAAGCACACACAACTGTCCCTCACCGCCGAAGAAAACCTGCGAGAAGACGGGCTCGAAGCCTGGCTCACCCCGCCATCGGCGGCTGCCGACAGTGCCGCGAACAAAGAGACCAACAGCGCGACCAACAGCGCGACCAACAGCGCGACCGCAAGCCCGACCAATGCCGGCGCCGGAGTTGATTCGTGAGCGAACAGGACGATTGGACGACGGCTCCCGACATCGGTCAGCGCTGGCGACTCGTGCTCGGCAAGTACTCAGAGCGTCGGCTTCCACCCCCGGAACAAGATCTGCTCCAGGCCGACGCGGCACTCGGGTTCTTGTACGACCGGCTCTACGGCGAACGAGGCCTCCGAGGCGACGGAAGTGGTCAGCCGCCGGGCGGAGCGGGTCAACAGCGATCAGCTGGTCTCGAAGCTGGGGTCCCACGAATCGTCGATTGGCTCGACACGGTCAACGAGCTCTTTCCCGAGGAGGTGGCGCAAGAATTGGCCACCGAAGCAGTCGAGCGATTCGGTCTGACCGAAGTGCTCACCCACCCGAACGCACTCGACCGAATCGAGCCAGACCTCGACACGCTCAAGCTCGTTCTCTCGTTGAAATCGGGTATGGCGCCGAACGCACTCGATGCCGTGCGCAAGATCGTCGCTGCGGTTGTCGACGAACTCACCGAACGGCTTCGCACCGAACTCCAAGCCGTGCTGACTGGGAGGGTCGATCAGTTCAAGCGTTCTCGTCGGCCCGTCGGCCCGGTCGATGCGCGGACGACGATCGAACGCAACCTCGGGACGTGGGATCCGGACCGTCAACGGCTGCTGATCGAAGAGGTCACCTTCTATCGCCGCAGCGCGATTCGTTACCCGTGGGAAGTGATCATCTGCGTTGACCAATCCGGATCGATGGTCGGCTCGGTCATCCACTCCGCGATCCTCGCCGGGATCATGGCTGGCCTCCCCGGCGTGACGGTGAAACTGGTGGTGTTCGACACGACCGTCGTCGACCTTTCCGGCTACGTCGACGATCCCGTCGAGACCCTGATGTCGGTTCAGCTCGGCGGCGGCACCGACATCGGCCGAGCGGTCACCTACTGCGAACAGATCGTGACCAATCCCTCGCGCACCATCCTGGCGCTCGTGACCGATTTCTACGAGGGCGGTTCGGTGAGCGACCTGCTCAATGCCGTCGGTCGGCTCTCCGAGAGCGGCGTCACCATGATGGGTCTCGCCTCGCTCGACGATGGCGCCGGGCCCGCCTTTGACCACGCCACGGCCGAACGAGTCGCACAATCGGGCATGCCGGTTGCTGCGATGACACCGAAGTCGTTCGCTCAATGGGCGGCAGGGGTCATGCAATGACCGATCAACGCAGTGGGCTCATCACACAAGCCGCTCGCTTCGACGACGACACCCTGGCTCACCTCGCCAACAAAGGCCTCGTTCGCCGAGCGAAGAAGCTGGTGGACGCGGGAGTCGAGCTGAGCGACGGGGACGATTCCCTCGTTGTCGAGGGCGACGGCTGGAGCGTCAACTTCGCATGGGATGAGCCCCTCGCCGACGGTCACTGCGGCTGCGCGACGGCCGGTGTGTGCCAACACCTCGTGGCCGCGATCATTGCGCTGCGCAGTGACGCTGACAGCGAAGACAGCCCACACAGCGATCCACCAAATGGCGGCGAGGACTCTCCGCCGACCGACACGGCAGGCTTTGCTGACCTCTCGGATGGAGGTGACGGCGAATCAGACTCCGAGCTCGAATCGCGTGCGCCAAGACCGACGGAGGATGGCAGTTCAATTCGCCAGTCTCTGCTCGCTATGACCGATGACGCGCTGCGGAACTGGGCGAAGAAGGCCGACTCGACATGGGCGCAGACTCGGGCGGCATCGCTCGATCCCAACCAGGTCGTCATCGACGACTCGGGTTCGGTCCTCATCGTCGATCTCCCAACACCGCACGCGTCGGTTCGATTCGTGTCCTCAACTCCTGACGAGGCGCTGGTGAAACCAGCGAGCAAACACGATCGCAGGGCCACCGCACTCGCGGTCCTGGCGATCTGGCTGGTCGCTGAGCGCGAACTCGCCGTCCGCGATGAGCCGCCACGCCCAACCGAACTGCTCTTCGAACGAAACAACACCCTCCGGACGGCATCGCAGGTCACCACGGACCTCGTTCGACTCGGCCTTCTCTACCTCGGCAACGGTGAGCGAGAACGGCTCGACTCACTTGCGGCGGCATGTCGTGGTGTGAAGCTGTACCGACTCGCCATCCTTGCCGAGCGTGCGAGTGACCAGCTCGCCGCGCTCGACGCACAAACCGCCGACGCCAGCACCGACCGCCTCCTCGCCCAACTTGCGGAGATCTCGACGGTGGCGGAACGGCTCAGCAAACTGCTGGATCAAGGAGCACCACTCCCTGATGGCCTCGTCGGCCGCGCTCGCGCCCGATACGAAGCGATGGGCCATCTCCAACTCATCGGCCTCGGTCACTACCCGTGGGGCGATCGACGGTTCGCGGGCACGACGGCAGTCCTCGCCGAATCGAGCACCCGTTTCTTCACCGTCTCACGGCCCGAGCTGGTCAATGGACGGATGTTGAGCGAAGCCATTGGTTGGGAAGGCGCAGGATCGGCCTCGTCTCTGAGCGGGCGTCGCGTGACGTTGGCGAACGCCCTGGCCAGTGATGAACATCGCTTATCTGGATCGGCGAAGACATCCGCGAGCATCGGCGGCCCGATCACCCAGCAGGATCTCAACACACTCGCTTGGGCCGGCGAGGTTCCCACTCGCCCAAGCCGGCTCGCCGGCCGAACCGCTGCACCTTGGACGCTCATCCCGGTGGCAGCGGTCGAAGCCGGTCCAGCGTTCGACGATGTCGACCAATCACTCGCATGGGCGATCCAGTCCTACGGACACGAGATCACGATGCGAACCTCGTATCGCCAATCGACCAAACCCATGATCGACAACATCGAACACCTCTTCTTCGAAGTCGGCGTGCCGCCCGAATACGTCATCGCCCGGCTCGATCTTCGCGACGGAAACCTCACCGGTTGGCCGATCGCAACCGTGACAAACGGCGAGCTGTTCAACCTTTCGACGCCTCGACGTCTCGGAGCGACACACCACACAACGGCCGATGAGGACGAGGAGACACCCGACGAGCAGATCACGTCCACGCACCTCTCCAGGCTCGGCGACCGGATTGTCCGGATTGCCGAACGCGGGTGTTCCGAAGCCGGCCAGACCGACCTCGCACGAACTCGAACCCAGGCGTTCGACCATGGTTTCGTCACACTCAGCACCGTGATCGGTTCCACCACCGACCCAGCCGTCGCCGTGCTCCGGGCCGCGTGGGTTCACGGCGAGATGTCGAGCCTCTCGGGCGAAGAACCCGCTGGCTCGTAGAGAATTCTGCTCGCCGCGCATCGGATCCAATCGATTCGACGAACCCCCTCATTGGCGAACCAATGGCGGTGCCGCCTGCAATACCGACGGCGAAATGAACGGTGGAGACATGTATTCGAAGACCAACAAGCTCGGCAAGACGATCGGCGGGATCGTCTTGGCGGCAAGCGCACTCGCGGCCACGGCTGCACCGGTCGGCGCGACGGGCGGTAGCTCGAGCGATCCGGCCACGAGCCCGACGATTACCGACATCGTTGCAGCGAGCGGAGGCGAGTTCGACGCCGACCGCAACGACTACGACATCCTGCTCAACGCCGTTCTTGTCGCCGGCCTCGACGGCGCCTTGGCCGATCCCTCCGCAGAGCTCACGGTGCTCGCCCCGAACGACCGGGCCTTCCTCCGCCTCGCTCGCGAACTTGGATACCAAGGACGCAGCGAAGCCGATGCGTGGACCTTCCTCGTCGGGGCGTTGACCGAGCTCGGCGAAGGCGACCCCGTTGGGCCACTCACCACGGTCCTCACCTATCACGTCCTCCCCGGGTCGCTCGACTACCGCGACGTCCGCACGGGCGGACCTCGCATCACCCTCGGCGGTGGTGAGATCAACCCGCAGGAGGATCGCACGATCCTCGACGCTGACCCAGACAACATCGACGCCCGCCTGCTCTTCCCTCGCTCGAACATCGAGGCTGCGAACGGCATGATCCACACGGTCAACCGGGTGATCCTCCCGCTCGACCTTGATCAGCCAGGTGGAACCATCGCTGAACGAGTGTCGGAATCCGGTGGCGACTTCGATCGCAACGGCAGCGACTACGACATCTTGTTGACGGCCGTTTCGGCAGCCGGCCTCGTCGATGCGCTGAGCGATCCGAACGCCTCGCTCACGGTGCTGGCCCCGACCGACCGCGCCTTTGTTCGCACTGCCCGTGATCTTGGCTATCACGGTTGGGACGAAGCTGGAGCGTGGGACTTCCTCGTGGAGACGCTCACCGAACTTGGCGACGGCGATCCGATCCCGGTCCTCACCGAGATCCTCACCTATCACGTGATCCCCGGAGAGATCGACTACCGCTCGCTTCGACTCGGCGGCGAGCAAACAACGCTCAACGGCGCGTCGATCACGGTGCTTGAAGACCGCACGATCCTTGACACCTTTGACGGTGCGACCGCCGATGGCATCGAAGACGCCAAGGTGCTCTACGCCCGTTCAAACATCGCAGCCGACAACGGCACGATCCATACGGTCAACCGGGTGCTGCTTCCCTTCGGCTCCAGCTGACCAACGAGGCTCTTTGTCAGTCCCCCAGCTGACGAAGCCTCCACACGGTCACACGTGACCGTAGGAGACCCAGCCGCCATCGACCACGGTGGTTTCGCCGGTGATGTAGCGAGCTTCTTGCGAAGCAAGCCAGGCAACCGCAGCCGCGATGTCGGCTGGGTCTCCAAGATCATCCATCGGGATGCGCCGCTTCAACGCCCCTTCATCAAGGGTCCCCGCGTCGATCAAGTCCTGCACCATGTCGGTTCGGATGTAGCCCGGCGCCACACAGTTGACCCGGATCCCGTGGGGTGCGAGATCGAGCGCCACGACCTTCGTCATGTGGTGAACCGCCGCTTTCGAGCTGCAGTAACCAGCACGGTTTGGGAAGGCATCGATGCCGGTCACCGAGCCGATGTTGATGATCGAACCTTGGATCTCGTGAGCCACCATCTGACGGGCAGCGAGTTGGCTGCCGTTGAACACGCCCTTGAGGTTGATGTCGATCAGGCGGCTGAACTCCTCCGGCTCGTAGTCGAGAATCGTGTGCACACCAGAGATGCCGGCGTTGTTCACCATCACGGAGATCGGGCCCAACGCATCGGCTGAAGCAGTGAGGCCCTGCGCAACCGAGGAGTGGTCTTCGACGTGCATCTCGAGCGCAATCGTCTTCACGCCGAACTCCTCGGCGAGTCGAGTTGCGATGCCCTCGACGTTGGCGACCGATGTGGCGGCGCAAGCGACCGAATAGCCATCCGCGGCGAACCGTTGGGCGATCGCTGCGCCGATGCCACGACTGGCGCCGGTCACCACCGCAACAGGTGACGCGGACGAGGAGGATGAAGATTTCGTCATAGGAGTGATCTTGGCACGACTAACGTCAGACCCATGTCGACGATCGCCGATGAAAAGTACGTGAGCTTCACCACCTTCAAGAAGGACGGAACGCCCAAACCAACCCCGGTGTGGATTGCCGACCTCGGCAACGGAACGATGGGCTTCACAACCTCGTCCTCGAGTTGGAAGGTCAAGCGGCTCGCGAACAACCCGCGAGTTGAGGTTCAGCCGAGCGACTCGAAGGGCAAGGTCACCAGCGGGACTTCACCCGTGGCGGGCACGGCGGTCGTCGTCGAAGGCGCCGAGTTCGACCAGGCCGTTGCGGTGCTCAAGAAGAAGTACGGCGTCATGTATTTCATGATGACGTCGGTCGTCGGCAACATCGCCAAGCTGATCGGTAAGGGCTCTGGCACGGACCGGGCCATCGTGATCACGCTGGACGACGCCAGCTCCTGAAACGTCTGCGATGCCACTCCCAGTGACCCGATCGCTGGTCATTCCCGATGCTGAGCTCGTCGAACGGTTCACGGCCTCGGGCGGTCCCGGCGGCCAACACGCCAACCGCTCGAACACGAAGGTTGAGCTGACGTGGAACATCGCCGAATCCGAAGCCGTGTCAGCGTCACAACGCACGCGACTCGTCCAACGTTTTGGCGATGTTGCGCGCGTTGTCGTCGATGACGAACGCTCCCAATCACGCAACCGTTCACTCGCTCGCTCTCGCCTGGCCGAGCAGCTCGTGATCGCTCTCGCCCCGGTGCGCTCGAGACGAGCCACGAAACCGACACGCGGTTCAGCCCGCCGCCGTCTGAACGAAAAGAAGCGACGAAGCCAAGACAAACAACTGCGGCGAAAACCCAACCGAGACGACTGATTTCGACTCGGTCGGGAACCGCAACCGATCCTCTTCGCGAGGAAGGCGCCTAGCTGAAGAAGGAGGCGAGCAGATCAGATGGCTCGTCGGCCGCTGCCGTTGGCGTGCCGTCCGGGCCACAATCGGGGCAGCTCACGTCGGTCGGCAACGAGATGCGATGACGCACGCAGGATCGACCTGCTCGATCGACGAAGACGGCGCCGCACGACTCGCAGAGCTCAGCAGTCGATGGCCTCGGCTCGCCACAGATGCCACACGAGGTGCACGCCGGTCGCTGAGGAGGAGCGGGGGTTGCTGCTGCTCCGTGCAAGGCCCCCTCGGAGGGAATGAGCGGCTGAGTGCCCAGCGGCTTTGCGTCCCGGTCGATACTGCGAGCACCGGCTCCGAGCACGAGTCGGACAGGTACCGGCCGGCGCTCTTCTCGTCGAGCGAAGATCTTCAGAACGGGTAGTCGTTCCCGGCGATCCGCTTCGAGGTCGAGCGCGGCCTCGCCACTGGATCCATACGGAGACGGGGCCGCTTCGGCCGGCTGGGCATCGATGAGACCGGCAGGAAACGCCGACGAACAAACGATGCACTCCACAACCTGAGAATCTCGGCCGAGCGGGATCAAGGGCAAGAAGAAGATGCGGATCCACTTCTGTGCTTGCACCACCCGATAGCTGGCCTTGCCGACCGAGGAGTGGCTCTCGCACACCTGGTTTCGACAGGTGAACTGCCCCTTACTCACGGTGCGCCAGATCGAGTGGCGACCACATCCAAACGTTGCGATCATCGGGTGATCTCCTCGCGTTCAAGAATTTCGGGTTGGGTGACGATGGGCGTTTCTCTCGTGAGTTCTCGAACTCGAGCGGCACCGACGGCGGCGAGTCCAAACCCGACGGACACGGCGATGGTGGACCACCCGAACAACGCCCACGATGTCGAGCTCGTGACCCATTCGGTTGGCACGAACCATCGAAGCAGAGTGGCAAGGACCACCAGCAGACCGAAACAGCCAGCGGCGATACCGACCATCCGTGATGCTCTTGCCAGGCGGTTGACCAGCGGAGCCTGCAACGTGATGAACTCGTATTCGGGCCCGCGCATCGCCAAGCCGATCATGGATAGTGCCGTCACTCCGAGCGAACCAGCGGCGATCGCGAGAGTTGCGCCGAGCAGGCCATCGGTGATGGTGAGGCTCGGGTCGGTCAGGGCGCTCAGCGCTCGTCGGCCCATGACAAACACGATCGCCAGCTGCAGCATGCGCATCGCGATCAGGGTGGGTGTCGCGATAACCGGAATGACTTCGGTGAACCAACGGTCGTCAGCGTCAACACCGGCGAAACGGCCGAGCCAAGATCGGAGCTGTACGCCGCGACGTTGGCCGGATTGGCCCTGTGCTGAATCGCCCTGTGCCGATTCGCCATCAGAACCGACCAGGCGAAGCGTCTCTGAACTCAACCCGTCCATCTCCGCAGGGTCTCGTTCGTCGAAGAGCTCTTGGTCGAACGTGGCGGGCGCAGCAAGTGAGAGCACCGATGCGCCGATGTGGTCACTCGTTTTGTGAGCTTCACGATCATGATCGGCGGTGATCGCTGGAGCGGCTGACTCGTCGAGGTCGGGGTTCAAGTCAACGTCGAGATCATCCAGATCGTCGACTTCAAGATCAGCCAGTTGAAGATCGCGGCGGAGGAAGGAATCGGTGAAGCGGTCGGGCTCGGTCGCTTCTTCCCGAAGCGGCTGAACGTTGGCATCAACGGGAGTCGGATCACTCGGCGCTTCGGCCTTCGGGATCACAATGCGCTCCGGAATGGCGACAGGCTCGGGAACGATTGCGAGCTCGGGGGTGACGACGACCTCCGGCGGCACAACTTCGATGAAGTCTTCCCAACCGTCGGTGAAACCTGATTCGAACACGACGTTCGCAAACTCGCCCACGAAGATCAGTTGCTGGGTGCCCGGCCGAGTTGGCGACGGACCGATCGCTTCGAACCGAAACTCCGAGAGCGGAAAGACCAGCTCGGCATTCGATGCTCGAACCGTCAAGAAGGGTTCGCACACGCGAAGCTCAGCAGGCTTGCCGAGATACCAACCCACGAGGGATGCCGAATCAGGACCTGGCGACTCGGTGCCTGCCGGTCGGGACGGGCTGGCCGGTCGGGACGGGCTCACCGATGAAGGTGGCCCGATCGATGAAGATTGGCCGATCGGTGAAGATTGATTGTGTTGTTGCGTCGGCTCGGATGAGCCGGACGATGAAGAGACTGACATGGAACTCCAACTGGAAGCTCCGCCGAAATTGAGGTGCAAACACCCCGCCGCTTCGGACGCTATGCACCGACGTCGCTCCCAGCTATGGGTAAACCAGGCCATCACCTCGACGCGGATCCGCGCCAGCTGGGTGGCAACGGATTGCAGGGCGCCGCGGTCGCTCCACCACGAAAAGTGAGGCGGATCGAACCAATCGACAACGCCGACCGTCCTATTCTCCTAGAGGGACTGGGCCACCAGCACCTTGGAGGCTCAACGATGAAACCAACACAATCTCGTCGCCAGACGCGACGGGTGCCAACGATCCCCGCTCTGCTCCTCGCGATCGCAGTGATCGCTGCCGCGTGCACATCAGGCAACTCGACTCAGGCCGGAAGCGACACGGTCGCAACTCAGCCAGACACCACGCTGCGAAGCTCCGCGCCAGTGACGACGGCGACAGAAACAACCGTCGCATCCACTCCACCGCCGACCGAGGCCCCCAGCACAACCGAGGCACAAGCGCCGGCGACACCGTCCACCACCTCGCCGGGCGAGGCGGTCTCCGGAGGGCCAGATTTCGTTCTCATCAACCCGGGAGCTGAACCACGCGAGCTCCTGCGGTACACCGTCGATGCAACCACTCGCCCGCACTCGGTCACCGAAACACAGGTGATCGTGCAAGACATCGAGGGATTGCCCGATCTGCAGCGGATCGCGACCTCGTTGATCACCGACTTTGAAGCTCAGATCATTCCGGACACGTCCGGGCCGGGGACCTACGACATCGTCACCTCACCAAGCAACATTCGAGCCGTTGACGAGGCCGATGCGGTTTCTGTTGAGACCGCCAACATTCTTCGCGCACCGTTCACACAACTAGAGACCCGGGTGACGGTGAACGATCGAGGCGTGAAGCTTGCTGCGAGCACGACCGGCACCGAAGCACTCGTGGCAATGGGCCCAGAGTTCGAGAGCATCGTCGACGACTTGACGACGCTCGAGATGGGCGCCGTCCCGCTCCCCGACACAGCCGTTGGCGTCGGCGCGCGATGGAACGTCACCACCGATCTCAAGGTGTCGGGCTTTCGTGTCATCCAAACGGTGACCTACGAGATCACCGAACTCGAGGGGACAACCGTTGTCCTTTCGATCTCGGGTAGCCAGATCTCCAACAGCCAATCCGTCCCCGCTCCCGGCCAACCCGGATTCGAGATCAGCGTTGAGAAGTGGGATATGACCGTCAGCGGCTCAGCAACCGTTGAGTTGGACCAACTCATCAACCAAGTGACCCAGGAAGCGACCGGCAGCCAGACGCTGATCATCAGCAGGGGGGCAATCGAAACCCGGGTCGAGCAGACCATCGACACCGGCGTGATCGTCACACCGAGCTGACGCCCGTCCGGGTCGTTCTTCGGCCTACGGGCTCATGTCCTAGGAATCAAAGGGTTCGCTCGCAGGCGTCTCGCTCGTCGATGCGCCGATCGGTCCTGCACCGTCGAAGCCCTGCTGTCTCCAAGCTTCGTACGCAACGATGGCGACCGCGTTCGCCACGTTCAAGCTGCGGTTTCCCTCGCGCATTGGGACGACGAGCCGATGCTCGGGGTCGAACTCGCCGAGCTCAGCGCGACTGAGTCCGTCACGCTCGGCACCGAACACGAACGTGTCTGTTGCAGCAAACGCTGGCTCATCGAATCGGCGATCGCCCGACGACGACAACGCGAACCGTCGGCCAGGGTGCTCGATGCAGAACGAATCCAGATCGGCATGGACGGTCATCGTCGTGAGCTCGTGATAGTCGAGCCCAGCACGCCGCAGCAGCCGATCGTCGAGTTCGAAGCCGAGTGGCTCGATCAGATGCAGATGTGCCCCGATATTGGCGCAGAGCCGAATCACGTTTCCCGTGTTCGGCGCGATTTCGGGCCTCACGAGCACGATGTTCACGAAGAAACTTTACCGAACGGTCGATCCGCACCTCGTTCGTGCTTCCCAACGCACGAGCGGCATTCTGAGCGTTCACTCAGTTCGGGGACGATTGAGATCCGAAAAGCCGCAGGAATCCGCGCCTTCGGCTTCCAAAACTGACCCCGCGACATGTATCTTTTTCAATGTGGGAGAAGCAACATATCGTTCGCGCCGTGAGCGACAAGACGCCGTGATCCAAGCCGGCGCGCACGTGATCCGGTCATCTCGGCTCGACTGGTCGAACGGACTGACGTACGACGTACTCGAATCTGAATCTGGCGTCGATCGAGCGCAGATCACCCGCGATTTCGGTAACAAGCAGAACCTCGTCGGCGCCGTCATCAAGCACTCGCTCGAAATCGATGAGTCCCAACTCGAGCGCTACCTCGCCGATCTCGAACAGCTGCTCGGCGATCGTGACCGCCCTCTGGCCGAAGCACTCCACAACGCCGGCATGCTCGACGAGCAGTTCATCCGAGACAACCGTCGCATCTACGCACAGATGACTCTGTGGGGTTCGGCCGGCGAAGAAGAAGACGTCGCAAGCCTCATCCGCAGCTTCTACCGGGAGTACGACGAACGGCGTCGCGAGATCACAATCCGCACCGTTGAGAAGCGACTCGCAGAAGCCGGGCTGTCGCTCCGAGCCGGGCTCTCCGGAGCCGAGATCATGGCGCTGCTCACGGCAATTTCTGAAGGGCTCGCCGTTCGCACAGCGATCGACCCCGACACGATGCAGCCGGGAAGCACCGGTGTGGTTTACCAACTCATCGTTGAAGCACTCATCGACCTCCCCGCCCTGCCAGACGTCGATGGGCCAGGTCGCATCGGCGATCGAATCGCTCTTGTCGGCTTGTAGCCCAATCGGTGAGTGAGATCGACCGCGAGCGGTGGGACGAGCGCTACCGCGAACGTGAAGTCGGCGCACCTTCATGGCCCAAGACGTTTGCCCGCGTGGAGGCGCATGTCCCAACCGCAGGACGAGCGCTCGACGTCGCATGTGGCCAAGGAAACGCGTCACTCTGGCTCGCCGCACGGGGACTGAGGGTTACGGCGATCGACGTCTCGCCTGTCGCCATCTCAACCCTCACCGAGCGTGCCGAAGCGCTCGGCCTCGATGGGGTGACGACTCGCGTGGTCGATCTCGACGTCCGGCCAGACGATCTTGGACGCTTTGATCTCATCGTGTGCCATCTCTTCCGGGATCCCTCGCTCGACGAATGGCTCATCGATCACCTCGCCGACGGCGGAATCCTCGCCCTCGCCGCGCTCTCGGAGGTGGGTGCTGAACCCGGCGCCTTTCGGGTCGCCTCGGGTTCGTTGCTCTCAGTCTTCGCCGCCATGCAGGAACGAGGCGAGCTCATCATCATCGACCACGACGAGGGCGATGGTGTGGCGTGGATTGCGTGCAAACGCACAGTCAACGAACGCTATTGACGCTTTGGGGCCGCTCGATAGATCGGGCAATGCACTGCGATTCTCCTCCTCCGTCGTCGAAACACCACGCTGGGCTGTCTGGTCGAGCATCACAGCGCGGTTCTCCTCCTCCGTCGTCGAAACACCACGCTGGGCTGTCTGGTCGATGAGCCGTACGTAGCTCTTTCTTCCATCGGCAGTTAGGTTCGGCCACCGTTCCCCCATCAGCCAACTGACCAACTCGGCGCCTCTGCGGCGTTGGTGGAACCACCGAACGGAGCGCTCATGAGCGCGACCAACCCTGAGCGGCCCAATTTGCCGTTCTTCTTTCTCGATGCTTTGCGCAACCCAATGCCGCCGTGGCTCGACCACCTCTCGGTCGACAGTGCACGGCGCTTCATCCAACTCGTGACCGATGTTGTCGATGCGAGATGGGCGCGGGGGTCGGCAGCGCTCAACATCGACAAGGCCACGATCGTTCTGGCTGGCGGGGCGGTGATCAACATCGCCAATCTCTCGCGCCAGCTACGGATCGTCCCAGAAACGCGGTGGCGGGCGATCATCTACGAGTTCATCTCATCGATGGACGAGATCGCCGGCGGGGCGACGGTCGACCTGTCCGATTGGAACGCGATTCGATCGACGCTCGGTCTCCGACTGTTCGAGAACACCCGGAGCATTGATTTGTTCGGCACCGCGATCGGACAGAACCTCACCCTTGGCGTCGGCGCTCGAATTCCGATCGGCATGGCCGCGATCACCGCTGCGGAGGTTGAGCGCTGGGGTGTCAGCGAGGCGGAGGTCTGGCAGGCCGCTCGTCGCAACGATGCGGACAATGCGAATCTCGGCATCACCTTGTGCGTAAAGGACGATGACCTCGAGAGCCAACGGGCCGAGCCACCGGTGATCGTGATGGTGAGCGGCGACCTGTTCGCGACTGGAGCGATCAACGATCTCTCGTTTCTCGAGCAGGTCGCCGGCATCGACGGGCTCTCCAGCACCGAAGGCGGCAGCGAACTCGATGACGGCTGCAGCAACGAGTTCGACAGCAACGAGTTCGACAGCAACGAGTTCGACAGCAACGAGTTCGACAGCAACGACCACGCCAGTGACGAGTACGGCATCCATGGGCGCGGAGCGCTGGTCACCGCCCCCTCGTCGGAGCTGTTGCTCGTGTTACCCATCCGATCCGTTGAGCATCTGGCGTCGCACACGATCGAACTCTGCAACCTCACCGCCGAGTTCCTCGCAAACGAGCCACACCCGCTGTCGCCGTCGGTGCTTTGGTATCGAGGGCCGGACGACGTCGTGGCGGCGATCGACATCCCGTGGAACGACCACCTGATGAAGACGGTCGCACCGGAGCCGTTGCGCTCCTGGCTCAGCGACGGATGATCACTGTCAGCCGATCTCGAGGCTGCCGACCAGAGCGAAGTGATCGCTGAGATGGAATCGGTGGCCATCGTGTTCGAACGGCTCATCGAGAACGCTCACATCGCTGACCGACACGTTCGCCGTCGCGAACCAGCGAGTGAAGTAGGCGCGAAACTCGCGCCCACCACTTCTGAACGGGTTCTTGACCGTGTCCCAGGTTGGGCGAGGAGGCCGTTCACTCGTGAGCCCTTGCCCGGCCAATGCGTCGATCTCGTTCGCTCTCGTATTTGTGTCACCGACGACCAGAACCTGGTCGGTTGGCGCGGCGTCGACGATCCGAGCGAGCTGGTCAGCCCGCATCAGCGCTGCATCACTGCCGGGGCCCGACATCAGATGCACATTCGCGATCGAGATCGTCGGGCTGACGGCAACGCAGACCGCACAACCGTTCACGACGGTGAAGGTCGGGTCCTCAGCCATGAGTTCGTGACGGAGCAACACCGCAAGGTTGCCCGAGTGTGTCTCTGGATTCGCCTTCACCATCCCGTGGGTTGGGATGTAGGGAACGAGTCGAGGAAGCTCCTGAAAGACCACGATGTCGGGGTCGATCTCCATCACCACCTGGCGCACCGCCTCTTCGGCGTGTTCGAGCCCCCAGCCGCGCGGCGCTTCGTCCGATGCCTCGAGCATCGCAAGATTCCAGGTCATGAACCGCAGGCTGGGCATACCGGTGAGGTCGAGTCGTTAGCCCTCGAGGGCGAAGACGATCGAGTCAGACAATGCCTGCCAGCTCGCTTCGATGATGTTCTCGCTCACGCCGATCGTGGTCCATCGACGATCGCCGTCGGTTGCGTCGATCAGCACACGAGTGACCGCCGCGGTGCCGGCTGAGGTGTCGAGAATTCGAACCTTGTAGTCGACGAGCTCGACCGAATCGAGCACTGGCATCCGATCACCGACCGCAGCTCGGAACGCGGCGTCGAGCGCGTTGACCGGGCCGTTGCCTTCACCGGTCGCCACGATGCGTTCCCCAGGACGCTCGCCATCGGTGCTCGAAGCGGCGCCGTCAGCATCATGTGATGTTGAGTCCAGCAGGCGGAGTTTGATCGTCGCTTCGGTTTCGACGCCGTCGTAGTGGCCGAGCGGGTTCACTTCGAGTGCCATCTTCTCGCCGGGGCGATGTTCGACCATCACCCGGAACGACTCCAGCACGAAGTGAGGGTTGCGCCACCCGGTGGCGCGCCGCATCAATAGTTCGAGAGAAGCGTCGGCCGCCTCGAAGTGGTACCCAGCGTTCTCGAGCGACTTGAGCTCATCGAGCACGGCAGCCATCTGCGTCGGATCGAGTTCGATCCCCAACTCTTTGGCTTTCAGCTCGATCGACGCCCGTCCGGAGAGATCCGAAACGAGGAATCGTGTTCCGTTGCCGACGAGAGCAGGATCGATGTGTTCGTAGGCGTCGGGCGCCCGAGCGATCGCTGATGTGTGCAGCCCAGCCTTGTGAGCGAACGCTGAACGTCCGACGTAGGGCAGCGCATCGTTCGGTGGCAGGTTGACGATCTCGGCAACGTGGTGTGAGACCGCGGTGAGCCGTTCGATCGCGCCGTCGGGCAACGTGCGGATGCCCATCTTCAAGCTGAGGTTTGGCACGAACGTGGTGAGGTCACAGTTGCCGGTTCGTTCGCCGTAGCCATTGATGGTTCCCTGCACGTGGGTGGCTCCAGCTCGCACGCCGGCAACGGCGTTCGCCACCGCACAACCCGTGTCGTTCTGTGTGTGCATCCCGACGATGACTTCGGGGAACATCTCAACGACCGTGCGGGTAGCCGCCTCGACCTCGTGAGGGAGGGAACCACCGTTGGTGTCACAAAGGACCAACGCTTCGGCACCTGCGATCGCCGCTGCTTCGACAGCTCGAAGCGTGAACTCGGGGTTGCGCTTGTAGCCATCGAAGAAGTGCTCGAAGTCAACGAAGACTCGTCGATCCTGGCTACGGAGATACGCGACCGAGTCGGCGATCATCGCAACACCCTCGTCGAGTGTCGTTCGAAGCGCTTCGAGAACGTGATAGTCCCAACCCTTTGCGACGATGCAGCAGATCGGCGTTTGGGCGCCGACGAGGTTGGCCAGCGTCTGGTCCTCGTCAACCTTGCCCTTCGGACGGCGGGTTGAGCCGAAGGCGACGAGCTCCGCGTTGTTGAACTCGAGCTCGCCGGCAGCGATGCGAGCGAAGAAGGCATCGTCACGCGGGTTGGAGCCGGGCCACCCACCTTCGATGTAGTGGACGCCGAGAAGGTCGAGCTGAGCAGCGATCTTCAGCTTGTCGTCCGTGGTGAGGGCGATGCCCTCGAACTGTGATCCATCGCGCAGCGTCGTGTCGAAGATCTCAACGTGCTCAGGCCAAGCGGGATCGCGGGTTGCACTGCGAGAGATGTCCATCGGTTCGTTCCGGTCAGCCGTCGACGGCGGTGCGCCATCCGTTGTTGTCAGGTGCGTTGCCAGTGAGAACCGCCGTCAGCGCCTCTCGGATCTTGAGCGTGTTTTCGCCGGGCTGGCCGTCGCCAACCATCACCGGAGCATCACCAACAACAACCGTTCCAACAGGAGCGACCACCGCGGCGGTGCCGGACAAGAAGATCTCGCCGGTGCTTGCCCAGTCGGCAAGCTCGGCGGTGGCCAATGGACGCTCTTCAACCTCGTAGCCGAGCTCGGCCGCGAGTGTGATGACCGAGTTGCGGGTCACGCCGTGCAGGAACGACTCGTCGAGCTGGCGGGTGATGAGCCGATCGTCGTCGACCAGGAAGAAGTTGGAAGCACCGGTTTCGGTGATGTCGTCGCCGGTTGCGAAGAGCACTTGGTCCGCTCCGTGATCGCGCTTGGCGTCGAGCGTCGGGCCAAGGGCCATGACGTAGTTGGCGCCACTCTTCACCATGCCGAACTGTGGCGTGGTTCGAGGCACCTTGGTCTCGACGTAGATCGTGAGCGGGCGGATGCCGCCAGCGAAGTAGTCGCCAACGGGCGAACAGATCACATAGAGAATGCCGGTGTCGCTCGGCGACGCAGCGGCGCCGATGTTTGGTGTGGTGCCGATGAACGTTGGCCGGATGTAGAGCGAGCCAGGAGCATCGGGTGTGAACGAGGCGTTCGCTTCCACCGCATCGACGATCATCGTGCGGATGAGGTCGCTCTCTGGCACGACCATCCGAAGACGACCAATGCTTTGGCGCATGCGTTCGACGTGATCGTCGAGTCGGAAGATCGCCAGCGATCCGTCGCTCTGACGGTGTGCCTTCAAGCCTTCGAAGCACGCACTTCCGTAGTGAAGAACGTGGGTGCCGGGGTGCATCGAGAAGTTCTCGAAGGCCTGCGCCGCACCTGGGTAGTCGAATGCACCGTCGGCCAAATGGGCAACGGTCATCGAGTCGCCGAAGAGCGAACCAAAGGGTGCAGAGAATGGATCGGTCACGTGTCTTGCCTCACAGCTTGGACGAGATGGCATCGCCAATCTCGCTGGTGGATCCCGTCATGGAAACACAAGCATCACACGCGGCACGGATCCGTGCAGCTGCATCGGCGGTTCCGGCTCCACCATCGCTGTCTCCCTCGGCCAGGTAATCGAGCATCATCGACGCCGACAGAATGGCTGCGATCGGGTTCGCCTTTTGTTGGCCGGCGATATCGGGCGCCGATCCATGCACGGGTTCGAACATGGATGGTCCTGTACGAGCCGGGTTGAGGTTGGCTGATGAGGCCAGGCCGATCCCGCCGGAAACCGCTCCACCGAGATCGGTGAGGATGTCGCCGAAGAGATTGTCGGTGACGATGACGTCGTAGCGCTGGGGATCTTGCACGAAGTAGATGCAGGCGGCGTCGACGTGGTTGTAGGCGGTTTCAACCTCGGCGTAGTCAGCAGCATGAGTCTCGTTGAAGGCTCGCTCCCAGAGGTTGCCCGAGAAGGTCAAGACGTTGGTCTTGTGCACCAGCGTGAGGTGGTTGTTCCGGCCCTTGGCGAGATCGAAGGCGAACCGGATGGCTCGCTCGGCACCCATGCGCGTGTTGACCGATCCCTGGGTGGCGATCTCGTGCGGCGTGTTCTTTCGAAGGAAGCCGCCCTCTCCGGCGTAGGTGCCTTCGGTGTTCTCTCGAACGACCAGGAAGTCGTGTCCGGGCTTGTCACCTTCCGGGGCGAGCTTGAATGGGCGAAGGTTGACGTAGAGATCGAGCTCGAAACGCATCTTGAGAAGAAGGCCTCGCTCGATCACACCGGGTGGCACACCGGGCGCTCCAACTGCGCCAAGGAAGATCGCGTCGAGATCGCGCCACTCGTCGAGAACCGAGTCGGGCAACACCGTGCCGTCGTTCAGATATCGGGCGCCGCCGAGGTCGTAGTCGACGGTGTCGAGCTGAACACCAGCCGCGTTGATCACCTTCAAACCCTCAGCAACAACCTCCGGCCCAATGCCGTCTCCACCAACAATGCCGACCCGATACGCCACGCGCTTCTCCCCTAGGTGATTTCGACCAAGCTGAACGCCAAACCCTAGGCCCGAGCGGCCTTCGCACCTACAAGCGTGACGGTGAGTCGCCGATCCTCCAAAAATCGCTCAAGGCGCTTTCGGATCGAACCGAAGTTCATTGGAAGGAGGGCATTCCCATGACTGCACCCGACACAACACTCGATTTCTCAATGACCAGCGTGCCGGACGAATGGCACGACGCTGCGACGGAAGCTCCAGAGTCCGACGCCAAGCCAATTCGCCGCAAACGCGCACTGGCCGTGATCCCCTCGATGGACCGAGCGGACCTCGTGACCGGTTCGATCGCCGCAATCGGCATGGCCGTGGTTGGAGGCGTCGCTTGGTTCGCCATCGAGACCCGCGATCACGCAACAACGCCGTGGATGGCCGTTGGACTGGCCATCTTGATGGCGATCGCCGTCCGGCTCGGCTGTGGCCGACCCGAACCCGAGATCCGCGCCACCTTGGCCACGATCTTCTACATGCTCGCCTTGTTCGGCACCGTCTACATGATCGAGCGTTACGACTTCGTCTTGACCTACGGCTATGCGCCGGACCTCGCTTCAGCAGAGAACGCCTTGGTCCGAGATCGGCTGACATCACCCGAAACGGTGATCGCTTGGGTGGTCGGCCTGCTGGTCGTCATTCAGATGTCGTACTTCTCGCGACGACGCCTTCCCTTCTAACGAAGCTCTTCTCTAACGAAACTCTTCTCACGGGCATCTCGCCCTGACAGATCACAAACCAAACGGCGCCCGTAAGGGCGTCGTTTGCGTTTTTGCGCCTCCTTCCTTCCCGGAATCGGCGGAAGAGTCGACGCAGCGTGGCCGGATGGATCGGTGCTCTGGCGCCGACATGCGTTTTTCCGCACCCTGCTAGCCTCTGGGGGTGGCTCAGACCTACCAACTCTCACAAGAAGCGTTCGACCGACTCAGCGCTGAGTACGACGATCTCACGTCTCGAGGCCGGATCGAAATCGCCAAGAAGATCGAAACCGCTCGTGAGCTCGGCGACCTCTCCGAGAATGGCGACTACCACGCCGCCAAGGAGGAGCAGGGCAAGATGGAGGGACGCATCGTGCACATCGGTGCCCTGATCGAAAACGCCGAGATCGTCGAAGCGGCGGACGGCACCGACGAGGTCGCCGCGGGCTGCATCGTGTCGATTCGCTACGAAGGCGACGACGACGTCGAGAAGTTCTTGATCGGGTCGATCGAAGAGCGCCGTGAGGGCGTCACCGTGATGTCGCCAGGTTCACCCCTCGGCCAAGCATTGATCGGCGCCAAGGTCGACGAGACCGTCTCGTTCAGCGTCCAAGGTGGCGCTGAAGTCAACGTCACCGTCGTATCGATCGAGGCCTAGGCCCCGTCTCTTCAGGCACCGTCTCTTCAGGCACCGGCCCCAGGGGCCGCGCCGAGCACGGCTTGGGCACGCCGATGAGGCGAATCAGCCGCCGTAGACGCCCCAAGCAGTGGTGGTGAGGGTGACTTCAGGAATGGTCAGGGTGTCATCACCATTGGTGAAGACCAAGTCGGTGGCGACGATCGTATAGACGCCGGCAGAACCTGCTCCGCCGCCATCCGCCGTCGCCGGCAGGAGTTGGGGCACGTCGATCAGGCCACCAGCAGCCGTCCAGACCTCGTCAACCTGGGCACCCTCTCGATCCGACCCGCCGACACACGAGCCGGTGAGCAAACCACTACCGATCTGAAGTTCGCCCTTCCACGTCGAACCGCGGAGATCGACCAGGCCAGGAGCGATGGCGTCGAAGCCGGTGTCTTGAACCGGCGCGATCGACAGTTGAGCCGTTCCGTCATCGTTCACGGCGGCGAACGACCGTCCGCAGCTGCTCTCGAGCTGAAAGCTCAAGTCCTCCGGCGCGTCGCTCGAACAGGCCGAGAGGATCAGCATCAACGCGATCGACGCGATGGAAGGAGGGGTGAAACGCCGCATTCGTACGAGATCGGCATTCCGTCGCCAGACCTTGAATTGCTGAACACACCGATGGCTGGCTCGATCCTGACAGGGAGACATCCGACACGATTGGCCAAGAAGCGATCTGCCGAGGCATTCGACGCCGCTGTGGTCGGTAGCGTGCCCCGGATGGAACCCGCCGCTCCTGTCGAAGAACTCGCGATCAACACGGAGATCGCTTCCGCATCTGACAGCACTCGAAACCGGTCACCGCTCACCAAACTGGCGACGTTTGCCGCCTCGAACTGGCAGATCACGCTCGGTATCTGGGCAGCGGTCCTGGCACTTGGCGGCATCGCCTACGCCGGCGGTTTGGCTCGCGAGGGGTTCCCACCGGTCAACATCCCGATCGTGGTGGTCGATGGCACCTACTTCGTCGACGATCCGGATCAGGTGGACAGCGACATCACCGTCCCCCTCAGCGATGCCTATCAAGAGGTCGACGGAGTCGTCGAGGTTCAGAGCTTCGCGCTCGACAATGCCTATGCGGTGATCGTCGAGTTCGATTCAACGTTCAGCTCACCAGACGGCGCCGAGGTGCTTTCGGCCATCACGCCCGACATCGCTCTTCCACCCGAGGCAACCGCTGACGTCCGATCGATCGACGCCACCAAGTTCCTTGAGGTCTACGACGTTTTGGTCAGCATCAGCGGCCCCGAGAACGCCACGGCTGCCGAGCTCGAAGAACAGGCCACTCTTCTCGAGGCGTACCTCTCCGAGCAGTCTTCGATCGAACAGGCGGTCGTTCGAAACCTGATCACCGAGGGCGTGAACCCCGCAACGGGCGAAGAGGAAGTCCGACGGACCCGATTTGCTCGCGTCGCCTTCGCCGAGACCGGGCGCTACGAAGAGGCCATCACGATCGGCGTGATTCGAGAGCCCTCGAGCGATCTCGACATCCTTGGGTTCAGCGATGAGATCAACGGCCTGCTGGAAGACGAGTCGGTTCTGGCGGACGGCTACAGCGCGGCCGTCACCGCTGACTTCGCCACCGACATTCGTTCGCAGATTTCCAACCTCACCGGCAGCCTCCTCACCGGCCTCCTGGCTGTCGCCCTAGTCAGCCTGCTGCTGATCGGCTGGCGGGTTGCCATCATCACGGCAGGCTTCATGGCGACGGTGATCCTCGCGTCGCTCGCCGGACTCTGGTTCCTCGGCTATTCGCTCAACACGATCACGCTGTTCGGCCTGATTCTCACGCTCGGCCTTCTCGTCGACGACGCCATCGTCATATCCGAATCGCTCGACGCGAACCGCAAGGAATCGAAAGACCCCATCGGGGTTGTGCGCGCAGCACTGAACCGCGTCGGCTCTGCCTCGCTCGCCGGAACCATCACGACCGTTCTGGTGTTCGCTCCGATGCTGTTCGTGAGCGGTGTGCTCGGCGAGTTCATTCGAGCCATTCCCGCCACGGTGATCCTCACCCTCATCGGATCGTTCATCTTCTCGGTCGTCTTCATCCCGGCGATCGCAAAGCCCTTCTTGCTCAAGGGATCAACACCAGACAATCCGGTGATCCGGGCCGAGCGATCGTTCGCGTCGAAGTTGGGAGCGTTGGCCGCCTACCCATCCAGAAACGGCGCCAAGGGCATTCTCCTCGGCGTTGGCATCGCTCTCGCAGCGTTCGGGGCCATCTTCGGGTCGTTCCAGATCGCAGCGACGGTGGGCTTCAACATCTTCCCTCCTGGCGACGACGCAAACGCCATGTTCGTGACGGTCGATTTTGACCCAGGAACCACGATCGAGGAAGCGCAGGAACGGTCGCGCCAGGTCGACGACATCGTCATCAAAACACTCGGCGAGGATCTCGTTCGTTCGCAATACATCAACGCCAACCAGCGTCAGATGCTCACGATCGTCGACCTCAAACCCTTCAGCGATCGCGATACGACGGCGCCCGAATACGTCGAGCGACTCGAGGCCCAACTTGGCGACCTCGACAACATGCGCATCACGGTTGCGCCGCTCGAGAATGGCCCTCCCGTTGCGGACTTCCCCTTCGCCGCACAGATCGCCGTCGACGACGACTCCGTGGCGACGGCCGAACAGCTTGCTGTCGAGTTGCGTGATCAGCTGATCGGTGCCGAGCTCGACAAGAGCTCGGGAGAAACGACAACAATCCTCGATGCGATCGTCTCGACCGAGGGGCAAGTGTTCCGGTCGAACGGTGAACGCCAGATCGAGGTGCGAGCGGCTTACTCAAACGACGATCTCACGAACAACCTCGATGCAACCGAGGTGCTTGTCGGTGACCTCTTCGACGGTGCCGAACTCGAAAGCCGAGGGCTCGACGCCGATGCGATCGCGTTCGACTTCGGCCAGGAGTCCGACAACCAGGACGACTTCGCAGCACTCGGCCAAGCACTGCAGATCGCGCTCATCTTGATGGTCCTGCTCCTGATCGTGCAGTTCCGTTCATTCGTGCAGTGGCTGCTGATTCTCCTCGCGATTCCCTTCAGCTTCTTTGGCGTGTTCACCGCACTCAGCCTCACCGGCAACCCGATCAGCTTCTTCGTTGCCGTTGGATTCATCGCACTGATTGGTGTCGTGGTGAACAACACGATTCTTCTCGTCGACGCCGCCAACCAGGGCCGCCGCGACGGCTTGAGCCCTGGTGGCGCGATCGGGCAAGCGGTCGAGCGACGATTCCGCCCGCTCGTGGCCACAACGATCACCACTGTGGTCGGCCTCTTGCCACTGGCGCTCAGCGATCCGTTCTGGGAAGCCCTCAGCTTCACGCTCATCGGTGGCCTTGTCAGCTCGACCATCCTCGTGCTCTTGGCTTTCCCGGTCTTCTACTTGGGCGTCGAGACACTCCGAACGAAAGTCCGCAACGCCGTTCGCGGCCGCCAGGGCCGCCCCCTGGTTTGACCTCTTGGGTCAAGTCCCATTTTTTGCAGAACGACTGTCCGATTTGTAATCCGACGGTCGGTCGCCGAACGATTTCCGCTGCGCGTGCCAGCGGTGTGACCGGAGACGCGCCCTCAGGTCAGCCGGTCGGCGATCGTGGCTGCGCAGGCGACCACAGCATCGCCATGCAACGAGCCAGGATCGTCGGTCAGTCGGTCGATCGGGCCGCTCACCGATACCGCCGCCACCACAACATCGTTGACCACGACTGGCGCACTCACCGACGCCGCCCCGTCGACGCGCTGACCAACCGACGCAGACCAGCCGTCAGCCTCGAGATCGGACCGAAGTGCCGCCGCTCCCGAGCCAAGATCGAGGCGTAACCGGCTGCCAACCGGAACGATGGTGCGAAGTCCGTGTGGTGACTCGACCGACACCACACACAGGCGGGCATCACCGTCGGGCACAAACAGCTGCGCGGACTCGCCGGTCTGATCACGCAAGTCTTCGATCAGCGGGCGAGCAATTCCCGTGAGCATGGCTGGGCCGCCGACCCGTTGCCCGAGTGCCCACAGCCGGTAGCCGAGGACAAAGCCGCCGTCTTCGTCTCGGCGAACAAGGCCGTGCGCCTCAAGTGCTTGGGCGAGGCGATGGGCAGTGGCCCGGTTGATTCCCGTCTGCTCGACGATCACACCAAGCGTTGTTGCGCCGTCGGCGATGGCGTCGAGGACGACCATCGACTTGTCGATGACGCCAACACTGCTTACCCTTGCGTTCACAAGGTGAGATATTGATCTCACTATTTGAGATAGTCAAGTTCTTCAGCAAGCACGTGAACGAGCCCAGGACACTTCATGACCACACCAAAGACGATGGCCGACAAGCTGTGGGAACGACATCTCGTCGTCCACGGCGCCGACGGTGAGCCGAGCCTTCTCTACATCGACCTCCACCTCGTTCATGAGGTCACCTCGCCGCAGGCCTTCGACGGTCTTCGCCTGAACGGCCGAACGGTTCGTCGTCCCGACCTCACCTTGGCGACTGAGGATCACAACGTGCCGACCGCCGACATCGATCAGCCAATCGCCGATCCAATCAGTGCGAAGCAGATCGAAACGCTGCGGGCCAACACCGACGAGTTCGGCATCACGAACTACCCGATGGGCTCTCCCGATCAGGGCATCGTGCACGTGATCGGCCCTGAGCAGGGTCGCACGCAGCCAGGCATGACCGTCGTCTGCGGCGATTCCCACACCGCCACCCACGGCGCGTTCGGCGCGCTGGCGTTCGGCATCGGCACAAGCGAGGTCGAGCATGTGCTGGCAACCCAGACGCTGCCGCAGCTTCGGCCGAAGACGATGGCCGTCACCGTGAATGGCACTCCGCCTGCCGGGACGACAGCGAAGGACATCGTGCTTGCGATCATCGGCGTGCTCGGCACCGGTGGCGGTATCGGCCACGTCATCGAATACCGGGGCGAAGCGATTCGTGCCCTCTCGATGGAAGGCCGCATGACGGTCTGCAACATGTCGATCGAAGCAGGCGCCAAGGCCGGCATGATCGCCCCCGATCAAGTCACCTTCGATTACCTCGAAGGCCGCGACCACGCACCGAAGGGTGACGATTGGACGGCAGCGGTTGCCGACTGGTCAACGCTCGGCACCGATGAGGGCGCCACGTTCGACGCCGAGGTCGTCATCGACGGCGCAGCGATCACGCCGCAGATTTCCTGGGGAACGAACCCCGGCCAGGTCGCACCGATCGCCGGTGTCGTGCCCGATCCCGCATCCTTCGATGACCCAGCAGAAGTTGATGCCGCCGAGCGAGCACTCGACTACATGGGCATCGAAGCTGGCACCCCGTTCTCAGACATCGCCGTCGACACGGTCTTCATCGGCTCGTGCACGAACTCGCGCATCGAGGATCTCCGGGCGGCCGCCGAGGTTGCTCAGGGACGCAGCGTGGCCGACGGTGTTCGCACCTTGGTCGTCCCCGGTTCGTTCCGAGTGAAGAACCAGGCCGAAGCCGAAGGCCTCCACACGATCTTCACCGAGGCTGGATTCGATTGGCGAGAGCCAGGGTGCTCGATGTGCCTCGCCATGAACCCCGACAAGCTGGCTCCGGGTGAACGGTCGGCATCAACGTCAAACCGCAACTTCGAAGGACGCCAGGGTCGAGGTGGGCGCACGCATCTCGTCTCCCCGGCCGTCGCCGCCGCCACCGCCATCGCTGGCCACTTCGCCACCCCGAACGATCTGCTCTAATTCCCTCCGGGAGACGTTCACGGCCACGCAGGCCACGCCAGAAACTCCCTCCGGGAGACGTTCACGGCCACGCAGGCCACGCCAGAAACTCCCTCCGGGAGACGTTCACGGCCACGCAGGCCAGGAAGAGAAACCATATGGAACCCGTCAACATCATCACCGGTACCGCCGTCCCTCTCGATCGCTCCGACGTCGACACCGATCAGATCATTCCCTCTGACTGGCTCAAGCAGGTTGAGCGCACGGGCTTTGAGAAGGGCCTTTTCTCGGAGTGGCGTGACGAGCCGAGCTTCGTGCTCAACGACGAACGCTTCTCCGCTGCTTCCGTGCTCATCGCAGGAGCCAACTTCGGCGTCGGGTCATCTCGAGAGCATGCGGTCTGGGCGATCCAGCAATACGGCTTCGCCGCGGTGATCTCACCTCGCTTCGGAGACATCTTCCGCAACAACTCGACAAAGAACGGCCTCGTGCCAGTCGTCTTGCCGGCTGAGATTGTCACCAAGCTCATGGACGCAGTCGTCGCCGACCCAACACTCGAGTTCACGATCGATGTCGACCGCCGTCTCGTCGAAGTGCCAGCGCTCGACATCGCCGAACCCTTCCCGCTCGACGACTCAACCCGCGAGCGTTTCCTGCAGGGCCTCGATGACATCGGCATCACCGAACAGAGCGTCGATGCCATCGCTGCCTTCGAAGCCAACCGCCCCAGCTACGCCCCCTAACGCGCCCGAGGCAGCCCCAAGGGGGTTACTGGGCGGTGAAGGCACCGTCGACGGGGACGATCGCACCGGTCATGTAGCTGGCAGCATCGGACGCGAGGAAGACGACGACCTCGGCGATCTCCTCCGGTTGTGCCAGGCGCTTGACCGGAATCGTGGCATCGGCGAGTGCCTGGAGATCGGCAGCCGACGGCCTTGACCCACGCTCGGCCGAGAGCATCGGCGTGTCGACCTCTCCCGGTGCGACGGCGTTGATCCGAATCCCATCGGTCGCGTGGTCGAGAGCCAAAGCCTTCGTCAGCTGATGGACGGCGCCCTTCGACGCGCAGTAGGCAGCAACACCCGCCGAGCCAATCCCGCCCCAGATCGAACCGAAATTGACGATCGAGCCCGACCCTGCGGACACCATGTGCTCCAGCGCAGCTCGACACATGAAGAAGACGCCATCGACGTTGACCGCCATCACACGACTCCATGCATCGTCGGTCGTGTCGAGACCACCGTTGCGATGAATGACCCCGGCCGCGTTCACGAGCACATCAACTCGCCCATGCGCGTCGACAACATCGGCGATCACCGAAGAGCAGAACGCCGAGTCACTCACATCACCAACGAACGCCGAAGCGCCGATCTCCGCCGCAACTCGCTCGGCGCCGACAGCGTCGCGGTCAACGATGTTGACCACGTCACCCAACGCCGCAAACGCTCGTGTCGATGCCGCTCCCATTCCCGAAGCACCACCGGTGATCACCACCACACGACTCACGCGTCAACCTCGCCAGCGTTTGCGGGGCCTGGCACGAACTGCCAGCCGCCATAGGTCTGTTCGGTTGGCTGGATCTCGATCAGGTTGACGTTCACTCGCTGCGGCGCATCGGCGGCATACAGAATCGCATCGGCGATGTCACTCGCCGTAAGGCCAGTCACCCCCGTCGACCGAGCCTTTGCCCGCAGCTCGGGGTCGTCGACCGCCACGTCGTAGAACTCAGTCTCGACCCGCCCCGGGGCAATTTCGGTGACTCGGACGCCGCTCCCCTGCAGTTCGAGTCGAAGGTCGGCCGAGAACGTCGCGACCGCCGCCTTGCTGGCGCCGTACAACGCCGCCGGGAGACGGTGATAGCCCGCCATCGATCCCACGTTGATGAGATGGCCAGCGCCAGCAGCCACCATTGGACGAAGGACGACTTGGGACAACCGAATGAGCGCTGTCACGTTCGTCTCGAGCGTGCGATCGATATCGGATGACGCCGCGTCGATGAACGAGCCCATCGCCCGGCCAAGTCCTGCGTTGTTCACGACAACCGTGAATCGTTCGTCCGCCAGCGACGCAATCGCCTCCGGGTCGAGAAGGTCGAGCGCTCTCGCCTCGCAGCCCGTCTCAGCCGCCAGCGCTTCGAGCCGATCCATGCGACGGGCAACCGCAACCACCGAGGCACTGCGTTCTCGCAGCCGTTTCACGGTCGCCGCGCCGATCCCACTGGAAGCGCCGGTCACCAATACCCGGTCAGTTGCATCGATCACTCGACGAGTATGACCGAGCGGCCACGTCGGATCGAATGGGCCAGCCCGATGTTCCAGCCACACTGCAAATATGACGAAACGGTGACAGGTCGGAACTGGGGAACCAGACTGGCCGATGGATCGTCGGAGGTTGTCATGAAGAGTTCTCGCCCACTCCCCAAACGTTCGAACTGGCGCCGGATACTGCCCGGTGGCCTCGCACTCGCTCTGATCGCTGGCGCCTGCACCTCCGATGATGCTGCGAACGGTGCAGATCAGGATCGCACGGACACCACGACCCTGTCACTCAGCGAGATCTCGCTCACGTCAGGCCTCGAGACGGCGCAGGATTGCCCTTCTCTCCTCGACTCACTCGTTGCCGAAGGCATGGAACACGTCGGGCCGTTCGGTTTCAACAACGGCTACTGGGGCTTCCCCATGGAAGGCGAAATATTTGGCGGCGACGACGTCGATTTCGCCATGGAAGACGAAGCGATGGAAGCGACTTCGAGCGATTCAAGCGGAAGTCTCACCGCTTCTGCTTCGGGAGACGCAGAAGCCGGTGGCGAGGGCGGGTTCTCCGGCACAAACAACCAAGAGGTCGGCGTCGACGAACCCGATCTTGTGAAGACCGACGGCGAACGCCTCGTCATCGCGAACGGCAGCCACATTCGTGTGCTGACCGTGGGCGAGGGTGCTCCAGAACTCGAGCGGACCATCACCCTTCAAGAGAACGTTTGGGCGAACGAACTCTTCCTCACCGGTGACCGGATCCTCGTCATGTCGAACGGTTGGACCCAAGAGAGTCTCGTTTCGTCGGACTTCTTGCCGAACGGCACCAACATCACGCAGCTCACCGAGATCGACATCACGACCGGCGACGTTCTCAACACGCTCGAGTTCGAAGGCAGCTATCTGTCGGCCCGTGACGTCGACGGCACGGCTCGCATCGTGTTGTCAGCTCAGACCGGAAACAGCTTCCCGTTCGTCTTCCCATCGAACGACGCAGCGCGGGACTCGGCCGAGAAGGCCAACCAGGACATCATCGCCAACTCGACGATCGACCAGTGGCTGCCGAACTATCGAGTCACCGACGGCAACGGCCAGGTGGTTGAGTCCGGACCGATCGTGGATTGCGACCGCATGCACCTGCCAAGCGGCTTCTCCGGCTTTGGCACCGTGGCGGTTCTCACCATCGACTTGAACGAGGGCCTCGTCGTCAACGACTCACTTGCCGTGCTCACCGATGGGCAGACCATCTACGCATCACCAGACACGCTCGCCGTGGCATCGAACCGCTGGCCCGAGTGGGACCCGGAGACCGGCAACGCCATCGAAGACGACTCGACCAATGTCACGTCGGTCCACACCTTCGACATCACCGACTCGAACGAAACGACCTACTCGGCATCCGGTGCGGTTCGAGGCTTCGTCCTGAACCAGTTCTCGATGTCAGCCCATGAAGGCTTGCTCCGCATCGCAACCACCGACACACCGCCGTGGAACAACGGCGAGCAGGAGGACAGCGAGAGCTTCGTCACCGTGCTCGGTGAAGAGGGCGGCGTACTGGAGACCATCGGCCAAGTCGGTGGTCTCGGCGAGGGCGAGCAGATCTTCTCGGTCCGTTTCATCGAAGACACCGCGTACGTCGTCACGTTCCGCCAGGTCGACCCGCTTTACACAGTCGACCTTTCAGACCCGGCAACACCCACGGTGCTCGGAGAGCTGAAGATCCCCGGCTTCTCGACCTACCTCCATCCCGTCGGCGAGGGTCGACTTCTCGGCATCGGTCAAGACGCTGATGAGACCGGCTTCCAGACCGGCGCTCAGATCTCATCGTTCGACGTCGCTGACCTCGCCGACCCAACCCGAACCGACCAGCTCGGCCTCGGCGAGAACAGCTACAGCGGCATCGACTGGGACAAGAAGGCCTTCACCTGGTGGGCACCCACCAACACCGCATTCGTGCCGATCTCATGGTGGAACTACGACGAGGAAACACAGAGCGAAGACAACGGCGCTGCAGTCGTCGTCGTGACCGTCGCTGAAGACGGAACCCTCGTCGAGCAGGGCCGGGTTGAGCATCCTCAACTGCGTTCCTGCGAAGGCCCGAATGGCTACACCGAAGAGCTGATCATCTCCGAGTCATCAACCGGCCGTTTTATCGTGGCCCCCGAGGAAGAAGACAAGCCCGAACAAGAGGATGCCGAAGCGGATCTCGTCCTTCCTGAGGAAGAGGAAGATCGAATCGAGCCCGCCCCGGACGCACCGGATGCCGAGCCGGCGCCCGAAGAAGAGATCGAGCCGTACTTCCCCGAGGGCGAGGAGTACTGCTGGAGCTACGCCGCAGAGATTCGCCGAAGCGTGATCGTCGGCGATCAGCTCCTCACCATCTCGGAAAACGGCGTGTTGGCCAGCAATCTCGATGACCTCTCGGCCATCGGCTGGACGAACTTCGACCGTTGACGGGCACCGCTTGTAGGGAGGGCAACCCAGGTTGTGCCAAGCTGGCGATATGGATCTGCCAGCATCCAAAACGATCGTGACCGAAGGCGGTCGGCTCCTTGCGGGGCTGGCCGCCGGTTTCGCGCTCGCCCTGATTTGGCCAAGCTCATGGAAGCGCGCAGCGTAGAACCCAAAGGTTCAACGCAGCCAGACGTTGATGGATACGCCCGCAAGCACTCCGCCCCGGGCGGCTCGATCGAGCGAGCAGGGTGCTGAAAAGAATGCCGTCGAGTGTCAGGGCGTCGAGGCGCCGGTCCCGCAAGGAGAGGTTTTCGCCTACTCCCTTGCCGGATTCGGCGGAAAGACCGACGCAGCGTGGTCGGATGAATCGGCGTTCTGGCGCCGACATGCGTTTTTCTCAAACCCTGCTAGAGCTCGATGCAGTCGATCGACAAGATGCCGTCGCTTGAACGGAGATCAGCAACGACTGACTCGGCGACCGGAGCCGCCGTCGTGATGACCATCACGGCTGAGCCGCCCGTTGCGGCACGGCCGACGTCCATGTCATCGATGTTGACTTGAGCGTCGCCAAGCATCGTGCCGACGAGTCCGATCATGCCGGGGCTGTCGTCGTTACGGATGACGAGCATGTGGTCGCTCGGCGGAATGTCGACGTCATGATCATCGACGTCGACGATGCGAGCCTCGTTGCGAAGACCGATGAGCGTTGCTGACATCGAACGCTCACCGCAGCGAACGGTGAGTCGGTTGACGTAGTCGCGACTCGTCGAGGTTGCGACGGTGCGGAGCTCAACACCTCGCTCGGTCATGATGCTCTCGACGTTGACGTAGCTGACCGGCTCGTCGGCGATGACCGACATCGCACCCTTGGCAGCAGCCAGGCTGACGAGTCGATTGTCGAAGCCGCCGATATCGCCTTCGAATCGAACCTCGAACTCGCCGCTGAGCGCTCCGGCCATCGAGGCGAAGGTGGCTCCGAGTTGCTCGGCGAGCGGAAGGAACGGCTTCATCGTGGCGGCGACTTCCGCAGCGTCGATGTTGACGGCGAACGGCACGAAATCGCCAGCGAGAGCGAGCCCAACCTGCTCGGCGATGGTGACGCCAGCCTTGAGTTGTGCTTCGTGCGTCGACGCTCCGAGGTGCGGCGTGAGCACAACGTTCGAGAAGGCCTTCAATGGCGAGTCACCGAGTGGTTCGTTGGCAAACACGTCGAGACCAGCACCACCGACACGACCCGATTCAAGGCCTCGGGCGAGCGCCTCTTCATCGACCACGCCGCCGCGAGCAACGTTCACAATCCGGATGCCGTCTTTGGCCTTCGACAAGAAATCGTCACCGATCATGCCGACCGTTTCCGGGGTCTTGATCACGTGCACGGTGACGACATCAGCCTGGGCGGCGAGGTCGTCGAGCGGCATCAACTCGACCGACATTTGGCGAGCCCGCTCTTCCGATACGAACGGATCGTGAGCGATGAGACGCATCCCGAAGGCTTGCGCTCGTTCGGCGACGAGCGCACCGACGCGGCCAAGGCCAATGATGCCGAGCGTCTTGCCGTAGAGCTCCATGCCCGTCATCTTCGAGCGCTCCCACCGGCCATCGCGAATTGCGGCGTCAGCGGCTGCGGTGTTTCGAGCCTGAGCGAGGATGAGCGTCATCGTCTGCTCGGCGGTCGAGATGATGTTCGACTGCGGCGCGTTGACCACCATCACGCCACGTTTGGTCGCGGCGGCGACGTCGACATTGTCGAGGCCAATGCCCGCGCGGCCAACGACCATGAGGTCAGAGCCGGCTTCCAGCATCTCGTCGGTCACCGTCGTTGCCGAACGAATGATCAGCGCCGAGGCGCCAACGATCGCCTCGTTCAACTCCTCCGGAGAGAGCCCAACTTGCACATCAACGTCGTGGCCGGCCGCACGCAACGCATCAAGTCCGGACTCCGCAATGACTTCAGAAACCAAAATACGAGCCATTGGGTCATCTTTACCGGATCGTGGGAGGAGCCCAACCTCATTTCGCGATGAATCACACATTCATGCGTCACATCGGCCAAGCCAGATCCACAGCGCGCCACATCCACAGCACGCCAAAGCTCGGTGAGCAAAAGCGGCTCCGACCGCTGAAGTAGTGGGCGTGAGTCAATAGGGTTCGGGGGTGACCGCATCCTCGCCCAGCACACTCATCATTGGCGCCGGCCTGTCCGGACTGATCGCCGCCCGAGATCTGGCGGCAGCCGGCCGATCGGTTCTCGTCGTCGACAAGGGCCGAAGTGTTGGTGGCCGTCTCGCCACCCGCCGGATGGGAGCGGCCGTGCTGGATCACGGCGCCCAGTTCTTCACCGTCCGTTCCGACGAATTTCGAACCGATGTCGATCAGTGGATCGCCGACGGGGTCATCGAAGAATGGTGCCGAGGCTTCGGCGCCGAAGACGGCTACCCCCGCTACCGAACCGCCGGCGGCATGAACCAACTGGCGAAACACCTCAGCCGTTCACTCGAGACATTCACCGAGGACGGCTCGCCGCTCGTGCAGATGGAGCTGCGTCAGCGTGCGGCTGCGATCATCCCAACGGGCGACACCTACGCAATCAGTTACGACGGGGCGACTCGCGAGCCAGACGAAGTCACCTCCGTCATCATCACGAGCCCCGTGCCACAGACGCTCGAGGTTCTCAACTCCGGCGGCGTGGCGATGACTGCCGAGGCACGAACGGCCATCGAATCAATTCGCTATCACGCCGTCGTTGGGCTCCTTGCAACCGTCGATGCCTCGCCAGACTTCGGTCCAGCCGGCGCCAAACAACAGCCGGACGACGAAACGTTCAGCTTCATCGCCGACAACGCGGTGAAAGGCATCTCGCCCGAGCCCGCCGTCACGTTCCACGCAAGTCACCAGCGTTCGGCCGAGCTGTGGGACTCCACCGATGCGGAGATTCTCGCCGCCCTTCGCCCCGAAGCAGAACGTGAGCTCGGCGGTGTTGCCATCACCGACGTCCAGGTAAAGAAGTGGCGCTACGCCGGCCCCGTGGAGCCCTATCCCGAACGCTGTCTCGTCGCCTCGTCGAGCCCCGGCCCACTTGTGCTCGCAGGTGATGCCTTCGGCGGACCAAAGGTCGAGGGTGCGTATCTCTCTGGCCGGGCTGGTGCAGCCGCCGTCCTCGCCTAAGGCTCCCCTGCCTCCGTCCGGAGCGGTCCGGCCCCCAATCACGATGCCCGTCACCGCTCCCACCGCTTTGAACGGGCCGCTGACCTTCCTTCTTGGACTACCCAATAGTAGGTAGGGTGCCTGTCGTGTTGACGGGTGCCAGAGCGAGATGAGCAAAGCCGAACAGCAGCGCATTGACGCGCTCGTCGAGGCGGGGTTTGAGCTACCGAGCTCCAGCCTCGAATCGCTGGCCGCCATCGCCCGGGAACGAACCGTCGACAAAGGCGAGTACCTCTTTCACAAGGGCGATCCGAGCACCGCACTACTCGTCATCACCGAGGGCACGCTCCAAGCCGTTTCGACCAGCTACGAGGGCCAAGACCTCGTGTTTGGTGAGTTCGGACCTGGCGGCGTGATCGGCGAGCTCACGGTGATCGACGCCGCGCCGCGATCTGCTTCCATTCGGGCCGTCGTCAAGTCTGCGCTGCTCACGATCGGCCGCGACGAGTTCCTCGCCGCCGCCCGCCAAGATCCGGAGTTAGGACTCGGCCTCGCGCTGATCTGTGCGAAGCGGGCCCGGCGACTCTCGACGTGGGCAGAAGGTGCGTCGTTCGCCGACACCGTCGGACGGCTCGCCGCGGTGCTCGTTGAACTGACCGAAGCAGCACAAGGTGGCGACGCCACAAGCGCCGAGTCGACGACGCCCGCGCTGGTCAAGCTGAAGCTGACGCAGCAATCGTTGGCTGACCAGCTCGGCGTCACCCGCGAATCAACCAACAAAGCGCTCCGATCGCTCGAAAGCGAAGGACTCGTCGCCCTCGGACGCGGGTCGGTCACCGTCACCGACCTCGACGAATTGCAGTGGCGCGTTCCCGGCTGAGTGAACCACCAGCCACAACCCGGCTGGCCCGTCCCGACAGATGCCCACGAGCCGTCCCGATCGTCTGAGGCCAAAAACCACAACAGCGCCTCGACCGACTGGTCGTGGCGCTGCGGTGGCTGGCTGATGTGGTTGGCGAGGCTTGCTCGCTGCGAAGAAGTCTGTGGACTGTTTTCTCGGGTGAGAGCGATGCTCATCGTGTGCGTTCGACTCAGTCGCCCGTCCCGCCCTGAAGGAGAAGCTCGTTGCAGTAGAGGGCTTCGACACCGTTCGTGGTGTTGAAGTCGGTGCAGGTGGCGTCGAGGGTTTCAAACGAAGCGCCGCTGATGGTGGTTCCGAGACCGAAGTTGTTCTCGCCGAAGCCGATGGCTGCGAGAACTTCACAGGAGTCGAGGCTGCCCTGGTAGACACAGCCGACCTGGGCCCAAGCGATTTGGTCATCGCTCACGAAGTCGACGACGAGATCAACACCACCGTTGAAGGTTCGGGTGACTCCGATACACGAGCCGTCACCGATGATGGCGCAGTCGACGTGCACGTCGACCTCTTCACCGTGGAAGTCCGCCAGCTCGACGAGGTAGTTGGCGTGTGACCATCCGACGGTGGAGTAGTCAGCGCTCCACACGGCCCACCACACACCGGAGCCGGGCACGAAGGCGCAGCCACCGAAGTCTGCTCCGAAAGCAATCTCTCGCAGCTCGTAGGCCTTGATGTGATCGATCGCAGCGTTGGAGGTTCCTGGACCTTGACGGACGTTGAGGTCAGACACGGCCGAGACGAACAGCTCAAGCGGACGCTCGTGGTCTTCGCAAGCGAGCGGCGTGACGGGCTTCGGTGCAGGCTTCGGTGCGGGCTTCGGTGCGGGAGCCGGGCTGTTTTCGGTCATTCCGGCATTCTGGGTTTCGCCGCCGTTCTGAGCGGGTGCGGGAACCTCACGGTTCTGGCTGTTGGCGATTGATTGCAGGCCCTGCTCGACGGTGGTGGTGTCGATTCCGGGGGCGGTTGCCACCTCGGGGCCAGCGGCGGTTTCGGTTGCGTTGGGGTTCACCGAGCATGCGGCGAGGGCAAGTGCGAGTCCCGCTCCGATGGCGACTCGGCGGGCGATGGTGGTGATCTTGTTGGCTTCGGTGGTGCGCTTCGTGGTCATCGGTCTGTCCTTTGTGTTGTTTCGCTGCGACGAGTTCGCAACGACAAGGGACACGATGAAGCACCTCTGGCGTTTCTTCTGTGAGGTGGTTCACACGACGGGAAGTTTCTTTGGAAGCCTCGCTTCAGCCAATTGCAAAGCCATCGCCTTGGCCTACGAGGCACGCTCCAGAACCGCCCAAAACCCTTGGCCAGCTCTCGCCGATACTCCCGTCCACTTCCCCGGCAGGGCCTCGGCAACGTCGGCTGCCGGAAGGTGGATCGGCGTCTGGTCGCCGAGTGTGTTGACCCAGACGAGCTTTCCTCCTGGCGCCAACATCCGGTCCACCTCGCTGGGGAACAGCAACATGTTGATCATCAACACGGCATCGAAGCCGCCCGTGGCAAACGGGAGCATCGACGCGTCGGCCTGCACTCGAGGCGCCAACTCAGGCGGGGCATAACGAAGCATCTCGCGAGCCAGATCACAGCAGGTCAAGGAGGGAACGCGGCCGTCGAGCACCATCGCTCCAGCACCGGTTCCTGAGCCGACCTCGAGCCATCGTTCGCACGACTCGACGCCGCCACGATCGAGCGCATCAGCAACGGGAGCTGCCTTGAGCGGATCGACGTGATCCTCCGACCAGCCCGATGCCATCGAGTCGAACAGTTCGGACATCTTGTCTGCCCGCTCCCCCGTCCACGCTGAGCCACCGTCGAAGGCCACCTGGCGCGTGACCTTGCGGATCGGGTGATCCGGTCCGGCAAACGGCTCGGGATCGATGACGCCATCGGCATCGGGCAAGGTGGTGATCATCCGGTCACGGTAGTGCCATGGCCAGGATGGATGAAGCGAGCGGCTGTTGTGCTCGGTCGGCCGTTCGGGCAAGAGTCACGCCCGCGACGTGGTGACACCAGAGATAGCTTCGGCGTCGTGGTTGCACTCACGCTCAAGACCTCGACGACGCCCGAGCCAGACTTCCTTCGGCTGCCCTGGTCGACCCCGTTGGAGGCATGGCCCGACGAGCTTGCGGTCCGCCTGCCTCGCGGACGTCATCGCCACGTCGTTCGATTCATCGAACACGAGAGTTCGTTCTTTGCGTGCAAGGAGATCTCCGCCGAACTTGCCCACCGCGAGTACCGACTGCTCGAACACCTCAAGGAGGTGGGCTTGCCGGTCGTCGATCTCGTCGGTGTTGCGGATCAACGAACCGACGAGGACGGCAACGAACTCGATGCGGTGCTCATCACTCGCCACCTCACGTATTCACTTCCCTACCTGCACCTCTTCGCCGGCCAGAGCGGCGACGCTCAGCTGCACGATCGCCTCGTCGACGCACTGGCAATCCTGCTCGCCCGAATCCACCTCATCGGTTTCTATTGGGGCGACTGTTCACTCGGCAACGCGCTGTTCCGCCGTGATGCCGGGGCGCTGATCGCCTACATCGTCGACGTTGAGACTGGTGAGCTTCACAATCGACTCTCGGATGGGCAGCGCCAACACGACCTCACGATCGCGACCGAGAACATCGTGGGCGGTCTTTTCGAGCTCGAGGCGATGGGCAAGCTCGATCCAGCCACCGATCCGATCGAGGTCGTCGAGCGGCTCCAGATTCGCTACGACGCGCTGTGGAACGAACTCACCGGCACCGACGAACTCAATCCTGACGAGTTGTGGCGAATTCGAGAGCGACTCCGGCGACTCAATGACCTTGGTTTCGACACCGGCGAAGTCGAAATCGTTGAGCGCGATAACGGCTCGCGAGTGATGTTCCGACCGCGCATCGTTGAGGAGGGGCACCATCGCCGCCAGCTCGAACAACTGACTGGAATCGATGCGGAGGAGAACCAAGCGCGCCGTCTGTTGTCAGCGATGCGTTCGTTCGGAGCGTGGGCCTCGCGAGAGGCAGGCAGGGAGATGCCCGAGGCCGTCGTGGCCTACCGCTGGCTGACCGAGAACTACGAACCGACGATCGCGTCAGTGCCGGAAGGGCTTCGGGGCAAGCTCGTCGATGCCGAGATCTACCACCAGGTGCTCGACCATCTGTGGTTCCTTTCGGAGAAGGCAGGCAACGACGTTGGCCTCGAAGTCGCGACGCAGAACTACGTCGAGACGGTGTTGTCGGTGCAGCCTGATGAGCGGGTCGTCATCGATACCGCCAACGCCGTCGAACCGACGGACTAACTCGCGAAGGCAACTCGTCGAGCCCAGCGTCTGAACTCAGCGCTTCGGCCCAGTCCACGAACGCAGCCGTCGCGCCGCCTTCGAACTCAGTCGATGAACTCAGCGCTTGAACCGAGTCGTTGAACTCAACCCTTGAACCGAGGCGTCGAACTCAGCTCGTGAACCAGGTATCGACGTCCGCCGCCAGGCCGATCGGGTCTTGCAGTGGGCCGAAGTGATTCAAGTCGTCGTAGTACGCAAAGGAGATGTTGTCGTACGCCTCGGCTGCCTTGCTCGCCATTTCCGCGGGTGCTTCGCCATCACCGCTCCCCGCGACGAGATACGGAATCGTGAGTTCGCCAAGACGTTCGAACGCTCCACACAGGGCGTTCGAGAACACCTGCGCTTCGTTCGCTGGCCTGCATCGAAGCGTGACCGAACCGTCCTCAAGCTCGCGAAAGCCGTAGTCGACATAGGCCCGAAGCGCGTCTTGATCGATGAGCGAGAAGGGAGGCCGGCTGGCGTAACGCTCGAAGACAACGTCTGCCGAGTCGAACGTGTCACGACGCTTGAGCGCCATCTCAACCATGAACGACTCGTGCGGTTCAGGCTGGTTGCCACGGCCTCCCCGTCCTTGCGCCATCGACTCTTCACTGATGGGGAACAAGATCGGCTCAAAGGCCCACATCTTCGTGAAGGTCCCTGGGTTGTCGAGCTCGGCAATGGCGATCGCACAACCACCCATCGAATGGCCGGCGGCATACCGAGGCCCGGTCGCGTCGACGGACTTGACCACTGCAGAGACGTCTTCCCCGATCCCCCACCAGTCGAGCGACACGCCGTCTGGCAGGTCGGTTTGGCCGTGGCCTCGCAGGTCAAACGCAATGCACCGGTAGCGATCGGTCAGTTGCCGAGCCAGCGGAATCCAGACGCCACCACAAAAGCCGGTGGCGTGGCTGAAGAAGATGATCGGCGTGTCGGCCGTTGCATCAGCCGGACCGCCGAGGTCATATGTGGCGACCTGAACACCCTCGGTCGAGGGAACAAACGTTGGCTGAATGAGGGGTACGGACACGGCGAACATCCTGCCAGTCGAGCCCGCCAAAGAGCCAGTTTCAGCTATTCAGCCTTTTGAGCCAACGCAAGAAGACCAGTGCCGCTGTTCGGAAAGAGCTTCTGAATGTGGCGAAACGGGAGCGATCCGTATTCGATCAGCTTGCCCTGGCCCGATGGCTGGACAACACGACCACTCGCCAGCGACCGGTCTTCCTTCGAACGCTCGGCATCGTCGTTCCAGCGACGAGCCATGCGATTCTTGACAAACTCGCTCGCAAAGCCCATCGGGGCACCGTTCACCGACATCGATTCGAGCCGAAGGCCGCAGTCGGTGAGCAACGCCTGAAGATGTTCCGGGTCATACCGGCGGTAGTGACCAACGGCGTCGTCGAACGGACCAAAACGGCTCTGGAACGCAGGAACCGACACCATCACATAACCACCGGGCTGCACCACCCGGAGCCACTCCATGAGAGCGGTTCGGTCGTCTTCGATGTGCTCGAGCACCTCGAACGCACAGAGCAAGTCGAACGATTCGTCGTCGAGCTCATCGAGCGAGCCAATGACTTCGCCGCTTTCGACAACTGCGGCGGCGATCTCTCGTGATTCTGGATCGGGTTCGACACCGACGAAACGATCTACCTTCGACGACATCCGAGCGCTCATCGCACCTTTGCCAATCCCAAGCTCAACGATGGATGTCGGCGCGATGTCGTCGATATGAGCCATGACGATGTCGTGGCGCATCCAGGTGCCGAATGCCAGCGGTGGAAGCGTTGTTGTTGTCATGCGCTCAATCCTTCAGGTGTGTCCGAATGCGCTCGTTCTGATTGCGCCGGTTCTGTCATCCGATCGGCTGGAACGGCAGGCAGATGAGGGAGTTCGTCGATGGCACGGAGGAGTGCGGCAATCGTGATCACAGAGCCGAGGGCTCCGGCGATCGCCATGAAGGTGCCGGCTCCGGTTGCTCCACCAAAGATCGACCCAATGGTTCCGGCGAGCGACATGGCGATGAGCGAGCCGACTCGATAGCGGAATCCGCTCTTCGAATCGCCGATGACTCGGAAGATCGCCGACGCGACGCTGACTACGGCGACACCGCTCACCGAGAGGGCGAGTGGGATGGCCGCATCGCGACTTGTTGCCCACGACACTCCAAGCAGCAACTCGCCAATCACGTTTGGAGTTAACGCCAAAGCACCGGCGAGCCCGACGCCTGCGACAGCACCAACAGCGCTGAGGGTCAGGAGACGAGTGCGGACAGCTCTCGGATCGATATCGCCACGTCCGGCGGCCAACGCCACCGTGACCAAGCCCGCCATGACAACCATCGGCGGCCCGACCAGAACTGCGGCGCCGCGGTACGCACCCATTTCGTCGAGGCCAGAGGTGAGGCCGACGGCCAAGAGCACGAACTGCAGCGAGCCGGTAAAGAGCACGAATTCCGCTGCAAACCGAGTGCCCTCAGACTTGTTGAGGCGAAGCCACTCCAGCCCGCCATCCAACCGCGGGCGACCGAGCATGAACCACCCAACGACGAGCGAGGGAAGGCTTGCGGCGCTCCAACCGAGCACCACGTGAGCCGTCTGGTCTGCGAGAACAAAGCCGATCGGCATGAGCGCGAGCCAACCGAGATCAAGCAGAAGGGCGCGGTGTGGTTGCCCTCGCCCGATCAGGCCGTAGCGAACACCGTCGTGGGCAGCCAGAAACGGCATCGAGACGGCGAAGGCAAGCATGATCGGCGCAGTCGTGTCGTCGACCAGGGCGGTCGCTCCGAGGCCGACGACGAGCACGACGAGGCCCACCATCGAACTCGATGAGATCACTCGACCGACAGGGATGTTCATCTTGTGCTCTGCGAGCAGGAACGACTCTGATGAGTAGGCCCGCCAGATTCCGTAGCCGAACACGAAGAGTGCGAATGCAAGGGCGTAGCGGGCGTAGTCCTCGGTGCTCACTCGGTTGGCGACCGCAACGCTGAGCACGAAGTTCGACGCAGACGAAACCGCCGAATCGATGACGGTGACCGCTGACCGTGTGGCCTCGGCGGGAAGCCGACGTGCGCGCATCAGACGATCACACCGCCCCAGGGCGCGTCACGACGAAGAAGGCCATGGGTACCCATCGGCAGAAACGGTCGAGGAGTGAGATAGCGAGCGATTCGCTCAGACCACGTCCGACGCTGACAGTTGCTCGGCATTCGACGCTGCGTAGAGCGGCACATCCTCTTTGAATCGAATGACTGTTACAACGGCAGCAGCGACTGGGACGATCGAGAACCAGCCGGCGAGGACCATGAGCGCAGCGATGAGGATCGAGCCGGGAATCGCAATGAATGCTGGGTTCCACGGCTCATCGTCCGTGGCGATCAGCGCCTTCGGGCGGGCACTCGGGATGAACGAAACAGAAACCGCTGACCCGACAGGGCTTCGCTGACGAGACCCGCTCCTCGACGTGAACCGGTAGTGCTCACCACCATCGCTGAACTCGATGATGTCGTAGAACATCTCACGGAGGCCACCGGACTGCTTGCTCGAGAGCCGACGGCGGTGGTCGACGACCACGCCTTCGACCAACCGGTCACACGGAGCTGAGTTTTGAGCGAACGACGATGCAGCAACGATGAGCGTCAGAGCGCTCAAACCAAAGGCCAGTCCGGCACCGGCGCCGAGGGCCGCGTTGATGATCGTCAACGCCACGACTCCAATGATGGCAACGGTCGGACCCATCGGATCCGCCGCACTCGTTGACGGCGACTCCGTCAGCATCATCTCAGCCACGAGATGAGTTATCGGCTGATTTGGTCGACCACCTGAAGCCTTGTTTCAGAGCCGAATCGAGAGGATCAGCCCTCGGGGCGCTCCACCGGCCAGCAGTTTCCGGAATCGAGTGAGTCCAAGCCGTGTCCATCGGTTGCGACTCGAATGCAGATCGATTCGATATCGGCGTCGCCACCGATCTGGCCGGGCGACCCGGTGAACTCTGGGAGCTGATCCCAGACTTGCCAGGAGCCTCCACCGCTTGCGATGCCGTTGCCTGCGACGCCTGCGGTCTCTGGGTCGACGTTGCCAGCGAACACGTGGAAGTGGAACCCGCCGTTCGTCGACCACGGAGTTCCCTCAGAAGCGATGAGAGATGCGGTGACGGTCGTGCCGTCGAACGATGCGTCAGTGATACAGACCCAGCGATCTCTCGCCATGATCTCGTCCGTGCATCGGAACTCCTCGGCGAGCGGATCGATGTTGTCGACGACATCGGTCACGCCGGCGACGCCTTCAGCCGCCGCGATCGCGTCGGCCTCGAGCGTCTCGTCGAACACGGTGCCCGTGATAGTCGTCGAACCATCGACGACCTCTACCTCGAGCGGGCCGCCAGCGAAGGAGATCGCTTCGAGCACCTCGGTTCGAATGTCGGCGTCATCGAGCACCACTTCGGTTGTTGTGGTGGCGTCTTCGACCGTCGTGGCGGTCTCGCCTTCGACCGTCGTGGTCGGCGCGTCGGTGTCGCCATCATCAGCCTCGTCGGCGACGGTCGTTCCTGTTTCACCAGCGGCCGTTTCACCGTCACCGTTCGAGAGCACGAGGAAACCAACGATGCCGGCAACGGCGAGCAGACCGACGAGGGCAGCGATCAACACGCCTCGCTTGCCGCCGCTCGGTCCATCCGTCATTCCTGGCGGAGGGCCCGAGCCTTCGTTGGCGGGAGGCGTCGAGCCAGCTGGAGGCGCGGCGGTCGCACCAGCCGGTGGATCCGGGCGTTTCGCAGCCGGTGTCTCCTGCGCGGGCTCGGCCGGCGGCGGCGTGGCTGCAACCGGTTGGGTGAGGCGAGGGGGAACCGCCGAAGCGGGTGCCGGCTCGGGCTCTTGAGGTTTCGGACGCGGTGCGGTTGCTGGCACCGGCGGTGAGGTGGGGGTGCCGCCAGACGGAGGCGGTGTGGGCGCTGGCGTTGGAGCTGGGGCCGGCTTAGGGGCTGGCTGTGCCGGTGCCGCAGGAGGTGCCGCTTCGACCTTGGGAGCTGCGGCGGGAGGTGGTGTTGAAGCGATAGGAGCTGGCTGTGATGGGGGCGCCGCGGCCGGTGCTGGTTCGGTAGGAGCAACCGCAGCACCCGATGCTCCGGCTGCGCCGCCAAGGGCTGCATCCGGTCCGAATCCGGTCGCAGCAAAAGCTGCTCCGAGGGCAACAGCATGCTTCGGGTGGGCGTCGACGGCCACAGGGCGGCCGAGCTCGGAGGAAACGAGCTGAGAGATCAGGGGCACGCGGCTCGAACCACCGACGAGCAGCACTCGGCTCACCTCGGACGGCTCGACACCGGCCGATGAAAGCGCACGGCGCATCGCTTCGATGCTGTCGACAAGCGAGGGGCGAATCAGTGTCTCGAATTCACGTCGGGTGATCCGGACGTCGGTCTGGATGTTTGGCAGCAACACCGGCACGGTTGCATCGGTGTCGGACGACAACGCTTCTTTCGCCTCAACACAGTCAGCGCGAAGTCGAGCGACCCCAGATTGTGCAGCGGGGTCATCGGGGTCGAGCTGTTCGATCGCTCCGTCAAGCGCCCGAACGACGTGCGCGAAGACCGCTGCGTCGAAGTCGATGCCGCCGAGGCGCTCAATACCCTCGGGTTTGCCGATGATCTCGAAACCAACATCGGTCCGTCGGAGAACAGCAGCGTCGAATGTGCCTCCGCCAAGGTCGTAGACGGCGACGACCTCGCCGGGCTCGACGCGTTCTTGTGACGCATAGGAGATCGCAGCCGCTTCAGGCTCGGTCAGGTAGCTGACCCGTTCGGACTCGATGCCGGCGATACGCACGGCCTGTTCGAGGAGGTCGATCTTGAATTGGCCCCAGTTGGCAGGGTGGGAGATAGCGATGCGATCGGGTGCGGAGCCTTCACGCTTCTCGACCTCTTCGAGCACCGACTTCAACAGCCGGCCCATCAGGGCTTCGGCCGAGTAGGGAGTTCCACCGACGATGATTGGGGTCGTATCGCCGAGGCGCCGCTTGAACTCTCGAGCAACTCGCTCTGGTTCGGTGATCGCACGGCGAACGGCCGCTTCACCGGTGAGAACAGTCTCGTCTTCGCGGAGGAGGACAACGGACGGAATCGACGCTGCCCGACCACCAAGGGAGAAGATCTGCGCGCGGCCTTCTCGATGAACTGCGGCCGCCGTATAGGTCGTGCCGAGATCAATACCGATGTGGTAACTCACAGTTATTCTGACTCCCTCGTGATCAGCGCCACAGCATACGCTGCGGGCGTGAACGACACCCGTCGGCGGGGATCGTGTTACGAGAACATTGGATTTGTGTCTCGCACCGAGGTTTGGCCAATCCCCCACGAAACAGGGGGAAGTCCCCGATAGACCCCACGTCCAGTCCGATCTACCCTCACAGACGTGACACTTCGAGAGACCATCTCTTCCCTCCTAGCCAACGGCGGAGAGGGATCCGACCCCTCAGCAGCTCTTGCGGAGGCCGGTTTCGGCGACGTTGCTCCCGAAGCATTCGGCACAGCGTTGGTGCACTTCTCCGACACTTCCTCACTTCCTGAGGCTGACGCATTGGCACCGATCACGACTCGAATGAGCGCCGTGCCGTTCGAGGAAACGGACCTCCCTGCGACCGAGCACGAGGCGCCCGACGACGCATTCGCCCTGTTTCAGGCTGTCGACCCAGATCCATCAGCGTTCGTGAACGTTGAAGACGTCGATCTTCCGGCCGACTTCGATGCCGCGATGGACGGCGCTCCAGCGGGTGACACCTCACTGGATGAAGCCCCTGTTGATGATGCTGTCGACGCAGCGCTAACGGGCGCCGACGACCTTGATGATGGCCTTGATGGCGGCTTCGGCGTCGGCGAGGGCGAGGTCGATCAGGCACTCGATACCGCAGCCGACCTCGCAGCATCGCCACTCGATGACGTCGCTCTCGATTCGACCACACCGGTCATCGACGAAGAACCGTTCGATGACGGCTTCGACGCCGCCTTCGGGGACAGCGCTCTCGATGATGCCGTCGACACCTCCGGCGATCTCTTCTCCGTCGATTTCAGCGATGGAGACGACCCCGAAGCCGATCCACTCGATCTCGATCTCGACTTCGACTAAACAGCGATCCGGCAACACAGGGCCCGCCTCAACCGCTGCCCCTGATCACCTCTGCAACCGCTGACCCTCATCGGCCTCTCAGGTCCGGCAGGTCCACAAGCGGCTTGCAACCCTCATCTACCTCTGAGGTGTTGCAGGTTTGCGAGACAGCTGTTTCCTCAGAGGTGTGGCAGGTTGGATTGGGGGCGCGCCCGAGGGAACGTTGCGTAGATAGTGGGTTTCCGCGATTTCCCCGGGATGAGTGGGCGAAATCGGCACCTGCCGCGCCTCAGAGGTGCGGCAGGTCGCACGTTCGCGCACAAAGGTGCCTACGTTGAACGAGCGCTGGGCTACGCCACCTGGCTTGGTCGCTACCCGACCTGGCCTGAATGGGTCGCCTCTTGGTCTGGACCGTCGCTACCGACCTGGCCTGAACGGTCGCTTCTTGGTCTGGACCGTCGCTACCCGACCTGGTCTGGACGGTCGCGACCGCTGACCTGGTGTGGCGGTTAGGAGTTCGCCGGGGTGGTGGCGCTGGTGATCATCTCTTCGAGGGTGCGGATCACCACTCGGGATGACGTAACGAGATCGTGCGTCGTAAAGGGGTTCTCAGCAAGACGCTGCCAGCGGCCGAGCTGTTCGATCGCTGCACTCGTGATCCCATCGGGAGGTGTTGACTCGTCGATGCCAAGTCGCTGCCACGGTGCGGTGCCCGACGCTCCGAGCACACGTTCGAGGTCGGCGAGATCGGCTTCCTTCGCCTTGATCCAACCACTGCGGACCGCAGCGAGCGTCGACAACTCGTTGAACGGGTGGGCGCCAGCCATGATCCGCTCGATCGTGAGCAACAGTTCGCTGCTCTCGGGCACCTCGCCGTGTTCGTTACACATGCGCTCGACGGCGAGCAGCGCCGAGCGAGCCTTCAAAACGTCGGCTCGATCGACGAACAATGTGGTCAACAGCGTCTGCAGCTCGACCAAGCCGGAACGGCTGACCAACTCGTCGGCGAGCTCCACCGATGAATCCACAACGTTGCGACGAAGCAGCGCAAGCGAAAGGCGAATGCCGAACAGGCCGAAGCGGCCAAGCAGCTGCTCACGCTCAAGTGACGTCAACGGCGTCTCGGGGCGGGCTTCGACGAAACGGTCGGCCGAAAGCAGGTAGGGCTCGAGCTCTTTCGCCGGGGCATTGCCGAGCTCGCGCAGTGCCTTGAACTCCCACTCGGTGAGAGTTTCACCCGTCTCGGCCAGCAGACCGGCGACGGGAACAACCACCTGCACGAGGCGCTTCATCCGGCCGTCTTGGCCATACCGCTTGGCGATTCGACGGGCCGATGCCATCGAGTCGAGGCGACCGGCACCGATCTCGTCAGCTCGAGACAACACCGCAACGGCGTTAACCGGGTTTGGCTGCGACACCGAGTCATCGTGGAACGCTTCGAGCAAACGAAGGTCCGACGAGTGAATGTGCTTCATCAGGTAGAGCACGGCATCGGCCGGGGTGTCGTTGTCTTCAGGGTCCAAGAACTCGAACGCCTTCGTTGCGATGCCTTCACTCAGCGAATCGACACCTGGCGTATCGATCAGCGTCAGCTTGCGAAGACCACTCGATGGCCAAGTCACATCGATGCGATCGACATGATCGGAGTCGAGCCCAGCGAGATCGACCTCGATGGCGCCCTCGTCGCGGTGGAAACGGGCCTGCACCGCATCGGAGCCATCACGAGGATGAACGAGCACCTGATAGGTGTGCCCGTCTTGGTACCAGGTGACGATCTTCGTGCACTCGCCCGTGTCGGTTGGAGCGAGGCGCTCACCGACGAGTGCGTTCAGCAAGGTGGATTTCCCGGCCTTCACCTTGCCGGCGATGGCAACTCGCAGCGGACCGTCAAGACGTTTCAGCGCCTCGTCGAGCGCCGAAGCATCCGTGCCGGCGAAGGCCGTTTGAGCGTCGAGAAGAACGGCGCGCGCTTGGTCGACGAGGCTCATGCTCCGCTTCCACCTGCAGCAGCGGCTGCGGGCTGGGCGGCGGCTTGAGCGGTTGGCGAGATCGCCGGTAGCTCAGCAGCGCGAGTTCGGAGGCCACGAATTCGACCAAGCTCAGCCTCGATATCGCGCAAGCGTCCAGCCTTCTCGGCAACTCCAACCTTCGCCGCCTCTTGGGCAGCCTTCAGGTTCTCGGTCGTCGACTTGTGAAGCTCTTCTGCGCGAGTGCTGTAGTGATCTCGCAATTGGCGTTGCACGCGACGCATGGTGTCGCGGCTGTCCTTGGTGACCTGGAAGCTGACCTCGTCGCAGTAGCGACGCATCGAGTTCCGAGCCTCGGCGCGACGTTTGGCGATCTGACGAACCTTCTCGTCCTTCAGCGCACCGCGACCCATCATCGCTCCAACAGCCGGGGCCACGAACGGAAGCACCGGCGCTGCGACGGCGACCATGCCGCCAAGCACACCGAACATCAACATGCCCGAGTACGAACCCTTGAGGACCGTGAGGCCCTTCTTCCCTGCGGTCGTCTCGGTGAGATCCATGGACGGTTCGACGGACACACCTTCCAGCACGCTCGTGGGGTTGTGAATCTCGAGATCCTCGAGCAATTCATCGCCGCCAAAGTGTGTCCCAACATCGGCGCTGAGCGCCGATGCGCGTTCGGTCATGTAGCGATAGTTCGAGACCACCTCGTGAGACACCCGGTTGACGAGCCAAGGCTCAAACTCGGCCCACGTATCGAGTGGATCAGAGTTCTCGATCGCCGCATCGCCCTCTTGGGTGATCGAGCGCATGCGCTGACGGAAGTCGAATTCGATGTCGCTCGTCAGGTCGCCAACGCCATCATTGAGCGTCGTGCTCCACTTGGCCACTTGGCTACGAAGCGTGTCGGACTTGCGCTTGGCTTCTTCGAGGCGCTCGAGGAGTTCGTTTGCTCGCTCCGGATCGTTCAACGCGGCGAGCTCGGCTTCAAACTGACCAGAGAGCTGGTCACACACGTTGACGATGGTGATCTTCGCCCGTTCACGCTCGCGAGCGTTGGCGCCAGCGACGATTTCGCCGGTCAGGGAGCGGACGAGTTCGGGAAAGCCAGACTCTCGGTTGAGCTCACGGTCGTTGCGTCGAACCGCTTCGGCTCGGAGCATCGACGAGACCGGCAGGATCGGGATGTTGAACCCGAGCCGGTTGAGGTGGCCGGTGTTGATCTCGAGCACCCGACGCCACGCCGGATAGAAGTCGGTCTTCGTCATGATGCAGACGACGGTCGAACACAGATCCTGCGCTTGAGCGAGAAAGTCCATCTCGGCTCGTGTGTATTCCTGCGACGCATCACTCACGAACAGCGCAGCATCGGCAACCGAAAGAGCGCCGAGCGCAGCGGTTGCGTGAGCCGATCCCAAGCCGCCAACTCCTGGCGTGTCGACGAGGACGAGACCCTCGGACAACAGCTTCCGCGGCAGCTCGATCTCAACTCCCTTGATGTGGAGCGTGTGGTCGACGCCACCGAGTTCAGTTGCGTAGGCGGGGACTTGATCGAACGGAATCGCTCGGCGTTCTTCGCTCCCCTCGGGAGGCGGTGCACCATCGGTCACGGGCGACACAACCGCCCAGGCCTGCTTCTCTTCGCCGTGGCGAAGCACGGTGGGAACCGCGGTCGCGATGTCGTCATCGACCGGGCAGATCTTGGCGTTCACCAACGCATTGATCAGCGAGCTCTTTCCCTGCTTGAACTCACCAACGACCACGACTTGCACATCGGGGTCGCCGACTTGGCCCACGAGGTGGTGGAGTCGGTCACCCAGGTCGGGACGCTTATATGCCTCGGCAGCTTGCACGCCGAGTTCAAGGCAAGCGCGAACGTCATCGTTCACCGCACTCGTGCTCATCGAGAGTTCTCTCCCCATCGGAGTTGTTCGAAGTCGTTCAGACAGTAGCCGTGGTCGGTTCGCCCGACCTTGTCATCTCACCGCGTGTCGCCACGCATCCGGGTCGCTGCTCATCTGGCCAACGTGATGAACGGTCGCTCGGAGCGATCGCTCGAGTCATCACGCACGCCCTGACAAGCCACGACTCGTGAAACGGCAAAAGGGGCCCCGGCCGAAGCCGGGACCCATCTTGGCGTTTTCCTAGCGATCAACCGTCTCCGGTCGATCGAGATGATCAGTCGATGATTGCGTCAGAGATCGAGCCGTGATCGACGTCAACGTCGGTGCTCTCGAGCTCGACGTGGGCATCGATGTCGAGCCCGTCGTCATCGGTGAACGAGTTGTTGATGCTCTCGTCGTTGTGAACCTGCACGACGTCGATGTCGACGTCTTCGGTGTAGGTGTCGGTGTTGAACGATCCCTCGGTGGTCTCGGTGATCGCCACGTCGTTGTCCTGGATGGTGCTCTGGTCGCCGAGAGCGACGTTGGAGCCGCTGATGTTGGCGCCGGAGAGGTCGGTGACATCGCCCGAGCCGAAGCCAGCGTTGACATCGCTCGAACCCTGGATGGTGGCGTTTCCGTCACCAACGACTGCATCGCCGCCGCCGCCGTAGCCGAAGCCGCCGGTGTCGACTGCAACGTTGCCGTCTCCAACGGTGTTTCCGAAACCCTCAACGTCGGTCACAACGTTGTTGTCGCCGGAGACGACGTTCTCTGCGTGGTCGACGGTGGTGTTTCCGTCGCCGATGTTGGCGTCGGTGACGTTTCCGTCGGCGATGATTCCGGTGTTGACACCGGTGTTCACAGCGCCCTGGTTGGCGCCGTCGATTTGAACAGCACCGTCACCCGAGTTGGCCTGCACGCCGTGGGCGTTGCCGCCAACTGCGATGGCACCTTCTCCGGTCGCTGCACCGGCGACGTTGCCGCCAGCAGCGACAGAGCCGTCGCCGAGAGCGTTGGCGTTGGTCACGTCGTTGTCGATGTGGATGTCGACCTCGCCACCGTCGTCGAAGTAGCCATCGCCACCACCGACGTCGCCATCGACGTCAATGTCGAAGCTCGTGCCGTTGTTGACGATGTTCTCGGTGATCTCGGTGTTGCCACCGTGCACCTCGGTCAGGACGCTGTTGAAGTTCTGCTCAACCGTCGAGAGTGTGACGGGGGCGGCAGCAGCGGGGGCAGCAGCAGGAGCTGCAGCGGCTGGAGCAGCAGCAGCGGGAGCGCCGGCTGCAGCGGCAGGAGCCGCAGGGGCGACCTGCTGAATCCAGGTCTCGGTGACGCTCTGGTCAATGTTGAGCGAGTTGGCCGTGTCACTGATCACGGACCCCATCTGCACCTGGCTGATGTCGGTGTCGCCGATCTCGTCTGCAAGCCAGCTGGCCGGGCCTTGTGAGTAGTCCGCAGCAGCGGACTCATCGCTCATAAGGCGTCCGAGCAAGTTGCCGAGAAGGTGGTTGCCGTCGTTCATTTTCTTGTTCCCTCCATAGATGGGGTGGTGTGTGTTCGGTGTGTGGTTGCTTGTGAAGACAAACCTAAGACAGGTCTGCCTTCCCACCATCGGGGACACCCCGGGTCCCCATAGGGAACGTTAGGGGATGGCCGTAACTCCTGCCGAACGAACGGCACAGAATGGGCCAAAATCACCAAACCCACCTCCATCCAGGGGATGAAGGTGGGTCTGCGGTTCCCGAGTTTGGGTGTGATCAAGCCGAGTTGTGCCTCAGCCGGTCCTCATCAGTCGATGATGGCGTCGTCGATCGAGCCGTGGTCGACGTCAACGTCGGTGCTCTCAAGCTCGACGTGAGCATCGACGTCGAGCCCATCGTCATCGGTGAACGAGTTGTTGATGCTCTCGTCGTTCTCGACGAAGACCTGGGTGTTGGTCTCATCGATGTCGGTCTCGGTCGTGTTGAACGAGTCCGTCGTGGTCTCTTCGATGGCGATGTCGTT